>NZ_BCBX01000030.1:545756-556748 GCF_001417795.1 Sphaerimonospora mesophila | reverse complement strand
CCGTCCGCACCCTGAATCCCGGATATGTGCTGGAACTCGGCGAAGCCGATCTGGACAGTTTGGCCTTCACCAGCAGAATCGCCGCGGTGAAGAAGCAGATCGACGCCGGGCACGCGGCGGAGGCGGTCGCCGGGTTGCAGGCGGCATTGGCGCTGTGGCGTGGTGACGCCCTGGTGGGGGTGCAGAGCGATCTGGTCCAGCGGGCGGCCACCGCGCTCGACGAGAAGCGGCTGGTGGCCGTCGAGGAGTACATGCGACTCCGGCTGGAACTGGGTCCGCAAGAAGAGCTGATCTCGGAGCTGCTGGCGCTGGCCGCCAAGCACCCGTTGCGGGAGCGGCTGCACGGCTTCCTCATGCGTGCGCTGTACAAATCGGGCCGGCAGGCGGACGCGCTGAAGGCCTACCAGCGGGTGCGCGCCACCCTGGTCGAGCAGATGGGGATCGAACCGGGACAGGAACTGCAGGACCTGCACCGGGCGATCCTCGCCCAGGACGCGTCGCTCGACGGTCCCCGGACCAGGACCATCCCGACCGGAGACACCCGGCCCGGAAACACGCGGACCAGAAGCTCGCAGCCCAGAGGCGCACAGTCGGAAAGCACGTCCGGGAGCACGTCACCCGGCACGGGGTTCGACGATCACGCTCAGGGCGCGGAGACGCGGCGGGGGGTGCTCGGCTGGACACCGCCGCGGCAGCTGCCGGCCAGCATCGCCGACTTCACCGGGAGATCAGAGGAGATAGCGGAGATCAGGCGGCTGCTCGTCACGGGCAGAAGCATGGAGTTCGCCGGATACGCCATGCCCATCGTCGCCATATCCGGGCGGGGAGGGGTGGGCAAGTCCACCCTCGCCATCCGGGTGGCCCATGAGATCCATGAGTCCTTCGAAGACGGCGTCCTCTACGCGGAACTGCGCAGTCTGACCTCGTCGGACCAGATCTCGACCCAGCTCGCACGTTTCCTGCGGGCTCTCGGCGTCCCGGGTCCGGCGATCCCCGACGGCGTGGGGGAGCGGACGGAGCTGTACCGCAGCTGCCTGTCGGCCAAGCGCGTCCTGGTGGTGCTGGACGACGTGCTGGACGAGGACCAGGTGCGGCCGCTGCTGCCGGGCAGCCCGACCTGTGCGGTGATCACGACCAGCAGGAACAAGCTGACCGGTCTGCCGGGCGCCTATCACGTCGCCGTCGAGGCGTTCGACGACGCCGAGTCCTTCGACATGCTGGCGAAGATCCTCGGCAGCGAACGCGTGCTGGCGGAGGAGGCGGCGGCCAGGGAGCTGTACCGCCTGTGCGACGGCCTGCCGCTGGCGCTGCGCATCTCGGGCGCGCGGCTGGTGTCGCGCAAACGATGGCCCATCGGCCGGCTCGTCGACCGCATGCGGGACGAGGTGCGCCGGCTGGACGAACTGGAGCACCGGGGGTGGGAGCTCCGCTCCAGCATCGGCCTCACCTATCGGAGCCTCGACGGATCGGCGAAGCGGCTGTTCCGTCTGCTCGCGATGCTCCAGGCGCCCGACGTCCCCTCCTGGGCGGCCGCCGCGCTGCTCGACACGGACGTCGCCTCCGCGGAGGACGTGCTTGAGCGGCTGATCGACGCGCACGTCCTGCAGACCGTCGACTATCCGAACGCCCGGCACCTGCGGTACCGGTTCCACGACCTGATCCAGGTGTACGCCCGCGAGCGGCTGGCCGAGACCGAGACACCCGGCGAGCGAGCCGCCGCGCTGAGCAGGGCGCTCGGGGCGTGGCTCGGGCTCGCCGAGGTGGCGCACCGCAAGGAGTACGGCGGTGACTACACCCTCATCCACGGCGACGCGCCACGCTGGCGGCCCCCGGACGCGGACCTCACGGCCATGGTCGGCGATCCGGCCGAATGGTGGGACGGCGAACGCTCGGCTCTCGTGGCCGCCGTACACCAAGCGGCCGAGGCCGGGCTCGACGAGCTCTGCTGGGATCTGGCGCTCACCTGTGTGACGCTGTTCGAGGCCAGGGCCTACCTCGACGACTGGTGGGAGGTCGCGCACACCGCGCAGGAGGCGGCGCTCCGGGCGGGGAACCCGACCGGCGTCGCGGCCATGGCCTACTCGATCGGCACGCTGCACATGTTCCAGGGCCGGCTGACCGAGGCGGAGGAGTCCTTCCGGACCGCGATGGAGCTGTTCGAGGCCGGCGGCAACGAGCACGGCCTGGCCCTGGTGCTGCGCAACGCGGCGAACGTGGACGGGCTTCGCGGGAACGACGACGAGATGATCGCGAAGTACGACAGGGCGCTCAAGCTGCTGCGCGAGGTGGGCGATCACATCGGCGCGGCCCACGTCATGCGGACGCAGGCGAAGCACTGGCTGCGGCTCGGCTACACCGACAGGGCCCACGTGCTGCTGGAGCAGGCCCTGGAGACCTGCCGGGAGGTGGGCTGCGTCCGGGTCGAGGCGCAGGTGCTGCACAGCTTCGCCGAACTGCATCTGATGACCGGCGAGCTCGACCTGGCCCGGCAGGAGCTGTACCAGGTGCTGCGCGTGGTGCGGGACGGCGGTGACAGGATCGGCGAGGCGCACGCCCTCTACAGCCTGGGCCTGGTCCGCTATCGGGAGGGCCGCCTGGACAACGCGGAGACCACGATGGCGCACACGCTGGAGCTCGCCAGGAGCACGGGCGAACGGATGATCGAGGCCAAGGCCGGCTACACGCTGGGGGAGATCGCGCTGGCCCGCGGCAACAACGCGTCGGGGGCCAGGCACATCGAGAAGGCCAGGAGCACGTTCCAGGAGCTCGGCTCCGCTGTGTGGACGGCGAAGGCGTACGTTCTCCTCGCCGACTCACACGCGGCCGACGGCGATCTGGAGCTGGCCCGCCGGGAGCTGGACGAGGCGGTGGCGCTGCTCACCGCCGACGGGTCGGCCGAGGCTCGCCGGATGCTCGGCACGTGGTCGGATCGCGGCCCGTACTTCGAGGTCGGCACTTCGAGCTGACCGGCCGCCGCCCCGATCACCAGTGCGTGTCGGCCGGGCCGGTGCCGGGCGAGGGGGCCGCACTGGGTGACGGGGCCGGAGAGGCGGCGCCGGGACTCCAGTGGGTGTCCGCCGCGGATGTCGTCTGCGCCATCGCGACCGCACCGGTCGTGCCGATCAGCAGCACGAGTGCGTACGCGGTGAACCTGCGCTTCGTGATCATCGTTTCCCCTCCAGAGGCTTCGGCCGGCGACCGGGAGGCGGTACCGGACGCCGCCATTCCATCCGGCGCGGTTTCCGATCAGCTTCTCGTCGGCTATCGGCCCGCAGAAGCGGACCAGAAGCGAACCAGAAGCGGCGGCGGAGAAAGTGGCGGCAGATGACACACCCGCCCGGTTCCGTGAGGGGACATGATGAGTCCGGTGCTCCAGATCAGCTGGGAGGACATGCATCAGGCCCTCGACGATTTCGATCCGGTCACCGTGGTCGTGGACGAGCTGACAGGGGAGGCGGTCGGCGACGTCGCCGACCTCGTCGACGTCGGCGGGTTCGTCAAGGTCGAGGACCCGGCGTCGGCCGACTGCTTCCTGCTGCCGGCGGGTGCGCTGCGTACCGTCCGCGGTTCCTGTCTGACGGTCGCGGCCGCGCAACTGCTCCTGCCGCCCGGCGCGGCCACGGTCTGCGTGCTGGGGTCGGCGCCCGAGGCCGCCGTGCTACTGAAAATGATCATTCAGTACGTGCGGGACGTCGGCCACGTGGCGGTGTGCGTCATGGACGGCCCCCCGGACCCGGCGGTGACCCGCCGGGTCCGAGACGAGCTCGTCCTGGCCGGGATCGACCTCACCGTGGGCACCGACGCGGGTGAGGCGCTCTTCGGGGCGAATCTGGTCGCCGTGGGCCGGTCCCGCGTCGACCCCGGGATCGGGAAGATCTCGAAGGGCGCGATTCTCGTCAACGCCGGCGGACGGGATCTCCCCACGGCCGTGGTCGCCGGCGCGGCGGCCATCTACGTCGACGACATGCGGCTGATCGGGGAGAGCGCGCACCGGTATTTCGTCAGGGAGCACCTGGCCTGCCTGGAGACCCCTACCACCAGTCGATACCTCCAACCCCGTGCCCAGCGCGTCACCGGAGACCTCGGTGACCTGCTGAGCGGCGACTCCGTCCCACGCAGACACCCGGCGGAGCACATCCTGGTCGAACTCCTCAGCACGGAGGCGGTGAGCGTCCGGCTCGCCTGCGAGCTGGGCCTGGCCGCGCGCCGGCTCGGCCTGGGAAAAGAGATCGATCATCTCTGTAAAGATCAGCACGGAAGGTGACCATATGCTGTGCGAATCACCAGACTGCTCGCATCGTCCCGCGACCGGTTTCCGGCTCTGCGCGGAGTGCCGGGAGGCGGTGCGCGGGGAGCTGCGGAGCCTGCCCGGCCTTCACCGGGAGTGCGCGCTGAGGCTCGTCGACGTCCCCGACGGGATCGCCCAGCGGGTCACCTGGACCAGACAGCCGGGCCTCGACCTCAACGAGGCCGTGGTCGAGGTGCGGTCCGACATCATCGGGGTCCTGTCCTCCTGGTGCGGACTGGTCGCCCAAGAGCGCGGGGTCGCGGCGCCCGGCCCGCGGTCCGCGGACGTGCTGGCCGCCTTCCTCGACGGGCACCTCGCCTGGCTGGCGCGACACCCGGCCGCCCGGGACTTCGCGGCCGAGATCCGCCGGCTCGCAGAGAAAGCGCGCGCCGCGATCGAGCGCGGATCCGGACGGCCGCGGCCCCTCGGCCCGTGCGACCGGCCCGAGTGCGGGCAGATCGTCTACGCGGCCCGCCTTTCCGACGGCCGCCGGCAGGTGCGGTGCGACGGAGGCCATGTCTGGCAGCCGCACGAGTGGCTCTCGCTGAGCCTGCGCATCGATCAGGCCGCCGCCGGTGAGCTGAGGCGGGAGCGGGTGGCGTGAGCAGTGCCCGCCGGCGGACCCGTCGTACGGTGCCCACCCGGCTGGCGGCACTGGCCCTGGGGGTCTCGGAGGCCACCATCAGGAAATGGGCCAGCCGTGGAAAGCTCAGCCGGTACGGCAGCCCGGGACGCGCCGAATACGACCTGGACGAACTGTTCCACGTCGCCGCCGCGACGGCGGATCCGGAAAAGCAGGTAGAGAATACGCTGACCGCATAGTTTTCGTTTCGTTCGCCAGATATTCGCAGCCCGTTCGGCATCGGAGGCGCCGAACGGGCCGGCGGCGTTTCCGGAGAATTCTTCCGGTCCGCCGGGAGAATCGCCGGCGGTCCTCCTCCGGTGCCGCCACCGGGCCGGAACGTCGTCGATCCGGATGCCTCCTGAAGTGGCGCGGAGAATGTCGCAGATATTTCTCGTGAGAGTGTTGACCCGGTACCGAAAGAGGTGTCACGCTTTCCCCGTGGCACTCATGTGCCCGAAACGGTCCGATCCCCTTCTTCTCGCCTGGGCCGTCCTTCACTCCTAACCGTCGCGGACGTTTCCGGCCATTGGCCTGAATTACCGGCGATCTCGTTGATACGGTGTGCTGCCCGATCAGAGAAGACAGCGTTTCAGGAGTTCGACGATGACACTGGCACAGGCGGCCGACCGGTCTTCCGCACGGCCGAGCGTGGACTTCTACTTCGACCCGATCTGCCCCTTCGCATGGGTCACCTCGAGATGGATCCTCGAGGTCGAGCGCGTCCGCGACATCGACCTCCGCTTCCGGGTGATGAGCCTGTCCGTGCTCAACGAGCACAGGGAGATCGACGCGTGGTACCGGGAGTTCTGCGACAACGGCTGGGGACCGGTGCGCGTCGCGATCGCCGCCGCCCGCGAGCACGGCGACGGCGTGCTGCGCGACCTCTACACCGCCATGGGGACGCGGATCCACAACAAGAAGAACGAGGACTACGCGGTGGTCATCGCCGAGTCCCTCGCGGAGGTGGGCCTGCCCGCCTCGCTCGCCGCCGCCGCGGACGGCACCGATCACGATGAGGCGCTGCGCGCGAGCCACCGCGCCGGCATGGAGCCGGTGGGCGACGAGGTCGGCACCCCGACGATCCACATCGACGGAGTCGCGTTCTTCGGTCCCGTCCTGACCGCCATCCCCAGGGGCGAGCAGGCGGGACGGCTGTTCGACGCGGCACGGGAACTGGCCGCCTATCCGAAGTTCTTCGAGCTGAAGCGCTCCAGGACGGGCGGGTTCGACTTCGACTGAGGTCTCGGCCGCCGGGGACGGGCCTCGGCCCGTCCCGCCGACCGATCAAGGAGGCGATTGTGCACCGTGGCGGCGTCCCGTACACGAAGGCCCACAGAAGGCTCGATCCCGGTGGAACGCCCGTCGGGCTCCTCACCGGCGAGTGCTGTCCCGAACTGCTGTGGGAGCAGGTCTGGGCGCAGCCGGAAGGCACGGCCGTCATCAGCGGGGACGAGGTCCTCACCTTCCGCGAGCTGGCGGAGCGCGGTTCTGATCTCGCCGTCCACCTGAGGCATCTCGGGGTGGCGGCCGACGACCGCGTCGGCGTGTTCGCCGACCCCACGACCGAGCTGATGGTGGCGGTCTGGGGGATCCTGTTCGCGGGCGGCGCGTATGTGCCGCTCTCGCCGGAGTATCCGCGCGAACGGCTGCGCTACATGATCGAGGACAGCGGCGTCTCGATCATCGTGGCCCAGGAGGGACTCGCCGCGCGGCTGGCCGAGCTGGCGCCGCGCGGCACGAGGATCGTCACCCCGGCGCAGGCGGCGGAGTTCGCCGCGGCGCACGGCCGGGCCGGGGAGTGGGAGCTACGCGGCGGCCTGCGGCCGGGCGACCTGGCGTACGTCATCTACACCTCGGGCAGCACCGGCAGGCCGAAGGGCGTGATGATCGAGCATCGCGCCATCGTGAACCAGATGCGGTGGCTGAACACCGCCCAGGGGCTCGGCCGCCGCAGCGTGGTCCTGCAGAAGACCCCGATCAGCTTCGACGCGGCGCAGTGGGAGCTGCTCGCGCCCGGCTGCGGCGCCACGGTGGTGATGGGGACCGCGGGCCTGTACCGCGACCCGGAGCGGCTGATCGACGCCATCGTCACCCACGGGGTCACCACGCTGCAGTGCGTTCCCACGCTGCTGCAGGCGCTGCTCGACACCGAGGCGTTCCACACCTGCGCCTCGCTCACGAGGATCTTCAGCGGCGGGGAGGCCCTGTCCAAGGCGCTCGCGCTGCGGTGTCTGGAGACGCTGCCCGGCTGCGAGCTGATCAATCTCTACGGGCCGACCGAATGCACGATCAACTCGTCCGCCTGCGCCGTCGACGTGGCCATGGCCGTGGCCGGTCCGCAGACGGTCTCGATCGGCATGCCGGCGCGCGATGTCAGGTATCACATCCTCGACGACCGGCTCTCTCCCGTAGCGGTCGGCGAGGTGGGGGAGCTGTACATCGGAGGGGTCCAGCTCGCCCGCGGGTACCTGAACCGGCCCGACCTCACCGCGATGAGCTTCGTCGACAACCCGTTCCCCGCGGACTACGGCTGCCCGAAGCTCTACCGGACCGGCGATCTGGTCTACCGGACGCCCGACGGCGCCGTCCAGTTCGTCGGCCGGGCGGACAACCAGGTGAAGGTGCGCGGCTTCCGGATCGAGCTCGACGAGATCAGGCACGCCATCGAGGTGCACGACTGGGTCAGGAACGCCGCCGTCGTCGTCAGGAGCGACCCCCGCACCGGATCACGGCTCCTGGTCGCCTTCATCGAGCTGAACCCCAGGGAGGCGGCTCTGATGGACCAGGGCCACCCCGCCGCGCACCATCAGTCGAAGGAGAGCAAGCTCCAGGTCAGGGCGCAGCTGTCCAACGGGGGGTGCCGGGAGGACACGGAGCTGCAGGGCCGGCCCGTGGTCGACCTTCCCGGCGGGACGCCGACCCCGAAACAGTGGCGGCGGGTGTTCGCGCGCAAGAGCTACCGCTTCTTCGAAGGCGGCGCCGTCACCCGGGCCGACGTGCTGAGGCTGCTGGCCCGCCGCCCCGGCGCCGAGGCCCGCCCCGGAAGCCCCGCCGCTCCCGGGCTGAGCGAGCTCGGCGAGATCCTGCGGTACTTCGGGCAGTTCGCCGGCCCGGAGCGGCTGCTGCCGAAGTACGGCTACGCCTCACCGGGGGCGCTCTACGCCACGCAGCTCTACCTGGAGGTGAACGGGATCGCCGGCCTCGAGCCGGGGCGCTACTACTACCACCCGGTACGGCACCGGCTGGTCCTGATCGAC
Source organism: Sphaerimonospora mesophila (assembly GCF_001417795.1). Classification (NCBI taxonomy): domain Bacteria; kingdom Bacillati; phylum Actinomycetota; class Actinomycetes; order Streptosporangiales; family Streptosporangiaceae; genus Sphaerimonospora; species Sphaerimonospora mesophila. Next base: position 548,578 of record NZ_BCBX01000030.1, on the reverse strand, counting down.
AAGGGCGCCGACGCGGCGGCGCCCGCGGTGCGCGTCCACTTCGTGGGGAAGCGACGGGCGATCGAGCCGGTCTACCGGAGCAACGTCCGCGAGGTCCTGGAGATCGAGACCGGCCACATGGTCGGCCTGTTCGAGGAGATCCTGCCCGACTTCGGGCTCGGCATCCGGCCCGTGGCGTACGAACCGGCGGTCATGGCGGGCCTGGAGTGCGCGGACGACGACGAGTATCTCGGCACGTTCGAGCTCGTCCCCTATCGCGGCCCGGCGGACGTCCCGGTCGACCTCTATGTGCAGTCCCACCCGGGCCGGATCCCGGACCTGCCGGCGGGGCTGTACCGCTACGCTGACGGCGACCTGCTGCGGATCTCGGACGAGATCATCCTGAGGCGGCACGTCATCGCGATCAACCAGCAGGTCTACCGGCGGGCGAGCCTCGGCATCTCGATGGTCGGCAGGAGGGCCGACGCGTGGCTGAGGTACATCGACCTCGGCCGGACGCTCCACCGCCTGCAGGCGAGCGACCTCGGCCTCGGGTTCATGTCCTCCGGATACAGCTCAGAGACCGGCGACGACCTGCCGACGGCACGCGCGTTGACGGACATCCTGCGCTCCTGCGGCCGGCCGACCGGTCCGTCCTATTTCTGCATCGGCGGGCGGGTCAGCGACGAGCAGGTGCGCAGCCGGGGGATGAAGGAGGACGCGGTCCACATGAAGGGGCCAACGGAGATGATCAGGGACGACCTGGCCGACCTCCTGCCCGACTACATGATCCCGAACAGGGTCGTCATCCTCGACCGGCTGCCGCTGACCCCGAGCGGAAAGATCGACGGCTCGGCGCTCGAAGCGCTGGACATCACGGGCTCACCGCACGACGGACGGCCCTTCGTCGCGCCGCGGACGCCGACCGAGGAGCGGATCGCCGCCATCTGGCGCAGGCTCATGAAGACGGAGACCGCCTCGGTGCACGACGACTTCTTCGAGTGCGGCGGTGACTCGCTGGTCGCGGTGGCGTTCGTCAACGCCCTGAACAGGGAGTTCTCCTGTGAGCTGCCTCTGCAGGTGATGTTCGAGGCGCCGACGGTCGAGCGGCTCGCGAGCAGGATAGACGGCACGGCGGGAGCCCGGCCCGTCTCCCGGCTGGTACGGCTCAGCCCGGGCGAGGCGGGCGCACCCGTCTACTGCTGGCCCGGCCTCGGCGGGTACACGATGAACCTGCGGCCGCTCGCCGGGCGGGTCGGCGCGGACCGGCCCTTCTACGGTGTGCAGGCCCACGGGATCAACCCCGGCGAGACGCCGTACGCCACCATCGAGGAGATGGCGGCCGCCGACGTCCGGCTCATCCGAGAACTCCAGCCCGCGGGGCCGTACACGCTGTGGGGGTACTCCTTCGGCGCCCGCGTCGCCTTCGAGGCGGCCTGCCAGATCGAAGGCGCGGGGGAGCGGGTGGACGAGCTGTTCCTGATCGCCCCGGGCTCGCCGCGCGTCGGCCGGGACCGGCCCGCCGCACCGGAGCATCCGTACGTCGACCCGGCGTACCTGACCATCCTCTTCTCGGTCTTCGCCGGCGCCGTGAGCGGCCCGCTGCTCGAGGAATGCCTGCGGACCGTACGGGACGAGGAGGGGTTCACGTCCTTCATCACCGGCAGGTTCGAGGACCTCGACCCCGACCTGGTGCGCAGGATCGTCCGGATCGTGGGGCGGACGTACGGCTTCGCCTACACCCGCAGAGACCCGGTCGAGCACCGTCTCGCCGCTCCCCTGACGATCTACCGGGCCAGGGGCGACGAGCTCTCGTTCTTCGAGAGCGGCGGGATCCGCCCGATCACGGCGCCCACGGTCGTCGACCTCGGCGCCGACCACTACGGCGTGCTCAGGGAACCGGACGTCGGCGGGCTCGTGCGGGCGATCGAAGACCGCAGGAGAGCCGCCGCGTGACAGGCCGCGATACCAGGCGGCAGGACGACAGGCCGCGATAGAGGCGGCGAAACAGGCAGGAACGACGGGAACACGGTGAGGAGGCCGAGATGCCGCACGTGTCCATCAGGCACTTTCCCGCAGAGCTCACACCCGAGCAGGAGTCGTCCCTGGTCGCCGCGGTGACCAGGGCGGTGAAGGACGCCTTCGGCTGCGACGAGGGAGTCGTCTCGATCGCGCTCGAAGCGGTCGAGCCGGACGTCTGGAACGAGCAGGTCTACCTCCCCGAGATCGTCGCGCGCAGCCATCTGCTGCGGAAGACGCCGAACTACTGATCCCTCCAACCCAGCGGAGAAGCCCATGCCAAGCCCGATCCCCGCATATCCGGACGTCGCACCCCGGATCGCCGACAGCATCGAGGAACTGGTCGGCAACACCCCCCTGCTCCGGCTGCCCGTGGACGACGCGGCGCCGGGAGTCCAGGTGCTGGCCAAACTGGAGTCGGCCAACCCGTTGTCGAGCATCAAGGACCGGGCCGCGCTGTGGATGCTCCGCGCCGCCGAGGCGGCCGGGCACCTGGCGCCGGGCGGGACCGTGATCGAGGCCACCTCCGGCAACACCGGCATCGCCCTGGCCGCCCTGGCGGCAGCGCGCGGCTACCGCTGCGTGATCGTGCTGCCGGACAACGCGACCGCCGAGCGGATCGGACTGCTGCGGGCGCTGGGCGCCGAGGTGGAGCTGACCCCGTGTGACCTGCGCTACCAGGGGGCCGTCGACCGGGCGGAGGAACTGCTGCGCACCACGCCTGGCGCCTGGTTCGCCCGCCAGCATGAAAACGCGGACAACATGCGGGCCCATCGGGAGACCACCGGCCCGGAGATCTGGGCCGACACGGCCGGCCGGGTCGA
>NZ_BCBX01000030.1:453010-545408 GCF_001417795.1 Sphaerimonospora mesophila | reverse complement strand
CTGGTGTGCGGCGTCGGCACCGGCGGGACGCTGAGCGGGACGGCGGGCTACCTCAAGGAGCGCAACCCGCTGCTGTGGTCGGTCGCGGTCGAGCCGGAGGCCTCCCCGCTGCTCTCGAAGGGGTACGCGGGAACGCACGCCATTCCCGGGCTCAACGGCGGTTTCATCGCCGACACCACCGATCGCGACCTCATCGACGAGGTGCTGACCGTGACCGACGACGAGGCCATGGACACCGCGCGCCGGCTCGCCCGCCGGGCGGGCGTGCTCGCCGGCGTCTCCTCCGGGGCCGCGGTCTGCGCCGCCCTACGGCTGGCCCGGCGCCCGGAGAACGCGGACAAGACCATCGTCACGATCCTGCCCGACACCGGCGAGCGCTATCTCAGCGTCTGGTTCCCGCCGGAGCGGGAGGCGAGCGAAGGAGCGGATCGATGAAGCGGGACGCGACCCTTCTGCTGGTCGGCGGCCACGATGAGACCGTGCGCAAGGCCAAGGAACTCGGCCTGCGCCTGCTGCTGCTCCAGCACCCCGACAAGGTCACGGCGGAGCAGGAGGGGCTCGCCGACGTCCTGCGGGTCGTCGACTACACCGACTGGACCGCGGTCGAGCCGGTCGCCCGGGAGCTGTGGCGCACACCGGGCTTCGACGTGGCCCTCTCCCTCACCGAGCCGGGGCTGGACAACGCGGGCCTGATCAACGATCTGTTCGCCCTGGGCGGCACCGGTTACGAGGTCACCCGGAGGTTCCGCGACAAGCTCGCCATGCGACGGCACCTCGCCGGGCTCGAACCGGGCGGGCCGCACGCCGCGCCGCTGCGGCGGCGCGAGGAGCTGGACGAGTTCGGCGCGCGCCACGGTCATCCGTTCATCGTCAAGCCGACCGACGCGACCGCCAGCATCGGGGTCTTCCGGGTCGACGGGCCCGAGGACGCCGAGCGGGTCTGGGCCGCGGTCGAAGGGCTGCGCGGCACCCGCACCGACCGCGTCTCGACGCTGTACGTGCTGGAAGAGTTCCTGATGGAGGAGTACGTCGACGGGCGCGAGTTCAGCGTCGAGTGCTTCAGCTTCGCGGGCCGCCACGTCATGGTGACGATCACGGAGAAGTTCGTCGACGAGACCTGCTTCGCCGAGCTCGGCCATGCCGTACCCGCCCGGCTGGAGGAGCCGGTGCGGGAGCGGGTGCGGGAGTGCGTGAGCCGCTTCCTCGACCTGGTCGGGCTGCGCGACGGCGTGTCCCACACCGAGATGCGGATCGGCGCGCGCGGTCCGGTGGTCATCGAGAGCCACAACCGCGTCGCCGGCGACGCCATCCCGGAACTGGTGCGCGGCGCGTACGGCATCGACCTCACCACGTACGCGCTCGGCTGGCCGTTCGGCCTGGTCCCGGAGCTTCCCGACCGGCCGCAGGCGCACGCGGGGGCGAGCGCCCGCTTCCTCGTGAGCGGGCCGGGACGGGTGGAGTCGATCGACGGCGTCGGCGACGCCCTGGCGCTGCCGGACGTGCTGGACGTCCGCATCACCGCCAAACCCGGCGACGTCGTGCACTCCCTGAGGGACAACTGGGACCGTCTCGGCCTGGTGGCGGTGACCGGACAGGACACCGCCGACGCGATCCGGCGCGGCGCCGAGGTCATCCGCGACCTCGTCCACATCCGGGTGGCCGGCGACGACGGGGAGAGCCGTCTCGCCCACCCGGCCGAGGTCGCGTCGCCGGCGTCGCCCGCATCACCGGCGGTGCCGGTATGAGCCTGCTCATCCTGCACCGCAACCCGCTGGAACCCTTTCCGTACGACCGGTGGCTGAGCGGGTACGAGGGCGACGTGGTGATCCTCGCGGCCCGCGACCGGATCGAGGCGGCCGGCGAGGAGGTGCCCGCCGGCGCTCTCGGCCGCGCGCGGCTGGAGGTCCTCGACGACTTCCACGACGAGGCGCTGGTCGCCCGGCGGGCGCTGGAGCTCGCGGCCGAGCACGGCGTACGGGACCTGATCGCCCACCACGAGGCCGACGTGCTGTTGGCGGCCACCCTGCGCGAGCGGCTCGGGCTGCCCGGTTCCTGGTCGGCCGACGTGCTGCCGTTCCGCGACAAGGCGCTGATGAAGCAGCGCGCCATGCTGGGCGGCATCGAGGTGGCGCCGCACGCGGTGCCGCGCACCCGCGCGGACGCGTCGGAGTTCGCGGCACGTCACGGGTTCCCCCTGGTCCTGAAGGACCGGGCGGGCTACAACTCCATCGGGCTGCGCATCATGCGCGACGCCGGCGAGCTGGAGGACGGCCTCGCCGCCGCCTACGGCGCGGGCTCCCCGCGGGACGACCTCCTGATCGAGGCGTACGTCCCCGGCCGCATGTGCCACGTCGACGGGCTTGTGGTGGACGGCAGGACCGTGCTGGTGTGGGCCTCCCAATACCAGTACGACCTCGCCTCCTACGGCACCGACCCGGGGGCCAGGGTGGACCTCACGCTGGATCCCGGCGACCCGCTCACCGGCCGCCTGACGGAGCTGACCGACCGGATCCTCGCCGCGCTGCGGTCACCGGGCGGACGCCTGCGCGACCACGCCTTCCACGCCGAGATCTTCCACACCCCGGACGACCGGCTGGTGCTGTGCGAGATCGCGTGCCGTACCGGAGGCGGGAAGGTACGCGAGCTCCTCGAGGTCGCGTTCGGGCTCAACATCGGGGAGTACGCCACGCGCGCGCATCTGGGCCTGCCCATGCCCGCGCTGGAGCCGACCCTGCGCGGCGGCCCGCGTCCGGAACCGGCCCGCATGGCCGGGCAGGTGCTGCTGATGAAGCGGCCGGGGCTGGTGCGGGCGGTGCCCGAGGTGCCGACGGAGCCCTGGGTGGAGCGCTTCTGGTTGTACGCCAGGCCCGGCGAGGTGATCCCGCCCGCCGCCGGCTCGGCCGACTTCCTGACCGTCACGATCGCGTCGGCCCCCAGCCGGGCGGAGTGCGAACGCCGGTTGCGCTCGCTCGGCGCACGCCTGGAGGAGCAGACCCGGATCGAGACCGGGCAGACCGTGGAGGTGCTGTGAGGGCGCCGTCCGTCAAGGCGCGGTACATGCTGGGCATGGTGGTCGACTCCGCGGGCAGCGGAATGTACCTGCCGCTGTCCCTGCTGTACTTCCACCATGTGACCGGGCTGCCGGTCACGCAGGTCGGGGCCATCATGAGCGCCGCCGCGCTGCTGGCCCTGGTCGGCAACCCGGTCGCTGGGGTGCTCATCGACCGGTGGGGTCCCCGCACCATCGTCGTCGGCGGCTACCTGGTGCGCGCCGCCGGGTTCGCCGCCTATCCACTGGTCGACGGACCGGTGGTGATGTTCGCCGCGGTGGCGCTGGTCGCGTTCGGGGACGTGTCGTTCCCGCCGTCGATCCAGTCGTTCGTCGCCGAGATCGTCCAGGGGGCCGAGCGGGACAAGCTCCTGGCCGCGCAGCGCAGCCTGCGCAACGCCGGGCTCGGGGCCGGCGGTCTCCTCGCCGGCTCCGTCCTCGCGCTGGACAGTGACACCGGCTACTACGCGATCGTCCTCGGCACGGGCGCCGCGTACGTGGTGGCAGCGGTGTTCCTCCGGACGATCCCCACCGTCGCGGCGGCGGCCCGGCGGCCCGCCGCCGCGACCTCGCGCAGGGGCGGCTACCGGCTGGTGGCGCGCAACCGCCCGTTCCTCGTGCTGGGCCTGCTGAACGTGCCGATCGCGTTCGGCTACATGGTGCTGTCGGTGAGCCTGCCCGTCTACGTCACCGGGGAGCTGGGCGCGCCCGACTCCCTGGTGGGCGTGCTGTACGCGGTCAACACCGTCGGGATCGCGGTGCTGCAGATTCCGGTCACCCGGATGCTCGTACGGTACCGGCGCACCCGGACCACCGCGCTCGGGGCGCTGGTGTTCTCGCTGGCCTTCCTGGCGTTCGCGGCGCTGGGCGCGGTCTCCACCGGTACGGTCCTGCTGACCGGGGTGTTCGCCGCCACGGCGCTGTTCACCCTCGGGGAGCTGCTGCACGGCGCCACCGCGTCGGCCCTGGTGGCCAGCGCGGCCCCCGAGGACACGCGCGGCCGGCATCTCGCCGCCTACCAGCTGTCCTGGGCGCTCCCGACCGCCCTGGCCCCGGCCGTGCTGACCGCGCTGCTCACGCTCTCCGCGACCGGCATGTGGCTGGTGCTCGCCGCGGGTGTCGTGGGCTCGGCCATCACCATGGTCCGGCTGGAGCCCCGGCTGCCCGCGCAGGCCGTACGGCCGTCCCCGCCTCCCGGGTCACCGGAGTCGGAGTCGCGGACCGCCGACGCCGCCACAGGCTGACGCCGCCATCTCCTGACGCCCCCTCCTCCTGTTCAACAGCTCCGCGTCCTCAGAGGAAGAAGCATGCAATCGGACGCCTTTATCCTCACCGGGTCATTCCTGGTCATCAGCCGTACACCCCGCTATATTCGCGAACTGGTTCGCCGGAACCTCAAGATCCTGGTGATCACACCCTCGGCCTGGCGGGAGGAGGCGCTCCGCGCCGCCGCCGACCCCGGGAATCCGGCGTCGGCGATCGCGGATTTCGCCTTCGTCGACGGCGACGTCAAACAAGAGAACTCCTACCTCCCCGGGGTGGCCGCCGCCGTCCAGAACTGGCGGCGCGAGTACCGCGTCGCCGGCGTGTGCGCCGTCGGGGAGACCCTGGTCGAGCCGACCGGCGTGGTGGCCGACGTGCTGGGGCTGCCCTCGCCGGGCCTGCGCGCCACGCGCGCCTGCCGGAGCAAGTATCTGCAGCGTCTCTACCTGCCGGAGTTCAGCCCCGCCTCGTGCACCATCCCGCCCGGCGCGCGGGCGGGCTTCGACACCCGCGACGTCGTCTTCCCGGCGGTCGTCAAGCCCGCCGCCCGGCACTCCAGCTCGGGGGTGTGGACGGTGCACGACGAAGCGGAGCTGCGAGCCCGGCTGGCCGGCTATCCGGAGTACGAGACGCTCCTCGTCGAGGAGAAGATCGCCGGGCCGGAGTTCTCGGTCGAGAGCCTGGTGCAGGACGGCAAGGTGTTCTTCGCCTCAGTCACGGCCAAGCGGACCACGGCGTCGCACGCCGACACCTTCGTCGAGCTGGGGCACACGGTCGGGGACCGGCCCGGCGCGGAGCAGGAGATCCTGCTGGAAGCCAACCATCGGATGCTGGAGCGGCTCGACTTCCGGGCCGGCATCGCCCACGCCGAGTGGCGGCTGGACGGCGCCGGACGGCCCCGGCTGATGGAGGTCGCGGCGCGCACGCCCGGCGACGGGATCACCGTGCTCTACCACCTCGCGACCGGGCGGCCGCTGGAACCGGAGATCATCCGCATCGCGCTCGGCGAGGACGCCGCCTACCCCCGGCCGCTCCGGCACGCCCGCGAGGTCTATCTGGAGCACGAGACCGGGGTGCTCGACGAGGTGACCGTCGACTGGCCCGGGGTCGTGCCGCACCTGGTCCGCCCGGGCGATCAGTGGCCGGAACTGACACCGGGGGCGGACGACGACCCGCCCACGCTGCGCGCCGTGTTCGTGCAGAAGGAGCGGGGCCGGCGGCTGGGGCCGCTGCACAGCTCAGAGGACCGGCTGGCGAACTTCTTCATCGACGCGTCGACGCTCGCCGAGCTCGACGCGCTGGAGCGCCGGGTCAGGGACGCCGTCACGGTGCGTCTGCTGCCCGACGGCGACGGCCGGTCGGCCCCCGCGCGTGAGGAGACCTAGGAGACATGACCACCCCAGAGCGGCGGCAGCAGGTCACGATCATCTCCACCTGGCGGGAGTCGCCCCTGGCCGTGAAGACGCTGCTGGCCGGGGTCTTCGTCAATCGGCTCAGCGGCTTCCTGAACATCTTCCTGGTCCTGTACCTGACCTCCAAGGGACACTCGGCCGAGGCGGCGGCGCTCGCGCTGGGCGCGTACGGCGCCGGCGCGATGGTCGGCGTCCTCATCGGCGGATCACTGACGGCCCGGATGGGCACGAGGAACACCACGATCGTCAGCATGGCGGGGTCGAGCCTGCTGATCGCGTCCCTGCTCTACCTCGACGGCTACGCCCTGGTCCTGGTGGCGGTGGCGCTGGCCGGCCTGATGGGGCAGATGTTCCGCCCCGCCTCGGCCGTACTGCTGTCGCAGCTGACCCGGGACGACCGGCAGGTCATGGTGTTCGCCATGTCGAGGTTCGGGTTGAACCTCGGGGCGATGGCCGCGCCGCTGATCGGTTTCGGGCTGTACAACCTCGACGAGCAACGCTACGACCTGCTGTTCCTCGGTGAGGCGCTGATCGCGCTGGTCTTCGCGGTCGTCGCGTGGGCCACGCTGCCCGCCCGTGACGAGCAGGACCCGGAGGCGGCCTCCGCCGGGACCGGCCGGCACGGCGGCTATCTCGCGGTGCTGCGGGACCGGCGGTACGTGGTGTTCCTGGTGTCGACCCTGGCGCACACCGCCGTCTACGGACAGTATCTGTCCACCCTGCCACTGGACGTCGAGACCTCCGGCCTGGAGATCTTCTGGTACACGATGGCGGTATCGCTCAACGGCTTCGTGGTCATCGCCTTCGAGCTGCTGACCACGAAGTTGACGCAGAACTGGCCGTTCCGGGTGACGATCGGCCTGGGCTTCGCCCTCATGGGCGTCGGGATCGCCGTGTACGCGCTCCCGCTGACGCCCGCCGTCATCGTCATCGGCACCCTCGTCTGGTCGCTGGGGGAGATTGTCGGCGGTCCGGCGATCTTCGCCTATCCGGCCGTCATCGCCCCGGCCCAGCTGAAGAGCCACTACCTCGGCGGATTCCATTTCGTCTTCGGCCTCGGCTCGGCGATCGGCCCGGTGGCGGGCGGCTGGCTGCTGGTCAGGCTCGGCCACGGCGTCTGGCTTCCCCTGGCGGCGGTGTCGCTGGCCGCCACCCTGCTCGTACTGACCGCGATCCGCGACCCCCGCGGGCCCGGCCAGGACCCCGCGGGATCGGACGACCCCGGCGGCCCGGAAGCCGTGGACGCCGGGACCGCCGCCGAAGCGGAGGCGCCGCCGGCCCGGCGGTCATGACCCACGCTCACCCATCCATCTGCCCGGAGGGGACCACTTCTCATGCCCGAAACCCTTGTCGGACAAGAAATCGCAGTGGTCGGCATCGGCTGCCGCTTTCCCGGAGCCGCGGGGCCCGCCGAGTTCTGGCGGCTCCTGCGTACGGGCACCGAGGCGGTCACCGTGTTCTCGGCCGCCGAGCTGGCCGAGGCCGGAGTGCCGCGGGAGCTCGTCGACGACCCGCACTATGTGCCCGCCGCCGGAGTGGTGGCCGATTCCGACATGTTCGACGCCCGGCTGTTCGGCATCAATCCCAGGGAAGCGACCCTGATGGACCCGCAGCACCGGATCATGCTCGAGTGCGCGTGGGAGGCGCTGGAGGACGGGGGCCGCGACCCCCGCGACCTCAAGGAAAGGGTGGGCGTCTTCGCCGGGTCCTACAAGAACGACTACCGGAGACTGCTCGGCCCGCTCACCGAGCCGTCCGAGCAGTTCCTGGCCGGGGTGTCCAACGACGCCGACTACCTGGCCACCAGGATCTCCTTCAAGCTCGACCTCACCGGGCCGTCGGTGTCGGTGCAGACGGCCTGCTCCACCGCTCTCGTCGCGGTGCACCTGGCCTGCGAGTCGCTGCTGGCGGGGTCCTGCGACCTCGCGCTCGCCGGCGGGGTGACGATCCGCTCCGGCGAGGCCCCCGGCTACCTGTTCCACCGGGGCGGCATCTACTCGCCCGACGGCCACTGCCGGGCGTTCGACGCAGGCGCGGAGGGCACCGTGATCGGCGAGGGCGCCGGGCTCGTCGTGCTGAAGCGGCTGGCCGACGCCCTGGCCGACGGCGACCGGATCCGCGCGGTCATCAAGGGATCGGCAGCGGGCAACGACGGCGCCGACCGGGTCGGCTTCTCCGCGCCCGGCGTGGCGGGCCAGTCCAGGATCGTACGGGCGGCGCTGGAGCGCTCCGGGGTCGACCCGGACACCATCGGTTACGTCGAGACCCACGGGAGCGGGACGCCGCTGGGCGACAGGATCGAGATCGACGCGCTGACCCGGGCGTTCCGCGCCGCCGGATGGTCGGGCGGCACCCGGGCGATCGGATCGGTCAAGACCAACATCGGCCACACGCACGCCGCCGCCGGCATCGCCGGGCTGATCAAGACGATCCTGACCCTGGAGAACCGGGAGATCCCGCCGAGCCTGCACTTCGCCGAGCCCAACCCGAGGATCGACTTCGCCGCCTCGCCGTTCCACGTCGCCACCGGGCTCACGCCGTGGCACACGGACGGCGCCCCGCGACGGGCCGGGGTGAGCTCCTTCGGCATGGGCGGCACCGGCGTCCATCTCGTGCTGGAAGAGGCCCCGCCCGCTCCGCCGGTAGCGGAGCCGGAGGGGCAGGGAGCGCGCCCGGATTCCGCGCGGGCCTGGCACGTCCTGCCGCTGTCCGCCGCCGACCCGCAGGCCCTGGAGGCGGCAACGGACCGGCTCGCCGACCACCTCGCCGCCCATCCCGGCGCCGAGATGGCGGCGGTCGCCCGGACCCTGCAGACCGGCCGGCACGCCTTCGACCACCGCAGGGTGCTGGCGGTGCGGGACCGCGACGACGCGGTCGAGACGCTGCGCGCCCGCACCCCCCAGCGTGTCCACACGCTCGGCTCGGCCGCGACCGCCCGGCGGGTCGCTTTCCTGCTGCCGGGGTTGGGCGAGCAGTACGAGAACATGGGCCTGGAGCTGTACGAGGCCGACCCCGTCTTCCACGATCGGCTCGACCACTGCCTGGAGATCCTCAGGGAGCGAGCCGGCCTCGACCTGCGGCCCGTCCTGTTCACGCCCGAGCGGCGGGACCGGGCCACGGAGAGAACCGGCCTGCGTGCGATGCTCGGCCGCTCCGGCCCGGAGCCCGGCCCGTCCGCGCTGGACGAGACCCGCCACGCCCAGCCGGCGATGTTCGCCCTCGAGTACGCGCTCGCGCAGGTGTGGCTGTCGCGCGGCGTCCGCCCGGACGCGCTGATCGGCTACAGCCTCGGCGAGTACGTCGCCGCCACGCTGGCGGGGGTGTTCTCGCTGGAGGACGCGCTGTCGCTGGTGGCGGAGCGGGCCCGGATGATCGACGGGCTGCCCGGCGGCGCGATGCTCGCCGTACAGCTGCCGGAGAAGGACGTGATCGGGCTGCTGGACGGTGAGACGTCCCTCGCCGCGGTCAACGGGCCCGACCTCTCCGTGATCGCGGGGCCAGATCGGTCGATCGCGGCCCTGCGTGAGCGGCTCGCGGCGGAGGGCGTCGCGGCCCGGCCGCTGCGCACCACCCACGCGTTCCACTCCACGATGATGGAGCCGATCTGCGCCGCCTTCACCGAACTCGTCGGGAGCGTCGCGCGCAACCGCCCGGAGCTGCCCTACCTGTCGAACGTGACGGGCGACTGGATCACCGACGCCGACGCGACCGACCCCGCCTACTACGCCCGCCACCTGCGCGAGGCGGTCCGGTTCTCCGACGGGGTGCGCAGGCTCTGGGAGCAGCCGGGACGGCTGCTGCTGGAGGTGGGGGTCGGCCAGTCGCTGGGATCGATGGCGCAGCAGGCCAGGCCGCGTACGGCCGATGCCGGGTCGCTGGTGCTCGGCACGCTGCCCGGCGCGGCCGAGCGGGACTCGGACGCGGCGGCCATCGCGGCCACGACCGGCAAGCTCTGGCTGTGCGGCGTCGACGTCGACTGGGACGGCGTACAGCCCGGGCGGCGCAGAGCGCCGCTGCCGACCTATCCCTTCCAGCGCCGCAGGTTCTGGCCGGCCGGAGGTCTCGCCGTGGCCGCCGCGGGGGAGGGCGGCCGGGCCGCCGACGGCGCATCGGCCGGTGGGCGGCAGGAACTCGCCGACTGGTTCCATGTCCCACGCTGGGAGTCCCTGCCGCCGGCTTCCCCCGGCCGCCGCGACGCCGGTGCAGGTGACGGCGCCGGGCCCGAGCGGTGGCTGCTCTTCGCCGACGAGCTCGGCGTCGCCGAGCGGCTCGGCCGGGAGCTGGCGGGCCGCGGCGACGAGGTGATCACGGTGCGGCGTGGCGCCGGCTTCGCCGCGACCGACGAACGGTCGTACCGCATCGACCCCGGCAACGACGACGACTACGTCGAGCTGCTCCGGCGGGTCAGGGCCGACGGCGGCCCGCCGACCAGGATCGCCCACCTGTGGCTGGTCACCGAGCGGCCCGACGACCCGACGGACCCCGCCGTGGTCGACGAGGTCACCCGGGACGGTTTCACCGGCCTGCTCGCGCTCGCCCGGGCGATCGGCAGGGAGACCCTCGCCGACGGCGTCGACGTCGCGGTGGTCTCCAGCGAGATGCACGCCATCGCCGACGGAGACGTGTCGCAGCCGGCGAAGGCCCTGGCGCTCGGGCCGTGCCGGGTGTGGCCGCTGGAGAATCCCGCGCTGACCTGCCGGAGCATCGACATCGGCCGCCCGGCGCCCGCGATCGCGGCGCGGCTCCTGACGGAGCTGGACCGGCCCGTGACGGCGGACACCGGCGCCGAGGTCGTGGCGATCAGGGGACGACTGCACCTGAGGCAGGAGTTCCACCCGGTCCGGCTCGACCACCCGGCCGAGCCCCGGCACTTCCGCGCCGGAGGCACCTACCTGATCACGGGTGGGCTGGGCGGGGTCGGCCTGTCCCTGGCCGAATACCTGGCCGGCCACGTGCGGGCGAACCTGGTGCTCGTGGGCCGGGCCGCCCTGCCGCCCCGGCAGGAGTGGGACCGCTGGGCGGACCGGCCCGAGGGCGACGTGGTCGCCGACCGGATCAGGGCCGTACGGCGGCTGGAGGAGGCCGGCGGCACGGTCATGGTGGCGGCGGCCGACGTCACCGACGCCGACCAGCTGGGCGGGGTCGTACGGCAGGCGGTCGAGCGGTTCGGCGCGCTGCACGGTGTCGTGCACGCTGCCGGAGTCCCCGGCGGCGGGCTCATCCAGCTGAAGGAGGCGGGGGCGGCCGAGGCCGTCCTGGCGCCCAAGGTGCGCGGCGCGCTGGCACTGCGCCGCGCCTGCGCCTCGCTCCCGCTCGACTTCGTGATGCACTGCTCGTCCGGCATAGCGGTGAGCGGCGGCGTCGGACAGGTCGACTACACGGCCGCCAACGCCTTCCTGGACGCGCTGGCCCACCACGACGACGAAGCGGACGGCCCCGCGGTCGTCTCGATCAACTGGGACGCCTGGCAGGGCGTGGGCATGGCCGCCAGGACCATCGGCGGCGCCGCCGACGGCGAGCGGCCACGGGAGGCCCCGGTGCGCCACCCGTTCCTCGAGCGGCGGCTGACGAGCGCGGACGGCGACTGCTTCGGCTACGTCGCGCACTTCGACGCCCGGGAGTCCTGGCTGGTGGACGAGCACCGCATGCTCGGCCGGCCGGTCGTCCCCGGGGTCGGGCACCTGGAGCTGGTCCGGGCGGCCTTCGCCGAGACCCGGCTCACTCGGGAACAGGGTTCGGTCGATCCGGGCGACCAGGGCGTCGAGCTGTCGGAGGTCACCTTCTACACGCCGATCGTGATCCCGGAGGACGGGCGCAGGCAGGTGCGCGTCGTGCTCGAACGGGACGGCGGCGGTCCTGAAGGGGACGACGGCATGAGGTTCGCCGTCGTCAGCGCGCACCGCGACGCCTCCACCGGCGGGGACGAACGCTGGCAGCTGCACTCGACCGGCCGGGTCGCCCGGCTCACCGGAGCCCGTCCGCGCCGTCTCGACATCGAGACGCTGATCGACGGCTCCGGGCTGCGCGACGTCGGCAGACCGGCGAACGACGGCCCGATGGGCTTCGGCGCCCGGTCGCAGTGCCTTCAGCGGATGTACGTCGGGGACGGCGAGTTCCTGGCCCTGCTGGAGCTGCCGGAGCCGTTCCGGGACGAGGTGGCGGAGCTGCCGCTGCATCCGGCGCTGATGGACATCGCCACCGCCTTCGTGGGCGTGCACCACGCGGCGGAGTTCCGGATCCCGATCTCCTACGGCCGGATCCGGATGTTCGCGCCGCTCACGTCCGCCGTCTACAGCCACCAGTCCTACCGCGACGGCGGCGACCGGGCCGGCAAGGAGACCGTGACCTCCGACGTCACGATCACCGACCTGGCGGGCCGCGAGCTGCTCCACGCCGAGCGCTTCGTCCTGAAGCGGGTCCACGACCTGGAGGAGCGGCTCACGGTGGCGCAGGCGGCCACACCCGGGCGGGTGGAGCTGTACGACCTGCCGCCTGCCCTCGACGACGGCCGGACAGACGGTCAGGCAGGCGGCGGGACGGGCGGTCGCGGCGAGCCGTCGGCTGACTTCCTCCGTACGGCCCTCGACCACGGCATGTCCCCCGGCGAAGGCGCCGAGGTGTTCGGCCGGATCGTGGCCGCGGGGCTGACGCCCCAGGTGCTGGTCAGCACCCGCGACCTGGCGAGCGTGTTCGACCAGGTGGCGCCTGCCCGTACGGCCACCGCCGACGCCACGGCGGCGGGGGAGGACGCCGGGACCGGGGCCGGGGGAGCCTCCCTGCACCCGCGGCCCGACCTGCTCACCCCCTACGAGGCGCCGAGGGACGCCGTCGAGGAGCGGCTCGCCGCCGTGTGGCAGGACCTGCTCGGCGTGGAGAAGGTCGGCGTCCACGACGCCTTCACCGACCTCGGCGGCCACTCCCTGCTCGGGCTCCAGCTGGTGCCGCGACTGCGCGAGGCCTTCGCGGTGGACCTGCCCATCGGGACGATCTTCGACGCGCGGACCCTCGCCGACCTGGCGGACGCCGTACGCGCGGCGGGCGGTGCGACCGAGGCGGCGTGACGGCCGGTTGCTCAACGGTCACCTGATCAACGGCGATCTGATCCAGACCCGATCCAGACCTGATTCAGAGAGGACAACCATGCCGGACATCGGCGTTAGGACCATCGGCGTGATCGGCGCGGGCGTGATGGGCAGCGAGGTCGCCCAGGTGTTCGCCCAGGCCGGATTCGAGGTCGTCCTGGTGGACGTCACCGACGACGCCCTGGAGCGGGCGCGCCAGACGATCCAGCGCAGCCTCCGTTTCCAGCGGATGCTGGGCGCGCGTACGGGGCTGGCCGCCCCGCCGACCGTGGACCGGGCCGAGGTCCTCGGCCGCATCCGCTTCACCACCGAGCTCGCCGACGTCGCCGACGCGGACTTCGTCGTGGAGAACGTCACCGAGGACTGGGACGTCAAGCGGCCGGTGTTCGAGGAGCTCGACGCCGTGTGCAAGCCCCACGTGGTCTTCGCCGTGAACACCTCGGTGATCCCGATCACCAGGGTGGGCGGGGTCACCGGGCGGCCCGACCGGGTCATCGGCGCGCATTTCATGAACCCGGTCTCGCTCAAGCCGATGGTGGAGGTGATCAGGGGATTCCACACCTCGGAGGAGACGGTGCGGACCATGCTCGCCGTCCTGGCGGCGATCGGCAAGGAGGGGGTCGTGGTCGCCGACTCCCCGGGGTTCGTCTCCAACCGGGTGCTGATGCTGACCGTCAACGAGGCCGCCTACCTGGTCCACGAGAGGGTGGCCGAGGCGAGCGAGGTCGACCGGCTCTTCAAGGGCTGCTTCGGGCACACGATGGGCCCGCTCGAGACCGCTGACCTCATCGGCCTCGACACGATCCTGCTGTCCATCGAAGGCCTCTACCGGAGCTTCGGCGACAGCAAGTACCGCCCGTGCCCGCTGTTGAAGCAGCTCGTCGACGCGGGCCTGCTCGGCCGCAAGAGCGGTCGCGGTTTCCACAACTACGAGTAGGGATCACCGGCAGCGATTACCGGTAGAAGGGTGAACGCATGGACGAGATCAAGGCGAAGGTCAGGCAATTCCTGCGCGGATACTTCAAGGAGCACGACTTCGCGGACGAGGAGGACATCTTCGCCTCCGGTTACGCGAACTCCCTGTTCGTGATGCAGCTCATCGCCATGGTGGAGCGCGAGTTCTCCCTGGTCGTGGCCGACGAGGACCTGGAGTTCGACAACTTCCGGTCCATCGACGCGATCGCGCGGTTCGTCACCGCGAAGACCGTCGTACCGGCCGGAACCTAGGAGGCCGGGCATGGCGACGATCGCCGGCGTGCACTCGCTGAGCGAGGTGCAGAACAAGACGCTGAGCGAGTATCGGAGGTTCACCGAGACCGAGATCGCACCGTTCGCCGGTGAGTGGGATCGCGCCGGAAGGCTGCCCCGCGATGTGATCACCGCGATGGCGCGGGCGGGCCATCTCGGGGCGCTCGTCCCCGAGGAGTACGGCGGCAGCCGGCTCGGCCTGGTCGAGTTCGGCCTGCTCAACGAGGCGATCGGGCTGGGCTGCTCGTCCGTGCGCAGCGTGCTGACCGTGCACAGCATGGTGTGCCGTTCCGTCGCACGCTGGGGGAACGCGGAGCAGCGTGCGCGCTGGCTGCCCAGGCTCGCCAGCGGAGAGTGGGTCGGCGCGTTCGGGCTCAGCGAGCCCGGCGCGGGCAGCGACGTCACGCAGATCACCACGACGGCGCGGCCCGACGGCGAACACTACGTGCTGGACGGCACCAAGAAATGGATCACCTACGCCCAGGCGGCCGACGTCTTCCTGGTGTTCGCCGGGTTCGAGGGGCGGTTCAGCGCCTTCATCGTCGAACGGGACACGCCGGGACTGACCGTGGTGCCGATCGACGGCATGCTCGGCACCCGGGCGTCGATGCTGGCCGAACTGCGCTTCGAAGGCTGCCGCATCCCCCGGTCCGCGCTGCTGGGCCGGCCCGGATTCGGGCTCGCCCCGGTGGCGAGCGACGCGCTGGACGTCGGACGCTACAGCGTCGCGTGGGGTTCCGTCGGCCTGGCGCAGGCCTGCCTGGAGACCTCACTCGGCTACGCCAGGGAACGCAGGCAGTTCGGCGCACCGATCGCCGACCACCAGTTGGTCCAGCGGCTGCTCACCGACATGGCCACCACGGTCTCGGCCGCCCGGCTGCTGTGCCTGCAGGCGGGTGAGCTCGTGGCCGAGGGTCGTCCCGACGCGGTCGCGGCGGTGTGGATGGCGAAGTACTTCGCCTCCACCGGAGCCTTCCGCGCCGCCGCCGACACCGTGCAGATCCACGGGGCGTACGGATGCGATCCGAGCGGGGCGCCCCAGCGGCTGTTCCGGGACGCCAAGGTCATGGAGATCATCGAGGGCAGCAGTCAGATCCAGCAGACGATGATCGCCCGGCTGATCCCCTGCGAGGAGGGATGACTGTGGGCAACGGCGGATCCGCCGCCAGACGCAAGACCGTGAAATGCCTGGTCTGGGATCTCGACAACACCCTGTGGCAGGGCATCCTGCTGGAGAACGACGAGGTCAGGCCGGTTCCCGAGGCCGTGGCCGCCGTCAGGGAGCTGGACCGGCGCGGCATCATCCACTCGATCGCCAGCCGTAACGACCCGGAGGCCGCGCTGGCCAGGCTCCGGGAGTTCGGCCTGGAGGACTACTTCCTCTGTCCGCAGATCGGCTGGAACGCCAAATCGGTGTCTCTGAAGGCGATCGCCGAGGACCTCAACATCGGGATCGACGCGCTGGCCTTCGTGGACGACCAGCCCTTCGAGCGCGAGGAGGTGGCGTTCGCCCTGCCCGAGGTCCTCTGCCTCGACGCCACGGAGATCACGACGCTCACCGAGCGGGCCGAGTTCACCCCGGATTTCGTGACCGAGGACTCCCGGAACAGACGCCTGATGTACCGGGCGGATCGGGAGCGCAAGACCGCCGAGGCCGATTTCGCCGGGGCGCAGGAGGCGTTCCTCGAGAGCCTGAACATGCGTTTCGCCATCACCGAGGCGACGGAGGACGACCTCCAGCGGGCCGAGGAGCTGACGCTGCGCACCAACCAGCTCAACACGACCGGCTACACCTACTCCTACGAGGAGCTCGACGCCTTCCGTACGTCGGACCGGCACCTGCTGCTCACCGCGGCGCTCGAGGACCGCTACGGCCCCTACGGCACCATCGGCCTCGCGCTGGTGGAGAGGACCGGAGAGGCGTGGGTCATCAAGCTGCTGCTCATGTCGTGCCGGGTGATGTCGCGCGGTGTCGGCACGATCATGATCAACCACATCAAGCGGCTGGCCCGCGCGGCAGGCGTACGGCTGCTGGCCGAGTTCGTCCAGACCGGCAGGAACCGGGCGATGCTCGTCACCTACCGGTTCAACCGGTTCTCCGAGGCCGAACGCCGCGACGACCTCGTCGTGTTCGAGGCCGATCTGTCCGACATCCCCTGCGATCCGCCCTACGTGACGGTCACC
This sequence comes from Sphaerimonospora mesophila, assembly GCF_001417795.1. Taxonomy (NCBI): domain Bacteria; kingdom Bacillati; phylum Actinomycetota; class Actinomycetes; order Streptosporangiales; family Streptosporangiaceae; genus Sphaerimonospora; species Sphaerimonospora mesophila. The sequence goes on along the minus strand of NZ_BCBX01000030.1, from coordinate 529,170 downwards.
GCTCCCGCGTATGACGCGCGGCAGCACACCCCGAGGAGTTGATCCGAATGGTTCAGACATCAGCCGAGCTCACACGAGTCACCAGCGCGTCCCTGCTCGACGCGACCCGCGCGGTCGTCGCCGGCGGCGGCAGCAGCAACATGCGCAACCTGGGCATCCAGACCCCCCTCGTGCTGGAGCGGTCGGCGGGCTGCCGGATCTGGGACGTCGAGGGCAACGAGCTCATCGACGTGAACATGGGGTACGGCCCGCACCTGTTCGGCTACGCCGATCCGGACGTCCTCGGCGTGGTCGCCCAGCGGCTCCGGCTGGGCGCCATCACCGGCATCCCGCACCGTCTCGATCACGAGGCGGGCGAGCTGATCGCCGCCACCTTCCCGTCGATCGAGCAGGTCAGGTTCGCCAACTCGGGGACCGAGGCGATCACCTCGGCGCTGCGGCTGGCCCGATTCACCACCGGCCGCGATCTGGTGGTGACCTTCGAGGGGCACTACCACGGGTGGAGCGAGACCGTCCTGCGCAAGGCGGCCATCACCAGCGGCGGCGCGGACCCGCACGGCGCCGTCCCCGGGGCGCCCGGCATGATCCCCTCTGCTCTCTCGTACACCCTCCAGCTGCCGTGGAACGACACCGAGGCCCTGGAGCGGCTGTTCGCCGAGCGCGGCGGCGAGATCGCGGCCGTGATCCTCGAACCGATCTGCGGCAACGCAGGGGTGGTCCACCCGCTGCCCGGATTCCTGGAGCGCATCGCCGAGCTGTCCGCCTCGAACGGGGCGCTGCTGGTCTTCGACGAGGTCATCACCGGCTGCCGGGTGGCGCTGGGCGGCGCCCAGGAACTGCTCGGTGTACGGCCGGACCTGACGATCCTCTCCAAGGTCGTCGGCGGCGGTTTCCCGGTCGCGGCGTTCGGCGGCAGCAAGGAGATCATGGCGCCGCTCGCCCGCAACGAGGCGTTCCACGCCGGGGTGTTCTCGGGCAACCACGCCGCGGTCGCCGCCGTGGTGGCCATGCTCGGCAAGCTGCGCAACGATCCCTCGGTCTACGAGACCCTCGACCTGGTCGGCGGCGACCTGGAGCAGCGGCTGACCAAGACGTTCGTCGCGGCCGGCCGGCACGCCCGTGTCGTCCGCGCCGGTTCGGTGATGTCGGTGGCCCTCCTGACCGAGCGGCAGGACGGCGTGCCCGCCTACGACGCGGGCGTGCCGCTGATCGACTTCGCCGCGCACCGCCGCCTCCAGGACCTGTGCCAGCGGGCCGGGCTGTACTTCCACCCGAACCCGCTGGAGCCGTGGTTCCTCAGCGCGGCGCACACCCCCGACGTGCTCGACCAGGTCGTCGGCACGATCGAGGAGTCTCTGTCCCGGCTCTAGTGCCCCTCCCGCCGATCTTTGCCCCGTCGCGTCGTCCAGGGCGGCACCTCGCGGCGTTGGAGTCGTCGCTCGTAGCTCCGCGCTACTCAGCTCCTCCTCCGCCTTGCGATGCACCACCCTGGCCGCCGCTCCTTCCGGGCAAACCTTGGCGGTCGCGGCACTAGTGCCCCGTAGCGAGTGGTCGAGCAGGAGCGGAATGAGTGGACTGACATGAGCATCGAGGCCATCGGCGAGGTGCTGCGAGAGGTGGGCGTGACGACCGCCGAGATCACGGCGGAGGTCAGGTTGCGCGCGGACCTCGCGCTCGACTCGGTCGAGACGAGCGAGCTGGAACTGGAACTGGCGCACCGGTTCGGACTCAAGATCGATCTGTGGGACGCCACGGACTATTCACTGGGCGAGCTGGCGGCGCTCATCGCCCCGCCGGAACGTGGGAGCCCCGCGGAGCAGGGGACTCAGGCAGGGCAGGGGACCCACGCGGAACAGGGGACTGCGGCGGATCGGACGAAGGAGTCCGGTCCGCCGTCCGGGATCCCCCGCGTGCCGGACGACCGCGCGCGGCGATACCGCGAGGCGGGATGGTGGCGGCCGGAGACGCTCGACGCCGTCCTGCTGCGGCACGCGCGCGGCCGTCCCGGCGCGTGCGCGCTCGTCGCCGGGGAGCGCCGGGTCGGCTACGGCGAGCTGGCCGCCACGGTCGACCGGGTGGCCGACCGACTGCGGACGCTGGGCGTGCGCCCCGGCGACCCCGTGGTGGTCCAGCTGCCCAACTCGATCGAGTACGTCGTCCTCATGCTGGCGCTCATGCGGATCGGCGCCCCGCCGGTTCTGACGGGTTCCACGCTGCGGGAGTACGAGCTGGACCGGATCCTGCGGCTGACCCGCCCCCAGGCGGTCGCGGTGCCCGGCAGAACCCGCCGCTCCGACCACCTCTCCATGATCCGGGAGCTGCGGGACCGGCATCCGTACCTCACCAGGATCTTCGTGGCCGGCGGGACCGGCGCGGACGGGCCGGACGAGGAGGGGCCGGACGTCACCGATCTGGTACGGCTCTGCGAGATCATCGGCGCCGAGACCGGGGCCGAGACCGGGGCCGAGACCGGGGCCGGGGCCGAGACCAGGGCCGGGACCGCGAGCGGGGACGGCGCCCGGTCCGGTGGGGGAGCCGATCCCGCCGGCGCCGCACTGATGCTGCTGTCCAGCGGCACGACCGGGCCGTCCAAGGTGATCGTCCGTACCCACGAGGACTACGGCTACGTCGTCAGGTCCACCTCCGACGTCGCCGGGATCTCCGCGGACACCGTCTACCTCGCGGTGATGCCGGCCACCCACACCTTCGTCCTCGCCTACCCGGGCGTCATGGGGACGCTGGCCGCGGGCGGCACGGTCGTGCTGGGCGGCGCGGAGGACCCGCGGCGGGTGCTGGACCTGATCCAGCGGGAGCGCGTGACGCACGTCGCCGCCGTTCCCGGGCTCGTCACCCAGTGGCTCGGCGTGCTCCGCACCGAGAGCTACGACCTGTCCAGCCTGAGGGTCCTGCAGGTCGGCGGCGCCCGGCTCGACCCGGCGCTGGCCGGCCGGGCACGCCGGGCGCTGCCCTGCGCGATCCAGCAGGTGTACGGCATGAGCGAGGGGCTGGCCAACTTCACCCGGCTCGACGACCCCGACGAGGTCGCTCTCGCCACCCAGGGGCGTCCGGCCTCGCCCGGCGACGAGATCATGATCGTCGACGAGGACGAGCGGCCGGTCCCCGAGGGCGAGGTCGGGCAGCTGCTCACCCGCGGGCCCTCCACCGTCGCCGGCTACTACCGCGACGACGAGGCCACCGCGCGGGCCTTCACCCAGGAGGGCTTCTACCGTACGGGAGACCTGGTCCGGCGGCGGCCGGACGGCAACCTCGAGATCGCCGGACGGATCAAGAACCTGATCAACCGGGGTGGAGAGAAGATCTGCGCCGAGGAGCTGGAGGAGCTGGTGCGGCAGATGCCGGGGGTGGCCGCCGCCGGCGTCGCGCCCATGCCGCACCCGGTCTACGGCGAGATCGTCTGCCTGTTCGCCGTGCCGTCGGGGGACACCCCGCCCGGCCTCCGCGACATCAGGCGGCATCTGGAGTCGTGCGGGCTGGCCCGCTACAAGCTGCCGGAACGGCTGGAGATCATCGACGAGCTGCCGCTGATCGGCGTCGGCAAGCTCGACCGCGGCGCGCTGCGCGACCGTGTCACCTCCCTGACGAAGGCGGACGCGGGATCGCCGACCGGCTGATCGGCATCCGCGACCCGTCCCCACCCGGGCATTCGTGCCCACCGGGCATCCGAGCCCATCGCGACACCCGCCCATCTGAACACCTTTGCCCATCCGGACACCTTCGCCCGTCGCGGCCCCGGAGCCTTTCGCATCACCGGGCTCCGGGGCCGCGCCGTGTCCCGGCCGGCCACGCACCCCTGATTACCCCCACCAAAGAGGTCACCCGACCACGGGAAGGTGAGAACCATGTCGTTGTCAGAGAAGGCCCTGTTGACGATGGAGCAGCGCCGCAGGTTCGCGGAGAAGCCGAACGTCGGCGGCGGGAACCTGCTCACGTCGGCGATCGAGGCGAACCCGCACCCGGACGTGCCCTTCATCCACTCGGGCAGGCCGCTGACCAACACCGACGGTCTGCCGCAGAGCGACTTCAGCCTGCTGGACCTCGACCAGCTGGCGCAGAGCTGGTCGGTGTGGTACCTCAACCGGGGCGTGGTCCCGCGCGACCGGGTCGCGATCTACATGAAGGACTTCTTCGCCTACTCGGTGCACTATTACGCACTGGCCCAGATCGGCGCCGTCGCCGTACTCGTCAACAGCAACTCCCCGCGGGAGATCGCCGCCTCCCTGATCGAGCAGACGAGCCCGGTCGGCCTCTACACCGACCGCGCACACCTGCGTGAGCTCGGCGACGAGATCGAGCGGCTGCCCAGCCTGCGCTGGATCCAACTGGAGGAGGAGCTGCCCGCGCCCCCGGCCGCGGTGCTGCCGCAGGAGGGACGCTACCGTCACGCACCCGAGGACCCGGTCTCGATCCTGCACTCGTCGGGCACGACGGGCCGCCCCAAGCCGGTCACCCAGACTCACCGGTCGAGCACGGCCGGGCCGAGGTTCCGGCTCACCCAGGAGGACCCGACCCTGGTCACCCCGGGCGCCGTGATGCTCGCGGCGATGCCCCAGTCGCACCTGGGCTGCATCCACTACATGACGTACGCCATCTTCGCGGGCACCCCGATCGTGCCGCTGTACGACCCGACCGGGGAGGAGATGGTGGCCGCCATCCGCGAGTATCAGCCGACCGCGGTCATGGCCTTCGGCCACGCCTGCGCCGACCTGGCCGCGCTCGACCTCCCGCCGGGCACGCTCGACTCGGTCGGTCAGTGGGTCACCACCGCCGACGCCGTACACGAGGCGCACATGATGAAGCTCCTCGCCCAGCGCAGCCCCGAGCTGCCGCCGTCCTCCTTCCTGGACCGGCTCGGCACCACGGAGCTGGGCTGGGCCGTCCTGCTGAAGGTGCGGACGCTGCAGTCCAAGCGGCACGACCGCTGCGTCGGCAAGCCGGTCGGGGTGTCCCTGGTCGCCGTGCTGCGCAAGGACGGCAGCCTGGCCGACGCGCACGAGATCGGACTGCTCGGCGCCCGCGGGCCGGCGATCACGGCGGGCTACTGGAACGACTCCGACACCACCTATCGGAGCAGGCTCGGCGGCTACTGGCTCACGGGCGATGTGGTCTATCGGGACGAGGAGGACAACTACTTCCACGTCGACAGGGCGCAGGACACCATCGAGACGGCCCACGGCCCCGGCTACTCGGTCCTCATGGAGGAGGCCATCCTCAGCGACGTACCGGACGTCCGCGACTGCGCGGTCGTCGCCGGCGACCTCGACGGTGAGACCGTGGCCGTGGCCGTCATCACCTCCGAGACCAAGGGCATCGACCCGCTGAAGCTGCTCAGGCAGGCGAACGAGGTGCTGCAGGAGGCCGGATATCCGCGCCTCACGATGCTGGAGGTCGCCGACTCGCTCCCCGTCGGCGTGACGGGCAAGGTACTCAAGCGCCGGCTCAGGGAGAAGTACAGCGCGCTGTCCGACTACATCGAGGACAGCGAGCCGGGCGCCCTGGCCGTGCTCCCCGGCGTCGCCGCGGCGTGAACCCGGCCACCCCACCGGTCATCGCCCGGCCTGGCGTGCGGGAGACGCCGGGCCGGGCGGAGCCGTCCGTACGGCCCCCGGCCGGGCCGGGCCGGGGGGAGGTGTGGGTGTGGTGGGCCGGGACGGACTCCGCCGTCACCCACCGTGACCTCGTGACCGGACTCATGAACGAAGCGGAGCGCGACCGGTACGGCGCGATGCGCAGGCCGGAGGCACGCGACCGGTTCGCGGTGGGCTGTGCGCTGATCCGGGTGGCGTCGGCCCGTCACCTCGGCGTGGCGCCGGCGGACGTGCGGCTCGTACGGGACTGCCCTGACTGCGGCGGACCGCACGGAAAGCCGCGGATCGCGGGGAGCGGCACGCCGGAGATCTCCCTGACGCACGCGGGTGCGCACGTCGTCTGCGCCGTCACCTGGGACGGCCGGGTCGGGGTGGACGTCGAGGACGGAGCCCGCCTCGTCGACTGCGACCTGCTGGCCGGAAAGATCCTCGGACCGGAGGAGGCGGAGGTGTACGGCCGGCTGCCGGAGCGGGAGCGACGGGCCGCGCTCGTGACGTACTGGACCAGGAAGGAGGCGGTGCTCAAGGCCACCGGAGACGGACTGCGGGTGCCCATGCGAGCGCTCACCGTGTCCGGCCCGGCCGATCGGCCGCGGCTGCTCGACTGGGCCGGACGAGACCGGGCGGCGCGCGCCGATCCGCTGGAGGAGGTCGCCATGTGGACCCTGCGGGGGCCGGAGGGGATGGAACTCGGCCGCACGACCGGTGCGCTGGCCGTGCTCGGCGCGTCGCCGTCCCGGCTGATCGAGATCGACGCGGGTCCCGCGATGGCGGTCTTCGGCGGTGGATGCGTCCGCTGAGGCTCGCCGGCGGCCGCGCTAGCCTGAGAACCTCTTCGCGAGGTCCCGGGCCCATCGCGCGGCCTTGGCCGCCTGGTCGCCGGTGACGGGCGCGCCGGGCATCCGGCTCAGGCGCTCGACCTGCTCGGCGTAGCGCAGGTGCTCCCGGTGGGCGTGCTCCCGGCAGGCGAGGCAGGTGACGCTCTCCGGCCGAGGCGAGGTCATCGCGTAGGGCACCTCGAGTCCGCAACCGGTGACGACGACGCTCGGCGCGTCGGGCGCGCGCCCCAACGACGATGCGATCAGGTTGCGGAATGCGGCACCTGCCCGCATCACCTTCTGCTCGACGTGGATGTGCGGATCGGTCTCACTCATCCGCGTCCGCACCTCCGCCCGAGTCGTCCCGGAAATCAGACTAATGCGTCTGTGATCCATCGGGCCGATCGGGCCGCTCGCGGTCGGTGGTCATGTCGCCGACGGCATGGTCCGCGACGCGCGGGCGTCATCGAGAGAACGGGCGGGACTCCGTGAAACCGGAGTCCCGCCCTTTTCTGCGTTGTCCGCCCTGGTCGGCGGGAGGCGTGGCCGCGTGTCCGATCCGCCGGGCGGCTTCGGCGATGTTCCCCGGCATGCGGCCGAAGATCAGTCCGTGGAACGGGGTGATGCTCCACCAGTACAGGTGGCCGAGCAGGCCGTGCGGATGGAAGATCGCCCGCTGGCCGTACACGCTGCGCCCGTCGGCCCGGCGGCAAGTCAGCTCCAGCCAGGCCAGTCCCGGCAGCCGCATCTCGGCACGCAGCCGCAGCAGGGAGCCGGGCACGATCTCCTCCACCCGCCAGAAGTCGAGGGCGTCGCCGACGCGGAGCCGGTAGGGATCGCGCCGCCCTCTGCGCAGGCCGACGCCCCCCAGGAGACGGTCGAGGAAGCCGCGGATCCGCCAGGCGACGGGCAGGGAGTACCACCCGTTGTCCCCGCCGATGCCCTCGATCACCCGCCACAGGTGTTCGGATGGGGCGTCGACGGGGCGGTGCCGCTCGTCCACGTAAAGGTCGCCGCCGGCCCAGTCGGGGTCGCCGGGCAGCGGATCGCTCGGGGCTCCGGGCGTGGACGCCGACGACCAGCGGGTGGCCACGTCGGCCTCCTTGATGCGGCGGAGGGCGAGCCGTACGGCGTGCTCGAACCCGATCAACCCCTCGGGCGGGTCCGGAACGTAACGGGCGATGTCGTGCTCCCGGCAGACCGTCTCGTTGCGGAGCGACTCCACCAGTGGGCGGGCGACGTTCGCGGGGACCGGGGTGACGAACCCCACCCAGTAGCTGGCCAGGCGTGGAGTCAGCACGGGCAGCGGGATGATCAGCCGGGGCGGCAGCCCTGCGACGGCGGCGTACCTCCGCATCATGTCCTGATAAGTCAGGATGTCGGGGCCGCCGATGTCGAACTCCCGATGCACCTCCTTCGGCAGGTCGGCGCATCCCACGAGGTAGCGCAGCACGTCACGGATCGCGATCGGCTGGGTCCGGGTGCGCACCCAGGCGGGGGTGGTCATGGCGGGCAGCCGCTCGGTGAGGTGGCGCAGCATCTCGAACGACGCCGATCCCGAGCCGATGATCACCGCGGCGCGGAGCACCGCCGTGGGGACGCCGGAGCCGAGCAGGATCCGCGCCACCTCGCCTCTGGAGCGCATGTGCGGTGAGGGCCCGCTCACCGGGGTGAGGCCGCCGAGGTAGACGATGCGGCCCACCCCAGCGTCTTCGGCCGCGGCGGCGAAGGTCGTCGCCGCCGTGTGGTCCTTGCCGGCGAAGTCGCCCGCCGAGCCCATGGTGTGGATCAGGTAGTAGGCGACGTCGACACCATCGAGGGCGGCCCTGGTCTCGGCGTACTCCGTGGCGTCGGCCTTGCCGATCTCCACGCGGTCGTGCCAGTCGTGGTCACGGAGCCGGCGGGGAGTGCGGGCCATGCAGCGTACGGCGTGGCCGGCGTCGAGCAGCTCCGGCACCAACCTGCCGCCGATGTAGCCCGTAGCCCCGGTCACCAGACAGCGGAGCACGTGAATCACCCCCCGAGCACCGATCACCTGGTCGCCGCGGGTCACCGCGGGCATCGTCCGGTTTGGCCGCCACAGGAGGTCCAGACCAGGCCGAAGGCCCGTTCGGGCGGCTGCCACTGGGGCTTGCGCAACCGCCGATACCAGGCCGAGCCGGGGTCGGCGGCCCACCTGCCGGTGATCGTGGCGGCGCCCACCGCCGGCGCCGTCTTCAGAAGCGTTCCCGGGGCGTCGATGATCCGTGAGCTCATGGCGGTGCCGATCCCGTCGAGTCGAGAAGCCGGTACGAGAGCCCGGCGGTCCGCGGACAGCGCGCTGCCTGAGTAGTGGCCGTGCCCGCTGCGCCGTCCGTTAACCCCGTCGTTCCGGTCGGCCGCCGCCGCATGTCCTGCGGAGACCGTCGGATCTCCCGTACGCCCGAGATGGTGCCTCTTGCAATCCGGATGGAAGTAACTTATAACTGTAGTAGGAAGTTTCTTCCAAGGTGACACACATCATGGAGGAGGTTCGCGGCATGCTTCTCACCTCGATCGACCCGTTCATGCAGGAGTTCGAGCGCCAGTTCGACCGAATCGCCCGCGCGGCCTTCAGCACGGCCGGAGGCGGCCAGGACGTCATGCCGATGGACGGCATCCGCCGAGAGGACGAGGTGGTCCTGCGGTTCGACCTTCCCGGGATCGACCCGGCCGGCATCGAGGTCACCGTGGACCGCGGGGTGCTCAGCGTCGGCGCGCACCGCGAGGAGGAGCTCACCGACGACGACCGGCCGTTCGTACGGGAACGCCGGATGGGCCGGTTCACCCGCCGCATCTACCTGTCGGAACACCTGGACAGCGAGCGGATCCAGGCCGACTACGAAAACGGCGTGTTGACCCTGCGCATCCCGGTGACGGACACGGCCAAGCCGCGCAAGATCGAAGTGCGCGGCTCGGGCGCCAAGGCGATCACGCGCTGACCGGGATCGACGGTCCCTTGTCCCATACGGGCCCCGATGGCAGGGCCGGTGCCTGTCCAGCACCGGCCCTGCCTCGTTGACGGAGGTGCCGATGCCTTCTCTGCCTTTCGACGACGAGCGCGCACCGCTGTACTCGGTCGGCCAGGTCGCCGCGATGCTGGAGGTGCAGCAGGCGTTCCTGCGACGCCTCGACGAGTACGAGGTCGTACGTCCCCAGAGGTCACCTGGAGGGCAGCGCCGCTATTCGCGGTACGACATCACCCAGGTGCAGTACGTCACGGTGCTCGTCGACGAGGGGATGACGCTGAACGCGATCCGCCGCATCCTGCAACTGGAGCAGGAGGTCGCCCGGCTCAAAGCCGAGCTGGCCGAGATGCGGCGCCGACTGGGAGAGCAATAGTTCGGGCACACCGCCGCATCCGGCAGGGCGTATCGGCATCGAACGCCGCCGACCGCGCCACTAGACAGCTTTGCGATTGGCGGATTCCTCGTAGGCACTCCTCAGGAGCGCGAGCACCTCGTCGCTGATGTCGCACTTCAGGTAGTTGTTCTGACCGATCTGGCCGGGAAGCCGTTCGTCCAGGAGGGCAAGTGTGTTCGGCGCCTCGGCTTCGATGACAGTGCGCTGCGGGCTGACATAGGCGCCTCCGTCGTTCCAGATCGTGAACATCCCACGGCTCTGACCGGGAAGACGCGGATTGAGGATCCAGCGGCCCTTGCCCACGGTGGTGAAGAGGGTGGCCAGATTGTCTGACTGCAATCGCTCTGCCCAGTCACACAGCCGGCGGAGCAACTCGCGATGGGAGGGATCGGCGCTGTCGATGCTGTCGCGGAAGGAAGCCGATCCCGAAGTCGGCCTGGCCTCCCGTTGAATCCTCGAGGGCGAAACCGAGGCCGCCAGAGCGCGCTCCGGCTCGACCAGTTGTGGGACGAGCACCCGGCTGCCACGCACGTCGTAGGCCATCACCGTCACCAGATCGATATCCAGGCGATCGTTGGTGACGGTCTGCAGATACCCGGCGAGCTCGATCAAGTCGGTCGGCGCGGCGTCGAGGACCACAACGCAGCGGGCATTCCCCTTCTCGAATTCCTCAGCCATGCCGTTGCGAAAGGTCTCGATGTCGAATGATCCATCACCGACCTCCGCGGCCACCGCATCGGCGACGGTGGCGTGTCCGCGTTCGGTCACATGAGGCTGCATCAGCTCTTCGAACGCGGTCGCCGACAGCCGGAAAATATAGGACGCGTAGCCGAGTACCTGCGCGAAGACGGTTCTCCGATCCGAATTTGCGGCGAGTTTCACCTCGATGACCACTGGTCGCCCGCTATCGGCGTCCACGGCCACGAGATCGGCGTAGCCATTGCCGAGCTGTACCTCCCGACCCAGGATCACCAGTCGTGGCTGACCGGGAAGCGGCAGCATCGCGGGAGCGCGTTCGATGCTGTTGTGAAGCGCCTGCTCGTTCGCGTACGGCTGCGCGGGAAGAGGTACCAGCCTATTTCCTTCGTCATGCCAAATGCCCGTCACCGATGCTCCCTTGTCCGCTACCCGTCACTGCTGACCGCAATGGCGCCGGTACCTGCACCCACGTTCTTCTGACACTGAGCGCCATGCTCGCCGACCGAGAGCCTCGCAGACCTTGAGCACGACCGGCTCACTCTCCTGGCCGCCGACCTCGCCGACGCTCCTGCGGAACTCCGGCGCGAGCTGTTCGAAGTCTTCCATTTGGAGGGTCCGCTATGACCCCCGCACGAACATCGCCCTGATCCGGATCACGCTGGACAGCGACACGATCAGTGACATCGTCAGCCTGAGCGAGAGGTCACGCATTCATGATCGAATCCGTCATCGGAGCGGGTGATCGTGAGCAGACCGGTCGCCTATGGCCTCGACCTCCGATGGCAGTCCGGCAATCCATTCCGCAGAACGGAAAAACGGGCACCCTCTGTCCCGAGATGGGATGGATGCCCGTAGCGCAGATCTTCTGGTGCCCCCTGCAGGATTCGAACCTGCGCACCCGGCTCCGGAGGCCGGTGCTCTATCCCCTGAGCTAAGGGGGCTTGACCGCTTCATAAGGCTACCAGTCCTCGGGGGTGTCTCGTCACACTGTTGGGCGGCGAGGCGCCACCGTGGCCGGAGATCCACGAAACCGGCACGGGACCCCCTCGCGGGAGGTTAACTTTGCGGCTGTGGGCGAGATTATCGGGCGAGTGCTGGTGGTGGACGACGACGAGGTCATCCGCCAGCTCATCGCGGTCAACCTGACGCTGGAGGGGTTCGAGGTCGAGACCGCCTACGACGGGCAGAACTGCCTTGATCGCGTGGCCGAGGTCGACCCGGATGTGATCACGCTGGATGTGATGATGCCGCGACTGGACGGCTGGGAGACGGCGACCCGGCTGAGGGCCGACGAGAACACCAGCCACATCAAGGTCGTGCTCATCACGGCGAGGGCGCAGGAGGACGATCGTCGACGTGGTCTCGGCATCGGCGTCGACGCGTACCTGACGAAGCCTTTCGACCCGGCCGAGCTGATCCAGGTCGTCCGCGACCTGGCGACCCGCGACTCCTCCGCCGCCTGACCGGCGGGCGGGTAAGCGGATGCGTACGGGGACCGGGTGCCGTCGGCCCCCGGAAGGTGGTATGCCTTCCTGTACGTGATCGCGAGAGGAGCGCCCGGTGGTGGACCGCCCTGCCGAAGACCTTTCAACATACGGCAGCCGCGTCAGGGGCTGCGTCCTGGGCGGAGCGATCGGGGACGCCCTCGGCGCGCCGATCGAGTTCTCCTCGCTCGCAGGCATCCGCGAGGAGTACGGTCCGGCCGGGATCACCGGCCTCGTCCCGGACGGACAAGGCAGGATCGGCCTGATCACCGATGACACCCAGATGACGCTCTTCACGCTGGAGGGGCTGCTGCGGGCGGATGTCCGGTTCGCCCAGCGCGGCGTCTGCCACGTGCCGTCCGTGCTGCGCTCCGCCTATCTGAGGTGGCTGGACACCCAGCAGTACGCCGCCCCGCCGGCCCGTGAGCCCGAGCGGTTCTTCCGTACCGGCGGACTACGCGAGCAGCGCTGGCTCTACGCGCGCCGCGCGCCCGGCAACGCCTGCCTGTCCGGGCTGCACGCCCAGCTGGGCGGCCAGGCGGGTGGCGGGACGGGCGGCGAGGTACGGCTCGGCGAACCCGGCCCGGTCAACCCCGGCTCCAAGGGCTGCGGGACGGTCATGCGCTCCGCGCCGTTCGGGCTGGCCGGGGGAGCCCCGCGTCAGGTCTTCGAGACGGCGGCGGAATGCGCCCGGATCACCCATGGCCATCCGACCGGTTACCTGGCCGCCGGCGCCTTCGCCGTACTGATCCATTTCCTCGTCCGGGGCGCCACGATCCGCGCGGCCGTGACGGACGCCATGGAGATCCTCGCCGACTACCCGGCGCACGAGGAGACCACGGAGGCGCTGCGCGCAGCGGTCGCCCTCGCCGATCGTGGCGACCCCACCGCCGAGAAGGTGGAGTCCCTCGGCGAGGCCTGGATCGCGGAGGAGGCCCTCGCCATCGCGGTCTACTGCGCGCTGGTGGAGCACGGTGAGGCGCCGGCGGACCGCGACCCATCGCGGCGGGCCCTGCTCCTCGCCGTCAACCACTCGGGCGACAGCGACTCGACCGGCGCCATCTGCGGCAACATCCTGGGCGCAAGGTACGGAGATCTCGCGCTGCCCGGCGAGTGGCTGGTCCACCTGGAGGGACGCGCCGCCATGACCGAGCTCGCCGACGACTTCGCGCGGCAGATGACCGACGGCCGTTCCGCCAGCCGCTCCGAGGGCTGGCTCGCCAGATATCCGGGCGATTGACCTCGGCCGAGGCAAGCGCCGGCTCCTGCGACCGCTGACGAACTCACCCCTGAGCGGGCCGCCGTGCCCGGCAGCGGATACAGCGGCAGGGCTGCTTCATCTCTGACCTGACCTGGAGGGCTTCCTCGGTCTCTAGAGGGCCGGGCCGGCCTGCTGATGTTATCGATAACACTCAACGACGAGGGGTCCGGTCCTCACAAGGATGTGCCGTAGATCACGTTTGACCGGTCTTGATGTGTGGGGTCCTAGTTAGGTAAACCTAATTTAGGTAAGCCTAACCTTCACTCTCGATCGAGAGTCCGTGACCAGAGGTCTTCGTGCGCTCCAATTCCCTCAGGCACCGGCTGTTCGGTGCGCTCGTCATCCCCGCGCTGTTCGTCCTGGGCGCCTGTGGCGGCACCGCCGCCGGTTCCGGTGACTCCACCGCCTCATCATCGGCCTCGTCGGCGGCCGCCGCCTCGGCGGAACCGGTGACCGTCACCCATGCGCAGGGGACCGCGACCATCCCGGCGACGCCGCGGACCGTGGTGGTGTTCGACATCGGCGTGCTGGTCACGCTGGACGAACTCGGCGTGCCCGTCGCCGGCGTCCCGCAGCTCGACACGCTGCCCGACTCCCTGGCCGAATATCGCTCCGACGACTACGCCAAGGTGGGGTCGCTCTTCGAGCCGGACTACGAGAAGGTGGCCGCGCTCGATCCCGACCTGATCATCATCGCGGGCCGGTCGTCGGCCGCCTATCCCGAGCTCAGCAAGATCTCCACGACGGTGGACCTGACGGTCGATTACGAGAACTTCCTGTCCAGCTTCCGCCGGCGCACCGAGGCACTGGGGACGATCTTCGGAAAGCAGGACCAGGTCAGGCAGCGGCTCGACGCGCTCGAAACCACGGTGGGCGAGGTCGCGGCCAAGGCGCAGGGCAAGGGCACGGGTCTGGTCGTGCTGACCACCGGCGGCAAGCTGAGCGCGTACGGACCCGGCTCCCGATTCGGGCTCGTCTACGACCCCCTGGGCGTGAAGCCCGCGGCGGACGACCTCGCCAAGGACAGCCACGGAAACGCCATCTCGGCCGAGTTCCTGGCCAAGGCCGACCCCGATCTCCTCTACGTCGTCGACCGCGACTCGGCCATCGGGGAGAGCGGCAAGGCCGCCGAGCAGGTTCTGGACAACGAACTGGTCAACCAGACGAAGGCCGCGAAGAACGACAAGATCGTTTATCTGGACGCCTTCGTCTGGTACATCGCACCGAACGGCCTGAGCTCGGTGGAGGCGATGGTCAAGGCGATCGGCGACAGCCTGTCGTGAGCGGTCTCCTCCCGTTGCGAGGGGAGGCGGAGCGCCCGCCTGTGGAGTCCGTGGAGTGTACGGACTCCACAGGCGGGCGTCCGGTCCGGGGCGGCTCTCCGGATCGGGGCAGGGTGAGACTCTGGCACATCGTGACCGGAGGGGTGCTGCTCGTCCTGTCGGCCTTCGGATCGCTGTTCGTCGGCGTCGCCGAGGTCACCCCCTGGGGGCTGCTGCACGCCGACTCCGCCGCAGTGCTGGTCTTCCTCGAATCCCGGGTGCCCCGGCTGCTGGCGATCCTGCTCGCCGGCATGGGGATGAGCGTGGCCGGTCTGGTGATGATGCACATCACCCGGAACCGCTTCGTCTCGCCCTCGACGGCCGGTACGACGGAGTCGGCGAGTCTGGGCGTGCTGGTGGCCACCCTCCTCGCCGGCTCCGAGGCGGTCTTCGTGAAGATGGGCGTCGCCGTGGTCTTCGCGCTGGCCGGCACCTTCCTCTTCCTGGTGATCCTGCGCCGGCTGACCTTCAGCGACATGATCCTGGTCCCCCTCGTCGGCATCATGTTCGGCGCCGTCATCGGCTCCGTGACCACGTTCTTCGCCTACCGGGCCGACCTGCTGCAGACCCTCGCGACGTGGACCAGCGGTGACTTCTCGGGCGTGCTGCGCGGTCGCTACGAGTTGCTGTGGCTGGCCGGCGCGGTGACGCTGCTCGGCTACCTCTACGCTGATCGCTTCACGGTCGCCGGGATGGGCCGCAGCTTCTCGATCAACCTCGGTGTCGCCTACGACCGGATCGTCAACACCGGCCTGGTGCTGGTCGCCGTGATCACCGCCGTGGTCGTCGTCACCGTCGGGGACATCCCCTTCCTGGGGCTGATCGTGCCCAACCTGGTGACGATCGTGCTCGGCGACAACCTGCGGCGCATCCTGCCCGTGACCGCTCTCACGGGGGCGTTCTTCGTGCTGATCTGCGATGTGATCGGGCGGCTCATCCGGTTTCCGTACGAGATCCCGGTCGCGACCGTGGTGGGGGTCGTCGGCGCGGGCGTGTTCCTGGCCCTGGTGCTCAGGAACCGGAACAGGACGGCCTGAGCGATGACGACGAGAACCGTCCAGGTGACGGCGACACACCTTCCCCCGGCTTCGGCCGGGGCGTTCCGGGACGCCCGCCGCCGCGAGCGCCGTACCCTCGCGGTGCTCGTCGTGGTGGCAGCGGCCGTCCTGGTGGGCTTCTGCACGATCGGTCTGGTCGGCAACTGGGAGTACGCACTCGGCATCCGGCTGCGCAAGCTCGCCACGATGATCGTGGTCGGGTACGCCATCGCCTGCTCCAGCGTGATCTTCCAGACGGTCACCGGCAACCGCATCCTGACTCCCGGCATCATGGGGTTCGACGCGCTGTTCGTGCTGATCCAGACGCTGATCGTGTTCTTCTCCAGCGGACTGGCACTCACCGCCGCCGACCCCCGGCTGCTGTTCGCCGGCCAGGTGGTGACCATGGTGGTGTTCGCGAGCGCCCTCTACCGCTGGCTGTTCGGCCGCCGGAGCCGGGACCTGTACGTCCTGGTCCTGGCCGGTGTCATCTTCGGCACGCTTTTCTCCAGCCTGTCCTCCCTGGCCTCGCGGCTGATCAACCCCAACGACTTCGTCGTGCTGCAGGACACCCTGTTCGCGAGCTTCAACCAGGTGGATCCCGGCCTGCTGCTGCTGTCCGTCCTCCTGGTGCCGGCGATGACGGCCTGGGCGGCCCGCCTGTTCGCCCGGCTCGACGTGGTCGCACTCGGACGGGATCACGCGATCGGCCTCGGCGTCGACCATTCCTCCGTGGTGAACCGGGCCCTCGTGGCGATCGCCGTCCTGGTGTCGGTGTCCACCGCGCTGGTCGGCCCGATCACGTTCCTGGGGCTGCTCGTGGCGAACCTCGCCCGGCAGCTCACCGGCACCTACCGGCACCGCGTCCTGGT
Source organism: Sphaerimonospora mesophila (assembly GCF_001417795.1). Taxonomy (NCBI): domain Bacteria; kingdom Bacillati; phylum Actinomycetota; class Actinomycetes; order Streptosporangiales; family Streptosporangiaceae; genus Sphaerimonospora; species Sphaerimonospora mesophila. The sequence continues at coordinate 512,690 of NZ_BCBX01000030.1, read as the reverse complement.
CCCGGCCGCGGGCCTCGTCTCGGTGATCGTCCTCCTGGGCGGCCAACTCGTCCTGGAGCAGGTGTTCTCGCTGAACACCGCGCTCAGCGTGATCATCAACTTCGCCGGCGGTGTCTACTTCATCGCCCTGCTCGTCCGGGAGTCACGACGGTGATCCAGATCGACCATGTCACCAAGCGGTACGGCGAAACCACCGTCGTCGACGACGTCTGCCTGTCGATCCCCAAGGGCGGCGTGACCTCCATCATCGGGGCGAACGGCGCGGGGAAGTCGACCCTGCTGTCCATCGTCAGCCGGCTCCTGCCGTCCGACAGCGGCTCGGTCACCGTGGACGGCCTGGACGTGGCGACCACCCCGAGCGGGAAACTGGCCCGCCGCCTGGCCGTACTCCGCCAGGAGAACCACATGAGCGTACGGCTCACCGTGCGCGAGCTGGTGGCCTTCGGCCGCTTCCCGCACTCGGGGGGCCGGTTGACCTCACACGACCTGGACCTGGTGGACGAGGCCATCGGCTACTTCGAACTGACTGACCTGGCCGACCGCCACCTCGACCAGCTCTCCGGCGGGCAGCGCCAGCGCGCGTACGTGGCGATGGTGCTCTGCCAGGACACCGACTACGTGCTGCTGGACGAGCCGCTGAACAACCTCGACATGCGGCACTCGGTGCAGATGATGCGCCGGCTGCGCCGGATGGCCGACGAGTTCGCCAAGACCGTGGTCCTGGTCGTGCACGACATCAACTTCGCGTCCTGCCACTCCGACACGATCGTGGCGATGAAGAACGGGAAGGTGATCGCTCAGTGGGACACCGCCGCGATGATGTCCCCCGACGTGCTGCGCGAGGTCTACGACCTGGACATCGACGTCCACGACTTGTCCGGCCACCGCATCGGCGTCTACTTCTCCTGAGCCATGCCGCCGTCACGGACGGGGATCACCGGCACAGCCGGGGGGCGGGGTCTTCATCGGTTCCTCGGCCCAGCGCAGCTCGCAATCGCCCGTGACGATGGGGTGCCGGCCGCGCAGTGCCGTACCGGCCTCCAGCGACCCGGCCAGTGCCTCCAACATGGCGACGTAGGACGGCCAGCCCATCGGGCCGTCGTACCTGAGGTTCTCGTTCCACCCGACCTCGCCGATCCGGCCGGTACGCGGTTCGACGAACAGGTTCTTTCCGGTGCCCGTCGAGCCGATCGCCAGCAGGCTGCCGTGCCATTTTCCGCGCTCGGGGTCGGCCGCCTCGAGGTCACCGCCCACCACGAGGTCATGACACCTGTTCCGGTTGACGGAGTCGATGCCGGTGAGCCCGAGGAGTCCGTAGGTCGGGGGCAGGTGGAACCCGTTGCCGAGGTTGCCGCCGGCACCGTCGTGGCGCAGTAGAGAGGCGTACAGGTCGTCGGGAAGCCTCCGGTTGTGGCTGCCCTCCCACTGGGCGAGGTGCTCGGGTTTCGCCGGGGGGTTCAGCCTGCGGAGGGTGCCCGACGCGTGTGCGCCGAGCCGGCGTTCGATCCGGTCCCACGCCCGGTTCACCCGTACGGCGACCGCCGGGTCGGGCGTTCTCGGGGAATACGTGGGCTCAGGTCCGAAGGTCGTGACCACCTCCGGCTCCGGTCGGGATGCCGGATCGGCGCCGGACTCGTCGTCCCAGATGATGGGCTCGCAGCCGACGGCTCGGGCCTCCTCCGGCGTGAGCGCCTCGGCCCTGAGCCGCGCCTCGAACTCCGGATCGCTGCAGGAGAACGAGACCGAGTCACCGAACAGGACGGTGGAGCACGAGACGAATTCCTGCTGTTCCTCCTGCTCGGCCGTGTCAGCGACGACACCGCCCATCAACAGCGCCACGGCGATGATCGATCGCACGGCCCGTAACCGTCGAACCAAGATCACCGCAGTACTTTACCGATTCCCGGCCCCCGGGGGACGTGCGCCCGGCGGGGTGGCCGGGCGCACGCGAGCCCGTACGGCTGCCGCGTTCAGGGGCGACCGATCAGGAGCAGGTGGTGCCGTTGAGGGTGAACGAGGTCGGTCTGGGGTTGGCGCCGGTGTAGGTCCCGTTGAAGCCGATCTGCACCGACTGGTTGGGGCTGATGGTCTTGTTCCAGTCGAGGTTCGTGGCGGTCACGGCGGTCCCCGACTGGGTCCAGGAGGCCGACCAACCGGGCAGGCCGACCTTCTGGTCGCCGGGGAAGGCGAACTTCAGGGTCCACCCGCTGATCGGCGTGGTCCCGGCGTTGGTGATCGTCAGGTTGGCCGTGAAGCCGCCGCCCCAGTCGTTGACCGAGTAGGCCACCTTGCACGCCGCACCGGGGGAAGGCGACGGTGATGGAGACGGGCTGGGGGAGGGGGTCGGGGTGGGCAGGCCGGACTGGGCGATCGCGGTGAGGGTCTCGGACGGTGGGCTCGTGTTGCCCGCGGCGTCCCTGGCCACCACATAGAAGGTGTATGCCTGCCCCGTCACCAGGCCGGTGGCTATGTATATCGTGTTCGAGGCCGACCCGATCTTCGAGAACGTGCCGTCCTTCTCCATGTAGATGTCGTAACCGGTGACGCCGACGTCATCGGTGGCGGGCGACCAGCACATCGGGATCGCCTGGTTGAAGTCGTACCCGCACACACGAAGCGAGGTGGGGGCGGTCGGCGGCGTGGTGTCCGCCGGCGATGGGCTGGGCGATGGACTGGGCGAGGGACTCGGGGACGGGCTGGGCTCGGCGCCGGGCGGCGTGCCCCAGATGAGGCGGCCGTCGTCGTCGTAGAGCGTCATGTTGGCCGCGCCCTTGGCCGACCAGTCATTGCCGGGATCCCAGCTCGCGCCCTCGGCGACGCCGATCTTGAGCTGCACCTCACGCCGGTACTCGGACTGCCCGCCGGGGAAGATCAGCGTGCCGGTGCAGTCGACCTCGGCGTAGTAGGTGCGGCCTTCGAACGGATGCGGCCCGGTCGGCGTCTTGCACTGGCTGTAGGAGGTGCCGACGGTCACCTGGTCGGGTGTGGTGGACCCGTCGAGCGTGAAGTAGTAGCGGAACCTCGCCCGTTCGAGGACCGTCGCCGGCCAGGCGGACTTGTTGATGATGTACGTCTTGGCCGCCGTCTCGCGGGCCTGATGCGTGATCGTCGGCTCAAGGTAGAACTCCGGGCCGTCGGGGGTCTCCTGCGGCAGCGTGGTCAGCGGCGTTCCGCCGTACCGGCCGTAGAGGACGGCGAGCGAGCTGGTGATGCCGGAGTTGAAGTCGAGCGCGACCTCGTTCTTGACGTAGTCGCCGCGGCTGTCGGTGTAGGAGTCGGCCGCGTCGGGGCCGCCGACGAGTCCGCCGTACAGGATGTGCCGGCTGACCGCCGGCTCGCCGTCAGGCCCGGCGTTGGTCCACGAGCCGTGCGCGCCACGATGATGCGGGTTGCGCGGCGGGTTGACGCCGAAGCCGATCATGTAACTGGAGTGCCGGGGATTGTCGCCGAGGGCGTAGTCGATCTGCCGCTTGCCGAAGTCGTGATAGCGCGAGTAGAGCGGGTCGGCCTCGCCGAGGTGGTCCGCGTACCTGAGCGCGACGAAGGCGGTGTTGGCGGCCATGCGCAGTGAGGCCCAGTGGAAGATGTACGCCAGGCCGCCCGGGGTGATCGTGCCCTTCTTGCCCTTGTATCCGACGGTCCAGTAGTCCAGGTAGCGCTGGACGTCGCTCTTGTACCGCTGCTCACCGGTCAGCTCGGCCATCTGCTCGTAGACGGCGTACTGCTTGTCGTTCCAGCCGAAGCCGAAGTTGAACACCGGCACCTGCGCCCCGTTGCCTCCGGGGTCTTCCTGGGTGCCCATCTTGGGGTAGAACTCCCGGGCCCGGTCGAGGTAGCCGTCGGTGCCGGTCGCGCGGTAGAGCCAGACGGCGGCCCAGGCCAGCTCGTCCCAGTACATCTTGGTCGCGCCCTCGACCTGACCTCCCTCACCGGTCGAGTTGTAGAAACCCTGGGCCGCGCTGACGCAGTTGACGTACGCGGTGTCGCGGCCGTTCACGCCCTTGGTCGTGTCGGCGAACGTGAAGAGCTGCTTGGCGTGGGTGAGCAGCTTGTCGGCGTACGCGGGGTCGGTCGGCCGGAAGACCATCGAGGAGGCGGCCATCGCGGCCGCGGTCTCCGCCGCCACGTCGGTGCCCGGACACGAGGAGGTGATCTTGTATACCGGCCGCTTGTGCCCCTTGGCCTCTACCGTCTCGGGGGCGCCCCAGTAGGAGTGGTCCTCGCCGCCGTCGCCGACCTGGACGTACAGGACATTCGGCTCGGGGTGGGCGTTGACGAAGTAGTCGCCCGCCTGGCGCAGCGTGTTCAGCAGGTACGGCAGCTGCCCGGACCTTTCGTAGGCGGCCCGGTAGTCGACGCCGCCCCAGGCGAGCGTCGTGGTCATCGCGGCCATCGGGAAGCCGAACTTGACGTGGTCTCCGGCGTCGTAGAAGCCGCCTGACAAATCCACCCCGGCGGCCTTGCCGTCGTTGACCGTGGAGTCGGCGCGCCAGGTCACACGATTGGACGCGGGCAGGCGTCCCGACTCCTGTGCCTCGTAGAACAGGAACGATTTCTGCAGTGCCTCGCCATAGTTGAAGCTCGGCTCCGCCGCGAGGGCGGAGGTGGAGATGTTCGCGATCGCCAGCATCGCGCCGGCCAGTGCGGCCGCCGTGCTCGCGCTCAGCAGCCGTTTCGGTAGTCGCATCGAGTGCCCCTTGTGAGAATGGGGGAAGGCTCCCGTCGCGATCGTCCGGCGAGGTGGCGGCGTGGTCCAAGGGGCGCCCAGGCGGCGCGGTGGCCGCTCCAGGTCAGGGGCGATCCGGCGACTGAAAGTTTCAGCCGCCGACGCGGCCTGACGTGCGCTCATTCGGCCGGGCGGGGATGCCCGACCTGTCGGCTCCGCGAGGTCGACCCGCGGCGTGATCCGCTCAGCCGCTCAGGAGGAGACGGCCTCGACGTCGGCGACGATGCAGGAGATGTTGTCGGGGCCGCCGCCCTCGTTGGCGAGGTCGATCAGCCGGCGCACCGCCTCCTCGGGTTCGCCCGCGGTCGTCAGCACATGGTGCAGCGCCTCGGGATCCAGCACGGCGGTGAGTCCGTCGGAGCACAGCAGGTAGCGGTCCCCGGGAAAGACGTCACGCATCGAGAGATCGGGGTCGGCGGCACCGGTGGTCTCGAGTGCCCGCAGCAGCAGCGAACGGTTCGGATGCCTGGCCGCCTGGTCCGGGCTCAACCGTCCGTCGTCCACCAGCGACTGGACCAGCGTGTGGTCTCTCGTGATCTGGTAGAGGTTCCCCTCGCGCAGCATGTACGCCCTGGAGTCGCCGACGTGCGCGAGCGCGAACCTGCTCGCACCGTCCCACAGCATGGCCGTGACCGTCGTGCCCATCCGCTCCAGCGCGGGATCGCGCTCGGCCAGCTCACTCAGCCTGCGGCCGGCCTCCAGCACCGCTCCCTCGATCGCGGCGACGGGGTCCTCGGGCGGCGGGCCGTCCTCCAGCGCCGCCAGAGCCCCGATGGCGACCGCGCTGGCGACATCGCCGTGGCCGTGCCCGCCCATGCCGTCGGCTATGGCGAAGACGCGCTCGCCCGCGTGCACGGAATCCTCATTCTTGCTGCGGGAGCGACCGACGTCAGTGCCGGCGGCGTGACGAATGCGGTTGTGCGTCATGGTTTTGAGTAAACCACTGGTTGAATCGCTTCACAAGCTTAATGCTACTCTGAACTTCATGAGCCACGAGATCCCGGCTGCGCACGAGGCCACGGTGAACGCCGGCGAGATCGCCAGGCTGGCCGACGTCGGCCGGGCGGCGGTCAGCAACTGGCGCCGCCGCTATGAGGACTTCCCGCAGCCGGTGGGTGGCACCGCCTCCAGCCCGCTCTTCTCCCTTCCCGAAATAGAGGCGTGGTTGCGCCGCAACGGCAAGTCTTTCGAGCTGTCGATCGGCGACCGGGTCTGGCAGCGGCTGCGGGCGTCGGCCGGCGACCTGCGGCTGGGGGAGATGGTCGGCCATGCCGGGGCGTTCCTGCTCTACCTGAGGCGCGATCCGGCCGGCTGGGAGCGGCTCGCCCGCGATCCCGGCCTGGCCGTACGGCTCGGGCCCGCCGTCGAGGCCGTGACCGGCGACCTGCCGGCCAGGCTGCCCGGCCCTGGCCTCACCGACCCGAAGCTGATCCACCTGATCGCGGAGATGGCCGCACGGCAGGGCGACGCGGCGGCGTTCGAGTTCCTGTGCGAGCGCTACACCGAGGCGCACAGCCGGCGTCTGGCCGTCACCCGGCACGACCTCGCCGCGGTGATGACGCGGCTGGCCTGCGCCGACGCGAAATCCGTCCTCGACCCAGCCTGCGGCATGGGGACCCTGCTGCTCGGCGTGCCGCGGCCGGTCCGGCTGCTCGGGCAGGAGGTCAACGAGACCGTGGCGGTGCTGACCGCCGTACGGCTGCTGCTGCACGGGCACAGCGCGTGGATCGTCGCGGGCGACACCCTGCGCGCGGACGGCTTCGTCGAGGAGCGGGCCGATGCCGTGGTGTGCGATCCGCCGTTCAACGAGCGGGCATGGGGCCACGAGGAGCTGGTCGGCGACCCCCGCTGGGGATATGGCATGCCGCCGCGAGGCGAGTCCGAGCTCGCCTGGGTGCAGCACTGCCTCGCCCATGTGCGACCGGGCGGGCCCGTCGCCATCCTGATGCCGGTCGCCGCCGCCGGACGGCGCTCGGGCCGGCGGATCCGGTCGAACCTGCTGCGCGGCGGGGCGCTGCGTGCCGTGATCACACTGTCGGCCGGAGGCCCGGACCTGTGGCTGCTGCGCCGTCCGGTCCCCGGCGAGGCCCGGTCCGCGACGTTCCTCGTGGCCGACGCCTCCGATGACCTGTCGGTCGTCGAGTCTGCGTGGCGGGCCTGCCTCGCCGGGGCCGAGCAGGCCGAGTCCGGGTCGTCCGAGGCGCCGCGGGGCGGCCGGGCCGTACGCATAGTCGACGTCCTCGACGACGAGGTGGACGTCGCCCCCGCCCGGCATCTGTCGGCTCCCGGCGACGCCCGGGAGTTCCCCATCGTCCGCGACCGGTTCCGTACGGCGGTGGCCGCGCTGGCCGATGCCGTACCGGACCTGGCCGTGCTCGCCGAGGCGAGCGCGGACGGCGTGGGCGGGACGCGCGCGGCCGACGGCTGGGACGGCTCGGCCACGACCATCGCCGAGCTGGCCAAGGCGGGCATGGTGACCGTCCGGCACTCTTCGCTCAAGGCGCTGCCCGAGGCACACGGCCCGGTCCGCGTGCTCACCGTCGACGACCTGGCGGTGGGCGGGCCGCCGTCCGGATCGATGCCGTCCGGAGGGGGCCTGGTCACGATCCAGCCCGGGGATATCGTCGCCTCCGCGATCACCGCTCGGGTCGCCGAGGCGGAGGGCGCGGTGCTGGGCCCGCACCTCAGCGTCTTCCGGGTGGACCCCGGCAGGATCGACCCGGAGTTCCTCGCGGGCCTCCTGCGCTTCGCCGCGAGCGGAGGGACGAGCAGGCCCGGGACCAGCAGGGTGGGGGCGAGCCGGGTCGGGGTGAGCCGGGTCGACGTCCGCCGCACCCGCGTCCCGCGGCTGCCCATGGCCCGCCAGCGCGCGTACGGCAGGGCGTTCCGGCGGCTTCTCGCCCTGGAAGACGGGCTCAGGGAGGTGAACGCCGCGGGGGAGACGCTCGCCCGCGCCGGGGTCGAGGGGTTGATCTCCGGCACTCTTCTTCCCCCTGCTTGAAGGTGTAGCTTTTTCCGGGACAGGCCGAGGGGAGGGGTGCATGGTCATCGGCGACCGCTACGAGCTCGACGACCTTCCGCTGGGCCAGGGCGGGATGGGCGCGGTCTACGGTGGTCACGATCGGCATCTCGACCGCAAGGTCGCGGTGAAGTTCCTCCGGCTTCCCGGCGGCCAGGACGAGGAACTGGAGCGCAGGTTCATCCGCGAGGCGCGGATCCTGGCCCGGCTGGAGCACCCGGGGGCGCCGGTCCTCTACGACTTCGGCACGTTCGAGCAGCGCCTTTTCCAGGTCATGCAGTTCATCGAGGGTGTGACGGTCGCCGACCTGCTCGGCGAGCACGGCCCGCTTCCGGTGCCCTGGGCCGCGGCCATCGCCGCTCAGGCGTGCGCCGTGCTGACGGCCGCGCATGAGCTGTCGATCTGCCACCGCGATCTCAAGCCGACCAACCTCATGCTCTGCCCGGACGGCAGCGTGAAGGTCCTCGACTTCGGGCTCGCCATGCTCCGGGAGGGGGACGCCCGCCCGTTCACGAGGATCGGACAGATCCTCGGCACGCCCGCGTACATGTCGCCCGAGCAGATCCAGAGCGGGGTCGCGGGGCCGAAGAGCGATCTGTACGCCCTCGGCTGCGTCCTGCACGAGATGCTGACCGGCAGGCAGCTGTTCACCGGGCCGACGGAGTACGCGGTGTTCGACAAGCAGGTGAAGGCACGGCCCCCGCGGGTCCCGAACGTGCCGGCCGCGCTGGACCGGCTGATCGCCGGCCTGCTGGAGAAGAAGCCGGAGAACCGGCCGGCCGACGCCTGCGAACTGTACGAGCGGCTGCAGCCCTTCGCGGTCGATCTCCCCATGCTGCCCGGCTTCCTCAACCCCCCGTCCGTCCCGAGCCCCGGCCGGATGTACGCCCGCATGGTCGGCCGCGTGTGATGACGGTGTGAACAGGCTGATCTGACTGTCCCGCGCAAAATCCGTATGATCTGGAACTTTGCCGAAGAAAAGAGACCCCTGTGGGGGACGGGACGCGGGAAGGAAACCAGACGCCATGACGGTGAATCCGTGCGGGCGCTGTGGATGGGCTGTGCAGCCTGACCGGCAGGCGCCGGGGTTCTGGGTGGACCAGTGGAACGGCAGACACTGCGGTGGTGATCCGCGCTATCCCCACTACACGGCCGTGGCCAAGAAGAGCAACACGGCGCTCATCGTGGTCGGCTGCGTGGGCGGTGTGGTCATCCTGGCCGCCGCGGCGGCGTTGGTCGCAGTCGTGACCAGAGGCGCCGACGGGCCGATCGCCGCGCCGGCCGAGCGGTCGAGCTCTGGCATCCCGACCGCGGAGGCCGGCGCACCGCCGAGTGCCGATGCCCGGTCCGGCGAGGAGCCGGCCAAGCCCCGCGATCCCGAGGCGCCCGTGCCCTGCGAGGAGCGGAGTCGTGTCATGCACTGCTTCCCCGTGTCGGGGCCGGAGCTCGTGGCACGGATCGAGAAGACGCCGAAGTGGCGTTGCCACAAGGCGGGTGAGAAGGACGACAGCGGCCGCACGCTCAGGGAGCCCGAGTGCCGCACCCGCAACCAGACCAACACGAGAAGCGCCTCCATCCAGTACGCCGCCTACCCGCGCGGGGACGGGTCGAAGATGGAGGGGGTGCGCATCTCGGGCGCGGCGCGCGCCCTGAACGGGGCCGTGACCGCTCAGGACGCCACCAAGGTGAGCACCGAGGTGTTCGAGATGGCGGTGACCCATCTGTGGCCCGATGACACGGCGCTGCAACGCGAGGCGCGCAAGGCTCTGGCCGGGCTGCGGAAGAAGGAGTGCAGGCCCGCCGTCGAACCGGAAACGGTGAAGCTGTCGGCGGGGTACGAAATCTCCTGCATGACCTGGAAGCCGATCACGGTGAAGCACAACGACGGCCAGGTGGTGACCACCATCTCCGACTCCGTGCGTATCTCGGTGCCGCTCGACTACGGCTGGGACTGACCGGTCGGACGGCCCGGCAGGTCCGTACGCCGGCGGACCGTGCCGAGGAGGCCGATCGCGGTGAGCGTGGAGATGGTGGCCGACCCGCCGTACGAGACGAACGGCAGCGGCAGCCCGGTGATCGGCAGCAGCCCGATGGTCATGCCCACGTTGACGAACGTCTGGAACGCCAGCCAGCAGACCACGCCGCCCGCCAGCACCGTGCCGTACGGCGTGGCGCTGCGGGCGGCGATCAGCAGCCCGCGCCACAGCACGAACAGCATCAGCAGCACGATGAACGCGCAGCCGAGGAAGCCGAGCTCCTCGCCGGCGACGGTGAAGATGAAGTCGGTGTGCTGCTCGGGCACGAAATGCCCGGCCGTCTGGTCCCCGCGGAACAGCCCCTTGCCGAGCAGTCCGCCGGAGCCGATCGCGATCCGCGCCTGCGTGGCGTTGTAGCCGAGGCCCATCGGGTCGGCGTCCGGGTCGGTGAGCACCATCAGCCGCTGGATCTGGTAGGGCTGGACGAGGCCGAGCAGCCACACCAGGAGGACGGCGAGGGCGCCGGCCGCCGCCAGTCCGGCCAGCCAGCGCTTGGGCGCCCCGGAGACCAGGATCATCCCACCCGTGATCACGGCGAAGACGAGGATCGTGCCGTAGTCAGGCTGGAACATGATCAGGCCGATCGGCGCTGCGGCGAGCGCCAGGGCCAGCAGCACCGCGCCCCGGCCGGGCCGCCGCTCGCCCTCCCGCAGCTCCCCGAGAACCGCGGCCAGCGTCAGGATCAGCGCGACCTTGGCGAACTCCGAGGGCTGGAACTGTAGCCCGGACCCTAGGAAGATCCACGCGTGCGAGCCGTTGACGGTCCGGCCCAGCGGGGTGAGCACGGCGACCAGCCCGGCGAGCGTCAGCAGATAGAGCACCGGGACGTAGGCGCGCAGCACCCGGGGATCGCGGCGGGACACGAGCCACATGAGCACGAAGCCCAGGAACACGCTGAGGACCTGCCGCGAGAGCAGGGAGACGTCCGGCTCGTTGCGGGTCGCCGACCAGACCAGCAGCAGGCCGATCCCGCACAGGACGGCCGCGGGGACCGTCACCCACCAGTCGAGGGACGCCGACACGGACCGCCGGGCCGTACGCGCCCGCGCGAGTCGCGAACGGCCGCGGGCGAGCGCCGGCCGGATCCCGAAAGGACGCGGAATCGTCATCGCCCACCACCGCCGCGTGCGGACGACCTGGCCGGGAGGCGGTAGATGCCCTCCCAGATCTCGCGGGCGGCCGGGGCGGCGGTCGACCCGCCGGTGCCGCCCTGCGACACCACGACGACCACCACATACTTGGGGCGTTCCGCGGGGGCGAAGGACGCGAACCAGGAGGTGTCCTGCCTGCCATACGCCTCGGCCGTGCCGGTCTTGCCCGCGACGGCGAGCCGGTCGAACGGGAAGCCGGCGAAGGCGCCGGCGGCGGTGCCCTCGCGGGGAACGTCGGCGAGCGCGTCGCGGATGTAGCTCAGGGTCTTGCGCGAGACGGCGACCTTGCCCACCACCGGGGGCTTGATCTTGCGGAGCACCGTGCCGTCCGGCCCGACCACGGCCTTGGCGATGCGCGGGCTGAACAGCTTGCCGCCGTTGGCGAGCGCGGCGTAGCCCCGGGCGAGCTGCAGCGGGGTGACCAGCACGTCGCCCTGGCCGATCGAGAAGTTCGCGGCGTCGCCCGCCCACCAGACGCCCCCGCTCCGGCAGTTCTCCGCAGCCAGGGCCTTGAGATAGGCGGCCCGCTTCCGGTCGGACTCCTCCGGATAGCCGGTCTTGGCCCGGCGGCAGGTGGCCTCCTTGGTCCGCTCCCAGGTGGCCTTCTTCCAGTCCCGGTCGGGCACCCGGCCGGCGGCCTCGTTCGGCAGGTCCACCCCGGTGCGGTCGCCGAAGCCGAACTCCCTGGCCATGACCTGCATCGGGTCCTTGGGACGGCGGACCGGATCGAGGCCGCCGTCGCGCCGCCACATCTGGTCGGCGAACCGGTAGAAGATCGTGTCGCACGAGACCACCAGGGCGCGGTGCAGGTTCATCCGGCCGAGCGCGGCGCCCTCGAAGTTGCGAAACGAACGCCCGCCCACCTGGTAGGAGCCCGGGCAGTCGTAGGAGGCGCCGGGTTTCCGGCCGGCCCGCACCGCCGCGGCCGTAGAGACGATCTTCCAGGTGGAGCCGGGCGCCCACTGCCCGAGCACCGCGTTGGAGGCCAGCGGCAGCGACTCGAAGTCCTGCTGGGACAGGTCGCGGCCCCACACCGCGGGGTCGTAGCTGGGGTGGCTGGCGAGCGCGGTCACCCGCCCGGTCCTGGCCTCCAGCACCACGGCGGCGCCGGCGTCGGCGGGTTCGCCCCGCTTGCGCGCCTTGGCGATCGTCGTGGCCAGCGCGCGTTCGGTGATCTTCTGGATCCGCGAGTCGATGCTGGTGACCAGGTCGTCGCCGGGCTCGGGATCCTGCTCGCCGAGCACACCGGTGACCTTGCCCGCGCTGTTGACGGCGATCTCCCGCACCCCGGGACGGCCGGCCAGCACCTCGTCGTACTGTGCCTCCAGCCCGTCGCGGCCGACGAGTCGCGCGCCCCCGCCGCTCCCGGCGGCGGCCGACGCCGGTTGCAGGTAGCCGAGCAGGTGGGCGGCCGCCGTGCCGAGCGGGTAGACGCGGACCGGCCGAAGCGCCGTACCGACCCCGGGGAACTCGTCCTGCCGCTCGGCGATGGACAGCGCCGTCCTGGCGTCGACGTCGTCGGCCACGATGATCGGCTCGTACGGCGAGCCGGGCCAGCACGGCCGTGACACGCCCTGGCCGCACAGCCGCGCCCGGTTCGCGATCTCTTCGTACGGCCGGTCGAGTGCCTCGGCCAGCCGCGCCAGCACGGCCCTGCCGCGGTCGGGCTGGTGGATGAGCGTCATGTAGTCCACCGACACCTGCGGCCTGGTCCGGTTGGTCACCAGGGGACGGCCGTGTACGTCGAGGATCCGGCCGCGCACCGGCGGAAGAGAGACGGTCCGCACGCGGTTCTCGGTGGCCGCCCTGGCGTACTCGGGGCCGGTGGTGATCTGCAGGTACCACATGCGGCCGAGGAGCGTCAGCATGAGCGACGTCACGATCGCGAACAGGACCGCCAGCCGCCCCCGATGCACCCGGTCACGCATGGCGGCCCCAGAGCCGGCGCCGCGACGACGGCCTGCGCCAGGGGAGGAGGGAGATCACGGCCGAGACGGCGACCGCGCCGAGGACGGTCCAGGCGAGCGAGCCGGGCAGCGAGGCGAGGACCGGGTCCCTCGGCTCGTCACCCAGCAGGACGGCGAGCAGGGCGTCGAGCAGCACGGCCACGAGGGCGACCGGCGCCGCCCTGACCGGCGGCGGCGCGGAACGCAGCCCCGCCCGGCGCGGACGGCCCGCCCGGGCCGCCAGGCCGAACCCGGCCGGCGTCTCCGACGGGATCCGGGCGAGGAACCATCCGGCCAGGCATAAGACGAGGGCGTGGCGGCCGATGGTGTGGTCGGCAGGAGGCGCGATATCGGCGGCCAGCCCGGCGGCGAACCCGAGCAGGGCGCCGTGGCGTGTCATCGGCGCGAGCGCGACGACGCCGATCAGGACGAGGTCGGGGCCGCCCCACGGCAGGCCGTTCACGACGGCGGCCTGAACGACCGGGGCGAGGATCACGAACGCCGCCGCGAGCAGGAACGCCCTCACCGCTTGTCACCCTTCGTCTTGTCATCCTTCGGCTCGGGGGACTTCGGCTCGGGAGACTTCGGAGCTGAGGACTTCGGCGTGGTCTCGGGTCCGAGCACCACGGTGACGAGGTCGAGTGCGGTGAAGCGGGCGAACGGCCGCACGAGCGCGGTCCGGGTCAGCCCGCCGGACGCGGCCTCCACCGAGACCACGCTGCCGATGGGGACGCCGGGGACGTAGGGCCGCAGGTTCGGCGACCCGAGCGTCACCACATCGTCGCCCACCTGGACGGACGCCTCGGGGTTCAGCAGGCTGAGCCGGAGCAGGCCCCGATCGGGCCCGCCCTTCGCCACGCCGCCTTCGACCATCCCCGCCTCACGGGAACCGGCCAGCCTGGCGCCGACCGAGGCGGACGGGGAGGTGACGAGCTGCACGGTCGCCGTCGCCGGCCCGGCCTGGACCACCCGGCCGATGAGGCCGTCGGAGTCGAACACCGTCATGTCACGGGCCACCCCGGCGGCGCTGCCGACGTCGATCGTCACCGTCTGGTCCCGGCCGAAGCCGATGGTGTGGGCGGGCACGACGCGGTAGCCGTCCTCCGGACTCTTGTCGCTTTTATCGCCTTTGTCGCGTCTATGCTGCTCGTCGTTCCGCGCGAGCAGCGCGGCGCGCAGCCGGGCGTTCTCCCGCTCCAGGCTCTCGATCCGCCCGGTGTCGGAGGGCCACCGGGCCGCCGAGGAGGCGGCGCTCTCCAGCGAGCCGAAGACGGCCGACCCGAATGCCCGCAGCGAGGTCAGCGACACCCATCGGTCGGTGGCGATCAGCACGATGGACAGGAGGACCAGCAGTACGGGCACCCGCCGGCCGAAGGTCCTCATCGCCGGGTTTCGGGAAGGAAGAAGTCCTGCATCTCGTCGAACTGCTCGACGCAGCGCCCGGCGCCCAGCACGACCGACTGCAGCGGCTGATCGACCAGATGGATCGGCATGCCGATCGCATCTCTCAGCCGATCCGGCAGTCCGTCGAGCAGCGATCCCCCGCCGGTGAGCACGATGCCGTTGTCCAGCAGATCGCCCGCGAGCTCGGCGGGGCACTGGTCGAGCGTCGTCTGCACCGCGTCGACGAGCGTCTGGACCTGGTCCTCGATCGCCTTCCGGACCTCGGCCCGCGAGATCGTGGCCGTCTTCGGCAGCCCGGTCACCAGGTCACGGCCGCGGATCGGGATGGCGTCGTCGTCGCCCTCGGTCCCGGTCGTGCCAAGGGTGATCTTGATGTGCTCGGCCGTACGCTCGCCGAGGAGCAGGGAGTGCTGCTTCTTGACGTGGTTGACGATCGCCTCGTCGAACTCGTCGCCGCCGACGCGGACCGACTTGGACACCACGACGCCGCCCATGGAGACGATCGCGACCTCCGTCGTGCCGCCGCCGATGTCCACGACCATGTTGCCGGTCGTCTCGCCGACTTTCAGTCCGGCGCCGATCGCGGCGGCCATCGGCTCCTCGATCAGCCGCACCCGCCGGGCCCCCGCCTCGTAGGCCGCCTCCTTGACCGCGCGCTGCTCCACGCTGGTCGTGCCGCTCGGCACGGCCACGACGACGCGGGGCTTGGCGAGGTATCGGTTCGGGTGCGCCAGCTCGATGAAGTGGCGGAGCATGCGCTCGGTCGCCTCGAGATCCGCGATCACGCCGTCGCGCAGCGGGCGGAGCGTGGCGACGTGGGGCGGGGTGCGCCCGATCATCTCCCGGGCCGCCGCGCCCGCGGCCATCATCTTGCCGGTGTGCAGGTTGATCGCGACCACGGAGGGCTCGTCGAGGACGACGCCCCTCTTCCGTACGTACACGAGTGTGTTCGCCGTACCGAGATCTACCGCGATGTCCCGGCCGAGGAACGCGAAACCCATCGCCGACCAGCTTTCAGTTGAGGAGAGCACGGCTCGCCGCTGCCCGGCGCCTGAGCCACTTAAACAATCGCGGGTCCCCGAAAACCCTCATGATCGACGGCTGCCGATCACCAGTAGTGTGAAGCACCGAGCGACCGAAATCAACTCGATCAGGGCTCTCCGTGACCGATTGGATACAGTCCGGCACGCCCGTCCCAATCACCGGGGGTCAGGGACCCGGGTCAGCGGCCGTCGAGGAGCGGCCGGGCGGGATCCCAGTGGGTGCCCTCGGCGGTGTCCTTGCGGCGGCGGGCGATGGCCGAGAGCGCTTCGAGGACGACACGGTTGCCAAGATAGGCCGTGATGTCCGCGTGATCGTACGGCGGGGCCACCTCGACGATCTCCACCCCGACGACGGGCAGCTCGTAGCAGGTCCGGCGGACCGCGTCGAGAAGCTGACGGGCCGACAGGCCGCCCGGCTCGGGCGTCCCGGTGCCGGGCGCGTGGCCGGGATCGCAGACGTCGACGTCCACCGACAGATAGACGCCGTCACAGTCGTCGAGGGCGATGCCGTACGCCTCCGTGAGGCACTCGTCGAGGCCCCTGGCGACGATCTCGGTCATCTCGTACGAGCGCATCCGCTGACCGGCCATCCAGTCCAGGGTGTCCGGCTCGGGCCAGTAGCCGCGCAGGCCGATCTGCAGGAACCGGTCGCCGCGGATGGCGCCCGACTCGATGAGCCGCCGCATGGGCTGCCCGTGGCCGTACAGGTGGCCGAACTCGATGTGCCCGGTGTCGGCGTGCGCGTCGAAGTGCAGCATGGAGATCCGGCCGAACCCGTGATGGCGGGCCACTCCGGTCGCGTCGGGCAGGGCCACGGTGTGGTCTCCGCCCAGCACGATGGGGATCGCGCCGGAGGCCGCGATGCGCGCGACCGCGTCCTCGATGGCACGCAGGCTGCCCTCGATGTCGCCGGAGTACGTCTCGACGTCGCCGGCGTCCAGCACGCGCAGGTCGCGCAGCGCGTCGACGCGCATCGCCAGGCTGGGGCGCGATCCGTCGTGCGGCAGGTAGCAGGTCTGGCGGATGGCGTTCGGCCCGAAGCGCGCCCCCGGCCGGTGCGAGGTGCCGCCGTCGAACGGCGCCCCCACGATGATCACATCGGCGTCCGCGTAACCGGCGGGATCGTTCAGATCGCAGCGGTCCACGCCGAGGAAGGTGATGTCGGGGCCGAACATCTGGCCGTAGCGGGTCAACCGTACTCCTTCGGACGGCTATGGCGGCGCCTCGCAGCGCACCTGACGTGCCCAGTCCTATCGCAATTGGGGCAATTTACGCCATTTGCCAGCCCGTACGGCGGCTCGCCCGGACACCGCGATCACGGCATGTCACGCCAGCGGCGACGGCGGGAGTGTGGCCGCAGGGCGGAGACCGCCGAGGAGACGTGCCGTGATCAGGCGATCTCCCGCTCCTGGATGCTCAGCGGTGCGGCGATGTCCTCCAGCGACCGCCGGGCCGCCTCGACGCCCATGAACCACTCGACCAGCCCGGCGAGGATCATGAGTGCGGCGCCGATCGTGTAGCCGAAGACCACGTTGCCCACGACCTGGCTCTCGACCAGGCGGCCGAACAGGACCGGCCCGATGATGCCGCCGAGGCCGGTGCCCACCGCGTAGAACAGTGCGATCGCCAGGGCCCGGGTCTCCATCGGGAAGATCTCGGAGACCGTCAGATAGGCCGAGCTGGCCCCGGCGGAGGCGAAGAAGAAGACCACCATCCAGCAGACGGTCAGCGTCCCGGCCGACAGCGCCCCGCCGTTGAACAGGGCGGCCGTGCCGAGCAGCAGCAGGCCGGACAGGACGTAGCAGCCCGAGATCATCACCCGGCGGCCGATCGAGTCGAAGAACCTGCCGAGCAGCACCGGTCCGCAGAAGTTTCCGATGGCGATCGGCACGAGGTACCAGGGCGTGCTGCCGTCGGGCACTCCGAAGAACGTCGAGAGCACCAGGGCGTACGTGAAGTAGATGGAGTTGTAGAGGAACGCCTGCCCGATGAACAGCGCGAGACCGACGAGCGTCCGCTTGGGGTAGCGGCGCAGCAGGGCGGCCGCCACCTCGGTCAGCGGGGTGTGCCGGCGCTGGCTGATCCGGATCTCCCGGCCCGGCGGGTCGAGCCGCCGCTCCCCGATCTCCTCCCGGACCCGTGCCTCGATCTGGCTGACGATCTCCTCGGCCTCCCGTTCCCTGCAGTGGATGAACAACCATCGGGGGCTCTCCGGCACGAGCCGCCTGACCAGCAGGATTCCGATGCCCAGCACCGCGCCCATGCCGAACAGCACCCGCCATCCGACGTCGATGGCGAGCACGTCCGGGTCGAGCATCGGGATCGCGACGGCGGCGCCGATCGCGGTGCCCAACCAGAACGAGCCGTTCACCACGAGATCGACCGTGCCGCGCACCCGGGCCGGGATGAGCTCGTCGATCGCCGAGTTGATCGCGGCGTACTCCCCGCCCACGCCGGCGCCGGTGAAGAAGCGGCACAGGTAGAAGTACCAGGCCTCGGTCGAGAAGGCCGTGGCGACGGTCGCGACGAGATAGACGACCAGCGTCACCAGGAAGAGCCTCTTACGGCCGAAACGGTCCGTCAGATGGCCGAAGAAGAGGGCGCCGAGACAGGCGCCGGCGACGTAGACGCCCGCGGCGACCCCGACCTGGCTGTCGGTCAGGCCCAGCCCGCTGCCGGGGTCGGTGACCCGGGGGCCGATGACGCCGACGATCGTGACCTCGAGCCCGTCGAGGATCCACACCGCGCCGAGCCCGATCAGCACCAGCCAGTGCCAGCGGGCCCAGGGCAGGCGATCGAGTCGGGCCGGAATATCGGTGCTTATTTGCGCCATATCGCCCCCTCGTTCGTGCGATATGGCGGCGTCTACCCAGAATCAGGCCTAATAGCGGCAAAAGACCGTATTGCCGAGTTGTGGAGGGGGACTGTGGGGCGGCGGGACGGGCCCTCGGCGCCGCGTCAGCGCCGGTGGGGGTCCCTGGCGACCGGCTCGGTGCGGACGGGGTCCGCACTGACCCGGCCCGCGCCGGCCCGGTCAGGGGGCGAGTCGGAGGTGGCGGCCGTGGGCGCGTTCTTGTGCCCGAGCTCGAACCAGACGGAGACCCCGCCCCGGCTCGTGGAGACGCCCCATCGCGCGGTGAACAGATCGACGAGGTGGACACCGCGGCCCGGCGTCAGCTCAGGAGCGGTCCAGCAGCCGCAGGCCTGCGTGGATAAGGCCACCCGGGTCCAGCGGCCGGTGGCCCGGACGGTCACCGTGTAATCGGGACGGCTCGCGCAGGCGTGGGCGTGGCGCAGCGACTCCGCGATCAACTCGCCGATCAGCTGAACGGCGTCGTCGCGGCAGGGGTGCCCGCCATGCGAGCGGATCTCCTCGGTCGAGTCAAGGACGGCGGCGACGAACCGCCGGGCCTTCCCGGCCTCCGAGGGCTCTCCCGAGTAGGGCCGCGAGATCGCGATTCTCCCCGGGAGGTTGAGAATTGTCATCCTGTGATAACTCCCTGTATACCCGCCTGCCTATGACCGGTCGCCGTCCGTGCCAGACTGCATTCATCCTGCACTTTGGAATTCGGCCACGCAATAGTGCGAATGCACCATTGCACACTTCCTGGCAAAGGGGGTATTCGGTCTCATGGGGACAGGACGAAGCCCGACGGTCAGGCTGCGCCGGCTTTCCGGCGAGTTGACACGCCTGCGACGAGAGGCCGGATACAGCCGCGAGGACGTGGCCCGGCGGCTGGGCGTGGCGGGTTCCACGGTGTATCGGATCGAGACCGGACACACCCGGCCGCAGGGCCGGACCATGCGCGAACTCCTCGATCTCTACGGGGTGGACGGCACCGAGCGCGAGGCTCTCCTCGACCTCGCCCGGGAGGCCGGCCGACGAGGCTGGTGGCACGCCTACGGGGACGTGCTCCCCGGGCCGTACGTCGGGCTCGAGGCGGAGGCCGCCTCGGTCCGTAACTACGAACCCCTCCTGGTGCCCGGGCTGCTCCAGACCGAGGCCTACGCCCGCGCGGTGGTCGGCGCCGCGCTGGTGAAGGATCCCGCGGAGATCGAGCGGCGGGTCGCGGTCCGGATGGAGCGGCAGCGCCGCCTCGCCGGACCCGGCGCCCTGGACCTGTGGGCCGTCCTCGACGAGGCCGTGCTCCGCAGACCCGTGGGCGGCCCCGCCGTCATGGCGGAACAGCTGCGCAGGCTCGGGGAGGTCGCCGTCCAGCCGAACGTCACCATCCAGGTGCTCCCGTTCGACGCCGGCGCCTACCTCGGGATGGGCAATCCGATGGCGGTCCTCACCTTCCCCGATCCGGAGGACGCCGACGCGGTGCTGCTGGAGAACATGGGCGGCGAGCTCTATCTGGAGAACCCGGAGCACGTCCGCGGATATGTCCAGGTCTTCGATCACCTTCGTGCCGCCGCGCTCGGCCCGGAGAAGTCCATAGAGAAGATCGAGTCGGTCGAGAAGGAGATGGCAGGAAGATGAGGGGAATCGAGGCGGCGGACGACCTGGCCGGGGCCGCCTGGCGCAAGGCGGCCCGCTCCAACACCGTGGGGAACCAGTGTGTCGAGGTCGCCCGGATCAGTGGCGGCATCGCCGTACGGGACTCCAAGGATCCGGAGGGTCCGAAGCTGCTGTTCACCACGGGGGAGTGGGAGGCATTCCTCGACGGCGTCAAGGGCGGGGAGTTCGACCTGTCCTCGGCGTCCTGACGTCTTGACATCTTGACGTCCTGATGTCCGGTCGTACGGTCCGTGCCCGGGGCGGGGTGCGGGCCGTACGACGTCGCGATGTCTCGCGGCTCCGCCCATGCATGGCGGCCCGGCAAGGGGGCAGGAGACCGGCATGCGACGTGAGAACGATCCGAATATAAAGGACGAACCGGACTTTGAGAGCGAGCCGGATTTCGCCGAGGAGCACACGCCGTCGGCGACGGATCCGCCCATCGCCCGGCCCGACAACGGAAATCCCGACGAGCGGTGGGACAAGCCGACAGAGGTCTGAGGAGGAGAACCCGCGATGACCACGATGGGCCCCGCGGAGAGTACGAGCCCGCGAGGAGTTTCCGCGGGCGCCATGGGTGTCGACCCGCGTGCGCTCGAGGACGAGGACCTGTTCCGCGAGCTGCGCCACCTGCACCAGACGCGGTCGGACGCGCTCTTCCACGGCTCCGACGACGCGCTGGAGCGGCACACCTCCCGGACGGAGGAGCTGGAGCGGGAGTACCTCGAACGGTTCCCCGATCGGCACATCGACCCCGAGCGGTTGCGCAGCGGGGCGAGGATGCGCGGCCTGTGACGACCATGGACGACCGCGACCGTGACGACGAGAGCCTGGAGGACGTCCAGGAGATGTCCGGCGCCGACCTGGCCGTCTACGAGGCGGCCGCCGCGCTCAACGTGGCGGAACGCCCGGCCACGGCCGCCGAGATCACCGGGATGACCGGCCTGCCCGAGGAGACCGTACGGCACTGCCTCGACACCCTGGTCGGCGGTGGCCGCCTCGTGCCGAGTGGGGAGAGCTACCTGCTCGGGCCGCACGACTGGGGCCTCGACTACTGACCCGTGATGGGCGGCGAAGCCGCCCGGCCGGGAGGAGACCGGGCGGCTTCGCCGACCGCGTCAGATGGTCAGCGGGGCGGACATGTCAGGAGCACGCTGTGGCGAGCTCCTGAGTGGCACCGTTGATCTCGGAGACGAGCTCGGGCAGCTTCGCCGTCGCGGCCGCCGGATCGGATGCGTCGATCTTGTAGTTCTTGAAGGACTCGGCCATCTTGGTGAGGGAGCTCTTCACGTCGCCGTCGGCCTTGCCGGCCAGCTCCGCCAGATCGTTCCCGAACCCGGCCATCGCCTTGTTGAAGCCCTCGAGGTCGCCGGCCGCGGCTGTGATCTTGGGGCTGAAGTCGTTGAACGCCTTGATCGCCTCCTGGCAGGTCGCGGCATTGGCGGCGGCGCCGCACGCGGTGGCGGTCACGGCCAGCAGGGCGGACGCGCCGGCGACGGCGAGAACCTTCTTGAGATTGTTCATGACGTCTTTCCAGGTGATGTGTGTGTGCACAGACGATGTGCGACGTCGCAGAACCTAGAAAGGGGCGCTTGCAGATCACTTACATGGGGCTTACGCGGGGATCGCGGGTCGCGACTGATCGACAGGAGCGCCGGGCCTCCCGTCGTATGCTTGCGGCCATGACGCGACGGCTTGCCGAGGTGGCCAAGAAGGTCGGGGTCAGCGAGGCGACGGTGAGTCGTGTGCTGAACGGTAAGCCGGGGGTGTCGGAGACGACGCGCGAGGCGGTGCTGACGGCGCTGGACGTGCTGGGCTATGAGCGGCCGACGCGGCTTCGGGGGGAGCGTGCGCGGCTGGTGGGTCTGGTGCTGCCGGAGTTGCAGAATCCGATCTTTCCGGCGTTCGCCGAGGTGGTCGGGGGTGCGCTGGCCCAGCAGGGATTCACCCCCGTGCTGTGCACTCGGACCGTGGGTGGCATCTCCGAGGCGGACTACGTCGATCTGCTGCTGCAGCAGCAGGTCTCCGGCGTGGTGTTCGCCGGCGGGCTCTACACGCAGGCCGGGGTCGTGCACGAGCACTACCTCGGGCTGATCGACCGCCGCCTGCCTACCGTCCTGGTCAACGCCGCAGCCGACCACTGGGATTTCCCGCGTGTCTCGTGTGACGATGCGATCGTGGTCAAGGAGGCGCTGAACCATCTGCGGACCCTCGGGCACGAGCGGATAGGCCTGATCGTCGGCCCGGCCGATCATATGCCCTCTGTGCGCAAGTTGGAGGCGTTCCGGGCATTGGGCGGTGAGCTGGTGGAGCACACCATGCACTCGCTGGAGGGCGGTCACGCGGCGGCGCTGAAGTTGGTTCGGCAGAGGGTCACCGGTCTCATCTGCGGCAGCGACCCCCTGGCCCTGGGCGCGATCAGGGCCGCCCGGAGAGAGGGGCTGCGCGTGCCGGAGGATGTCTCGGTCATCGGTTACGACGACTCGGCGCTGATGAACTGCGTCGACCCGCCGCTCACGACGGTCCGGCAGCCCATCGAGGCGATGGGCCGCGCGGCGGTGGAGCTGCTGGTCAACCAGATCGAGGGGGTGGCCGTGACCACGGGGGAGCTGCTCTTCGAGCCGGAGCTCGTGGTCCGCTCCTCGACCGCCCGTGTGCGCACGCCCTAGCCAGTCCGGGAGTACAGCACAGCCGGTCCGGGAGTACGCACGGCCGTCCGGCCCTTCCTGCGGCTCGCGCAAGTTTCCGACGAGATCTGGAAATCGTCGACTCCCGTGTTGCGTACCTGGTGTGCAGGGGAGGGTCTGCGGGATCGTGTCGGCTTTCCGGCCGTGCCGCTCGTTTCGCGGTCGTTATGGCGAGTCGACTGACGCAAGTTGATGAAAGTCGCTTGCGTTAATTGTCGTATGCTTGCGGCCATGACGCGACGGCTTGCGGAAGTGGCGAAGAAGGTCGGGGTCAGCGAGGCGACGGTGAGTCGTGTGCTGAACGGTAAGCCGGGGGTGTCGGAGACGACGCGCGAGGCGGTGCTGACGGCGCTGGACGTGCTGGGCTATGAGCGGCCGACGCGGCTTCGGGGGGAGCGTGCGCGGCTGGTGGGTCTGGTGCTGCCGGAGTTGCAGAATCCGATCTTTCCGGCGTTCGCCGAGGTGGTCGGGGGTGCGCTGGCCCAGCAGGGGTTCACGTCCGTGCTGTGCACC
Organism: Sphaerimonospora mesophila; assembly: GCF_001417795.1. Classification (NCBI taxonomy): domain Bacteria; kingdom Bacillati; phylum Actinomycetota; class Actinomycetes; order Streptosporangiales; family Streptosporangiaceae; genus Sphaerimonospora; species Sphaerimonospora mesophila. The sequence continues at coordinate 489,664 of NZ_BCBX01000030.1, read as the reverse complement.
CGCACGGTGGGCGGGGTCACCGAGGCGGACTACGTCGATCTGCTGCTGCAACAGCAGGTGTCGGGAATGGTGTTCGCGGGCGGGCAGTACGCCCAGGGCGAGGCATCGCACGGCCACTACGAGCGGATCCTGGCGCGCGGGCTGCCGGCGGTGCTCGTCAACGCGGCCGTCGAGCGTCTCGGCTTCCCCCAGGTCTCGTGCGACGATGTGGCCGCCGCTGAGATGGCGCTCGGCCATCTGCTGGCGCTCGGGCACCGGCACGTGGCCATGCTGCTCGGCCCGCCCGACCATGTGCCATCCCAGCGCAAGCTGGCCGCTTTCCGTTCGTTCGCAGCCGCCCGCAGACTGGAGCTGGATCCGTACCACGTCGAGCACACGATGTTCTCGTTGGAAGGCGGTCACGCCGCGGCGGCCAGGATGGTGCGTCACGGGGTGACCGGCATCATCTGCGCCAGCGACGTGCTGGCCCTCGGCGCGATCCGGGCGGCGCGCCGAGCCGGCCTGTCCGTCCCCCGGGACATATCCGTGATCGGTTACGACGACTCCGCGCTGATGAACTGCACGGATCCACCGCTTACGACCGTGCGGCAGCCGATCGAGGCGATGGGCCGCGCCGCCGTCGAACTGCTCGTCGCCCAGATCGAGGCCGCGCAGCTCGACACGGCACCCGTAGCCGGCGACGAACTCCTGTTCGAGCCCGAACTCGTCGTGCGCGGGTCCACCGCGCCGGCCGTGTGAAGCCGCGCCCTGTGAAGTCGGGTCCGGTGAGGCCGGGCCGAAGCCCGAACCGCTCTGCCTCTGTTCCGTCCTGTGCTTGTCAGTTTTTTGCGAGGTGAAGCCAAAGTCTTGCTCACTTCTGTCTGGCTCTGTATGTTTCTCGCAACCGAGCGGATCGGGGCGCTCCAGTCGGTCTGAGCCGTGTGCTCCAACGTGTCGTGGTGCAGCGGTTCCAGAGTGGTGCAGCGGTTCCAGAAGGGAACGAAGTGAAATCCCATAAACTCTCGTTACTGCTGGTCACGGGACTCACCCTGACAGCGGCCGCGGCATGTGGCTCCGACGACGGCGACGACGGCGGCAGGCCCGGCGCGGCATCCGGCGGCACGGCGCCGGTGTCGATCTCGGTCAACTGCGAGCCGCCGAAAACGAACAAGGCACAGCGTGCGACCTTCGAGGAGGACCTGGCGGCCTTCCAGAAGGAGAACCCCGACATAGAGATTTCGAAGGTCACCGACGCCTTCCCCTGCTACGACCCGCGTACGTTCGAGCCCAAGCTGGCCAGTGGCGATCTCGAGACGGTGTTCTTCGTCAACTTCCCCAACGTGGGTCGCCTGATCGAGAGCGGCCAGGCCGCCGACATCACGCCGTACGTCGACGAGATCAAGACGTTCCCCGACTACAACAGCTCCATCGACCTGTTCAAGAAGGACGGCAAGATCTACGGCCTGCCGACCGACGGCTACGGCATGGGCCTCGTCTACAACAAGGAGGTCTTCACCAAGGCCGGCCTCGACCCGAACACCCCGCCCAAGACCTGGGCCGAGGTGCGGGCCGCAGCCAAGAAGATCGCCGAGCTCGGTCCCGGCTACGTCGGGTACGGCGAATACAGCGGCAACAATGTCGGGGGCTGGCACTTCACCGCCTCCATCTACGGCCGGGGCGGATCGGTCATCACCCCCGACGGCAAGAAGGCCGCCTTCAACACCCCCGAGGGCAAGGCCGTGCTGGAGAACCTCCACCAGATGCGGTGGGTCGACAACAGCATGGGCTCCCAGCTCTACATCGACTGGCCGGCGCTGATGAAGGCGATGGCCGGCGGCAAGATGGGCATGATGCTGGGCGCGCCCGACGTGCTCATCGCGCTGCGCAACGACTTCGGCGGCAAGTTCGAGAACTACGCCATCACCGCCCAGCCCGAGGCCAAGGCCCTGTTCAACGGCGGGGCCGGCTACATGATCAACCCGAAGGCCACCCCGGAGCAGATCAAGGCCGGGCTCAAGTGGATCGAGTATGAGTTCCTCACCCCCGGCAAGGGACAGCTCGACTATGTGCGGGCCAAGGGCGCGAACCTGACCGTCGGCCAGCCCTACCCCGACCTGTACCGCCCGGACACGCCGTCCGGCCAGGCCGTCGACGAGCTGCGCAAGGCGAACGCCAACATCGACGCCGCGCAGTTCGCCGGATGGGTGGAAGGCTCCAGGGGCATCCCGCCCAAGGCGGAGCCCGGGCCGTACGCCCAGGAGATCTACAAGGTTCTCGACACTCCGATGTCGGCCGTCCTCACCAGGAAGGACGCCGACATCGATCAGCTCCTCTCCGACGCCGAGGCGAAGGTCAACTCCCTGCTGGCCTCGAAAAGCTGACCGTTCGATAATCCGGGGCGCCGTCCGCGGCCGTCACCGTGTGGCCGGCGCCCCGGCGATCGGCGTCCAGTAGTCATGTCGAGAACGGATTCACAACGATGACCACAGCGAGCGTCCCGGCAGCGAGCGGCAGGCGGGGACAGCCGACGAGACTGCGGCGTGCCGTCAAACGCAACCTGACCGCCTACGGCTTCCTGTGCGGGGCACTGATCTGTTTCGCTCTGTTCTCCTGGTACCCGATGGTCCGGGAGGTCATCCTCAGCTTTCAGAAGACCAACTTCGTGGATCCGCCCGAATGGGTTGGGCTGGAGAACTTCCGTACGATCCTCCAAGACCCGGCATTCTGGCCTGCCTGGATCAACACCGCACTGTTCACCTTGCTCGCCCTGGTGTGCGGGTTCGGGATTCCCTTCATCACCGCGATCGTGCTGAACGAGTTGCGGCACGCGCGCGCCTACCTGCGCTTCGTCGTCTATCTGCCGGTCATTCTGCCGCCCGCGGTGGCCGTCCTGCTGTTCCAGTGGTTCTACAACCCCGACTACGGGCTGTTCAACCAGATTCTCGGCTTCTTCCACCTGCCGGGGCTGCAGTGGCTCAACTCGACGAGCACCGCGTTGATCTCGCTGGTCATCGTCTCCACCTGGATGAACATGGGCACTGGCACGTTGATCTACCTCGCCGCGCTGCAGACCATCCCGAGTGAGCTGTACGAGGCCGCCGAACTCGACGGCGCCGGCCTCTTCAAGCGGATCAGGCATGTCACGATCCCGCAGACCAGGCTCATTCTGCTGGTGATGCTGCTGCTGCAGATCGTGGCGACCATGCAGGTCTTCATCGAGCCCTATCTGCTCACCGGCGGCGGCCCCGAGAACGCCACGGTCAGCGTCGTCTACCTCATGTACCAGTACGCCTTCAGCTTCGGCAACCTCAACGGCGGCAACGCGCTCGGCCTGATGCTCATGATCGTGCTCATGGTGTTCTCCGCGATCTACCTGCGTGTCTCGCGCGACAACACGGTGTGAAGGGAGTGACCATGTCCGATGTCACGTCGTCCGGCATCACCGTTATGCCGGGCCGCTCCGCCGGGATTCCGCCCACGTCCCCGCGGCAGGGGCACAGCGGACGCCGGCAGCGGCGGCCCCGCAAGCCGATCAACACGCAGTTCCGCACCGCCGTGTCGCCGCACCAGCTCAATACGGCCCGCGGCCGGATCGTCTATTGGGTCGTGCTGGTGGCCGTGTTGGTGAGTTTCACCGCCGCGTTCGTCTTCCCGTTCTACTGGATGCTCACCGGCGCCATGAAGTCCACCGAGGAGCTCAACTCGATCCCACCGACCTTCCTGCCGTCGCACTTCTCGCTGGACGGCTACCTGCAGGCGTGGGATCTGCTGGACCTGGGCAGGCTGCTCGGCAACACGGCCGTCTACGCGGGCGGCGCCTGGCTGCTGACCCTCACGTTCGACGTGGCTGCGGCCTACGCCCTGTCCAAGCTCCGCCCGGCGCTCGGCAAGGTCGTCCTGGCCATGATGCTGTCGACGCTGATGATCCCGCCCATGGTCATCATGCTCCCCGCGTACCTGACCGTGAAGGACGTGCCGCTCCTCCACTGGAATCTGCTCAACACCCCGTGGGCGATCTGGCTGCCGGCCGTGGCCAACGGCTTCAACGTCTTCCTGCTCAAGCGCTTCTTCGACTCGATCCCCAGGGAACTGCTCGAAGCCGCCGAGATCGACGGCGCGTCGTCCGGACGCATCCTGTGGTCGGTGGTGATCCCGATCTCCCGGCCCATCCTCGGAGTGATCTCCATCCTCACCGTCGTGAACGTCTGGCGGGACTTCGTCTGGCCGCTGCTGGTCCTGCCGGACAGCGAAAAGATGTCCGTGAGCATCGGCATCGCCTCGCTCTCCTCGCAGATGCCGCAGAACGTGCTGGTCGCCTCCCTGGTGATCGCCAGTATCCCGACGATCGTCGTCTTCTTCCTCTTCCAGCGGCACATCATGGCCGGTCTCACGGCCGGCAGCCTCAAGGGCTGACGCCGTCGCCTTTCCCGGTAAGGAGTTGTATTCAGCATGCCCGCCAACACGTCCCCGAGGACGGTCTCGGACTCCGAATGGTGGCGAGGGGCCGCGATCTACCAGGTCTACCTGCGCAGTTTCGCCGACGGCAACGGCGACGGCACGGGGGATCTGTCGGGGCTCCGGTCACGCCTGCCGTACCTCGCGGATCTCGGCGTCGACGCCATCTGGCTCAACCCGTGGTATCCGTCCCCGATGGCGGACGGCGGCTATGACGTCGCCGACTACCGGAGCATCGAGCCGGTCTTCGGCACGTTGGCCGAGGCCGAGAAGCTGATCGAGGAGGCCCACGGCCTGGGTATCCGCGTGATCATCGACGTCGTACCCAACCACGCCTCGGACCGCCACGCCTGGTTCCGGGAGGCGCTGGCGGCCGGTCCCGGTTCGAAGGCCCGGGAGCGGTTCTGGTTCCGTCCCGGTGTCGGGGGCGGGCCGCCGAACGGCTGGCAGTCGATCTTCGGCGGCCCGGCGTGGACCCGGGTTCCCGACGGCGAGTGGTACCTGCACCTGTTCGCCCCGGAGCAGCCGGACTTCAACTGGGACAACCCCGAGGTGCGCGAGGAGTTCCTCGACGTCCTTCGCTTCTGGTTCGACCGGGGCGTGGACGGCGTGCGCATCGACTCGGCGGCCGTCCTGGTCAAGGACCTCGACAGCGTCGAGGAGTCGTACACCGATCACGACGGCGTCCACGACATCTACCGCGAGTGGCGGCGGGTGTCGGACTCCTACGGCGGGCGGATCCTGATCGGCGAGGTGTGGCTGCCCGACCAGGAGCGGTTCGCCAACTACCTGCGCCCGGACGAGCTCCACACGGCGTTCAACTTCGACTTCCTGTCGAGCGCGTGGGAGCCGGCCGCGCTGCGGGCCGGCATCGACCTCACGCTCACCACGCACCTCCCGCTCGGCGCGCCCGCGACCTGGGTGCTGTCCAACCACGACGTCGCCCGTCCCGTCACCCGCTACGGCAGGGCCGTCACATCCTGGGACAATGCGGAGCGCAGGGACGGCATGCCCGCAGACCTGGAGCTCGGCCGCCGCCGGGCGCGGGCCGCCGCTCTGCTCGCGATGGCGCTGCCGGGCAGCGTCTATGTCTACCAGGGTGAGGAACTCGGCCTGAACGAGGTCGAGGACATCCCGGAGGAGCTGATCGACGATCCGATGTGGGAGCGTTCGGGCCGCACGGTCCGCGGGCGCGACGGCTGCCGCGTGCCGCTGCCGTGGTCGGGGACCGAGCCGCCGTTCGGGTACGGCACCGGCACTCCCTGGCTGCCCCAGCCCGCGACGTGGCGCGATCTCACGGTCGAGGCCCAGCAGGCCGACCCCGGCTCGATGCTCAGCCTGTACCGGTCGGCCCTGCGGATCCGCCGCGAACTGCTCGGGGACGGCACACTGTCCTGGCTGCCGCTCGGCGACGACGTGCTGGCCTTCACACGCGACTCGGGGCTGATCTGCGTGGTCAACCTCGGTTCTGCGTCCGTCGAACTGCCGCCGCACGAGTCCGTCCTGCTGGCGAGCGGCCCGCTGGACGGCGCACGGCTCCCCTCGGACACCGCCGTCTGGCTGGGTCGAATTCCGTAGACCTTGCCTGCCGATGGTGAGGCCTGAACCAATGAAAGTTGCATGGGAGCGCTCCCAGAAAGTGGATTCCGGGCAAAAGTCGGTCGATTTGGGGGAGGGTCAGACCCCGCTCGCCTGAGCGAGAGCGTCGGCCACCTTGTCCAGCGCGAGCTCCAGCTCCTGTCTCAGCAACGGGGTCAGCCGGCCTTCGCGGAACCGTACGGCGATTTTGTCGCGCACCGAGAGCACACCCGACCCGTTGGCGATCGAGTTGTGCAGCACCTGCTTGAGGTCGAGCGCGACGTCCTTGTCGACGTCGTCGGTCGCCTCGGCGCCGTCCAGCAGCAGGTTGAATCGTCTGACGGCTTCGTCGACCGCGATCGGCCTGGCTTGGGTGGCCAGCGGAAGCGGGTCGACCTCGTGTTTTCTGGTCTGGGGCGTGCGGGAGATCTGGGGTGTGCGGGTGGCGTGCGGCGCCGGCCTGCGGGGCGTGGCCTCGGCCCTGGGTTTGGTCCGCCTGTGGGTCGGCGTCCGGGTCACCTGCGGCACTCCCGCTGTCGCCCGCGGGTTGGTGACGGGTTTCACCTGCGGCACGCTGGGTGACGAGGTGGGCAGCGGCGCCCCCTCGTCGGAGACGCTCGTCTGCGCCGTCACGGAAGGAAGCGCCGCCGCCAGAGTCGTGGGGTCGTCCGTTCCCTCGGCGCCGGCCTGGTAGAGCCAGAGCACGCCGGCGATCGTCAGGGCTCCGATGGCGGCTCCGGCTCCCCAGCCGGCCGCGCGAGAACCATCGGTGCGGCGCCGGCCCGGCGGCGGTGCCGCCAGCGCGGCGGCCACCGCGGCGGCGCGGGGCCGCGCCGCCGGGTCGGCCGACAGGCAGCTGCGGCACAGCTCCGCCACCTCCGGGGGCAGGTCGGTCACCCCATCGGGCGTCGGAGGCGGCCCTTCCCGCCGGGCCGCCTCGATCGCCTCCCAGGTACGCTCCGGGTACGGCAGGGCACCCGTGAGCATCTCGAACAGCAGCACGCCGAGGGCGTAGACGTCCACCGCCGGGTCGGCGGTCGTGCCCTTGAGACGCTCGGGAGCGACGTACGGCGGCGTGCCGAAATCGGCCACGAGCTGGTCGTCGGTCTCGCCGATGAAGGCGGCGATGCCGAAGTCGAGCAGCTTCGGCCCGTCGGCGGCGAGCAGCACGTTCTCCGGGGTCACGTCGCGGTGGACGATGCCCTTGTCATGGGCGGCGGCGAGCACCTGGGCCAGTCCGGCGGTTATCGCCACGGCCTCCGGCCACGGCAGTGGTCCTTCCGCTATGCGTTCCGCCAGCGGCCGGCCCTCCAGCAGGCGCATCACGACGTACGCCGCGAGTCTGCCGCGGTTCGTCACGGTCTCGCCGTAGTCGTACACCTCGATCGCGTCGGGGTGGATCAGCCGGGCGGTGGCCCTGGCCTCCCGGCGGATCAGTTCCCGGCCCGGATGATCCTCGTCGAGCGAGCCGTCCAGCACCTTGATCGCGACCATCCGCTGCAGGGACTGGTCGAAGGCGCGCCAGATGACCGACATCCCGCCCGTCGCGATGCGCTCCTTGAGCAGATAGCGACGGGTCAGGACGTCGCCTTCTCGAAGCTCAGGCCGATTCACGAACCACCAGTTCCGTGGGCAGTACGGGATTGCCCTTCGGCTTCTCCTCGTCCCCCAGCGTCATGAGAAGCATCCGGGCCGCCAGCGTGGCCATCTCCTCCACGGGCTGGCGGACTGTGGTCAGCGCCGGTGTGACATGGCGCGCGACCGGAGCGTCGTCATACCCGATCACGGCCACGTCCTCCGGCACCTTGCGCCCGGCGCGGCGCAGGGTCTGCATCGCGCCGGCCGCCATCACGTCGGAGGCTGCGAACACGGCGTCCAGGTGCGGCGCCCGTTGCAGCAGCCACTGCATCGCATGCGCGCCCGAGGCGTGGGTGAAATCCCCGTATGCCACGGGCATCTCATGCACGCCCGCGTCGCGCAGCGTCTGCCGGAAGCCTTCGAGCCGGTCCCGCGCGGCGGGCAGCGTGGGCGGCCCGGCGATCGTGGCGATGGCTCTGCGGTTGTTGAGAAGTAGATGTTCGGCTGCTTGCCGTCCGCCGTCCATGTTGTCCATGTCGACGTACGGCAGGTCGATGCCCTCCGGTGGTCGTCCGGCGCAGCGTACCGGAATCCCCGACGCCGCCAGCGTGACCGCGAGTGGATGCCGGGTGCGCGCGCTGATCAGCAGCACTCCGTCCACCGCCCCTGCGACCAGCGGGGGAGCGGTGATCGAGGCCGTGGCGGGGGTCGCCGTCATGACGACCATGGGCACGCCGTGGGCCGTGAGCACCTCCTCGCAGGCCGACAGGAGCCGTGCGTAGAACGGCTCGCTGAAGAGACGCGGACTGTGTTCGCAGACGACGGCGGCGATGATCTGATCCGTCCGCCGGCCCGCTGAGCCACGGGGAGCCCGGCGCCGCACATAGCCCAGGCGCGACATCGCGTCGTGGACTTGGCGGCGTGTCGAAGTGGTCACGCGCACCGAGCCGGTCAGGACTCGGGAGGCGGTTGCCGGGGAGACGCCAGCTGCGGCGGCTACCTCTGCCAGGGTGGGAAGATCGGCCATGCGGTCTCCTCGGCCCGAAGTTTCACACGGCTTGGGAGCGCTCCCAAGGGGAAAGTATCACTGTTTCGTTCGTGTCAACAGAGGTTTCCAGGGTGTGAAACTTTTCGTTGAGTTTCAGTGACGTTGCCCATGAAGGGAGGCTAGAGGACGGTTGTGGTGGCTGGAAAGCGAGTGGAGTATTTATCCACTTTTTATGGCATTTATTGTCGTTAGTTGTAGTTTAAACTAGTTTGTCCGGTTCCTCTTCGCGGCATTGAGCGACCCCGTATCGGGCCCATCCCTGCCCCGGTCGTTCCATGATCCACCCTCCCCTCGCCGTGATCTTGCGATTGTCCGCACGCTTGCCGCCTGACCTGCCAGAACCTGCGTCGTGATCTTGCAGATTCTCGCACGGATGCCGGTTGACCTGGGCGAACGACTGCGGTGATCTTGCAGTGGAAGTGTATTCACCACTGAAAGATCACGAGCAGCCTTTCACCTGGTCGGAAGGTCCGGCCGGAGAATCCCCAAGATCGCGATGGGGAGGGGAGCGGCACCGCCGGAGGGGGCGCGGCGGTAGGGTCCTTTCGAAAGGGATCTACCGTGGTCGGCCGGATGCGCGCGCGCCGTTCTCACCCGGCGGATGCCCTTCCCGACCGTGCCGGTCCGTTCGCCGAGCCGTGATTCGAAAGGCTGTTTCAGCATGATCTCCATCCGTCGGATCGTCTCGCCCCGCCTGACGGGCGTGCTAACGGGCGCGCTGGCGATGGCCGTGATCGCCGGATGCGGCGGATCGGCGGGGAGCGACGCGGGCTCCACGGTTAGTCCGGCCGCCGCGACGCCCTCGGCGCAGCCTTCCGCGACGCCCGCCGAGTCCCCCACCGAGCCCACCGCCGAGTCACCCTCGGCCGCTCCCGCCGAGGATCCGTCCGCCGCCACCGCGAGCCCGTCGCCGGTCGTGACGCCGGCCGCCGGTTACAACGCCGCCGATGTCCGGTTTGCCCGGATGGTGATCCCGCATCACCTCCAGGCCATGGACATGACGATCCTCGCCCGGACCCAGGCGGGCGACCAGTGGGTCAGGGACCTGGCCATGAAGATCACCGACACCCGCGACCCGCAGATCCGTACGGCCAAGGGCTGGCTCGACGAATGGGGTGAGGAACCGCTGCCGCGCGACCACCGCATGCCGGGCATGGCGTCGAAGGCCGACATCTCCCGGCTGTCGCAGTTGTCCGGGCTCGAGTTCGACCGGCTGTTCATCGAACTGATGATCGAGCATCATCGCGGTTCGATCGAGGTCGCACAGCAGGAGCAGACGGAGGGCGCATTCGCCGAGGCCAAGGCCATGGCCGACGCGCTGGTCACCGGCCAGCGCGCCGAGATCAAGGAGATGCGCGACTACCTCAAGAAGCTCAAGTCGATCAAGCCCCGGGGCTGATCGACGTTCAAGCCCCGGCGGGCCGCCCGCTCATCCGATGTCGCGGCGCGGGTCAGTTCTCGTACGTGTCCAGCCGGGGCGGCAGGGCGTTCCACGTGCAGAACGCGGACGATTCGCTCGATCCGCGCAGGAAGGTGACGCGAAGCCAGTACGGCTCCTCCCAGACCTTCACCTCATAGCCGTCGTTGGGCGTGGCGGTCACCACCCGGCATTTCTCCGCGGTGACCGCGATCGTCGCGCGGCCGCCCCTGAGCGTGAACGTGTGCAGGGTCTCGTCGGCAGCGGCGGCCGTCGTCGGTGTGGTCGTGGTCGGCTTGGCCGTCGGCTTGGTCGTCGTCGACTTCGTCGTCGTGGCCGCCGTCGTCGGAGCCTTCGTGGCCACCGGCCTGCCCGTCGGAGCCGGCCGCGATATACGGGTGCGCGGCGGCCGCGGCGAGGCGGAGGACACCCGACCGGTCCGGCCGCCGGTCGGCGCGGCCCCGGCCGTACGCCGAACGCGAGGGGTGGAGGCCTTCGGCGTCGCACCGGTCGGAGCGTCCGACGTGCCGGATGAAGCCGACCCGGTGGGGACGGTCCCGGTCGGAAGGGGACCGGGTGAGGGGGAGTCGGGTAAGGGAGTGCCGGACCCGGCGGCGGCCACCACCGGGGAGAGCGGCGCGTCGTCCAAGATCGCGCTGTGCAGCACGTCGCGCACGCCGAGCCAGGACACGCCCACCGCCAGTGCGGTCGCTCCGCACCAGGCGAGCGTGTAACTCAAGGGCCGTCTCATCGGACGCTGAGTTTAACCTTCAACAGACAATTCCCGATACCAATGCGCGGCATCTGCGGCAGGTGTACGTTTCTGCCCCATGGCGACCGTTTTGGTGGTGGAGGACGACGAGTTCGTCCGCTCCGCGATCATCCGTGATCTGGCCGGCCGGAGCCATGCCGTACGCAGCGCGGGCCGGGCGCTCGACGCGCTGCGCGAGATAGCGCAGTCCGCCCCCGACGTGGTCATCCTCGATCTCGGCCTGCCCGATCTGGACGGCGCGGAAGCGCTCAAGATGCTCCGCGCGATCTCCGACGTACCCGTCATCGTGGCCACGGCGCGCGACGACGAGGCCGAGATCGTCAGGTTGCTGCGCAGCGGCGCCGACGACTACCTGGTCAAACCGTTCTCCGGCGAGCACCTGAACGCCCGGCTGGAGGCGGTGCTGCGGCGGGCCAGATCCGGGTCCGCCACCGCCACCACCGTGATCAGCGTCGGAGGTCTCGTCATCGACGTCGACGGCCGGGCGGCCCGCCTGGACGGTGTTCCGCTCGACCTCACGCGGCGGGAGTTCGACCTGCTCGCCTACCTGTGCGCCAGGCCGGGACGGGTGATCTCCCGTAAGGAACTGCTGGCCGAGGTCTGGCGGCAGTCCTACGGCGACGACCAGACGATCGACGTCCACCTGTCGTGGCTGCGCCGCAAGCTCGGGGAGAGCGCCTCCCGCCCGCGCTACCTCCACACCGTCCGGGGAGTCGGCGTACGGCTCAGCCCGCCCGGCGCCTCCGACTCATGAGGGAACGGCGGCGGTGAGGCGCAGCCTGGCCCTGGTGTCGGTGGCGGTCACCGCCATGGTGGCGCTGGCCTTCCTGATCCCGCTTGCCGTCGCGGTGAAGGAGATCGCCGAGAGCCGCGCGCTCGGCGAGGCGGAACGGCAGGCGAGCATGATCGTCCCCGCGCTGGTGGTCACCGATGACACGGCCGCGCTCGAACGCGCGCTGGCCAGCACCCCGGCGGGGGCGGGACGGCTCGCCGTGCACCTGTCCGGCGACCGCACGATCGGTTCGTCCAGGGTCCGGGTCGCCGACGTCGCCGCCGCGTTCGAACGCGCCAGGACCGTGCCGGTCTCGGATGGATACGTGCTGCTCAGGCCGGTGGCGCTCGACAGCGGCCGGCGGGCGGTCATCGAGGCGTACGCCCCCGACGCGAACGTGAAGAAGGGCGTCACGGCGTCATGGGCCGTGCTGACGGCCGTGGCGGTCGCCCTGGTCATCGGATCGGTCGTGGTGGCCGACCGGCTGGGGGCCAGGGTGGTCCGGGCGGCCCGCCGTCTCGGCGCCGCCGCGACCTCCCTCGGGGCCGGCGACCTGTCCGTACGCATCAAGCCGGATGGTCCGCCCGAACTCGTCGCCGCGGGGCAGGCGTTCAACGCGATGGCCGACCAGGTGGTCGGGCTGCTGGCGGCCGAACGCGAGCTGGCGGCGGACCTGTCCCATCGGCTGCGCACCCCGCTGACCGCGCTGCGGCTCAACATCGGCGGCACCGGGCCGGAGGCGGAGCAGCGCAGGCTCGCCGTCGAGCGGCTCGAACAGGCGGTGGACGAGATCATCCGGGCGGCCCGCAAGCCGGCCCGGCCACTGCCGGGCGGATGCGACGCGGCCGACGTCCTGCGTGAGCGGTTCATCTTCTGGTCGGCGCTGGCCGAGGATCAGGGACGCCCCTGGCAGCTCGTCGGCGCGGACGCCCCCGGCCGGGTGCCGGTCAGCGCGGCCGATCTCGGCGCGGCCATCGACGCGCTGCTCGGCAACGTCTTCCGGCACACGCCGCAGGGTACGGAGTTCCGGGTCACGCTGCGGCGGCGGGCCGACATGGTCGGCATCCTCGTCGCGGACGCCGGGCCGGGCATCGACGATCCCGAAGGCGCGCTCACACGCGGGCACAGCGGCGCTGGCTCCACCGGCCTCGGTCTCGACATCGTCCGCCGCCTGGCCGAGGCGGCCGGCGGCGGCGTGCGGATCGAGGGGTCGGAGCTCGGAGGGGCCTGCGTGCACATGTGGCTGCGGGCCGACGGCGGCGCTCCAGATCGCGCCCCCCGCCGCCTGCTCCGCCGCCGGGCCAGGTGAACCCGCCCCCGGCGCCCGTACGGGAGCCTTGGCGGACAAGGGAGACCCCGCCCGCCGCGACGGGCGGGGAGGGGCCGTGTTCTCGGGGTTTCCCCGGTCGCTCCCGATCACCGGGGGAGAGGCGTCAGGTCATCCAGGTGACCTTGCCGGGCAGCGGCGCCCGCTCCTGGACGTTCAGGTAGTACTCCAGCTTCGGCGAGCCGTCGCAGTTGCCGAGCCGGTAGTAGTACCCCTTCGCGGTGACCTCCTGGATGCCGGCGTGCAGGGTCGCCTTCTTCCCGGCGGGCACGGTGAACTGCACCGTCTCCCCCTTCTTGACGCGCATCTGCTCCGTGGTGGTGATGCCGTACGACCCCTTCAGTTCGGCGCTGAAGGCGGAGAAGCCGACGCTCACGCCGGCCGAGATTTCAGCGGAGTTGGTGAAGGTGGAGGTGGTCTCCCGCTCGATCGTCTCGGTGACGGTCCAGTCCTTCTGACCTCCGGTGTTGTCCAGCGTCCACCATCCGATTTCCCGGCGGGTCTTCTTCGGCTTCGCCTGGCTCTTCCAATACCACCGGTCGCAGCGGGAGACCTTCGGCAGCGTCGGGCCGGCGACATCGGTTCCGACGGAAGCCCACGGATAGCTGGTATAGGTGGACGCCGACTGCGCGTCTATTTTGACGAGGGCGTTCTTGGTGGACAGACCGATCGGCGGCGTCTCGACGGAGGCCCCGGCCTTGAGCGTCCGCACGTTGTACTGGATTTCGAGGCCGCTGTCCTCGACGTTGATTCCTATGGGCCTGGGCAGGGGCGTGCCGTTCTTGATTTGAAGCGTGTATTTGGGGACGCCGTTCGCGTTGGTGACCGCGCACGCGGTGACCGTGAAGCGGCCCTGCGATGCCGGGATCTCGAATGGCAGCGTGCATTTCCGCGCGGCCTCGGCCGTGCTCGCCTGGGCGTTCCCGGTGACGATTCCGGTGACGGCCGCGGTCGCCGTGAGCGCCGTGGCGCCGGCGAGGATCAGCCGGGGGGTTCTCCGATCGGGTCGCTGCGAAAACATCTCATGTCCTCTGGTCGGGTGGTGACGTTCAACGGATTTCGACACGCTCAGGTGTCCTTCTGCCAGGTGATGTCGATGCGGTGGCCCAGATGGGCGACCGGCACCTTTCCCTCGTACCTGTCGGTGTGGGCGCCCCACTCCTTGGCCTTCGCGTAGATCAGGAAGACGCCTTTCTGCACGGCGCTCCGGTCGACGGTGAGGATCTTGGTGTGGTGCTTGGCGTCCTGGGTGAAGTCGGCCTGATCGGCCAGGGTATTGCGCGACCCGTCGACGAGGCGGATCTCCTTCCACCAGGTGACGCCGGGCACGGTGTGCAGCACGAACTGGATCTGGTCGGCCTGCGGAATCGGGGTGAAGACGGCCGTGACGACGTCTTCCTTGTTGCGCACGTCGTAGAGGTCCGCTTCGGGGATCGGACCGACCTCGACGGCAGACGCCGCGCCTGGCGCGTGGACGGCGGCCGCGGCCGGGGCCGGCCGCGAAACCGAGACACACAGCGCACCGCCGGCCACGAGAACGGCCGCGCCGGCGATCAGGCACGCCCACCTGGGGGGAGCGGCGGGATTGCGGGGAATTTCGGACATGCTGAACTCCCAAGGTCGATTGATTTGCGGTCGGGCGCGGACGTTCTCGCCGGAAAAGGACGCGTTCGTAAGCCTCGTCTTTCGGCGTGCCGGACATCGGCTCCTGTTTCCGGGCACCGATGATCGCGCTGTGACCTCGGTCATTCTCGCCTGACGCGGGATCCGGAAATCGGTCGACCGTCCATGATTTCAACTGGAAAACGTAAACGTTCGCCAATCTGAAGGCAGTTCGAGAATGAATATCCCGATGTACTGCGACCGGCGACATCGCACGATTTTTCCGGTGCGGCGGATCCCGGATCTCGCCTTCGCCGCGGCGGCGCGCTCCGCCGGGATGTGTCGGAAAATCGGGCGTCCGCGCCTGTCGCCGATCCCGTGTGCGCGGCACGGGACTCCGGAGCGGACGCGGGGTGCCGGACGCGCGGTGCCGGACGGACGAGGACCGGGATCGCGCCATTCCGTGATGAGAAAGGACCGATCCAAAATTGACATGGTCCCGCAAGAACAATTGACTGCGATCGTGTCGTGGCGGAAAACGCCGGACCGCCGCCGAATCGAGGAGATCAGTGTCATTTCCTGATCTGATCCATGCGGTGAGCTGCGGAAATGTGCGCTCACCTGCCGGGGTGACCGGCTTTCGATATTGCGGATACCTCTGATGGTGATGCCATAATGCGTGGGAGCGCTCCCGCGCCCCGGGGTTGATTCCCGTGGGCGCTGTCCGGCACGTCTGTCCACCGGCATGTTGGAAGGAAGGTGCCGCGTCTTCATGACGGCATTGGGCGAAGATTCTCCGGCCGGCTCGGGCCCCGACGGAAATGTTCTTACGCAGAAAGCGGGCCCCGCCACAGACGCTGTGGAAGGGGCCACGGCCCGCCGCTGGGCGCCCCACCTGTGGTGGATGTCCCTGACCGTCGGCGCCGCCGGGGCCGCGTTCGTGTGGCTGGCCACGCCGCATTCCAGGGAGATCCACTCGGCGTGGGATCTGGTCGCCAAACTGATCGCGTTCGCCTGTCTGTGCTTCGCGATCGCGGTCTTCCCCCGGACGTCGCCGCGCCTGAGCTGGCTGCTCTACGTCCCGTTCGTCTTCTTCACCGGCTACCTGATCCCGCGGATCAGCTGGTTCTACTACGGCGACGGCGCACGGGCCCAGGGCGACAGCTTCTACACCCACCTCTACCTGCTGCTCTATCCCGGGATCGTGCTCACGGTCGCGGCCGCCTACCGGATCGGCGGGGGCACCCCCGGACGCTGTCTGAAGGTCATGGCGACCGGCGTCGTCATCGTGTTCTCCGGCTTCCTCGACATCATGTGGCAGGTCGTCAACCCCGTCGCGATCCCCGACGTCATCGACGCGCCCCACATCAACCTGTTCACCGGGGGCCCGATCTCGTTCGGCGCGACGATCGTGTTCGCCCTCGCGCACGTGCCGATCATCGTCGGGATCAACCTGCTTCCGCTCGACCGCTGGATCGGCCGCCTGCTCGGCGCCGACCCCGCCCGCTGACCACCGTCCACCCGTCCGAGGAGGTGACATGCCGGATCCGCACGTCACACCGCGCACCGTGGACATCTCGGTGGCGGCGCCCGCGTACAACGAGGCCGACAACATCGCCATGGCCGTACGCGAATGGCAGGAGTACCTGGAGAACAACCCGGCCGTCGGCGACTGGGAGATCGTCGTGTGCGACGACGGGAGCCGGGACGCGACCGGCGAGATCCTGGCCGGGCTGCGGGACCGGTGCCCGCGGCTCGTCGTGGTCGGCTTCGAGCGCAATCGCGGCGCCGGCGCGGCCATCGCCGCCGCGATCGCCGCCACCCGGCTCGACTGGGTCGTGCTGCTCGACTCCGACGGCCAGTTCCCGATCGCCAACCTCGACCAGGTCATCCCGCGCATCCAGGCGGGTGAGGCCGTGGCGTTCTCCGGCGCGCGGATCAGGAAGGCCGACGGCGCGGCGTACCGGTGGGGCTCGGCGGCCAGCGGCGCGGTGAGCAACCTCCTGCACGGCACCCGCTACCGCGACTTCAACTCGATCTTCAAGGTGGTGCACGGCCCGCTGTTCCGCGCCCTGCCGCTGGAGTCGGGCGGGATGAACTGCTCGACCGAGATCACCGCCCGGGTCGCCGAGCTCGGGCACCGGTGGGTCGAGGTCCCGATCGAGCACCGGGAGCGCGGCGGCGGGCGCCGCGGGTGGCGGTTCTGGCGGGGAGCGTGCGACCGCGCCCTGTTCGTCGTCTATCTCGGCTACCGCCACTGGCTGCTGCGCCGCGGCATCCTGCGCCGGCCGGGCGACCTGCCGGCCGTGCCGGTGAGGCCGGTCGCCGAGGAGGTCCGATGACCGTCGCGGTGACGATGTTCAGCGGCGGGCGCGGAGCGGCCGCCATCTCCCGCGGCCTGCTGCGCACGCCCGGGGTCGAGCTGTCACTGGTGATCAACGGGTACGACAACGGGCTGTCCACCGGCGCGCTGCGGCGGCACCTGCCCGGCATGCTCGGCCCGTCGGACTTCCGCAAGAACCTCGCGCTCCACCTCGATCCGGCAGACCCGGCCCAGGCCGCGCTGGCGTCCGTGCTGGAGCACCGGCTGCCGGAGGGGGCCACGACCGGTGCGCTCATCGAGGCGGTCGGGGAGCGGCGGGGTCCGTTCACCGCGCTGCCGCGCCGGATCCGCGACGCCGTCGTCGCCGACCTGTGCGTGTTCGCGCGGTGGTCCGCCACCGCCGGTCTCGACCTGGCCGACTGCGCCGTGGGCAACCTCGTGTTCGTCGGGGCCTACCTGCGCCACGGCGAGGACTTCAACGCCGCGGTCGACTCCTGCGCCCGCACGTTCGGCTCACCGGTCCGGCTGCTCAACGTGACCAACGGAGAGAACGCGTTCCTGGTCGCGCTCAAGCGGGACGGGAAGCTGCTGGCCGACGAGGCGGACATCGTCGCGCCGCAGGACGCCACGCCGATCACCGACCTGTTCCTGCTGCGCGAGCCGCCGGACGCCCGGCTGCGGGCCGAGCTGGCGGAGCTGCCGCCCTCCTGGACCCGCGAGGTGCTGGCCCGGGACCGGGCGGAGATCACGCCGAATCCGATGGCGCTGGAGGCGCTCGGGGACGCCGACCTCATCGTGTACGGCCCCGGCACCCCGCACTCCTCGCTGCTGCCGAGCTATCTCACCCCCGGCGTGGCGGACGCCATCGCGGACAACAGGGCCGCGGCCAAGGTGTTCGTCGTCAACACCCGCCACGACCACGACGTCAGGGGGTTGACCGCCCCCGACCTCGTCGATCGCACGCTGGCCTACCTCGGTGACCCCGGCAACGAGCGGCGGATGGTGACCCACGTCCTGAGCCACCGGGCCCAGCACCACAGGGGAGGGGACCACCGGGGAACCGGGCTCACGCCGGACGCCCCGATGGTGCCGGGAGACGTCCTCGACCGGGGCGAGTGGGCGGGAGCGCGCTGGGTCGTCGCCGACCTGACCGAGCCCGGCCGCTCCGGCGCGCACAGCGGGGACCGCACCGTCGAGGCCCTGCTCGCCATCCGCGGCGAGACGGCACTGGCGCGGGCGCGATGACCCCCGTCGCGAGCCCGCCGGCCGAGATCCTCGTCCGCCGCGGTCACTGGCTCTTCGACCTCGACGGCACCCTCGTGGACTCCTGTCCGGTCCACGAGGCGGCCTACCGCGAGGCGATCGCCGAGATCGCGCCCGAGGCGCTCGCCGGCTTCCGGTACGCCGACCACGCCGGGGCGAGCACCGGATCCGCGGCGCTGCGGCTGACCGGCGACGCCGAGCGGGCCGGACGGCTGGCCCGGCGCAAGCAGGAGCTGTACCGGGAGCACGTCGCGGCGGGCCGCGCCGCGCTGTTCCCCGGTGCCCGCAGGCTCCTCGACCGGATCGCCGCCGCCGGCCGCACGGCGTACCTGGTGACCGGCGGCAGCCGGGCCTCGGTCGAGCGGGTGCTCGCGGCCTGCGCGCTGACCGGCCGCTTCCGTGCCGTGCTGACCAGCGACGACGTTCCGGCGAGCAAGCCCGATCCGGCCGTCTACGCCGCCGCCTGCGCGCGGTGGGGTGTCGACCCGCGCGACGCGGTGGTGCTGGAGGACTCCGCGCACGGGGTGGCGTCGGCGGTCGGCGCCGGGCTGGCGACCCTGCACGTCCACGTCGCGGAGCCGGCTCCGGGCGCGGTCGCCGTGGGGTGCCTGGACGAGATCACGTCATTACTTGAAACATCATTGCTCGACTCGGAGGTGGGCGGTGGCTGAGCGGCGGCTGTGCGCGGTGATCCCGGCGGCCGGGCGGGGCGCCCGGCTGGGGTTCGAGATCCCGAAGATCATGGTCGAGATCGCCGACGGGGTCGCCGTGTGGCACCTGCTCCACCGGCGGCTGCGGCCGTACGTCGAGCACGTGCACGTCGTCATGTCCCCCGAGGGGGAGGGACCGTTCCGCGCGCTCGCCGCCGAGGAGATCGCGGGCGGCGGCGTCTCGGTGAGCGTCCAGGAGCGCCCCACCGGCATGGGCGGTGCGATCTTCGGCGCGGCTCCGCACTGGGAGTCGTACGACGCGATCCTGGTGGTCTGGGGCGACCAGGTGAACCTGTCGCCGCTGACCGTCCGCCGGGTGACCGGAGCCCACGAGAAGGGGTTCACGTTGCCGCTGGTGCCGATGCCCGACCCGTATGTGGAGTACGAGACGGACGGCGGCGCACTGGTGCGGGTGCGGCAGTCCAGAGAGGGAGACGAGTGCCGCCCCGGCGGGCTCAGCGACGTGGGCGTGTTCTGCCTGGCCACGGACGGGCTGCGCGAGGAGTGGACCCGCTATCTGGCCGGGGCGGCCGTGGGCGCCCGCACCGGTGAGGTCAACTTCCTGCCGTTCCTGCCGCACCTGTCCCGGCAGGGATGGCCGCTGTCGGTGGTGCCGGTGACCGATCCGGACGAGGCGCGGGGCATCAACACGCCCGACGACCTGGAGTTCGCCCGGCGGGCGTACCTGCGGTGCGATCACTGATCGACCGGGCGGCCTCGCTTCTGGCCGCCCACCGCTGGGCGGCCGGTCCCACGCTGGTGAGCACCGCGGCCAGCGGCACGGCCGCCGCGACCACGCTCGTGATCGCCCGTGGCATCGGCGCCGCGGCGTTCGGGCACTTCACCGTGGTCCTGTCGATCGCGCTGATCGCCACGGTCGGCATGCTCATGAGCGTCAACTACGTCATGTTCCAGGAGCTGCCGCGGGCCGAGCCCGGCGACCGGCCGGCCCTGGTGACGACGGCGCTGGCGGCCACGCTCGTGCTGGGGTCGGGCCTGTTCGCCGTCGGCCTGCTGGCCGCCCCGCTGCTGACGGGCGTGCTCGGCGTGGACACCCGCACGCTGGCCTTCGCGCTCGCGCTGGCGCTGTCGATGACGCTCAACCAGCTGACCGAGAGCTTCCTGCGCGGGCTGCGGCGCTTCCGGCTCGTCGCCGGTCTCAAGCTCGCCGTGGCCGTAGCCTACCTCGGCACCGCGGCGTACTGCCTGCTCGTGCTCGGCCTGCGTGAGGCCGAGCCGTACCTGATCGCGCTGATCGTCACGAACCTCGTCTTCGCCGTCGTGTCCGTCGCCGGGTTCGAGGTGCGGCCCCGCGCCTGGTCGGCGGCGCTGGCCCGCTCGATCTACCGGCACGGCGCGTACGTCACCGCCATCGCCGCGCTCAGCGCCGTGGTGTTCGGCGTCGACGTGCTCTTCCTCAACCACTGGGCGCCGCGGGCCGACGTCGGGGTCTACTCCATCTACAACGGCTTCCCCAAGCGGCTGCTCGGCGTGGTCTTCACCGACGGCATCGGCCTGATCCTGCTGCCCACGCTGGCCGTCTCCGACAAACCGACCGTGATGCGGCGGATCGCCCGGCTCGTCGTGGTCGTCTTCGGCGCGACCGCGGTGTTCTCGTTCGTCGCCAGCACCGTGTTCTTCTCGCTGATGGGCGAGGAGTATCCGTACTCGCTCGGGCTGATGGCGCTGTCGGCGCTGGGCATCGGCGTGCACACGGTCTTCAACCTCTACTCGGTCGCCCTGTCGATGGACGGCGTGCGCGGCGCCCGGGTGCTCATCGGCTGCCTGCTCGTCGGCACGCCGCCCGCACTGGCCTGCCAGGCCGTGCTCATCGCCTGGCAGGGGCTGGTCGGCGGGCTGGTGGCCTTCGCTCTGAGCAATCTCATCCTCGTGGCCGTCGTGATGACCGCCGCCGCCCGGCTCTATCGCCCGGACGGCGCGGCGACGGCCACGACCGGCGCAATGGAGGCACGGCGGTGAGGATCGCCCACGTCATCAACCAGTTCCCGCCCAACATCACGGCGGGGCTCGGCCGGTACGCCGAGCTGATCGCTCCGTATCTGTCCCAGGGCCGTCCCATGGCCGTCCTCACCCTCAACGACGGCCGCCTGCCGGTGTGGGAGCGGGCCGGCGGCATCACCGTCTACCGGCCGCGCGGCCGCCTTCTCGGGGCGATCTCCCGCAGGCGGCGGCTCAACCGCACCCGCGGCGTCGAGTTCGCGCTGCTCGCACTGACCGTCGTGGTGAGCAACTGGCGATATTTCCGGATGTTGCGTGCCCTGCCCCCGGAGCGGCGGCCCGACCTCGTCGCGGTGCACGACTCCACGAACTTCCTGTGCGGCCTGCTGTGTCACTACGCGCTGCGGCTGCCGGTCGTGTTCCACGTGCACACCACCGAGTACGGCGTCGCCCCGCAGCGCAGCATCGCCGACCCGCTCAACCTGTTCGCGGCCCTGGAGCGGTGGCTGGCGCGGATCTCCCGGCGGGTCGTGGTGGCCACCCCCGAGGTGCGCGAGCAGCTGGCGGCGGCCGGCTGGAGCCGTACCCCGATCGAGGTCGTACGGCTCGGCGGCACCTACGAGCGGCTGCTGTCCGATCCCGGCTTCGACCGGGACGGGCTCCGCCGGGGAGCGGCTGATCTGCGCGCCCGGCTCGGCATCGCGGCCGGCGATCCGGTGCTGCTGTTCGTCGGCAGGATCGAACGGCAGAAGGGCGTCTACCAGTTGCTGGAGGCGATGCGCCGGATCGCCCCCGTCGTGCCGGGGCTGCGGCTGGTGATCGTGGGCGAGGGCGACGAGGCCGGCGTCGCCCGGATCGTCGCCGAGACCGGGCTCGACGGCCGGGTGCTGACCTCCGGCGGATTCGTGACCGGCCCGGACCTGCTGGAGTTCTACGAGATGGCCGACGTGTGCGTCTTCCCCTCGCTGTTCGAACCGTTCGGCCTGGTGGCGACCGAGGCGATGGCCCTGGCCCGGCCGGTGGTCCTCGGGGACGGCTTCTCCCGGGTCTTCCTCGGCGACCCGGCCGAGCCCGCCGTACGGTTCGTGCGCGCGGCCGACCCCGACGACATCGCCGACGGCGTGATCGAGGTGTTCGCCGACCCCGACCTGCGCCGCGCCCTGGCGGAACGGGGCGAGCGGCTGGTGCGGGAGACGCTGAGCTGGAGCCGGGCGGCCGACGAGACGCTCGCCGTGTACGAGGACGCGCTGGCGGCCGAGGGGAAGAAGCGATGATCTCTGTGGTCGTGCCGTGCTACAACGCGGCCAAGACCCTGCGGCTCTGCCTGGAGTCGGTGCTGGCGCAGACCCTGCGGCCGGACGAGATCGTCGTGGTGGACGACGCCTCCACCGACGGATCGGCGGCGATCGCCGAGGAGCTCGGCTGCCGGGTCGTCCGCCTGCCGGAGAACCGGGGGGTTTCCGCTGCGCGCAACGCCGGGACCGACGCCACCACCGGCGACGTCGTCTTCTTCCTCGACTCCGACGTGGCGCTGCGGCCGGACGCCGTCGCGAACGCGATGGAGATCCTGTCGCGCGACCCCGAGGTCGGCTGCGTGCACGGCGTCTACGACACCGAGCCGCTCATCGACGACGGGCCGGTGGAGCGGTACCGGATCCTGCACGCCGTCTACTGGCGCAGCCGCCACCTGGGCGAGGTCAACAGCGTCGTGTTCGCGCTCGCCGCGATCCGCCGCGACGTGCTGCTCGCCGTCGGCCGGTTCGACGAGCGCCTGCGCGACTGCGAGGACGTCGAGTACAGCAGCCGGCTCGCCGTACGCACCCGGATCGTGCTGACCGACACCGTCGTCGGCCGCCACGACGACGGCAGCCGCCTGCTGCCGATCCTGACCGAGCAGTGGCGGCGCGCACTGCCGCTGATCCCGCTCGCCCTGACCACCACCCGGCGGGGCGCGGCCAAGCCCGAGCACGCCAACAGCCCGGCCGGGATCCTCGCCTGCGCGCTCGCGCTGGCGAGCCTGGCGCCGGCCGTGATCGCCCCGGTCTTCGGCCTGTTCCACCCGCTGCTGCTCGCCGTGCCCGCCGCGTTCGTCGCCTGGTTCGTCCTCGCCGATCCGGCGATCATCAGGTTCGTCCACCGGCAGCGCGGGCCCGCGTTCGCGGCCTACTTCATGACCGTCCACCTGGCCGTGCACGTGGTGCTGGTCACCGGCCTGGCCGTCGGCTCGCTGCGGCTGCTGTCCCCGGCGCGGGCGACCTGACCGGCGGGCGTGAGCTGACGGCGGGCGTGACCTGAGGGCGGCGTGAGCTGACGGCGGGCGTGACCTGAGGGCGGGCGTGACCTGAGGGCGGCATGATCCGATGGCGGTGCGATCCGACGGACCGGCGGCCGTCTGGCTACCGGTCCGCCCGGCGGGCAGTATGGAGACGACCGGACTGTCCCCGCGAACCCAGAGGAAGGCGGCTTCGTGACATCCACCTATCGCGTGCAGCTCACCCCGGACTTCGGCTTCACCGAGGCGGCGCGGTTGGTCGGATATCTGCGGGAGCTGGGCGTCGGCCACCTCTACCTGTCGCCGATCCTGCAGGCCGTGCGCGACTCCCGGCACGGTTACGACGTGGTGGACCACAGCAGGGTGCGGGCCGAGTTCGGCGGGGAGGAGGGGCTGCGCGAGCTGGCCGCGGCCGGGCTGCCGCTGATCGCCGACATCGTGCCCAACCACATGACGATCCCGGTGCCGGAGTCGCGGAACGTCCAGCTCTGGTCGGCGTTGCGGGACGGCCCGGACTCCCCGCACGCCCGGTGGTTCGACTTCCAGTGGCCGGTCGCCTTCCCCATCCTCGGCGACGAGCCGTACGGCACGGCGGTCGAGGTCGCCGACGGGGTCCTGCGCTATCACGATCACGAGTTCCCGATCAGACCGGGTACGGAGCACCTCCCGCTGCCCGAGCTGCTGGAGGCGCAGCACTACCGGCTCGTCAACTGGCGGGAGAGCCCCGGCTATCGGCGCTTCTTCGACGTGTCCTCGCTGATCGGCCTGCGTGCGGAGGACCCGGAGGTCTTCGCAGCCACCCACGCCGTGACGTTCTCCCTGATCGAGGAGGGGGTGCTGGACGGGCTGCGCGTCGATCACCCCGACGGCCTGGCCGACCCGTGCGGTTACCTGCGACGGCTGCGCCCACACGTGCCCGGTCCACTCTGGGTGGAGAAGATCCTCATCGACGGCGAGCGGCTGCCGGCCGACTGGCCGTGCGACGGCACCACCGGCTACGACGCGCTCAACATGATCACCCGGCTCTTCGTCGACCCCGCGGGCCGGGACGCGCTGGTCGAGACGTTCCGGCGGCTGACGGGCGTGACCGGCGACTACGAGGCCGTGCGGTACGAATCGAAGAAGCACGTCATCGAGCTGTTCTTCCGCGGGGAGGTCGACCGGCTGACCGCCGATCTCGGCGACGCGGGGCTGCGCGAGGCGGTCGTGGAGCTGCTGGTGGCGATGCCCGTCTACCGGGCGTACGTGAACCCCGGTGAGCGGCCGCCGGACGAGACGGTGCGGATCATCCGGGACGCCGCACGCGAGGCCGCCGCCCACGCCGATCCCGGCGCGGTGGCCAAGGCCGCCGACCTCGTCCTGTACGGCCCGGCCGAGGCGGTCACCCGGTTCCAGCAGACCTGCGGCCCGGTCATGGCCAAGGGGGTGGAGGACACCGCCCTCTACCGGTGGTACCCGCTGGCCTGCCTGAACGAGGTCGGCGGCGAGCCCGACAGGTTCGGGGTCTCGGCCGCCGAGTTCCACGAGTTCTGCGCCGGGCTGCCCCCGAAGACCATGACCACGCTGTCCACCCACGACACCAAGCGCTCGGAGGACGTACGGGCCCGCCTGGCCGTACTGTCCGAACTGCCGAGTGAGTGGGCCGAGGCGGCCGCCTCGTGGACGGCCGAGGTGTCGTTCGACCCGGGGCTCGACTACCTGGCCTGGCAGTCGCTCATGGCGGCGTGGCCCATCTCGGTCGAGCGGTTCACCGACTACCTGCTCAAGGCGGCCAGGGAGGCCAAGACGGCCATCTCCTGGATGGACCCCGACCCGGAGTACGAGTCGGGCCTGCGGGACTTCGCCCGGCGTGCCATCGAGGTCTGCGGTCCCTCGGTCGCCTCGTTCACGGCGGTCGTCGACCGGTACGCCCGGGTCAACTCGCTCGGACAGAAGGCGATCCAACTCCTGATGCCGGGCATTCCCGACGTGTACCAGGGGAATGAGACCACGGACTTCTCGCTGGTGGACCCCGACAACCGGCGGCCGGTCGACTTCACCCGGCGCGGCCGCCTGCTGGCCGCTCCTGACGACACATGGGACGGCCAGAAGCTGCTGGTCACCACCACCGCGCTCCGGCTGCGGCAGCGCATCGACCCGGCCGGGCCGTACGTGCCGATCGAGGCCGGGGAGCACGCGATCGCGTTCGGGCGGGGGATCGGCGCCTCCGCCGGCGTCTCGACGGCCGTCGTGGTCGCCACCCGGCTGCCCGTGAAACTCGAACGGCGGGGCGGCTGGGGCGGCGAGACGATCACACTGCCGCCGGGCCGCTGGCGCGACCTGCTCGGCGGGGACGAGCACACGGGCAGGGAGTACACGGGCAGGGTGCCCATGGCACACCTGCTGTCCCGCTGTCCGGTCGCGATCCTGGAGCAGGATCCGCAGGCGTGATCCCGCCGACCCGCGGGCAGGTGTGCACGTGACGAAACCGGAGGGACATGTCGTGAAAGGCACCTTCGAGGTCGGCGCCGTCGAAGGCTGGGCCGTCGAAGTCTGGGCACCGAAGGCGGCGCGGGTCGAGGTCGAGTTCGGCGAGACCAGGCACGTCATGACGCCGACAGGGGGCGGCTGGTGGCGCCATTCCGGCGCCGGCCTGGGGCACGGCGTCGACTACTTCCTCCATGTGGACGGCCACGGGCCGTACCCCGACCCGAGGACGCGGCGGCAGCCGTACGGCGTGCAGGGGCCGAGCCGGGTCTACGAGCACGACAGGTTCACCTGGGGCGACCAGGAGTGGCGCGGCCGTGACCTGCGCGGTTCCGTCATCTACGAGCTGCACGTCGGCACCTTCACCCCGGAGGGGACGTTCCGCGGCGCGGCGCGGCGACTCGACCATCTGGTGGACCTCGGCGTGGACTTCGTCGAGATCATGCCGGTCGCGCCGGTCCCCGGCAGGCGCAACTGGGGGTACGACGGAGTCGACCTCTACGCGGTGAACGAGGAGTACGGCGGGCCGGACGGGCTCAAGGGCTTCGTGGACGCCTGCCACCGGGCCGGGATCGGGGTCATCCTCGACGTGGTCTACAACCATCTCGGTCCGTCGGGAAACCACCTGGCCAAGTTCGGGCCCTACTTCCACGACGCCAAGGGGTCGTACTGGGGCGACGCGGTCAACCTGGACGGGCCGGGCTCGGACGAGGTGCGGAGCTACTTCATCGGCAACGCGCTGCAGTGGCTGCGCGACTACCACGTGGACGGGCTCCGCCTCGACGCGGTGCACGCGCTGCACGACAAGCGCGCCGTGCACTTCCTGGAGGAGCTGGCCGCCGAGGTGGACGCGCTGGCGACGGTCGTGGGGCGGCCGCTGACGTTGATCGCCGAGTCCGACCTGAACGACCCGCGCATGGTCACCCCGCGCGAGGCCGGCGGGCTCGGCATGCACGCCGCGTGGAACGACGACGTCCACCATGCGATCCACTCGGCCGTCACGGGGGAGACCCACGCCTACTACGGCGATTTCGGCTCGCTGTCGGCGCTCGCCAAGGTGCTCACCAGCGGTTACTTCCACGACGGCACCTACTCGACGTTCCGCGGCCGCTCTCACGGCAGGCCTGCGGCCCACGTGCCGGGCTACCGCTTCGTCTGCTGCGTGCAGAACCACGACCAGGTGGGCAACCGTCCCGAGGGCGACCGGATGGCGGCCGACCAGCTGTGGGTCGCCGCCGGGCTGCTGCTGACCGCACCGTTCACGCCGATGCTGTTCATGGGGGAGGAGTGGGGGGCGACCACGCCGTTCTACTTCTTCACCGACCACTTCGAGCCCTCGCTGGCGGCGAGCGAGGGGGAGCGGCGCAGGCGGGAGTTCGAGGGCTTCGGCTATGACTGGAAGGCGCCAGACCCGCAGGAGGAGGCCACGTTCCTGCGGTCGAAGCTCGACTGGGCCGAGCCTGCCGAGGACGGTCACGCCTCGCTGCTCGGCTGGTACCGCGATCTGATCGCGCTGCGCAAGACGCATCCCGATCTCACCGACCCGCGGCTCGACCGGGTCCGGGTCGACTTCGACGAGGACCGGCGATATCTGGTGATGGAGCGCGGCTCGCTGCGCGTCGCGGCCAAC
The DNA here is from genome assembly GCF_001417795.1 of Sphaerimonospora mesophila. Taxonomy (NCBI): domain Bacteria; kingdom Bacillati; phylum Actinomycetota; class Actinomycetes; order Streptosporangiales; family Streptosporangiaceae; genus Sphaerimonospora; species Sphaerimonospora mesophila. Next base: position 462,513 of record NZ_BCBX01000030.1, on the reverse strand, counting down.
TTCGGCGCGTTCCCGGTCTCCGTACGGCTGACGCTCGGCGCCGGCGGCACGGGTACGGGAACCACGGGCGGCGGGGGCACGGGTACGGGAACCACGGGCGGCGGGGGCACGGGTACGGGAACCACGGGCGGCGGGCGGATTCTGCTCACCTCCTCGGAGAGCGCCCTGATCGTGGACGGAGACCTTCGTCTCCCCGCCCAGTCCCTGGTCATCGCCCAGCTCCAACACCCCCTCCCGTGATCTTGTAAATTCTCGCAGAGAGCAGCGCTGAGCTGCGGATATTCCATTCGTGATCTTGCAGAAACTCGCACGCTCCCACGTCTGCCTGCGGCTTTGCGCTCCGTGATCTTGCAGTGCAAGGTCACGGACGGTGTTCGCCCTGGTCAACGAATGGGCGTGCGAGTTTCTGCAAGATCACGCTAGTGGTTTTCGCAGGTGGAGGGCACTCCTGCAAGCATTCGCAAGATCACGGTGGGAGGCCGGTGGCGGTTGACATCGTTGCTCTATAGAGAGAGCATTGCTCTCGATATAGAGCGATGAGATGCTCTGTGTGCACTGATCGGAGAGTTCCATGACCATGCCCAGGCCGTCCGCCCCGGCGCTCGCCTCATCCCGGGCCCGCCTGGGGGCCGCGGCCCTCGCCGCGGCCGGCGTCCTGTTTCTCCTCTATCCGCTGGTACGGCCCTGGGCCGACGAGACGACCATGGACGGCGCCCGCGCGATGGCCTCCGCGGCATGGGTCGCGTCGCATCTGTTCGCCATGGTGGGATTCATCCTCGCCTCGCTGGGCCTCCTGGCCCTGCACCTCGTTCTCGACCGGCGATTCACACTTCCGGCGGCCGTGGTGACGTGGCTCGGCGCCGGACTCACCCTGCCTTACTACGGGGCCGAGGACTTCGGTCTCAACGCCATCGCGGTCCGGGTGGTCCGGGAGCACGAGGCCTCGCTGATCGATCTCGTCGATCAGTTCCGATACGCCCCGGTGGCGATCACCACGTTCGCCGTGGGGCTCGCGCTGCTCGGCGTCGGCGCGGTCATCGCCGCCGTGGCCGTCTGGCGCTCGGGGGTGCTGCATCGATGGAGCGCCGTTCCGCTGGCCGCCGGATTCGCCCTGTTCATTCCGCAGTTCTTCGGCACCCCCGCGATGCGGATCGCGCACGGGGCGTTGACGGCGGTCGGTGGACTCTGGCTCGCCGCGGAGCTGTGGCGGGCAGGCCGTGCCCAGGACGGCGCGGCCGGTTGAGGTCATGTGTCGTCGAACGGTGTCGCCCCGGGGCGTACCGTCGCTAGCCTGCCATCGGTGATCCACGTCACGGCGAAGGCGGAGCGGATAAAGATGGCGCATGACCGGATGGACCGGATGAACAGGGTGAAAGCGTGGCGATTACGGCGTGGGCCGAAGGACGAGCCCGCCGACGATGACGCCGCGTCGGCGGGGAAGCCACCGGTGGAGGCCGTCTCGGTGCCGGTGCCCCCGCCTCCGCCCGACGACCGGGGGCGCACCCTGCGCCTGGCCGGGTGGCTGGCCGCGGTCACCCTGGCCGGTGTGGTCGCGGCCGGGACGATCTGGGCCTCAGGCTCGCCGACCGAGGCGGGTCTGCGCGAGGAGGCCGGGCTCGTCGGCAAACATGAGCTGCTGATCGGCGTGAAGGACGACTCTCCCGGCGTGTCGTGGTGGAATCCGGAGACCGGGCGGTACGAGGGCTTCGACATCGACATCGCCTACATGGTGGCGGCTGAGCTGGGTTTCTCCCCCCGTCAGGTGCGGTTCCTGGCCATCGAGACCGAGGACCGGGGCAAGATGCAGGCCATGGACCGGGAAGGCGGGTTCGTGACCGTCGATCTCGTCGTGGCGACCTACAGCGTCACAGCGGAACGGACGGGCGAGGTCTACATGTCCGAGCCGTACCTGCAGACCGAGCAGACGGTGGTCACTCGCAGTGACCACGAAAAAGTGTCCTCGCTCGGCGACCTCGCCGGAGAGAAGGTGTGCACGCTCGCCGAATCCACCTCCGCCGACCAACTCAAGCAGGCCGGGGCGGCCGACGTGGGGAAGAAGAACCGGATCAGCGAGTGCGTCGACGGCGTGCTCGCCGGCGAGTACCACGCCGTCACCACCGACGCGGCCATCCTGGCGGGATTCGTGGCGAAGCATTCCAACGAACTGCGCGCACACGACGTCGGGCTGGCCGCAGCCGAGCGGTGGGGGATCGCCACGGGGCGTAACCGCGCCCTGCGCACACTGGTGAACCTGGCCCTCTACCGCTCCTACGCCGACCCGGAGGACCGCCGCTGGGAGAAGGCGTTCGACGACTATCTGGCACCGTTGCAGCAGGCCGAAGGCATGGCACGCATACAGCAGGTCGCGGTGGCCGAGCAGCCCTCGATCGACGAACCGGACGTACGGCGCTGGCCGTGGGAACGAGACGTCTCCTGACGATGGCCGACGGCTCAGAGGACTTCCCGCCCCGCCTGCGGCGCGGCCGCGTGGCCCCGCGCAACCTTGAGTGGCTGCTCGCCGTGCTGCCGGCGTTTCCGCTGGTGCTGCTGGTGCTGCGGCTCTGGTACGCGGGCCGCCAGGACACCCAGACGCTGCTCCTGCTCGTCCAGCACGTCAGCCCGCTCGGCCTGCTCAGCTCGGTCCTGATCACCGGAATGTGGATCATTCCCGCCGTGGTGCTGCTGCTGCGGGTGCTCAGCGCCCTCTATCTGGTCAGCGCCCGCCGTTCGTCGCTGCTGGTGCGCGCGGCCGATCGGATCCCCGACTGGGTGCTGGTCGTGGCCGTCGCGGTCGCGCTCCTCGCCTGGCAGCTGCGGTTCCTGCCCACGTTGCTGATGCTGACCCTCGCCGTCCTCGGGCTGACCGTGCGCGAACGCGGCCACCGCCGCTCCGCCGTACGGTTCGTCGGCGTCGTCCTGCCCCTGCTGGCCGCCGTGGCCTGCTACGTGCTGCTGGCTCCGGCGATCGCCGACGCGATGCGCGAGCGGGATCCGGTCGCCCTGCTGCTGCTCGCCATGCCGCCGGGCCTGGGCGTGCTGCTCACCGGCCCCGTTCCACGGGCGTCCGCCTGGGTGATCAGCCATGGCATCGCCCTTCTGGCCGCCCTGGTGCTGCCCGTCGTCGTGGGCGTGGTCTTCCTCCGGGTGCCGGTCCTGCCGCTGGTCGCCGTGGAGACGACGGGTGAGGACGGCCTCCCACCGGTGGTCGTCGGCTACACGATCGCCGTCGACGACCGGACGACCACGTTCCTGTCCACCGAGGGCACGGTGCGGTTCGTCGCCAACGATCATCTCGGCGCCCAGACGCTCTGCCCGGACCCCGCCGAGATCCTGCACAGCCGCGTGGACCTGTACGGATGGTACGTGGAGGAGAGCATGATCTCCTGGCTGGCCCCCGAACGCGCCCCGACCCCCGACGACCCCCGCTGCCAGGGCCGCCGCGCTTCCGAGTGACCCCGCTCGGCGGGGCTGATCCGGCGAGCGCGGCGGTCCTCCGTACGTCGGGCTCGATTGGGGCCCCCAAGCTCTCGGGTTTCGACCACGGACAGCTCAAATATGACTACTCTCTGTAGGTAACCCGTTACGTAAACCGACTTTCGTCGGCCGGTCACGTGGTTGCACCCTGCCGTGGGGCCCCGCTCCTCGACTCCGGGCAAAGGAGGCATTGTGGTCGATGCTTATTCACCACAGGCGATCTGGGGCAGGGAGCTGCGTCACTACCGGCAGGAGGCGGGGCTGACCCAGGCGCAACTCGCCCAGAAGATCCATTTCAGCGAGTCCCTGATCAGCGGCGTCGAGACCGGTCAGCTTCCGGCCAGCCCGGAGTTCGCCCAGTGCTGCGACGACGTCCTGTCGACGGGCGGCGCGCTGCATCGGCTCCTCGACTGGCGGAAGGGTCAGGTCTTTCCCACCTGGTTCGGGAAGTGGCGCGACAAGGAGCAGGAGGCCACGACGCTGCGGACGTACGAACCGCTCGTCATCCCCGGCCTGCTGCAGACCGAGTCGTACGCGCGTGTGGTCCTGCGCGGCAACGAGACGGCCCTGGCGGCGCGGCTGCACCGTCAGCTCGTCCTCAGCCGGAAGGACCCGCGGCCCCCGATCTTCCGGTGCGTCCTCGACGAGGCGGTGCTGTACCGGCCGATCGGCGGGCCGGAGGTGATGCGCGAACAGCTCGATCACCTGATCGCGATGGCCGGTCCGCGGCTGAGCGTTCAGATCGTCCCGCAGGGCATGCACTCGGGGCTGCTCGGTGGGTTCGTCATAGCCACGCTGGATGACGGGTGCGACGTCCTGTACGCGGAGACCGCCATCCGTGGCATCACGACGAGCGACGCGGACGATGTCTCGGCGGCGATCGAGCGTTTCGAGGCCATCAGGACCGAGGCGCTTCCGCTGAACATGTCGCTTGAATTGATCAAGAAAACGATGGAGGAGAGATGGACCTGAACGGGGCGCTCTGGCGCAAATCAAGCTTTTCCGGCGACAACGGCGGAAACTGCGTCGAGGTCACCGAACTCGAACACGTCGCCCTGACCACTCAGCGCATGAGCGGGCATGGCGCGGGCGGCCCCGCCCACAAGGCCGGACAGGGGAGGTTGATCGCCGTACGGGACTCGAAGGACCCGGACGGCCCCAAGCTGTTCTTCACCTCCGACGAGTGGTCCGCCTTCATCCAGGGCGTGAAGGCCGACGAGTTCGACCTGGAGGGAGCACCCGGCGCGTCCTGACGGGAGAACCGGGCCGGAGGGAGCGGCCGGCCGGGGGACGGGCGTCGATCGCCCGGGCAGTGTCGAGGGAACCCGGTCCTGACCCGGCAGGACAGGATCTCCGAAACACGACTAAGGTCACCCCAATGGCCGCAACTCCCTCCCGCCTGGGCTGGCTGGACGCCCTGAGGGGCCCCGCCGCCCTGGCCGTGGCACTGCACCACGCCGCCTGGACGTTCATCCCGGGGGTCTGGGGCGCCGTGGACGGCCGGATCGACGTCGGCACGTGGGGCGTCTTCGTGTTCTTCATGGTCAGCGGCTATATCATCCCCGCTTCCCTGGAACGCCGGGGCGACGTCCGGGCCTTCTGGATCGGCCGGGCCTTCCGCCTGCTGCCGCTGCTGCTCGCCGCCATCGCGCTGGCGCTCCTGCTGGCGTGCGTCGGAGCGTTCGATCTCCATGCCGGTCTGGGCCGGCGGCCCGTTGCCGTCGTCGTCCTCGGCAACGTGACGATGCTGCAGGAACTGCTCGGCGTGCCCGCTGTCATCAACGTGATGTGGACCCTGTCGTACGAAATGGCCTTCTATCTGCTGACGGTCGGGCTGTTCGTGGTACGGCAGGCGCGGCGGTCGGCCGCCGTCGCGGTGGCTCTGGCCCTGGCGGCGGTGCCGCTGGGGATCCTGCTGCCCAGGGCGCTCATCGGCGGACGAGCGGATCTGCTCGCCGTGCTCCTGGGCGGCGCGGCGCTCGTGGCGATCGTCGTGACCGCGTGGGCGGGCGGCCGGACGCGCAGGGTCGCCGCGTTGAGCGGCGGCGTCCTCGCCCTGGCGTTGGTCGTCCTGGGCAGCCGGATCGGCGCCTGGCAGGGTTTGATCATCTTGGCCATGATGTTCGCCGGCACGGCCGTCCACCGCGCGGAGCAGGGAATGATCCGGTGGCGTACCGCCATCGGCGTCGTGGTGACGGTGCTGGCCTGCGGGATCTTCGCCAAGGACGATCCCGGTTGGGCGCCCGCGCTGCTGCTCGCCGCCGCGTTCTTCTTCGCCGCCTTCGCGCTGCGGCACCGGCGGTTTCCCCCGGTGGTCACCCACCTCGGGGTGATCAGCTTCTCGCTCTATCTGCTCCACCCGCTCCTGCTGCGGCCGAGCCCGAATCTCCCGCTGTTCTTCCTCGTCCTGGTGCCGCTCGGACTCCTCACGTACCACCTGATCGAGGCTCCCGCCCAGCGCCTCGGCCGGCGGGCGGCGGCCAGGCTGCGGACCCCGGTGTCCACATGAACCTCTGTGGATAAGCGCCGCTGTCCACAGAACGGCGTTCGGCTGAGATTCGCCGGATGCGATCGGCGCAGTCTGGGGACCTCCGAGCGTTCCGAGGAGGATCCGTGAAGATCACATATCCGGTGCCGGCCGAGACCACGACCGTCTTCGTCGTCGTGACCGAACGCACCCCGACAGAGCTGTCCTCGATCGTGCCGTGGCGGATGGGGCGGCCGCACCGGCGCGCGGCGATGGAGGTGCTGGGCACGCCACGACTCGAACTCGACGCGTTCCGGGCCGCGCAGTCGCCGTGGCGGCGGATGGACCTCGACGGTGACGAGATCCGCAGACAGGTGCGCAGAGCCCGCCATCACATCGTCGTCTCCAGCACCGCCCCCGTGGCCGCCCAGCCGGAGGCGGCACAGATCGCCCGGGCGGCCGCACGCGGGGTCGCCGAGGCCTACCACGGGACGATCGTCGATCCGCTCACCCGTACGGTCTTAGCCCACTGCCCGGAATGTCCGGGGGAGCGGCAGGAGTTCCGGCTCGACGACGACTGGCTGGGCTGGACATCGGAGATCGACGAGACCGCCGCCTGTCCGCCGGTTGACCCGGCCGCGGCCGGGCTCTGCCCGTACCCGCCCGTGAAGAGCCGGGGTCTGCGCCGGTTCGGCCTGCCCGAGATCATGCTGGACGGCGCCGCGTGCGCGCACGGCCTCTGCGCGGTCGACATCCTGCGTACCGTGGCCGATCGGCTGCTCACCGGCCATCTCGACTGGATCACCGGCCATCCGGGCGCCCCGTCCCGGACGATCGGCGGGCACCTGCGGATCGGCGAGGCGGACTTCGCGGTGTTCTCCGGCAGCCCCGACCTCGACGGCGAGCCCTTCCGCGTACGGCTCACGCGAGACGCCGCCGCCCGGTCCTGCCTGCGCGTCGGGCCGCCGGACGGCTTCGACGGCGCGCCCGGCGACCGACCCTGCCGTGCCGCCGGCCTCCTGGCCGCATGAACTACGCCCGGCGGCGCCGCACACGGGAGGGGTCGCGGGAGGTCGCCCACAGGACCACCACTCCCAGGCCGAGCAGCAGGCCCCAGCGGACGTGCGCGGACACCAGGTCCTGGGACCGCAGGGTGAACAGGGCGAGCGGGCCGGGCAGCGCCAAGATCCCCAGAAAGCCCCCGGTGACGGCTGCGGACGCCACCGTCCCGGGCTCGCTCAGGCCGTACCTCCGCGCCGCCAGGGCGGCCGTCGACAGCCCCGCTACGAGCAGCGCGGCGAACTCCAGGCTCGACCAGAGCAGCCACACCGCCGAGATCCACGGAGCCATGACGAGGAGGGACACGCCCCAGACCGGAACCGCCCAGGCGAGGGTCAGCCACACCCGGAACATCGTCCGGGCGCGGAGCGTCGTGGGGGAGGACGCGACGACCTCGGCCGCCGCGTCGTCCAGCGCGAAGACGCCGCCCAGGGTCAGCAGCATCGCGATTGCACGCAGGGACCAGACCCCGGTCCTCCACGAGGTGTCGTCGTCCCACGGCCAGGCGAGCAGCACCGCCGCGACGGCCGTGACCAGCGCGGCGGGCTGCCACCGCGTCAGCCGCCCGCTCATCCGGGCCAGCTGCCGCAACTGTGCCCATCGGGGCCCGCGGGAAGCGGCCGAGATCGGGATCGAGGAGGTGTTCATGGGATCGTCAGCGCTCCTGCGACGGCGGAGACGACCACGGCCGCCGCCCCGACGGTCAGCCACAGCGACCGGCGGGAGGGACGGGCCAGCATCGCCAGGGCGCCGGCGCCCAGGCACATGCCGAGCAGGTAGACCGCGTGCCAGCCGGCGGATCCGGGTCTGAACCCCCTGGGCGCGAGGAAGGGCTCCGGCCCCCAAAGCGCGAAGTCGACATAGAAGCCCAGCATGTGGAGGGGGCCGGATTCCTCGCCCGGTGCCGCGCCGGCCGTGTCCAGGTGCTGGTTGACCCGGATCAACGCGACCATGACGAGCAGCGGCGCGCCCGGCCACGGCAGCCACCTGGCCACCGCGATCCCGAGCAGGCAGGCGCCGAGCAGGTTGAGCGGCCCGCCCGCCAGCTCCGCGATCGTCGGATATCGCTCCAGCGGGTTGTCCGTCACCAGGTAGAGACCCAGCAGCGCCGCCTGGCCCAGGACACCCGCGAGGAATGGGGCGAAGGCGGCCAGGCACAGTCCGCCCGCCCGGTCGGCCCAGCCCCGGGGGAGCACCCCCAGGAGTTCCTCCGTACCGGCGCGACGCGAGGCCGAGGCGACCAGATTCGCGGCGAAGAAGAGCGGCACGCCCCAGAACATGGTCATGGGCGCGGTGAGCGCGGTGAACGCCGGTCGAGGACCGTCCCATCCGGAGGTCGCGACATCGAGGATCCACAGCGCCGGGCCGAGCAGGCTCAGCGGGTGGCACAGCAGCCGGCGGCTTTCGTTCAGCGCGAGCGTCGGCAGGATGCGCGGGCGGGCACCGGCGCGGACGACAGACGTGCGGGCGTTCATCGCGTCGCCTCTTCCGGCAGGCCGCCGAGCAGCAGCAGGTAGCCGTCCTCGATGGTGGGCTCCACCAGACGGCTTCCGCCCGGCGCGTCGCCGAGGTTTCGGAAGAGGCCGTCGCCGGTACGCCACGAGAGCATTCCGGCCTTCTGGTCCGACAGCCAGGTGCGGCCCTCGGCGAGGGCGCGCAGCTCGGCCGGCGTCCCCTCGAACGCCTGACGGCCGCCCTTGAGCACGACCACCCTGGCACACAGGGCCGCCACGTCCTCGGTCTGATGGGTCGAGAGGATCACCGTACGGTCCTCGCCGATCCGGGAGATCAGCTCCCTGAACCGGAGTCGCTGCTCGGGGTCGAGGCCGACCGTCGGTTCGTCCAGGAGCACCAGCGCGGGCTCGCCGAGCAGGGCCTGCGCGATGCCCACCCGTCGCCGCATGCCGCCGGAAAGGGCGCGGATCTTCTTGTGGCTCACGTCGGAGAGGCCGACCTCGGCCAGGACCCGGCGGACCTCGTCATGCCGCGCCCGCCGGTCCACCATCTCCTTCAGAATCGCCACGTAATCGACGAATTCGAAGACCGTGAACGCGCGGTGGTAGCCGGTCTCCTGGGGGAGGTAGCCGAGCCTGCGCCGGATCGCCGCCGGTTCCTTGGCGGGGTCCATGCCGAGGAGCCGGATCGTCCCCCCGTCGGAGGCCAGCGCGGTCGCCAGCAGGCGGATCAGGGTGGTCTTCCCCGCGCCGTTCGGGCCGAGCAGACCGGTCACGCCCTGACCCGCGCTGAAGGACAGACCGTCAAGCGCACGGCTTCGGCCATAGGTTTTCGTCAGGTCATCGACGACCACGTTCATGAGAACTCCCTGCGCCCCAGGAACAGGAGCACTCCGGAAACGACAGTGATGATCAGGTAGGCGAGCTGCTCGGCGCCGCCGAACATCGCCAGGCTCGGCGCGTGCAGGTTCGTCCAGACGACCCCGGTCAGCCAGAGCGCCGACACCCCGGCGGCGGCCTGCACCGGCTCGAACCATCGGGACAGCAGA
>NZ_BCBX01000030.1:0-452645 GCF_001417795.1 Sphaerimonospora mesophila | reverse complement strand
AGGTGAGCGCGAGCGCGGGCAGCAGCCAGCCGACCACCGTCCACGTCTGCCCCAGGAAGGCGACCCCGATGACGAGCGCGGGCACCACCGAGGTGATCAGCACGGCGGCCGCCCGCAGCAGCATCACCCTGAACGCGGAGTACGGCGCCACCAGCCCGATCTCGTACGCCGGGTCCGCGCCCCGGCCGAAGGCCAGGCCCACCCCGAGGACCGGCACGATCGGCGCCAGGGCGAGAAACCCGATCACGCCCCACCTCGTCGTCTCCCCGGCGGCGAGCGCCGCGAAGAACAGGGCGAGCGAAGCGCCCGCCAACCATGGCAGGCGGAGAGATTGCGCGGCGGCCAGCAGGCGGGCGATGTGATGGCGTACGCCGACCAGGCGGAGCAGCCGTTCGAACGGCCCGGGCGCGGGTGTGTCGACGACGTCGACGACCTCGACCCAGATCCGGTCGAGCCGCGTCTGGGAGACCTGAGGCGCGAGCAGCCCCCGGCAACTCGCGCACGCCAGCAGATGCGCCTCGACGGACGCGGCCGTGGTGGGGGAGAGGCGGCCTTCGGCGTACGCCACCGCGAGGTCGTCGTCCATATGCCAGCCCGTCCGCCGGCCTGCCTGCCCGTCCGGATGCATGTCCCTGTTCGTGTCCGTGTGTCCGTCCCCGTTCGTGTCCCCGGGCCGATCGGTGTGCTGGTTCATGCCAGTTCCTCCCTCAGCAGGGACTTCGCGCGCATCATGCGCGTCTTCACGGTTCCTGCGGGGATGCCGAGCAGCTTCCCCGCCTCCCGGGTGGTGAGGCCGTCCAAGACGGTCGCCTGGACCACGGCCCGCAGTTCCGGCGAGAGCGTGTCCAGCGCTCTGCCCAGCTCGCCGTACTCGATCCCGAGCAGGACCTGGTCCTCGGCGGACACCATGGTCGGCTCCAGGATCGGGGACATGACGTGGGGCTTCTTGCGCAACAGGTCCAGCAGCCGGCGGACGCCGATCCCCCAGATCCAGGCGGCCACCTCGCCCCTGCCGGTCCACGTGCGTGCGGTGCGCCAGATCGCCACGAAGGTGTCCTGCACCGCCTCGTCCACGACGGCCTGATCGGCGCACCGCCGGGTGAGCCGGATGACCAACCACGGCGCGTGCCGGGCATAGATCACTTCCAGGGCGCGCCGGTCGCCGTCCGCGATCGCACGCAGCAATCGCGGGTCATCCCATTTGTGGTGTTCGTCCATCACTCCTGCCCGGCAACCGGGGTCTCGACGGTCTCTCGGTCACTTGTCGCGCCGACCCCCGCGAGCGGTTCATACCGGCTCGTGAGCGTAGCCTCGGCGGCCGACCGAACCGGAAGCGGCCGTGAAACCGACAAGCGGAACATGATGCGCAATTTTCTGCTCCGGGTGATCGGGCTGGCCGTACTCTGCGCGGCCGCCGCCTGTTCGGTCGCCCGGCCGCTCGACGCCCCGCCCGGTGCCGGAAAGATACTGATCGATGCCGACATGGGAGAGCTCAACGACGACGCCCAGGCCCTGTTCCTGCTGGCCGCCGCCGATGTCGAGATCCTCGGCCTCACCACGGTCGGCGGCAACACCTGGCCGGAGGAGGGCACCGCCCACGCACTGCGGCAGCTCGAACTGATCGGCAGGACGAGCATTCCCGTGGTGACCGGCGACACCGCCAGGCCCGTGCTCCGGCAGGGTCACCGCCCCGACTGCCGGGGCGCGCTGGACCGGCCCCGGCCGAGTTCGCACCGCTCGCTGCCCACCCCGCCGTACGGCGGATACGCCGCGACCGAGCCCGCCGCAGGACGCGCGTCGGACTTCATCGCCGACCAGGTGCGCCGGCATCCCCGCGAGGTGACGTTCTTCATGCTCGGCCCGGCCACCAACCTGGCCCGAGCCGTACGCGACCATCCGGACATCGTGCCCCTGATCCGGGCGGTGGTCGTCCTCGGCGACGACGCGGAAAGCGAGGAGTTCAACCGGTGGTTCGACCCCGATGCCTCACGGGTCGTGTTCGACGCGCCCTTTCCGCGCAGGCTGGTCATTCCGCTGGAGGTGGCGGACCCGCTCGTCATGGACCGGGAGGGTTATGAACGGGTGGTCGCGGCCGGGGAAACTCCGGTCACCCGGCTCTTCACGGCGGTGGAGGGGCCGCGGTTCGCGGCCGAGTCCGACCACCGGGTGTTCGTCTGGGACGCGGTGGCGGCCGCGGTCTTCCTCCGCCCCGAGATCGCCACGGACGCCGACGGCCTGACCGTACGCGCCGTGGACCACGACCGGTTCTGGGACGTCTACACCGAACTGCTCACTCGGCCAGATGGTCTTCCGGTGAGGAGCGGGCAAGCTCGCTGAGGACGGCCAGCGCGTGCGCCAGTGTCTCGACCGGGGGCGATGCGAGGCCGAGCCGGACGGCGTTCGGGGCGCGGTGGTCGCCGACGGCGAAGGCCGCCGCGGGTGTCACCGCGATGCCGTGCCGTGCGGCGGCGGCCACGAACGTGTCGGCCCGCCACGGCGGCGGGAGCTCCCACCAGCGGTAGTAGGAACGCGGGTCGCCGTGCACCGAGAACTCGCCCAGGTGGCGTGCGGCGATCTCCTGGCGGGCGGCCGCGTCTCGCTGCTTGCCACGGGTCACCGACCGTACGACACCGTCGATCGACCATCGCGTGGCCGCCTCGAGCGCGAACCGCATCGGTGCCCAGCCTCCGGAGTGCAGCGCCGCGGTGACGGCGGCCACCAGCGGCCTGGGAACGACGGCGAATCCCACGGTCAGACCGGGCGCGAGCCGTTTGGAGAGGCTGTCGACGAGGATCGTGTGCTCAGGCGCCCAGGCGGCGAGCGGGGGCAGGTCGTCACGGAGGAACGACCAGACCGTGTCCTCGATCGCGTGGACGCCCAGCCGGGCGAGCACGCTCGCGAGCTCGGCCCGCCGTTCGACGGGCATGCTGAGCGACAGCGGGTTGTGCAGCGTCGGCTGGAGATAGATCGCCTTCAGCGGAGCCTTGCGCGCGGCGGCCGCCACCGCATCGGGGACCAGCCCGGCCTCATCGACGGCCAGGGGGACGAGGGTGACCCCGAGCCGGCCGGCGATCGACTTGAGGACCGGATAGGTGAGCTCCTCGACGCCCAGTCGTGCGCCCGGGGGAACCAGCGCGGCGGCCGCGATCGCCTGACGGCCGTTGCCGGCGAAGAGCACCCGCGCCGGGTCCGGGCGCCAGTCTCCGCGTGTGACGAGGTCGACGACGACGTCGCGGGCGAGCGAATTACCGCCCGCGCCGATCGGCCGCATGGCTGACAGCAGGACGTCCGGCCGCAGCAGCGGCCTCATGGCGTCACCGAGCAGGTCAGCCTGCCCGGGCACGACGGGATGGTTGAGTTCGAGATCGATCCTGCTGCCGCCGGGCTCGGCGAGGGCGGGCGCGGGGTGCCGGGCGGAGGCCCGCACGAAGGTGCCGCGGCCGACTTCGCCGACCGTCAGGCCGCGGCGGTTCAGCTCCTTGTACACACGGGCGGCGGTGGAGTTCGCGATGCCGTGCCTCCGGGCGAAGTCCCGCTGGGGCGGCAGTCGGTCGCCCGGTCGCAGCCGGCCGGCGGTGATCTGCGCGGCCACCTCGTCGGCGACCTGCCGGTAGCTCTCCATCACAATCTCCTCGGTAGCCGCGACAGCAATCCAAACACAATATTGCACCGAGTGCAATATTCATTATTGCACTCGAAAGGGCTTGGAGAATACGCTGAGGAAATCGAAAGGAAGCGTCGCGGAAGGGGGACGGCGTCGATGGTCGAGTGGAGTGCGATTCTGGGCGTCGTGTCCATCGCGCTGGGAATGGTGCTGTCTCCCGGCCCGAACATGATGTATCTGGTTTCGCGGAGCATCGGTCAGGGACACCGGGCCGGAATGATCTCCCTGTGCGGCGTCGTGGCGGGGTTCCTCGTCTATCTGGTCGGCGCGAACCTCGGGCTGGCGGCGCTGTTCACCGCGTTTCCGGAGATCCTCACCGTGATCAGGCTGGCGGGAGCCGGTTACCTGCTGTGGCTCGCCTGGAAGACCGTCAAACCGGGCGGCGCATCGGTCTTCGCCGTGCGCGAGGTGCCCGACGATCCTCCGCGCCGGCTTTTCACGATGGGGTTGATGACGAATCTGCTCAATCCGAAGATAGCGATCCTGTACATCTCCGTCATTCCGCAGTTCATCGACCTGGAGAAAGGGAACGTGCTGCTCCAGGGAATCGCCCTCGGCGGTTTCCAGATAGTGGTGGCGGCCTCGGTGAACCTGTCGATCGTGCTGGCCGCCGGCGGCATCGCGGGATTCCTGGCGCGGCGGCCCGTCTGGCTGCGGGCTCAGCGGGCCGCGATGGGGAGCATGCTCGGTGTGCTCGCCGTAATGCTCGCCCTCGACACCGGCGGAGGTGCTCCGCGGCCCGGCCACACCGCAGCGGAGCCGGGCCGGGCGGGAGGTGTCCGGCACCTCGACGAGCCGATCGCCTCGACCGTGCCGGGGATCACGTGGAACCCACCGCCGCGCCGGTGACGCGGCGTCGGAAATGCTCAGAAGGCGGTTCGATAATTGATGCCCCTTTCGCCGTTGCGATTGGGTGAGGTGTTGAGCTGTGCTGATGAGTAAACCTGAACGCCTCCGACCGGCTTCTCCCCCCCGAAGAACACTCGGCACGGTAGCGACACGGGGTGCGCGGCCTCCCCATCTACTGGCACTGGCGCCCATCGCACGGACCCGAGCGGAGGGTCAAGTCCGCGGAATGTCGGGAGATCGCCGGACACGGGCGTAGTCCCGAGACCGATAGCGTCTCGACCTGCGTCCGGCGACCGCAGGGGCCGCGTCTCTTCGGTGCCGACGCGGCCCACGCTCCTTCGGTACTCCTGCCGGGCGGGTGGCGTGAGGCGTGACCGCCCCGGACTCCGGCACATGGCTGCTCAGCAGGATCGACGCACGCGAGGCGGCCCTGACCGGCGAAGCCGAGCCGGGGTTGTCCGCTCAGCCGCGTCCGTAGCTCCGCTGCGCGTCACTTGACCAGCCCGCCTCGCCCAATCGCAACGGCGAAAGAGGCGTCAACCGTCGAACGCCCTCTCAGAGCAGGTGGTCGTCGGGACCCTCGTGGTCGTGTTCTTCCTCTTCCTCAAGGATGCCCTCGGACGGCTCGACGCCCAGCATGGCCTCCCTCGGCTCCACCTCCTGGACGTGCTCGACGAGGCCGAGCACGTGGGCGGGCTCGATGAGCCACTGCAACGCCGCAGCGCCGGTCTCGTCGGAGCCGACCAGCTCGATCTGCTCCTGGCGCTCGGCGTCGTCAAGCTCCGCCTCCGGGTTGCGGATCTCGGCCAGCGCCGCCGCCTGCAGGGCGTCCACATCGAGGACCTCGACCACCAGGTCGACGGTGAGGCGCAGATAGCGTCCCGTGTCCGTTGCATCGCTCATGGTGGTTGATCCTATCGGCAGGCGTCAGGGTAGTTTCCACTCGACCGGCGCGGCACCCTGCCGCTCCAGCAGTTCGTTGGCCCGGCTGAACGGCCGGGAGCCGAAGAACCCGCTACGCGCGGACAGCGGGCTCGGGTGCGCGGACTCGATGCATGGTACGGCGCTGCCGAGCATGGGCCGCAGGTTGCGGGCGTCGCGACCCCACAGGATGGCCACCAGCGGGCCGCCGCGCGCGACGAGCGCCTTGATGGCCTGCTCGGTGACCTCCTCCCAGCCCTTGCCCCGATGGGAGGCGGGCTTGCCCGGCATCACGGTCAGCACCCTGTTGAGCAGGAGCACGCCCTGCTCGGTCCAGGGGGTGAGGTCGCCGTTGGACGGTGTCGGATGACCGAGGTCGGCCGTGTACTCCTTGAAGATGTTGAGCAGGCTCCCCGGCAGCGGGCGCACATCGGGTGCGACGGAGAAGCTGAGACCGACGGGGTGGCCGGGGGTGGGATAGGGGTCCTGTCCGACGATCAGCACGCGGATCTCGCTCAACGGCTGCTGGAACGCGCGGAGCACCTGGGACCCGGCGGGGAGGTACTGGCGGCCGTCCGCGATCTCCTGCCGGAGGAAGTCGCCCATGGCGGCGATCCGCCCCGCGACGGGTTCGAGGGCCTCAGCCCAGCCGGCTTCCACGAGTTCGTTCAACGGACGTCCTGCCATGGTCGGGCACTCTATCGGCTTTTCGCGTGCCGTACGGCAAGGATGGGAAATAAAGATCGGATGCCCGCTTACCCCCGTGAAGCGGGCATCCGACGTGCTTGAGCCGTTCGATCGGACCTACTTCGCCATGTCCTACTTCGCCATGTCGTCCTACTTCACCGATCCGGCGAGCAGGCCCTGGACGAAGTACCGCTGGAAGGCGAAGAACAACACCAGCGGGATGATGAGCGACAGGAAGGCTCCCGGGGCGAGGATGTCCACGTTGGTGCCGAACTGTCGCATCTGAGATTGCAGTGCCTTGGTCATCGGCTGGTTCCCGCTGTCGGCGAAGACCAGGGCGACGAGCAGATCGTTCCAGACCCACAGGAACTGGAAGATCCCGAGTGACGCGACCGCCGGTTTGGCCAGCGGGAACACCACGGTCGCGAAGATCCGCCACTCCGGTGCGCCGTCCATCCTGGCCGCCTCCAGCAGTTCACGCGGGATGCCGACGAAGAAGTTGCGCAGCAGGAAGATGGCGAACGGCAGGCCGAACGCGACGTGGAACAGGACCACGCTGACGATCGAGCCGAAGATCTCGAGTGTTCCGTACAGCTTGGCGATCGGGATCAGCGCGATCTGGATCGGCACCACCAGCAGGGCGATGACGAGCAGGAAGACCGTGTCCCTGCCGGGGAACTCGATCCAGGCGAACGCGTAGGCCGCCATCGCCGCGATGGCGATGATCAGCAAGGTCGCCGGGACCGTGATCAGGACGGTGTTCCAGAACGACGAGGTGAAGCCGGAGGCCAGCAGGTTCGAGTAGTTCTCGAAGGTGATCTCGGCCGGTTTGGTGAACAGCGTCCACCAGCCGGACGAGTTGTTGGCGGTCTCGTCGCGCATCGACACGATGAGCAGCCCCAGCGTGGGCACCAGCCAGAACACCGCGACGAGGACCAGGAACACCTGGATCACGCCGCCGCCGATCCGATCGACGACGCGCCCGGCGAGGCCGCGCTCGATCCCGGCCGCCGCCTGCCGGGGCTCGGCCGCAAGCGTTGTCATCGATCGTCCCTCCTGAACCGGCGGATGTTGAAGATCATGAACGGCACCACCAGCACCAGCAGGAAGATCGCGAGCGCGCTGCCCAGGCCCTGGTTGTTGCCGCCGCCGAACGACACCCGCCACATCTCCAGCGCGATCACGTTGGCGTTGGGCTGCACCGAGCCCGGAGCGATGATGAACACCAGGTCGAAGACCTTCAGCACGTTGATGATCATCGTGACGAAGACGACGAGAAGCACCGGCGAGAGCAGCGGCACCGTGATCCGGCGGAACACCTGCCACTCGGTCGCGCCGTCGATCCTGGCCGCTTCCAGCGCGTCTCGGGGAACCGCCGACAGCCCGGCCGCGATCAGCACCATCGCGAACCCGGCCCACACCCAGATGTAGGCGCCGATGATCGCCGGAGTGATCAGGGTCGGGCCCAGCCAGGTCAGCCCGTTGAACGGCGCCGCGAAGTTCGACTGCGGGAGCCGTACCGTGTAGGACCCGGCGGGCAGGCCGGTGAAGCGGAAGGTGCCGTCGGCCGCCGTCTCCGTGGTCGCCTTGACCTGGCCACCGGAGACCGCCTCGACCGTGACGCCTTCCAGGCCCTTCTCCTGCGCGTCGACCTGGTTGACCGTGCCGCCGCCACCGCGCACGACGTCGAGCCAGACGGTGCCGCCGATCCCGTCGCCGGGCGTCGCGGCGGCCGGTTCGGCGGGCGTCGCGTCCTTGACCGAGTCCGGCGGCAGGCCGACGAGCGGGATCAGCACGGTCTGGCCGGGCTCGGCCGGCCGCCGGAGCGTCACCGTGCCGTCCTCCTGGGCGACAGCGGGCGCCTGGTCGTTGTCGCGCGGCCGCGCGCCCGGATAGCCCTGACTCGAGGAGAACGTGTCGTGGACCGTGGTGAGTACGGCGTTGGCCACGCCCTTGTCCGGGTCCTGCTCGTAGACGAGCCGGAAGATGACGCCGGCCGCGAGCAGGGAGACCGCCATCGGCATGAACAGGACCAGCTTGAACGCGGTCGCCCAGCGGATCCGCTCGGTCAGCACGGCGAAGATGAGGCCGAGCACCGTCACCACCAGCGGGGCTACCACGACCCAGATGATGTTGTTCCTGATCGTCGTCAGCGTCGCGGAGTCGGTGAAGATCGATGCGTAGTTGCCCAGCCCGACGAAGCGCTCGCCCGAGGCGTCGTAGAGGCTGCGGAAGATCGAGTAGATGACGGGGTAGACCATCCACACGCCGAGCAGGAGCAGCGCGGGCAGCAGGAACAGCACCGCCAGCGTCGGCGAAGGGCCGAGCCGCGCGCGTACCCTCCCGGTGCGGGGCTTCTCCGAGGGGGTCGTCCCTGCCGGGGTCGGCTCCGTGGCGGTCGACTCTGTGGCGGTCGACTCCGTGGGGGTCTTTTCTGGCGGGTCGGTCCGGCCGGGGGAGGCCCCGGCGGCGGAGGTCTCGCCGCCGCCGGAGGCCTGCGGGCCGTCGAGCCGTTCGGTCACGGCCTTCCTCCCACTACTTCTTGAACGCCTTGGCCGCGTCCGCCTCGAGCTTCTCCTGCGCGCCCTTCACGTCGGACGGGTTGCGCAGGAAGTCCTGCAGTTGCTTCCACTCGCCCTTGCCGTCCGTGCCGCCGAAGGCGCTGGGCGCAAGGTCCGACATGTCGTACCTGACCGCCTCGCCGGCCGAGATGATCGTCTGGGCGAGCTGCCTGGTCAGGTCGCTGGGGTAGTTGTCGGGCGAGACGTTGCGGTTGGGGGACAGGTAACCGGGCTGCTTGGCCCAGACCTCGCCGCCCTCCTTGGAGGCCAGGAACTCCACCAGCGCCTGTGCGCCCTTGGAGTCCTTCATCACCACGGCGACGTCACCGCCGAGGACGACCGGGGCCGTGTCGCCCGCCTTCGGGAACGGCATGATCTGCGCCTCCTGGCCGACCTCGGCGCCCGACTGGCCCAGCGAAGCGGCGACGAAGTCGGCCTCGATGACCATCGCGGCCTTCTTCTGGGCGTAGACCTGGGTGACGCAGGTCGGGAAGTCGGTCTGCAGCGCGCCGGACGAGCCGCCGAGCATGAACTCCTTCTTGCCGAAGATCTGCGCCATCTTCTCCAGCGCCGTGGTCACCGTCGGGTCCGTCCACGGGATCTCGTGCTTGGAGAGCTTGTCGTAGTTCTCCGGGCCGGCGCTGGAGAGGTAGACGTTCTCGAACAGGTCGGTGAGCGTCCAGCCCGAGGCGCCGCACAGCGCGAACGGCGCGATGCCGGAGTCCGACAGCGTCTGCGCGGTCTTGCCGATCAGATCGTCCCAGGTCGTGGCGGGCTGCGCCCCGGCGTCGTCGAACGCGCTCTGGCGATACCAGATGAGCGACTTGTGCGCGGCCTTGACCAGCACGCCGTACACCTGGCCGTTGGCCGAGCCGAGCTCCTTCCAGTACGGCGTGTAGTTCTGGTCGATCTGCGCCTGCACCTCGGCGGACAGCGGCTTGAGCGCGTTCTCGTCGGCGTACTGCTGGACCAGGCCCGGCTGCGGCAGGATCGCGACGTCCGGCGGGTTGCCGCCCTGGATGCGGGGGCCGAGGTAGGCGCCGGTGTCCTCACCCGTCGAGGCGTAGGTCACGGTGGCGCCGGTCTTGTCCTGGAATGCCTTGAGGACCTGCTCGAAGTTGGTCTGCTCGTCGCCGGTCCACTTGGCCGCGACCTCGATCGTGACGCCCTCCAGCGGCTTGGCGGCCGCGGCGTCGCCGCCGCTGGAGGCGCTCGCCTGGCCGGCGGGCTCGTCGCCCGTGCCGCCGCCGCACGCCACGGCCGCGAGAGCGAGCAGCGCGATCGGGATGGGGAGTTTGCGCATCATCTATCCTCCGGGGTGGATCACCTCGCCGAGGCCCTGTTTCAGGTCGGCGACGGCTTCGTCAACGGGTGTGCCAAGGTTCAGCGCCGCGGACACGGTGCTGGAGATCACCAGGCTGACCTGGTTGTAGTCGGGGGTGACCGGTCGCGGCCGTGCCGACAGGATCGACTCCTTCAGCACGGGCAGGTAGGGAAAGCGCTTGATCAGCTCCGGATCGTCGTACAGCTCGGCCCGGACCGGCGGGAAGGACCCCTCGGTGAGCACGAGCCGCTGGATCTCCGGGCCGGTGAAGTAGCGGATGAAGTCGAGCGCAGTCTTCTGGCGCTTCGAATACGCGCTGATCGCGAGGTTCAGCCCGCCGAGCGCGCTGGACCCCGGACCGTCAGGTCCGGGCAGCCTGGTCACCGAGAACTTACCGGCGAGCTCGGAATGGGTGGCCGGGCCGTACGCGTGCGGCCAGTTCCGGGTGAACAGCAGCCGCCCCTCCTGGAAGGCGAGCCGGGACTCCTCCTCCTTGTACGTCAGCGCCTCGCGGGGGATCCACCCCTCCTTGACGCCGCCGACGAGGAAGTCGAGCGCGGTGCGCGCGGTGCCGAGATCCAGGGTGACGCCGCGGGCGTCCGGGCTGAGGATCGACCCGCCCGCGGATCGTACGGCCTCCGCGAAGTTCACGGTCAGCCCCTCATACGGGAGGAACTGCCCGGCGTATCCCCCGATTCGATACTTCGCGCCCAGCCGTCGGGCCTGATCGCGTAGCTCCGCCCAGGTCCTGGGCGGTTTCAGCCGCTCCTTCTTGAGGATGTCGGAGCGGTAGTAGAGCAGGCCCGCGTTGCTCACGTACGGCGCGGCCCACAGCCGGTCGCGGTAGATCGCCGTGTCGGCGACCCCCCTGAGCATCTTGTCCAGCGGGAACTGGCTGCGGTCGAGCGGCACGATCCAGCCGGCGTCGGCGAACTCCGCCGTCCAGACCACGTCGAGCCCGAGCACGTCGTAGACCTCGCTGCGGGCCTGCAGGTTGGCGACCATCTGGGCACGCTGCTCGTCGGCCGCCTCCGGGAGCTCCAGCAACGTCACCGGCTCGTCGGGATGCGCCTGGTTCCACCGCTCCAGCAGCGGCCCCAGGTAGGCGGTGGTGTCCCGGCCGATCGCCAGGGTGATCGGCCCGGTGCCGCCGGTCCCGTCGCCCGCCGATCCACCGGCGGCCGTGTCCGCGAACCCCGCGCATCCGGCCGCGAGCAGAGCGGCCAGCAGGGCGACGGCTCGGCGAACCACATGGCCTCCGTGTGTCTTGCGGATCTTCCGGGCGGGGATCTGTCGGATGCCGGCCTCTCGGGGCCGGACGCGATCGGTGCTCAGACGGTTGGTGCTTACATACGTGTTAGGTAGATGCATGCATGTTATGCATAGCGATAATGTGAGAGTCAACGCTGAGGCCGATAACGCTCCGGTAACTGCTATCCGACGGCTGGGGGTGAGCGCGTGCGGCAGTCGCTGCTGGCGCTCCTTGCGAAGGAACCTGCCCATGGATACGAACTCAAACAGGCGCTGGAGGCGATCTTCGGCAGCGCGTATCCCTCACCGAACATCGGCCAGATCTATGTGACGCTCGGGCGGCTGGAGAAGGATGGGTACGTCCGGTCCGTCGGCGTCGAGCAGTCCAACCGGCCGAACAAGAAGGTCTATTACATCACCGCCGCGGGCCGGGAGGCCCTGCTGACCTGGGTGGAGGAGCCCACCGAGGGACCCCGGGTCCGCGACGAGTTCTTCATGAAGCTCGTGCTGGCCCCGATGACCGGGCTGTCCGACCGGATGGCGCTGATCAACCGGCAGCGCCGCCACTACCTGGGCCTGATCCGGGATCTGGACGAGCTGGCCGAGCGTACCGATCCCGGCAACCGCGTGGCCCTCCTGCTCATCGAGGGCGCCATGCTCCACCTGCAGGCCGACCTCGACTGGCTCGAACGCTGCCAGGAGGAACTCCCGTAATGCCCCCCACCCCACCCCCCACCGTGATCTTGCGAAAACTCGCAGAAAGCGCCCTGACCGGCGCCTTCACCTTTTGTGATCTTGCAGAAACTCGCAGGGCATCCGTCTCACCTGCGGTGATGACGTGCGTGATCTTGCGGTCGGGACGAACGCCATGACCACGGCACCCGTGGTCAGAGCGGTCAACCTGGTGAAGATCTATCAGTCCGGCCGCGGGCTTCCCGTACCGGCCGTGCGAGGCGTGGACCTCGCCGTCGAGCCCGGCGAGTTCGTCGCGATCATGGGGCCGTCCGGGTCGGGCAAGTCGACGCTCGTCCATCTGCTCGGCGGCCTCGACACGCGTACCAGCGGCGAGATCTGGCTGGACGGCAAGCGCGCCGACACGCTGTCCGAGAGCGGCTGGGCCGTGCTGCGCCGTCAGAAGATCGGGTTCGTCTTCCAGTTCTTCAACCTGGTGAGCAACATGACGGTGGCCGACA
This sequence comes from Sphaerimonospora mesophila, assembly GCF_001417795.1. Classification (NCBI taxonomy): domain Bacteria; kingdom Bacillati; phylum Actinomycetota; class Actinomycetes; order Streptosporangiales; family Streptosporangiaceae; genus Sphaerimonospora; species Sphaerimonospora mesophila. The sequence continues at coordinate 440,195 of NZ_BCBX01000030.1, read as the reverse complement.
ACGTGGAGCTGCCCGCGCTCCTCGGCGGCGCGTCGCCCAGGCACGCCCGCGAACGGCGCGAATACCTCCTCGGCGAGCTGGGCCTGACCGATCGCGCCGCGGCCGCACCCGCCCAGCTCTCCGGCGGGGAGCAGCAGCGCGTCGCGCTCGCCCGCGCCCTCGCCAACCAGCCGAGGCTGCTCCTGGCCGACGAGCCGACCGGCAACCTGGACAGCCGCAACACCCGCGACGTCCTCAAGCTGCTGAGCCGGGTCCACCGCCAAGGTCAGACGATCGTGCTGGTCACCCACGACGCACGTGTGGCCGGCCTGGCCGACCGGGTGGTCTGCCTGCTGGACGGCGAGATCGTCGACGACGGAGCCGTAACCACACGGCGCCGGCGCCCCGGCGGCACAGCCGGCGACGTGGTGGAGCTGCGTGGCTAGCCCCATGGGTGTGTGGAAGGGCGCCGAGGGGAGGTGGATCCGGGCGGACCTGCGGGCCCGCCGGGGGCAGGCGCTGCTGACCGTGCTGACCGTGGCGGGGATCGTCGCCGCCCTCATCGCCGCGGCCACCCTCCTGGAGGACGGCACCAATCCCTGGCGCGGCCTGTTCGAGCGCGGCCGCGGCGCCCACATCTGGCTCCACACCAAGGCCGTCCCCGATGTCTCCGCGCTCAAGAGCCTCGACGGCGTCGGCGACGTCGCCGGGCCGTACCACAGCGCCCCCGCGGCCCTCGTCGACGGCGGCCGCAAGGTGCCGATCTCGCTGCAGGAGGCGCCGGCCGCGCTTCCGACGGTCGCCCGCCCCCTGCTCCGCGAGGGCCGCTGGCTCGATGTGCGCCATCCGGAGGGGGTGGTGGTCGAGCGGTCGTTCGCCCGCGCGCTCGGCCTGCGGCCGGGCAGCCCGTTCACCGTCACCGGTCTGAACGGCGCCACGCACACGCTCACCGTCGCCGGGCTCGCGGACAGCGGCGATCACGGCTTCTATCCGGAATGGGCGCCCGGCCTCGCCTGGACGCTCGGACAGACGCTCACCACGGTCGAGCCGGCCCCCGGCCGCACCGAGACCGTCACCGGCCTGCGGCTGTCGGATCCCGGCCTGACCGATCTCATCGTGCAGCGTGCCGTCTTCACCCTCCGCGGGCAGGTGCAGCGGGTCACCACGTGGCGGGAGGTCAGGGCGGCGATGGAGCTGGACAACCGCCTGCTCGGCCTGCTGCTCGGGCTGTTCGGCGTGGCCGGCCTGGTCGCCGCCGCGCTGGCGCTCGCCAACGTCGCCGGCGGCCGGGTTCTCACCCAGCTACGCGACATCGCCACGCTCAAGTCGCTCGGGTTCACCCGCGGTCAGGTCACCCGTGTGCTGCTGGTGGAGCACGGCGCGCTGGGACTCGCCGGCGTCGCGCTCGGCGTGGTCGTCGCCTGGCTGATCACCGCGTACGCCCTGCGCGAGAGCGTGGTGGTGCCGCTGTCGCCGGGCCCGCATCTCGCGATCATCGCGGGCACGGTCGTGGTCGTGCTGGTGGCGGTCTGGCTGCCGGCCCGGCGCGGCGGCCGCACCCCGCCCCTGCCCGCGGCCCCGGCCGCGCCGCCCCGGGGGCGGCTGTCGCGGCTGGCCCGGCTCGCGCTGCTCGTACGGCTGCCGCCCGCGCTGGTGCTCGGCGCGCGTGACGCGTTCACCCGGCGTACGCCGGCGCTGCTCACGGTCTGCGGGGTGGCGATCCCGATGACGATGATCACCGTGGGGCTCGGCTGCTGGGCGACGCTCGACGACTTCATCCGCCATCCCGAGAGCGTGGGCCAGGCGGCGGCCCTGACCGTACGGCCCGGCGATCTGACGGCGCAGGAGACACGGGTCCGGGTGATGGCCGAGCCCGACGTGGTCGCGGCCTATCCGGGGGCCGAGCTCGACGCACTCGTACCCGGGCAGACCAGGACGGTACGGACCCGGGCGCTGGGCACCTCCGCCGATCCCTATCCCTTCCCCGTCGTGGAGGGGCGGATGTTCCGCGACCGCGGCGAGGCCGTGGCCGGGCAGGGCCTGCTCGACCTCCTCGGCGCGCGCATCGGGGACCGGATCCGCATCACGGTCGGCGGCACCCCGCTGATCCTGCGGATCGTGGGCCGGGTCATCGAGCCCGAGCAGGACGGCGAGGTGCTCTCGCTCGGCATCGACAGCCTGGCGGCCAAGGACGCCGTGCCGCCGCGGTTCTACGCCCTGATCCTGCGGCCGGGCGCCGACCCGGGGGAGGCGAGGGCCCGGTTGCAGGCGCAGAGCCTGGAGGTCGCGCAGGCGGTGAACCCGGCCGACCGGCTCGCGGTGATCCGTGTGATCATCGTCGCGCTCGTGGGCGTGCTTGCCCTGATCGGCCTGGCCAACCTGCTGACCGCAGGCGCGCTCGGCCTGCGCGACCATGTGCTCGACCTGGCCGTGCTCAAGGCGATGGGCCTGACCCCGCGCCAGGTCATGGCCACGCTGGTCACCGGCACCGGCCTGCTCGCGGTGGTCGGGGTGCTCGTCGGCGCCTGCGCCGGGGCGCTCTGGTCGCGGGCCCTGATCGATATGGAGGGACGGCACAGCGGGGTCGGCGCCGGGATCGGCCGGGCGCCGACCCCGGGAATGCTCGCCGCGGCGATCGGCGTGGCGATCGGCGCCGCCCTGCTCGTCGCACTGATCCCCGCCCGCCGGGCCGCCCGGGCCCGGATTCCGGTCACGGCCCGGTGAGCCGGCCCGTGACCGCCCGCGCCGTCGCGGTGAAATCCGCTCACCGTCATCCGGCGAGCCGGACGTTGATCTGCTTCGTTTGGGTGAAACCAGCGATCATGCCCTCGAGGGATGCCTCTCGTCCGAGGCCGCTCTGTTTGTATCCGCCGTAGGATTGCCCGACCATCTGCCCGCCGCCCTGGTTGACCTGGACCCAACCCGCCTCGATCCGGTGGGCGACATCGATGGCCGAATTGATGTCGTCCCCCCAGATGTAGGCGGCGAGGCCATATGCGGTGTCGTTGGCCATGCGGATCACTTCTTCGACGTCGATCCACGGGATGACCATGATGACGGGACCGAAAATCTCTTCCCGCGAAAGCCGGAAGGTGTTGTCCGCTCCGGAGAAGACGGTCGGGATGTGATAGTAGCCCTCGGCCAGGCGGCCGGTGGCCGGAGGCGTTCCGCCGAGCTCGAGAGTCAACGCGGGATTGGCCAGGCCCTCGTCGATGTAGTCCTGGACGGAGCGGTACTGGGTCTCGTTGATAACGGCGCCGACGTCGCTGGCATCATCGAGCGGATTACCCACCTGAAGATCCGCGAGGCGTGCCACGAGCCGCTCGAGGACCTCGTCATGAACCTCACGGTGCAGGAAGAGCCGGGAGCCCGCGGTACAGCTCTGCCCTTGGCGAGTGACCCTTGAAGAAGCCAGCAGGCCGTCGATCAGCCCGTCGGTGATCGTGCCGGGGAAGACGATGGAAGGACTCTTTCCTCCCAATTCCAAGGAGACGTGGGCGAGCCGTTCGGCCGAGCGCCGAGCGATCAGTCGTCCCACCTCTGTGGACCCGGTGAAGGAGACTTTGTTCACTCCGGGGTGTCCGACGAGCGCGGCTCCCGCTGTGCCGCCCTGCCCGGTGATGACGTTGAGAACTCCATCCGGCAGGAACTCCTGGCAGATCTCGGCGAGCATCAGGATCGGAAGCGGGGCATCCTCGGCCGCTTTGAGAACCATCGTGTTCCCGGCGGCGAGGGCGGCCGGCACCTTGAATCCGGCGATCAGCAGGGGTGAGTTCCAGGGAAGGATGCCGGCGACGACTCCCAGCGGTTCCTGTCGGGTGTACTGAAGTTGCGAGGAGCCGGCCGGCAAGGTCGTTCCCTTCACCTCACCCGCGACTCCGCCGAAGTAGCGAAACAAACCGACCAGCATCGTGACCTCGGGCCGTGCCTGGGTACGGATCGCGTTACCCGTGTCGGCCGCCGTGATGCGCGCGAGATCTTCACTGCGGGACTCGATGGCATCCGCGATCTTGAGTAGAACGCGCTGGCGCACGCTGAAGTGCTGGTCACGCCATTCGGGCCATGCCGCACGCGCAGCGGCGACGGCCAGATCGACATCTTCCGCGGCGGCCTCGGGCACCCGAGCGAGCAGGTGCCCACGTCGTGCCGGGCTGCTGATCTCGCGCCACGCCCCGGAGACGCTCTCCACCCAACGACCACCGATCAGCATTCTCCACGGTCGGGGGCCGATCGCGGCCGTCAATTCTTCGACTGTGAGTACCTGTCGAGTCAACAAAGGTCGCTCCTGTCTGTAGCGCCGAGGAAGGACACGGCTAATCGCTCGACCGCTCAGGTGAGTGCTTGTTCACGCGTTCGCCGATGCCGTCCCTGCCCGAACCGACCGGGGATGTCGCCGCCGAGGTGCGATGCGTTTCCGGTGCGAAAGTAGCGCCGAGGAACGTAACCGCCTGCAGCGCGGCGACGTACAGAATGACATACAGTGGCGAGCCGTCCGCGGCCACGATCAGGGTCGTCGCGATAAGCGGTGAGAGCCCGCCAACGACCGAGCCGAGCTGATACCCCAGAGAGGCGCCGCTGTACCGGACCTCCGTGCCGAACAGTTCGCTGAAGAAGGCGGCCTGCGGCCCGTACATGGATGCGTGCACCAAAGCCAGTCCGATCACCAGGGCCAGATAAATGAGCCATGGTTCGCCGGTGTCCACCAGGGCGAAGAATGGGAACGGGAAAACGATGGCGAATGCGGCGCCCAGGCGGAATATGCTGCGGCGACCGAATCGGTCCGACAGGGCTCCGAACATTGGAATGGTGAGAAATGTCACGCACGCTGCGATCGTCGTCCCATTGAGCATCACATCTCGGGTAACGCCGACCTGGCCGGTGCCATAGGAGACAACGAACGTCACGAGCACGTAGAAGAGAGTGGTCTCCTGACGCATCGCCGCCGCCAGCAGCACCTGCTTGGGGTTGTGCCGCAGGGCTGTCCAGGCCGGCGACTTCAATGCGCCGTTCCGCCGGCGAAGGTCCTGGAACTCGGGACTTTCGGCGATGCCCAGTCTGATCACCAGCCCGACCACCACGAGGAGGGCGCTGGCCAGGAACGGGATCCGCCAGCCCCAAGAGGCGAACTGCTGCTCGCTCAACGGAGACAGCGCGATGAACGCTCCGGAGGCCAGGACGAGACCTGCGGGCACGCCCATCTGGGGGAAGCTGCCCGCTAGTCCGCGTCGATGTGGCAGCGAATGTTCCACCGACATGAGCACGGCGCCGCCCCATTCGCCGCCGACCGCGAAGCCCTGACAGAAGCGAAGCAGCACCAAGCAGATCGGCGCGGCGATGCCGATCGTCTCGTATGTGGGCAGGCATCCGATGAGGAAGGTGGCCGTCCCCATCAACAGGAGCGAGGCGACCAGGGCCGACTTACGGCCGACTCGGTCACCGAAATGGCTGAACACCACGCCGCCCAGGGGACGGGCGACGAATCCGACGGAGAATGCGGCGAATGCGCTGAGCGTTCCGACCGCCGGGTCGAAGGTCGGAAAATAGAGCTCGCCCAGGACCAGAGCGGCCGCGAGGCCATAAATGAAGAAGTCGTACCATTCGATGGCTGTCCCGATGAAACTTCCGAGGAATACTTTCCGGCGCATCGCCGCCGTGCCCGGGTTGGGCGGGGCGAGGTTTATGGATTTCATGGGAAACCTCCAAACAAGAGGTTGCCGCCGCGCTCGTCTTACCCTGCTGTGGAGTTCCCCCACATCCCCTGCGATCAAGTTCGCCGCCGCGGAAGCAGTGAGTTTCGAGCGATATTAGCAGGGGCCGGCCCCGCCGGTAATGCGCAGATGTGCACTGTGCGTTGCAGCGGCGAACAGGCCGATGGCTGGCGCGGCGTTGCACGGATGCAAGCCCCGGTGCGGATATCGCTATTCCGCGATGGTCGCCGGATGGCTATGGTCTTCTTGACCAATCCAGCAGAAAGGATCAGCGAATGGACATCGACAGGCTGATTCGTAAAATCGTTCACTTCGAAGATGAGATTCACGCGGAGGGTGAACGGCCCGTTTCTCCGCCCTTGCGGCGTATCGCGGTCGGTGCGGTGATCAAGAACCCTCGGCTCTCCGGAGCGTCCGGAGACGCCCTTGATGAGCTGGTCCACGTTTCTGAGCGGCTGGGTGTGGATCTGACCATGCGGGCGCTCGAGCGTCTCGGCGATCCCGCGAGCATCAGGTCGTACTCGAAAGCCGTCGTCGTGGGGTCCGCCGGGGACCTTGAGCATGGCGCGGCGATGATCCACTCGCGCCTTGGCATGGCGATCCGACAGACGATCAAGCGGGGCCGGGTCCTGATCCCGGGCAACGCCAAGGTGGGCCCGGCCGGCACTCAGGTGGACGTGTGTTTCGGACCCGTCGATGAAGGGTGGGATCTCGATGCCATGGACACCATGAGCATCTGCGTCGCGGACGCGCCCCGGCCAGAAGAGATCCTCCTCGTCGTGGCGTTCGCGTCGGGTCCCCGGCCGAACGCGCGTGCCAAGGGCCCCAGCCAGGACGACGTCGACAGGCTGCTCGCCGCGGCCGCTCGCTAGTGCCCCTCCCGCCAACCTTCGCCCCGTCGCGCGAACCTTGGCGGTCGCGGCACTAGAACCGGCCGGTCGCACGGTGGCCACCGGCCGGCTCGGCCTCGGTGGCCACCGCTGCCCGGGCCGGCGCTCCGCGGCCTCGTCACCCAGCGAGCGTCCGCCGCCGCGCCCACCCGTGCCTCTTTCCAATCCTGGAGACCCGGCATCACGCGCCAATGGGCGGGATGCGCCGTCGGTTTCCCGTCATCCCGAAGGAGCGCTTGGACGAGGGGATCCGCCGCCACGTGCGGCTTCCCCACCGCGACTCGATCATCTACCCGGACGGCGTCGTCTGGCCGCGTTATGGGCCACGCCCGGGGCCGCCTTCCCCGTGATCATCGGAGAGGTGCCGTCCCGGCTGTGGGCGACCTTGACGCAGGCGTCGGAGACGGGGCATGGTTGCCCCACCGCGCGCCCGGCGCTGCTTCAAACAGGATGACGAGGATGGCCTCCGCACCCGAATTGCTCCCGTGGGATGACCTGCAGTACTTCCTCGAGTTGGCACGCCGTCAGACGCTCGCCAAAGCAGCGCGCCGGTTGGGCGTCTCGCACACGACCGTCTTGCGTCGAGTCGCCGCTTTGGAGAAGCGGCTCGACCGGAAGTTGTTCGACCGGTCACACGCCGGCTTCAGTCTCACGGCCACGGGACACGAACTGTTGTTGCGCGCGGAGGAGATGGAGGCGCTGGCGGACGATATCTTCACTCCGGTCGCTGAACGGGGCAGGGCGGCCGGAACGGTACGACTCGCCGTGGTCGAAGGTTTGGCCAGCAAGGTTTTGGCTCCGCTGTTGACGACCTTCCAGCGGTCTTATCCGGATATAAGACTCGAGGTCATCACGGTGATGCAGCTGGCCAATCTCTCACGGCGAGAAGCAGACATCTCGGTCAGTCTTGCGAGGCCCCACGGCAGCAGGCTGCAGGCACAGATGCTCGCGACCTGTGGCGTACACCTGTATGCGGCACGGCGATACCTGGAGGCCGCCGGGACGCCTCGCACTCTTGCGGATCTGGACGGGCACGTTTTCGTCGACTATGTCGACGACATGGTTGAGATCCAGGCACTCCGCTGGCTTTCTGACATCACCCAGCCCAATGCCGTGGTCTTCCGGAGCACCAGTCCGCTTGTGCAGCTGTCCGCCGTACGCAGCGGGCTGGGCATCGGCATGTTTCCGCGGTATCTCGTGCGGGATGAGAAAGATCTCGTGTGTCTGCTATCGGATGAGTTCTATGCGCATAGAGAATTCTGGGTCGCCATCCATCAGGAGTTCCTTCGGATTCCGCGAATGCAGGCGGTCTATCAATTCGTTAGAGACTTCCTCGCCGAGCAGTTGACCGATCCGTCCTGAAATATCCGGCCGCTCTGGCTCCGGGATCGGACCTGCCGCGACCGGATCGGTGACGCTGCCCCGCTCGATCGGGTCGATGCGAGCGGGACAGCGATGCGAGCGGGCAGGCCGTCAGCAGGATGGCTGGATCGAGAACCAGTAGAAGCCGTAGCCGGGGAGCGTGAGCCGGTAGGGGTGATCGCCGATCGGGGGGAACGGCACGCCGCCGCGGCACTCCACCGGGATCATGCCGCTGAACCGGCGCAGGTCGAGCTCGACGGGCTGGGCGAAGCGCGACAGGTTGTTGACGCACAGCACCCGGTCGTCGCCTTCCTCCCGAAGGTAGGAAAGCACGCTGAGGTTGTCCGACCACAGCTCGGTGTAGTCACCGGTGCCGAAGATCGGGTGCTCCCGGCGGATCTGCAGCATGCGCCGGGTGAAGTGCAGCAGCGACGACTCGCTCTTCGTCTGCGCCTCGACGTTGACGGCCTGGTAGCCGTACACCGGGTCCATCACGGCCGGCAGGTAGAGGCGGCCGGGATCGGCCGTGGAGAAGCCGGCGTTGCGGTCGGGGGTCCACTGCATGGGAGTACGGACCGCGTCCCGGTCCTCCAGCCAGATGTTGTCGCCCATGCCGATCTCGTCGCCGTAGTACATGACCGGTGACCCCGGCATGCTCAGCAGCAGCGCGGTGAACAGCTCGATCTGGTCCCTGTCGTTCTCCAGCAGGGGCGCCAGTCGCCGCCGGATGCCCAGGTACGCCCGCATCCGGGGGTCCTTGGCGTATTCGGCGTGCATGTAGTCGCGCTCCTCCTCGGTCACGGTCTCGAGCGTCAACTCGTCGTGATTGCGGAGGAAGATGCCCCACTGCGCGTTCTCGGGCAGTTTGGGGGTGACCGACATGATTTCGGAGATCGGCTCCCGGCTCTGCCGCCGCACCGCCATGAAGATGCGCGGCATCAGCGGGAAATGGAACGCCATGTGGCACTCGTCGCCGCCCGTGGTCGGGTCGCCGAAATACTCCACCACGTCCGCCGGCCAGCCGTTCGCCTCGGCGAGCAGCACCCGGTCGGGGTAGAGCCGGTCCACCTCGGCCCTGACCCGCTTCAGATAGGCGTGCGTCTCGGGCAGGCCGGCGCACGAGGTGCCCTCGCGCTCGAAGAGGTACGGCACGGCGTCCAGCCGGAAGCCGTCGACGCCGAGGTCCAGCCAGAACCGGAGGACCTCCAGCATCGCCTCCTGTACGTCCGGATTGTCATAGTTGAGATCCGGCTGGTGGTGGAAGAACCGATGCCAGTAGTACTGACCACGAACGGGATCGTAGGTCCAGTTGGACTCCTCGGCGCCGATGAAGACGATCGGGGCGTCGGCGTAGCGGGTCGGGTCGTCCGACCACACGTAGAAGTCGCCGTACGGACCGTCCGGATCCCGACGGGACGCCTGGAACCACGGATGCCGGTCGCTGGTGTGGTTCATGACGAGATCGGTGATGACGCGCAGGCCGCGCTCGTGGGCGGCCTCGATCATCTTGACGAAGTCCCCCAGATCACCGAACTCCGGAAGGATCTTCAAATAGTCAGATATGTCATATCCGCCGTCTCGCAGGGGGGACTCGTACAGCGGCAGCAGCCAGAGGCAGTCGACCCCCAGCCACTTGAGATAGTCCATCTTCTCGATCAGCCCGCGCAGATCGCCGGTGCCGTCGCCGTTGGAGTCCTTGAACCCGCGAACCAGCACCTCGTAGAAGACCGCCCGCTTGTACCAGTGGGGGTCGGCAGGGGTCAGGTCGCCGGGGGAGGCCGGAACACGTTCCGGGCATGGCGAAGCAGCGTTCATCTGGTCTCGCTCGAAGACTCGAAAGGAGGGGAAGGCGCGTGGTCAGGTCAGCACCCGGGCTCTGGGCTCACGCCGCCTTCTTGGCGATTATTTGGGCAAACCTAGCACCTAACCAGGGCTGACCGTAAAGGCTTACACCCACTCAACAGGTAGTTTTTACCCGCTTCTGCTCGATCACGTACGGTGTCCCCCGCGCGCCGGGCCGTCGGCGGTTGCGGGGACGCGGCGACGCGGCCAGGCGAGGGCCGGAGCCGTGAGTACGGCGCCGATGGTGAGGCGTGGCCGCCGCCGAGTCCGATGAGCGCGTCGAGCAGATGGAGCGGCCAGGAACCCGTGACCCGGTGCGGACGGATGCCACGACACCGAGCAGACGCGGCCGGGGGCGACACGAGGAGGCGCGGGCCGGGCAGCGGCAGGAGTCGGGAGAAGGGCGACCATCGGTCGATCACGACGTTGTCGCTGGAAAAATGCGGGTTTCACGGCAACAACGTCATGATCGATGGCGAAGCCGCAGCCGGGTTTCTCGCCGGGGAATTACCGCGGCCTCAAGCCGCGGCCTCAAGCCGAGGCCCCCGCCGGCGACAGCAGAGGCTCGGCGGCGGCGCGCAGCTCGCTGCTGAACGGCGCCGGCCGTAACGTGCCGGGGTCCAGGTTGACATTGACGCGGTAGCCCTCCGCGTGAACCACCGAACGATCGGCGGAAAGCACGCGGAAGCCGTATAACGCGCTGGTCCGGCCGATGCGCTCGATCCAGAAGTGCACCAGCGGCTCGCTCGCCCCGGTGATCGGCACGTGGTAGGTCACCTTGAACTCCCGGACGGCCAGGAACACGTCCCTGAACGATGAACGGGTAGGATCGGGCGCCCAGCCCAGCCTGTGCCAGTACGCGCTGACCGCGCGCTCGACCAGCAGGGCGTAGCGAGAGTTGTGCAGCAGACCCATGGCGTCGAGATCGTCGAAGTGCACCTGGACCGGCTCGAAGTGTCCACCGTCTGTCACGTCAGTCCTCCGGAAGCAGTGAGGGGTTGGGACACAGTCCGCGTAGGCGCTGCAGTACGGTGCGGCGGGCGTGGGTGAAGGCGAGCCGCTCGTCGAGCAGTCGGGAGTGGGGGACGGCCGCCATTCCGAGCGCCTCGATCTCGTAGGCCAGTTGCGCCGGGTCCACGCCCTGGTCGAGCTCGCCGAGTGCGATGGCCTCTTCCACCAGGCTCCGGATGAACGCCTCCCAGTTGTGCAGGGCCTGCACGATGCGAGTCCGGACCGCTCCGGGGTGGTCGTCGAACTCCGCCTGGACCGCGAGGAAGAAGCAGCCGCCGGGGAGCACGCGCTCGGCATAGAACCGCAGCCTCGCTTGATGGAGGGCGAACAGCCGTCTGACCCCTGCGGGGGCGTGCAGGGCCGGCACCACGATGTGCTCCCTCCACTGACGGACGGCCCAGTCCACCGCATCGAGCTGCAGTTCCTGCTTGTCACGCCAGTGCGCGAAGAAACCTGACTTGCTGATGCCGATTTCGGCCGCCAACCGTCCCAGGGACAGCCCGTCCAAGCCTTCGACCGAAGCCAGACCGACCGCCTGCGCGAGGATCGTTTCGCGGCTGCGCTGCCCTCTCAGCCTGCGCCCATCCTGTGTCATAGCGGCAGACTATCTGAACGACCGGTCGTTCAGATATATGCCGTGGATCACACACCGTCCCTACGGCCGCGAGACCCGGGGATCCTCCGCCTCCACCGGTTCGATGGCAGACCCCGCACCTGATGATCGTCGGGATTCGGTGGTGCTGCTCTAGCCGACCCAGGGTGGGGTGAGATCGCCGAGCAGGTCCTCGTAGTCGGTCAGCCAGGAGCCGAAGACCACCAGCGAGCGCAGCCAGAACCGGGAGTTCCACGACCCGAAGGCGGTCAGCGCGTCGGGCCCGCCCGCGACCACCTCCAGCATCTGCGGCGACAGCAGACCGGGGATCGAGGCCGCCTTCGTCAACATGCGGTGGTTCCACTCCCGGGCGACCGGGCCGTTCGACCGCAGCGGCACCCGGCGGTGCGGAAGCGCGCCGTTCGTCGACGGCAGCGTGGCCACCCGGGGGTTGGCCGCCCGCAGGATCTCCCGATAGAACCTCCCGCCCTCCTTCTGGTCCACCGGCACGGACAGCGCGGCGTCGAAGAAGTCCGGATGCAGGAACGGGAAGACCGGGGTGACCTCAGGGCCGACGAGGTTGACCGGGGATCGGGCGATGCCCCGGGCCGTCCGCGTGTGCAGCACGCTCAGCGGCAACTCGGCCCGATGTCCGTGCAGCATCGAGGTGGCGGTGACGAAGGCCGTACGGACCCGGTCGTCGATCCAGGCGAGGGCGGCGTCGCCGAGCACGGGCAGGTGCGCCTCGCTGGTCGAGAGGGCGGTCAATAGCGCCTCGCGCCGCGAGGCGCCCGTCCCGGCGCCCACGGCGTCGGCGGTGATGAGGAAGTTCTTCATCAGGGGACCGCCGGCCAGGCCGTCGATCACCGGCCGTCCGCCCGCGTGGACCTCTCGGGCGAAGGGGGAGTACCACGCGTGATGACTGGTCAGGTATTCGAGCCGACGAGCCGCCCAAAGAGCCTCTTGCGGGTATTTTTCGGGATATTGCGGCACGATTCGGTGCGGGATGCCCAGCTCTCTCGTGATGTAGCGGGCGAAGTCGATGTCGTTGTCGAGCCCGTCGTCCGGGCTCGTCGTCCACGACTCGACGTCGATCTCGGCGGCCACCGCGACGCTCGCCAGCAGCCGCGAGTCGTACCCGCCGCTGACCGGCACCAGCACCCGGTCGTACGGCTTGAGCGCCTCGTGGAGCAGCGCGACCAGGTCGCCCCCGGTCAATTCCCGATCGACCTGCTCCTCCCGCACCCACCGGGGGGCCCGCCGATCGAGGCGCAGCCGCCGCCCGGTCCGCGACCAGGTCAGCGCGGTCGCCCCCGGCAGCCGCCTGACCTGGCGGTACGGCGTGTCCTCCAGCAGCGGGTAGGTCAGCTTGAGTATGGCCGCCCAGGCGTCCCAGTTCACCTCGTACGGCCGGCGGGCCAGCGCGAGCAGCGGCTCGATCAGGCCGGAGAAGTAGACGGCGTCCCCGTCACGCAGGTAGTAGACGTCGACCAGCCCGAACCCGCCGGTGTGCAGGATCACCCCGTCAGGCCCGTCGATCAGCCCCGGAGCCTCGCAGTCCTCCGCGACCGACAGCCAGTCGCTCCCGACGCGCCACACCGGCCGCCGGTCGCCCCATGCGAAGGCCGTCGCCGCCGACCCGGCCTCGCTGTACGGCTCGAGCGGGCGAGAGCCGAGCAGTGCGACCTCCGTCCCGGAATGCACCACCTGCACGGCCGGCCCCGACCGGGCCAGCAGGTCGAGCCTGGCCTGGTCGAACGGCCCGATGGCCCCGCAGACGTACGGCCTCGCCGCGAATCGCGGCCACTCACCCTTGCGCACGCTTCGTCCTCCCTAGACCCCCGCCGAGTCTAGGACCCACGAGTCCGGGCCGCCGAGCCTGGATTGCGCTCGTCCAGGGTCGGGTCACCGCCCGTGAATTCGTCGATGCGGACCCGAGTGCGCCGCCGGGAAGGGGAGGGGGAGGGGGGGAAGGCTTCGAGGGGCGATCAGGGAGTTCTGCGAATATTGTGACTCTCGTCCTGTCGTCCCTTCGGCCTGGAGTTGCCCCGATGACCGAGCGAAGCGAGTTGGCGTCCCTCCAGGAGGCCCTGGCGCGAGCCGTCGAGCAGGCCGCCTCGGCGGCCGAGCTGACCCGGCTGATCAAGGACTATCGGCGGCGGCTCGAGGAGGTCGCCGTCTCCGAGGCCGAGGCGCTGACGAGGATGCGGGAGGCAGAGGCCCGGCTCAAGGTGGTCGAGCGGCAGAACGCCAAGCTCGCCAAGAGCCTGGCGGAGCAGCGCTACCAGACCGCCGTCGCCAAGTGGAAGCTCGCCTCCATGCAGGAGAGCCGCTGGACCAAGCTCGGCGACGCCCTGCACACCAAGAGTCCGGGCACGGTCGCCAAGACCCTCAAGACCCCCGTCAAGAAGCCGCCGGCGCCCAAGCGGGCCGATTTCAAACCGGAGCTCCCCGAGGTGCCCGAGCCCACGGTCGTCAGGGCGGTCCCGGAACCCAGGGCGCCCGAGGTCTCCACCCCGATCGCCGAGGGCTTCACCGTGCCGAAGGGGCCGCTGGTTCGGCCGTACCTGACCGTGGCCGCGATCGTCGACAGACAGACCGAGGCGCTGCTGCGCTACGAATGGCGCCTGGTGACCAACTTCGGCCAGGACAACTGGGAGACGATGCTCGACCGGCACCGGCCGCATGTGCTGTTCGTCGAGTCCGTACGGCCCGGCCCCCGGCAGGGTAACGGGGGCAGGTGGCTGGAGGCCCTGGCCGGGGAGTCGCGTGCGCTGCGTGACCTGGTCGCCGCCTGCCGCACGCGCGGCGTCAAGACCGTCTTCTGGCACTCGGGCGGACCGGTCTCGCGGGCGTTCCCGGCGGCCGAGCACTTCGAATACGTGCTGACCACCTCCGAGGCCAGGGCACGCGAGTGGCGGGCCGCCCTGCGGCACGACCGGGTGGGCGTGCTGCCGCACGCGATCCAGCCGCGCGTGCACAACCCGATCCCCGCCGTGGGCGGACGCACCGGCGACGTCATGACGCTCGGCACGGTCACCGTGCCCCCCGACGCGCAGTGGACCGTGCTGGCCGGTCAGGACGACGCCGACGAGATGCCCTACGACGACCTGCTGACGGTCTACCGGAGGCCGGCGCTGGTGGTCGCGGGCTCCGACGCCGACGCGAGGGTGATCGCCGAGGTCGCGGCCTGCGGCACTCCGGTGCTCCAGGTGCGCGCGGGCGCCCGGGGCGAGGAGATCGCCGCCGCCGCCGAGGTGCTGCTGGCCGACCCCGCGCGGCTGGCCAGGGAGGCGCACCTGGCCTGGCGCGCCCGCACGAGCGTGACCCCGCTCCTCGACCCGATCCTGGACACCGTCGGCGTGCCGAGCGTGCGCAACAATGCCGAAATCACCGCGGTCACGGCCGTCGCGAGCCCGGCCGAGCTCGATCACCTGCTCGCCCAGGTGGCCCGCCAGCGGCACCGTCCGGGGCAGCTCGTCGTCGTCGCCGACGGCCTCGACGCCTCCCTGGTCGAGAAGACCGCACGCCAGGCGCTCGCGGCGGCCTCGGCCGGCGCCGACGCCTCGGCCGAGCCCGACCTGGTGATCCGCGTCGCGGACGAACCCATCACCCTCGGCGCGGGGCTCGACCGGGCGCTGCGGCTCGCCGACGGCGACTACGTGGCCGTCCTCGATCCGCGGGACGTGTACGGCGAGCACTATCTGGCCGACCTGGTCCGGCATTTCGCCTCCACCGAGGCCGAGGTGCTGGGGAAGGCCGCGTGCTACGCCCACCTGCCCAAGGCGGGCGCCACGCTGCTGCGCCAGCCGGAGGCGGAGCACCATTACCTTCCCGAGGTGGCCGGTGGGACGCTGCTGGCCCGTCGGCAGATCCTCACCGAGCTGGGCCTGGCCGACGTCTCGGAGGAGTGGGGCGAGGTCTTCATGCGGCAGTGCCGGACCGACGGCATCCTGGTCTACTCGGCCGACCGCTACTCCTACATCTGCGTACGCGACTCCGCCGAGGGACGCCTGCTCCGTTCGGCTCACATGGAGGGATACCTCCCCGCCGAGCCGCTCGCGCTGATCTGATCGCGCATCCCCGGCGGGAGAACGGGCCGTTGGAGCATCGGCCCGGTACCGGACACCGCCGAGGAGGTCTCGCCTGATCGGCGCGGTCGCTGCGCCGGGAGGAAGCCCCGGTCCGCCGCCGGGCCCGCCCAGCGTGGCCCGGCATGCGGTCCTCACTCCCTCCCGCTCCGCTCCCTGCCATCCCTCGCTCCGCTCCCCGCTATCCCTCGCTCCGCTCCAACGCCACTCCGGCCGACGATTACTCGGTGACCCTTTAGGCTGCCGGGATGACGCCCGTCCGGCTCGCGGAGATCCTCGGTGAGCTCCTCGGCACGCCGCCCGGAGAAATGCCTGCGCCGTACGGCTCATGGGAGCGCGAGGCGGTGTACGCCTCGGCGGTCGCGCTCCGCTCCCTCTCGCGGCGTGGCGCCACCGGACGGCGGTCCGCGGCGACGCCCCGGGACGCCGTCCGCGAGGTCGCGGAGGAGATGGCGGTACGGCTCCGCGGCCGTGCCGGCATCGCGGGCGTACGGGTGCGGCCCGACGGTTTCCTCCTGATCGCGGTGACCCGGCCCGGCGAGATCGTGGGCGAGATCGTGCGGGCGGACGGACCGCCCGGGGGGATCGTGGTCGCCGAGCCTGGCCGCGCGGGCCCCGACTACCCCCGGACCTGGGACAACCCCGGCTTCGTGGTCAGGTACGCGCACGCGCGGGCGGTGGCCGTGGGGCGCTGGGCAAGGGACCTGGGCGTGCCGGTGGCGGGGTTCCGGCCCGAGGCGCTGGACGATCCGTACGATCTGGCGGTGCTCCGGCTGCTCGCCGAGCTGCCCGGCCGGGCGGCGAGCCGGGCGCCCGGCTGGGAGACGTACGCCGAGCATCTCGCGCTCGCCTTCCACGACGCACACGAGCACGCGCCGGCCGTGCCGCGGGCGGACGAGTCGGCGGGTCCGGTGCACACGGCCCGCCTCTGGCTGGCCATGGCCGTGCGATCCGTGCTCGCCCAGATCCTGGTCACGCCGCTGCCCGACAGATTGTGAGCGTTCCAAGGACCTTTGACCAGTTCTTCCGCGTGGATCACCGGATTTCCGGATTTAATGTTGGTTCCTGTCTCGCCAGTTGGGCAGCTGTCTCCCTTGGGGGGCGAGGTCGGATAGCCTCATTCGGGTGAGTCGATTCGCCCACGCCGCCGCCCCGGATGACGGGCAGGCGGCCCCCGTCGCAGCGACGCGTGCCGAGGAATGTCCGCCGCGTGCTCCCGCCGACCTCAACGCGCTCGCCCCCGCGATCTGGCCGCGAACGTCCGGCCGGACCGGCGGCGCCATCACGATCGGCGGCATCGACGTCCGGGACCTGGCGAAAGACCACGGCACCCCGCTCTACGTCGTCGACGAGGAGGATTTCCGCTCCCGCTGCCGCGACTACCGGTCCGCCTTCCACGACGGAGACGTCCACTACGCGGGCAAGGCGTTCCTGTGCCGCGAGGTGGCCCGCTGGGTCGACCAGGAGGGGCTCGGCCTCGACGTGTGCAGCGCCGGCGAGCTCGCCGTCGCGCTCAGCGTGGGCTTCCCGCCCGAGCGGATCACACTGCACGGCAACAACAAGTCGGTCGCCGAGCTGGAGAAGGCGGTCGAGGCCGGCGTCGGCCACATCGTGGTCGACTCGTTCGAGGAGATCGCCCGGCTCGGGCGGCTCGCCGAGCGGTACGGCGTCCGCCCCAAGGTCATGATCAGGGTGACGGTGGGGGTGGAGGCGCACACCCACGAGTTCATCGCCACCGCGCACGACGACCAGAAGTTCGGCCTGTCGCTGAACAGCGGCGCGGCGGCCGAGGCCGTACGGCGCATCCTCGCGCTGCCGAGCCTCGAACTCGTCGGGTTGCACTCCCACATCGGATCGCAGATCACCGACATCGCCGGGTTCGAGGTCGCGGCCCATCGTCTCGCCGGCCTGCTCGTGCAGATCAAGGACGAGCACGGGGTGATCCTCCCCGAGCTGGACCTCGGCGGCGGCTACGGCATTCCGTACGTCGCGGGGGACGAGGCGCCGGACATCAAGATAATCGCGGACGGTCTCCGTGAGATCGTCACAAAGGTGTGCGGGGCGGCCGGTCTGCCCGTGCCCCGGCTCGTCGTCGAGCCCGGCCGGTCCATCGCCGGGCCTGCGGGTGTGACGCTCTACGAGGTCGGCACGGTCAAGGATGTCGAAGGCCTGCGCACCTACGTGAGCGTCGACGGTGGGATGAGCGACAATATCCGCACCGCGCTGTACGGCGCGCAGTACACGGCGGCCCTGGCCTCCCGGGAGAGCCGGGCCGAGCCCATGCTGTCGCGTCTGGTCGGCAAGCACTGTGAGAGCGGCGACATGGTGATCCGCGACCTGTGGCTGCCCGGCGATCTGACGCCGGGCGACCTGATCGCGGTCGCGGCCACCGGCGCGTACTGCCGCTCTCTGGCCAACAACTACAACTACCTGCCCAAGCCCGCCGTGGTCGCGGTGTCGGCGGGCCGCTCGCGGGTCATCGTGCGCCGGGAGACCGAGGACGACCTGCTGCGGGGCCAGCTGTGAGCATCGGCCGGCCAACCGTCCATCGGCAGGGCAGACATCCTGAGCGAGGAGGGCTCGTGAGTAACGCTGGCGGTAAACCGGCGCTCAAAGTGGCGTTGCTGGGCTGCGGCGTCGTCGGATCGCAGGTGGTGCGCCTGCTGCGGGAGCAGGCCCACGACCTGACCGCCCGGGTCGGTGCGCCCCTGGAGCTGGCCGGCGTGGCCGTACGCAGGCTGGGACGCAAACGCGACGCGGAAGTCGACCCCGCGCTGCTCACGACGGACGCCGAGGCCCTGGTCACCCGCGACGACGTGGACATCGTGGTGGAAGTGATCGGCGGCATCGAGCCCGCCAGGTCGCTGATCCTGTCCGCGATGGCGAGCGGCAAGTCCGTGGTGACCGCCAACAAGGCGCTGCTCGCCGAGGACGGCGCCACCATCCACGGGGCCGCCCGGGACAACGGCGCCGACCTCTACTTCGAGGCGAGCGTGGCCGGCGCGATCCCGCTGCTGCGCCCGCTGCGCGAGTCGCTGGCCGGCGACCGGGTCCGCCGCGTGCTCGGCATCGTCAACGGCACCACCAACTACATCCTCGACCGGATGGACTCCTCCGGCGCTTCGTTCAGCGAGGCCCTGGAGGAGGCGCAGGCCCTGGGGTACGCCGAGGCGGACCCGACCGCCGACGTGGAGGGCTTCGACGCGGCGGCCAAGGCCGCGATCCTCGCCGGGATCGCCTTCCACAGCAGGGTCACCGCCGCCGACGTGCACCGCGAGGGCATCACGGAGATCACCGCCGCCGACGTCGCCTCCGCCAGGGGCATGGGATATGTGATCAAGCTGCTGGCCATCTGCGCGCGCTCCGACGACGGCAGGTCGATCGGCGTCCGGGTGCATCCCGCCATGATCCCGAGGTCGCATCCGCTGGCCGGGGTCCGGGAGGCGTACAACGCGGTGTTCGTGGAGGCCGAGTCGGCCGGTCGGCTGATGTTCTACGGTGCGGGCGCGGGTGGCGCGCCCACGGCCTCGGCGGTCCTCGGAGACATCGTCGCCGTGGCGCGCAACCGGCTCGCCGGCACCCGCGGGCCGGAGGAGTCGACCTACGCCGACCTGAAGGTCCATCCGATGGGCGACACCGTCACCCGCTACCACATATCGGTCGACGTGGCGGACAAGCCCGGCGTGCTCGCCCGGGTCGCCGACATCTTCGCCAAGCACGACGTGTCCATCCAGACGGTCCTGCAGGAGGGACGCGGCGACGACGCGCAGCTCGTCCTGGTCACCCACCGGGCGAGCGACGCCGCCCTGTCGGCCACGATAGAGGAGCTGCGCGACCTCGACATCGTCCGCGCGGTGGCGAGCGTGATGCGGGTGGAGGGCGACGACACGCCGTAGGGGCAGGTTCCGAAAGCGACGTCCTGTCGCGTGCGTGACGGACGGCGCTCGTCCGACGCTCCCTGAAACGACATAACAGTCGCGTGCCCCTTTTGGGGGTTATAGACGCATGGATGGAGACATTAAGTAAAGTCTCCATCCATGCAAACGATCATCGCGCGGCTCGTGCCGGCCTGTCTGCTCGCGGTGGCGCTGGTCGTGGGGCTCCCGCCTGCGGGCGCCCTCGCCGGGACCGCCACCGCGAAGACGGTCGTGGTCCTCACGTTCGACGACAGCACGGCCGACCACGTGACGGCGGCCGGGATGCTGAACAAGAGGGGGCTGAAGGGCACCTTCTACGTCAACAGCGGCCGCCTGGGCAAACGGGGCTACCTGACCGTCGGCGACCTGAGGTTCATCGCGAAATCGGGCCACGAGATCGGCGGCCACACCCTCGATCACGTCAACCTGCTCCGCGAGACCGAGGACGTGCGCCAGAGGCAGATCTGCGAGGACAGACGGACGCTGCTGTCCCACGGGTTCAAGGTGCGGTCGTTCGCCTATCCCTTCGGCGCCTTCGACGAGTCGAGCAAGCAACTGGCCATGCGGTGCGGCTACACGACCGCGCGCGGCGTCACCGGCGTCCACCGGCCGGACGCCTGCCGGTCGTGCCCGTACGCCGAGACGATCCCGCCGGCGGACCCGGCCGCCGTCCGGGCGACCTCGCAGAACGGCATCGCGCGTACGGCCGGCACACTGGCGGGCTTCGTCACCCGTGCCCAGCGGAACGGCGGCGGCCTCGTCGTCTTCGTCTTCCACAAGATCGGTAACGACGCGAGGGACCCCTACGCGACGAGCCCCAGGGAGCTGGCCCGTTTCCTGGACTGGATCGCCCGGCAGCGGAAGGCGCGGGGGGTCGTCGTGAAGCCGCTGGGGGACGTGGCCGGGGGAAGGACCTGGCCCGTCCCCGACGACATGTGAGACGTGGAACGCGGCCGAGGATTGCCTCATTTCCGTAACGACCGCATCATTTGCGGTTGCTTCGCGTCGAAGCGCCTCCCTAGACGATCAATTCCGAATACGGTCAGTGATCGTAGGCGGTCAGTGAACGGCTGACCGCCTGCCCGGTCTGGAAGTTGTGCCAGATCGCCGCGGCCAGCGTCAGGACGCGCTGGGCGACGCGGACCGCGATGCCCTCCCGGGTACGGCCGCCGTGTTGCTCCAGGTCAAGCTGGCCTTTGAAGGTGTCGTTGACGGACTCGATGAGCTGGCGCACCTTCTTCAGCAGCGGCTGGCCGGGACGGCGGGCCTCGTTCTTCCGGGTGGGCCGCAGCAGCGTGATGCCCTGCGCGGACAGTGATCGCTCGAACTCCCGGGAGGCGAATCCCTTGTCGGCGATGAGCAGCAGCCCCGGCCGCTCGGCGACCAGATCGGCATCGACCTCCAGCATCGCGGCGAGCACCTCACGCTCATCGATCTTCGGATCGGCCAGCGCCCACAAGATCGGCATGCCGGCCGGCGTGCAGACCAGAAATAGGCGAAGTCCCCAGTAGAACCGTGAGTGGGACGCGCAGTAGCCGTAGTTCGCCCAGCCCGCCAGCTCCGAGCGCAGCACGGTGGGCCGCGACATTCCGCACGGCACCGGAGTGGAGTCGGTGATCCATACCGTGTCGTGCCAGAAGTCAGTGTCCCGCGCCAGGACCCGGGTGATCCGCCTGATCTGCGGTAACGCGGCACGGACCCGCTTGTTGTAGCCCGGCTGCTGAGGCAGGAACGGGAACAGGTGCCCGTAGTGCTTGCGCGCGTGGCGCAGCCAGCGGGCCTCGGAGTGGAAGCCCAGCATGGCCTGCATCACCGCCAGGCAGATCAACTCGGAGTGACTGAGGCGGGGTGGACGGCCGGGCAGCCGGGGCACTCCAGCGGCGTCATCGTCGATCTTGACGTAAAGTGCGATCACGAGGGTGTCCAGGTCGGTTTCCACAAAGCAGATCTTGGACGCCCTCGCCCTGTCTGCGGGCTGCGACGTACGGCCTGATCAATTAGGAATTGATCGTCTAGCCTGCCCGGGTGATCACTCTTGTGGGGGAAGAGTCGGGGGCCCCTCGGCACGGTTCTCATCGGCGGGCTCACCAGGATCGGGGGCAGGCGCGCGACCGGCGGTGGGTCCCGCGATGGACACCGGTGGCCGCGGGGGTCGCGGTCGCCGGTGTGGCGATCTCCGGGACGCCCGCGTCGCTGTCGGGTGACGAACTGGCGACCTACAGCGCGGTGACCCGCTCACTGGGCGGATTGTGGCTGCTCGTCCAGAACATCGATGGGCATTTCCTGCCCTACTACCTGTTCATGCACTTCTGGACGCTGCTGGGCGACGCCGAGTGGTGGTTGCGGCTGCCGTCGGCGCTCATCCTGGGCGTCGCGGCCGGATTCCTGGCCGATCTCGGGCGCCGGCTGCACAGCACGCGCGCCGGGCTGCTGGGCACCGCCCTGTTCGCCGTGCTGCCGTCGGTGTCCTATCACGGTGCGAACGCCCGGCCGTACGCTTTCGCCGCGGCGGCCGCGGTGATCTCCGCGTGGGCGCTGCACCGGCTGGTGGAGGCGCCGACCGTCCGGAGGGCGTGCTGGTACGCCGTCGGCGTGGCGCTGCTCGGTTGTACGCACCTGTTCTCGGTGCTGGTGCTCCCGGCGCAACTTCTGGCCGCGGCCTGGCTGCTGCCGCGCCGCGAGCTCCTGACCAGGGTGCTGCCCGCGATGGCCGTCGGGTGCCTGCCCATGGCGGTGCTCGGGCTCGTCGGGTGGGGCGAGCGCCACGCCATCAGCTGGATCAAGCCGCACGGACCCGACGTGCTGCTCAAGTTCCCCAAGATGGTGACCGGATCGCCGGTCCTGGGCCCGGTGCTGTTCGCGCTCGCCGCCGCCGGTGTCGTGATCCTGCTGCGACGGGCCGCCGACCGGCCCCTGGGGGCGCTGCTGGGCGGCTGGCTGGTGTTCCCGCCCGTTCTTCTGCTGCTCGTCTCCGCGCTGCTGACACCGGCGTACGTGGACCGCTACCTCTTCGTGGCCGCGCCCGCCCTGGCCCTCGCCGGGGGCATCACGTTGGCCGCGGTTCACGACCTGTTCCGTTCCGGTGTCCTGATCCCCCGGCTCGTCACCTGGACGGTCGTGATGATCGCCGCGATCCTGGGCATGCCGGAGCAGCTCGACTACCGGCAGCACAACGGCCACTATGACGACTTCCCCGGAGCGGTGCGGGTCGTCCAGGCGAAGGCGCGCAAGCGCGACGCGATCCTGTACGGCCAGAGCTGGCTGCGCACCGGATTCGGCTATTACGGCGGAAACGATCTGCCCGACGACGTCCTCCGGGTGGGCACCGCACGTGGCAAGGCTTTCGAATATCCGGAACGTTCCGACGTCGCCGGCGCGCTGAAGGGCCGCACCCGGGTCTGGATCGTCTGGCGCGGAACGAAGCAGTCCGGCCTCACTGGCTCGAAGTTCCCGCAGGTCGAAGCGGTGCGCGCGGCGGGGTTCCGGCTCTCCTCCGCGTGGCACTCGGCCGAGCTTCCCGGCCTGACGGTGGCCCTGTTCTCCCGGACTGTTCCAAACTCCTCGTGATCTTCTGGAGGGGACAGGGACGCCGAAACCGCCGGGATCGGTTGCTGACCGCGGAGTTAACCGGTTTGATCTGACAAGGGTCTGTCCCGATGGGAATGATCTTTGTGGGTGCGGGAGGTGCGGTGGAGACGGACATCTGCTCGCCGCTGGGGTTCGCCCGATCCCCGGCGGAGGGAACGGCCGAGCTGGCCTGGAGCGCCGGCCGCTGGGTCGTGACGCCTCCCCTCCCGGATTTGGAGCGCTCCTCGCCGCCCCCGGCCGACGCCGAGACCGCCGGTGAACGCTTCGCGGCACGTCCGTTGAACGACCGGGTGGGCCAGGAGGAGATCGACCCGCTGCGGCCGCTGCGCGCCCTGCGGGTGCGCTGGCCGGCCATCCCGGGCCGGGAGGAGGCCGGCGATCCGGGCTGGAGCCCGCGACACGCGCTGGAGACGCTGGCGGCCGTCACCGACCTCGCCGCCGCGGGAGTGCCGCTCACCGCCGGCCCGCCGCCGCGCTGGGTCCGCGAGGCCGACCCCGTCCTGGCGGACCTGATCGCCGGCTGGACCCCGGAGCCGGACGACGGCACCCCGGTCTCCGTGGGCGATCTGCGCAGGGAGGAGCAGAGCGTGCGGCTGCGGCGGCACGCGCTGCGGGCGAGGGGCATCGGCCGTACGGCACAGCCGGTGACCGTGGTCATGGCGACACGCCGGCCGCACCTGTTGGGCGCCGCGCTCGGGCAGATGGCCCGTCAGCGCGGCGTGGACCTCGAAGTGATCGTCGCGCTGCACGGTTACCCCGCCGCCCGGGCGGCACGGCTTCCGGCGGAGTTTCCCTGGCCGGTCACCGTGCTGGAGGCGGACCGGGCCACGCCGTTCGGAGAGGTGCTCAACCTGGCGGCGTCCCGGGCGACGACCGACGTCATCGTCAAGTGGGACGACGACGACTGGTACGGCCCCGAGCACATCGCCGATCTCCTGCTCGCCAGGGCGTACTCCGGCGCCGACGTGGTGGGCACCGCGCAGGAGTTCTTCTACCTCGAACCGCTCGACGTCACGGTCCGGCGGACCGACTACGGCAGCGAGATGTGGACCGACCACGTCGCGGGCGGCACGATCATGATCGACCGCGGGCTCTTCCACGAGGTCGGCGGTTTCGGGCCGTACCCCAGCGGTGAGGACGCCCACCTGCTGCGCGCGGTCGTGGCCCGCGACGGCCGGATCTACCGCACCCATGGCCTCGGGTACGTCCTGCGGCGCTCGCTGAGCGGCGAGCACACCTGGCAACGGCCACTTGCGCATTTCCTGAGAGTCTCGGTGAAACAGTGGCGCGGCTTCCGGCCCAGTGTGATGTTGGAGGACAGCGCGATTTCAGCGGACGGCGCGGTTCGGAGGACGGCGTGACTTCGGCGGACAGTGTGATCCTGGAGGCGACATGACGCCGCGAATCCCCGGAAACGATTACACCGTCCTCAACCCGCCCGCACTCGGATCGTCGTGGACGCCCCGGCTCCGGGTGAGCGTCGTCGTGCCCGCCTACGGCAACCAGGCCAAGCTCGACCTCACGCTGGCGGGTCTCGCCGTCCAGACATATCCGGACGACCTGATCGAGGTCATCGTCGTCGACAACGGCAGCGAGCCGCCGTTGCGCCTCCCGGACATCCGGCCGGGGAAAACCCGCCTGCTGCTCTGCCCGACCCCCGGCCGCGCCGCGGCGCGGAACATGGGGCTGGCCACGGCGACCGGCGATGTCATCCACTGGATGGACTCCGACGTCGTGCCCGAGCGGGAAGAGGTGGAGGCGCACATGCGCTGGCATCACCTCGCGCCCTATCTGTCGGTCACCTCCTATCTGCGTTTCACCACCGCGCCGCTTCCCGACCCGAGGGAGGTGGCCGAGGCCGAGGACCTCGCGAAGTTCTTCGAGCCGACCGAGTCGCACGCGTGGATCGAGAGCCTGGTCGAGCGGACGGACGGGCTGACCCGCACCCGCCGCGCGTTCAGCATCCACATCGGCGGGGCCACCTCGGTCGGCGCCCGGCTGTTCGAGCGGGCCGGACCCATGGACCCCGACATGATCCTCGGCCAGGACACCGAGATGGGATATCGCCTGGCCCAGGCCGGGGCGGTGTTCATCCCCGACCCCGAGGCGAGGGCCTACCACCTCGGCCCGTCCATGCGGATGCGAGACGCCGAGTCGATCAGCCGGGTCAGCCACCCGCTCGTGGCCGACCGTGTCCCCGTCTATCAGTGGCTGCGCAAACACCCCACCCGGCAGTGGAAGGTCCCCCTGCTGGAGGTCGTGGTCGACGCGGCCGGCGCGTCGAGCGACGACGTCCGGGCGACGGTCGACGCGGTCCTCGCCGGCACGCTGACCGACCTGTCGGTGCTCGTGACCGGTCCGTGGGACGAGATCACCCCGGAACTGCGCGCCCCGCTCACCGATCCCCACCTCGATCTCGCCCTGCTGCGCGCGCACTACGGTCACGAGGGCCGGGTCCGCCTGGTCTCCGGGCTGTCCGACGCGGTCGCGCCGTTCCGCCTCCGGCTGCCGCCGGGGTGGGCGCCGGGGGAGGACACCCTGGCCCGGATCCTCACCCTGGCGCGGGAGCGGGACCTCGGGCTGGTCAGCGTCCTGCTGTCCGAGAGCGCGGAGGGCATCGCCGCGGCCCGCCTGGAGCGCACCGAGGCGTTCGCCCGCGCCGCCCTGCTCGTCTCCGGCGACGAGGAGAAGGCCGGGGGCACCGGCGAGGACCTCGACGCCGTCGTCGACGAGATCTTCGGCACGTTCTGGGCCGACGGCGAGACGTACGGTTTCACCCGCGGATCCGAGGCCGGACCGCTGCCCAGCGTCCGGGCCGCCTACCGGGCCCGCGTCGAGGCGCAGGCCGAGGTCGAGCGCCTCACCAAGGAGGTCGAGCGAGTCCGCGGCCAGGTCGCCAAGTGGCGGGAGGAGGCCCGCCGGTGGCGCAGGACGGCCGTCGACTACCGCCGGGAGATGGGCTCTCTGCGGCGGCAGATCGCGGCGCTCCGGCGGACCCAGAGACGCCGGGGCCTGCGGAGCCTGCGACGCATCAAGGTCCTCGCCCGGGGACTGACCCGGCCCTTCAACCCGAAGAACTCCTGAGCCTCACGAACGGCGGAACAGACCACCCAGACGGCGGCCGCCCTGCCGGTTCGCCGAGCCCGAGGCCACCGCGCCGCCCTGCTGAGCACCGGTTCGCTGGGAGGCACCGGGCTTTTCCGCGGCCGTGTCATGCTGCGGCGCCGCGCTCTGTCGTGGCTGTGACGCAGGGGATTTCGCCGGGGATGCCGGCTGCTCGGGCTGCCGCCGCGGGGTCGTGCGGAACTCCTTCTCCGCGGCGTGCCGCACGCCGTGCGTCGCCTCGATGACGGCGGCAGGCTCCTCCCCGGGGCGGGCGAGCAGGCGGGCCCGGGCGACGGCCTCGGTCCGTTCGAGGGTGGCGGTGCGGCCGTCGGACAGCTCGACGACCAGCAGCCCGAGCCGCTCCTCCAGCATCGCCCTGGTCATCCGCTCCAGCGCGTCGGCGGCCGGCGGCGCGTCGATCGGCGAGGTGTAGCGGAAGGGCGTGGGAGCCGCGGTCGGCGCCGCCTCCCCGGCGAAGCGGACCCGCTGATCGTGGCGGAACGTCTCCAGCACCAGGGCGAGATCGAACTCCCGGCTCCCCGGCATGCGGCTCGCCCGGTCGGAGAGCTCCGGCCAGGGCCCCACGAGCGTGACCGCGATGTCGGTCAGCCCGGCCTGTGCGCCGAGGATCGCGTCGACGGTCGCGCGGATCAGCGCCTCCTCCGCGCCGGTCGTGTCGAGCACGATCTCCACGTACGGCACCAGCCGCCGCCTGCCGCGTTCCTTACGGAGATCCCGCCGCAGCGGCACCTTCTGCGCCAGATGGGTCTCGACCAGCCGGACGATCGCCTTACCGTGCGCACCCCGCTGCGCCGGCAGACCGAGGTGGACGGCACGCGCCGTCATGTCCGGCACGAACACGGCGCCGGCCTGGGCCAGCCGATAGGCGAACTCGGTGTCCTGGCCGCGCACGACCTCGGGGTCGAACCCGCGGACCTCGCGCAGCAGCGTGCGGCGGAGCGAGACGGTCGGCCCGGTGCACACCTGGTAGGGGTTGCGGCTGGTGCGCAGCCCGTCGAGACGGCGGATCGTCTCCTCGGTGGAGCTCGACACCAGTGCCGCCGGGTCGAACAGCGACGCCGGCGTGCCGTGCCGTACGGCGTCGTACACCTGCTCGGGCGTCAGGTCGGGCTCCTCGGCGAATTTCTTGCCGCCGATCGTCACGAGATAGTCGGTGAGGTGGTGCCAGCGGAAGAGCGCCTCCAGATGCTCCCGGCAGATCACCATGTCGGCGTCCAGACGCTGGACGATCTCGCCGTCCGCCGCCTCGATGCCCGCGTTCATCGCGTGTCCCGCCCCCCAGCCTCCCGCGGGGCTGGAGACGATCCGCGTGTTGGCCGGGCGGATCTCCGGCAAGCGCAGGGGCGGATCGCTGCCGTCGTCGACGACGATGACCTCGGTGAGGGAGGCGGGATAGGTCTGCGCGGCGAGCGCGGCCAGCGTCAGGTCCAGACGGTGCTGACGGCCGTGCGCGGGGATGACGACGCTGGCGGGCAGCGCCGGGACCCATTCCCCGACCGGCGGTGGGACCAGCGGGGAATAGTCGTTGTGCCGGATCCTCGGCCTGGCCTGCCCCTCCGTCACGTTCGCCACTTCCTCATCTCACGCATCTCCACCGGACGCCGTTCACACTAGTCAAGAGGAGCGACGGTTTCGCGGGGCGATCGGGGGAATCCACCGAGGACCGGCGTCGTCCGCGCCGGGGCGTCCATCAGGTGGACATCGCATCCCGGACGTCAGGCGGTTGGTCGTAGACTCATTGCCCGATACCGCAGGTGACACGCGCGTCGCGCGTGGGAGGAGCAATCAATCATGTCCAGGGCTTGGCGTGGCCTGATCGAGGAGTACCGCGACCGACTGCCGGTCTCCACGGCGACGCCCGTGGTGACCCTGCTCGAGGGGGGCACGCCGCTCCTGCCCGCCAGGCGCGTGTCCCAGATCACCGGCTGCGACGTCTATCTCAAAATCGAGGGCCTCAACCCGACCGGCAGCTTCAAGGACCGCGGCATGACCGTGGCCATCAGCAAGGCCGTCGAGGAGGGCGCCAAGGCCGTCATCTGCGCCTCGACGGGGAACACCAGCGCATCCGCTGCGGCCTATGCCGTACGCGCCGGGCTGCGATGCGCGGTGCTCGTGCCCCGCGGCAAGATCGCGATGGGCAAGCTGGCCCAGGCGCTCGTGCACGGCGCGAAGCTGCTCCAGGTCGAGGGATCGTTCGACGACTGCCTGGAGATGACCAGGAAGCTCGCCGAGAACTACCCGATCGCGCTGGTCAACTCCGTCAACCCGCATCGTCTCCAGGGGCAGAAGACGGCGGCGTTCGAGATCGTCGACGCGCTCGGCGACGCGCCGGACGTCCACTGCATCCCCGTCGGCAACGCGGGGAACATCTCGGCCTACTGGATGGGCTACAAGGAGTACGCCGAGGACGGCCTGGCCGGCAAGCGGCCGCGGATGCTCGGCTTCCAGGCGAGCGGTGCGGCCCCGCTGGTGTCGGGGGCCCCGGTGACCCACCCGCAGACGATCGCGACGGCCATCCGGATCGGAAACCCGGCCTCCTGGCGTCTCGCCGAGGCCGCACGCGACGAGTCGGGCGGCGGCATCCAGGCCGTCACCGACCGCCAGATCGCCGCGGCGTACAAGCTGCTCGCGCAGGAGGAGGGCGTGTTCGTCGAGCTCGCCTCTGCCGCGAGCGTCGCCGGCCTGCTGATGGCGCACGAGCAGGGCCTCGTCACGCCCGGAGAGCGCGTGGTCTGTACGGTGACAGGTAACGGGCTCAAGGACCCGGACTGGGCCATTTCCGGCGCGCCGTCCCCGGTGACGATCCCCACCGACGCCTATGCCGCCGCCTCGGCGCTCGGCCTCGACTGACCCCGGCCGCTCCGGCGTGCCCCGCCCCCGCCCAGGCCTGCCCCGCCCCCGCCCAGGCCTGCCCCGCCCCCGCCCAGGCCTGCCCTGCTCCTGCCCAGGGATGCCCGGTCCGGTTCGGTCCCGGGCCTCGCCCGTGCGTCCGTGCCACCTGACGCCCCCGTTCGTCGATCCGACATGAATGGAACTGTGTGAATGACGGATAGTCACGGCGTCGTGGTCCGGGTGCCGGCGACCAGCGCCAATCTCGGCCCCGGATTCGACAGCCTCGGCCTCGCGCTCGATCTGTACGACGAGGTGGAGGCCGCCGTGCTCGACGCGGACGGCGCGTTCCTGGAGGACGTGCGGGTCGAGATCGAGGGGGAGGGCGCGGACGGGGACGAACTGCACCGGGGCGAGGGCCACCTGATCGTCAAGACCATGCGGACCACGTTCGACCGCATGGGCGTCGCCCAGCCGCCCGGTATCCGGCTGCGCTGCCACAACCGGATCCCGCACGCGCGTGGCCTCGGCTCCTCCTCGGCCGCGATCTGCGCGGGCATCCTCGCCGCACGTGCCCTGGCCCCCGCCGTCGTCGCACGCACCGCCGGTGTGCGAAGCGAGGCGGAAGCCGTACGGCCCATGCCGGAGGGCGAGGTGTTCGCGCTGGCCACCGAGCTGGAGGGGCATCCGGACAACGTGGCCCCCTGCCTGGCCGGCGGACTCACCATCGCGTGGACGGACCAGTCCGGAACAGCGAGTATGGTGAAACTGTCGCCGCATGAAGACGTCCGCCCGATCGCGTTGATCCCGGGCTTCCGATTGTCAACGGAGGCGGCGCGGGGGCTGCTGCCGAAGGACGTTCCGCATTCGGACGCCGCGGCCAACGCGGCTCGCGCGGCGTTGCTCGTCGCGGCGCTCACACAACGGCCGGAACTCGGCCTGCTGCTCGCCGGTACCGAAGACCGTCTTCACCAGGACCACCGCGCTCCCGCGATGCCGGGCACGGCGGAACTGGTACGGAGCCTTCGCGCCGCCGGTGTGCCCGCAGTGGTCTCGGGGGCCGGTCCCACAGTTCTCGTGTTCGTGACGCGGGACGTCGAGGATTTGATCGCACCTAAAGTGGGTAATGACTGGCACATCCAGCCAATGAACGTCGACCCACGTGGTGCGTACGTTCGGTTTCCCGAGACACGCTGATGCCTCTTCGACCTTCAGGGAATAGTTGTGCGCGCTGGTGATGTTAGGCTGATAGCCGCACCAGGTGCCCCCGTGTTGGGTGCGTGCTTGTCATTCGCACATCGCTGCACTTCGCTTCGCGTCCTTCGACGCGGGCAGGGCGATTTTCCCGAAGCCGTTACCTTCAGCCGGCCCGCTTCCGAGCGGCCTGGTGAGAGGCGGGGTTCTCGGAGACATGCGCGTTCGATCCACCAAGACATCTGGTTGGTGACGGCAATCCGGGGGAAGTCCCCCGGGCACCTACCGCTTGCGAGTCCCGAGGGTCATCGACACATGAGACTCGTCAAGCCCGGCCCGGTCTGTCCCGCCGGGTCGCACCACCGGGACGCCTGGACGCATGATTCTGGCGCCCGACCCCTGGGAAGGACCCTTAGTTGAGCGACACCACCGAACTCCTCTCCGACGGCCAGGCCGCCGGCGACACCCCCACCAGCGCCCCGGCCCGACGTCGTCGCTCCGGCACCGGCCTCGCCGCCATGGTGCTCCCCGAGCTGCAGGCTCTGGCGTCGACCCTGGGCATCACCGGGATCGGACGGATGCGCAAGAGCCAACTCATCGCGGCCATCCAGGAGAGGCAGGGCGAGAAGCCGGGTGAGCCGGGACAGGCCGCCGCCGAGCCGAAGTCCGCCGAGACCGCGGCCCCTGCCGCGACTCCGGCCGCAGAACGACCTGCTCGTGGCCGCAGGGAACGTTCCCGCGCCACCGCGAAGCCCGCGGCCACCGAAGAGCCGGCCGCGGCGCAGGCGGTGACGGCGGAGCCGGTCGCCGCGCAGCCGACCGTGACCGAGCCCGCCGCAGAGCGCGAGGAGCGGCCCGCCGCGCCCGAACCGGTGGCGAGCGCGCCCGCCGTGGTCAGCGCTCCCGCCGACAGTGCGGCCGGCCAGTCGTCCGCCGCCTCACCGGCGACGACGGCCGATTCGCATGCGGACACCGCCGACACGCGCACCGATGGCCGGTCCGAGCGCAACGGCGACCGGCGCGAGCGGCGTACCCGCGGCGACCGGCGCGACCGCTCGGAGCGGGACGGCCGTGACGGTCGCGACGGTCGTAACGGCCGCGACGGCCGGTCCGACCAGCGCGCGGCTGCGGCCGACTCCGGCGACGGCCAGAGCCGTGGCCGCGACCAGCAGAGCCACGACCAGAACGGCCGCGGCGACAGCAGGAGCGACCACCAGGGCGAGGACGGTCGCGGCCGGCGCGGCCGGTTCCGCGAGCGCAACCGCCGCGGGCGTGACCGTTTCGACAGCGGCGAGCCGGTGATCAGCGAGGACGACGTCCTCATCCCGATCGCGGGCATCCTCGACATCCTCGACAACTACGCGTTCGTGCGGACCAGCGGCTACCTGCCGGGGGCCAACGACGTGTACGTCTCGCTGGCGCAGATCCGCAGGCACGGCCTGCGCAAGGGCGACGTCGTGACCGGCGCCGTACGGCAGCCGCGCGAGGGGGAGCGCCGCGAGAAGTTCAACGCGCTCGTCCGCCTCGACTCGGTGAACGGCATGGAGCCGGAGCAGGCCCGTCAGCGGCCCGACTTCAACAAGCTCACGCCGCTCTACCCGCAGGAGCGCCTCCGCCTGGAGACCGAGCCGAACATCCTCACCACGCGGATCATCGACCTGGTCTCGCCGATCGGAAAGGGCCAGCGCGGCCTCATCGTCTCGCCGCCCAAGGCCGGCAAGACGATGGTGCTGCAGGCGATCGCCAACGCGATCACCCGCAACAACCCCGAGTGCCACCTGATGGTCGTCCTCGTCGACGAGCGTCCGGAAGAGGTCACCGACATGCAGCGGACGGTGAAGGGCGAGATCATCCACTCGACCTTCGACCGGCCGGCCGAGGACCACACCACCGTCGCCGAGCTGGCGATCGAGCGGGCCAAGCGCCTGGTCGAGCTGGGCCACGACGTGGTCGTCCTGCTCGACTCGATCACCCGGCTGGGCCGCGCCTACAACCTCGCCGCGCCCGCGAGCGGTCGCATCCTGTCCGGCGGTGTCGACTCCACGGCCCTCTACCCGCCGAAGCGCTTCTTCGGCGCCGCCCGCAACATCGAGAACGGCGGCTCGTTGACGATCCTCGCCACCGCGCTGGTCGAGACCGGCTCGAAGATGGACGAGGTGATCTTCGAGGAGTTCAAGGGCACCGGCAACATGGAGCTCAAGCTCAACCGGTCGCTGGCCGACAAGAGGATCTTCCCCGCGGTGGACGTGGACGCGTCCAGCACCCGCAAGGAGGAGATCCTGATGGGCAAGGAGGAGCTGTCCATCGTGTGGAAGCTCCGCCGCGTCCTCCACGCCCTCGACATGCAGCAGGCGCTGGAGCTCCTCATCGAGAAGATGAAGGAGACCAAGTCCAACGCCGAGTTCCTGCTCCAGGTGCAGAAGACCACGGTCAGCAACGACCGCGACTGACACCGCCTGAGATCGGACGACGCCCCGTACGGCCTGGCCGTACGGGGCGTTCGCCTGCCCCCCTGCCAGGAGACGGGACGGGAGGCGTCAGGCCCGTACGGAGCATCCGTACGGGCCTGACGAGGTGGCCGAGGGCTCGGCCGGCTACTTCTTCTTCACGATGCTGACGTACTTGATGTTGGACTTGGTCCCGTACGTGTAGCCGGTGCCGGTCGCCGTGACGATCCAGTAGCCGTTGTACTTGGGCTTGACGGTCTTGGTGAACTTACCGGTGGAGGTCGCCTTCAGATAGGTGACGAACTTCCACTTCTTGCTGCCCTTCTTCTTGAAGTAGAGCTTCACGAACTTCTTGCTCCACGCCTTGGAGCCCCGGTAGACCTTGCCGTAGAGCTTGGTGCTCTTGCCCTTCTTCACCTTGGTCGGCGAGGCATAGAACTTGATCTTCGACTTGACCTTCGAGGAGCCGGACTTGTAGACACTGAAGCTCTTGGTGAAGGCGTACTTCTTGGAACCGCGCTCGACCGAGACCTTGAAGTCCCAGGAGCCGGTGGAGGTGCTGTAGTCGAACGCGCTGGAGTCGTGGTAGGACTTGCCGTCCGTCTCCAGACCGGTGCCCAGCGAGTAGTAGTCGTCCGAGCTCTTGCTCTCGAGACGCACGTCGGTGATCTTCTCGTCGCCGTACTTCTCGAGCTGGAACTCGACGAAGATGTCGATCTCCTTGCCCGACTTCAGGTAAATCGGGTCCGGGTCCACTCGCATGCCCGTCACCCGGGTGGCCGCCTTCACGTCGAAGGTGAGCGGCGTGTCGGCGGACTTCCAGGCGTCGTCCGTCACCGAGGGCTCGGACTTGTCGGCGGTGAGCCGGAGAAGCTGAAGCTGCCACTTGTCCCCGGGCTTGTCGCTCGACGACACCGGGATCGAGCCCGACATGGTGGCCTTGGTGGGGAGCGTGGCCGCGGTGGAACTGCCGAGCTGGGTGACGTCTGCGCCATGCCAGGACACGGTCGAGGCGCTGGAGTCCGTGGTGAAGCGCGCCCAGACCTTGTACTTCGGGTCGCCCTTCTTGACGTCCTTGTTGCTGGGGTCCTTACCAGCGGCCGCGTAGTACGGATCCTCGATGTCAAAGGTGAAGGTGATCTTGTCGCTGCCATAAGGCGGGATGAAGAGATCGCCACCCAGCTTCGGGGCCGAGACCGCGCTATCCGCCAGAAGGGCGGCGGAGACGGCGCCGGCGGGGGTGGCTACGGTGATGGCCGCACCGGTAGCGAAGACCGCCACCCCCGTTGCGGCCGCCAACGCGAGCCGCAGGCTCTTCCTCATGGTTACCCCTATCATTGGCAAAATTGAGGGAAAAGTCGGGTTTGAGGGTTGCAGCCTAGTGGTACAGGTGTTAAGCGTCCACCGAAGTGTGAACATTTGTCCCATTTGTAAGTGATCCCATTAAGGATCATCCAGGCTCCCCGTGCTCATCTCGCCCGCAGGAATAAGCCCATGGCCTGGTCGGGTTGAAGGATCTGGCACACTGGTAGCCGAACCGCAGCGGTACCGGTTCCCGCACGCGCATGCGAGGTGTGCCGATGCGCGCAGACCGTACGGCACAGCCGTACGAACAGAAGCGACCCGGCGACCGCACCCTAGCGTTAGGACTGAGGACATGAAGCCCGACATCCACCCGGAGTACGTGCTCACGCAGGTGACCTGCACCTGCGGAAACTCGTTCACCACCCGTAGCACGGCGAAGAACGGCGTCATCCACGCCGACGTCTGCTCGGCCTGCCACCCGTTCTACACGGGCAAGCAGAAGATCCTCGACACCGGTGGCCGGGTGGCCCGCTTCGAGGCGCGCTTCGGCAAGAAGGCCCAGGGCAAGACGGGCAAGTAGCTCATCCCCAGACGCCGGCTCGGGTGCGGCTCTCGATCTACGAGGGCCGCGTCCGGGTCGGCGTTCTTGGTGATTGGGATGGGATGCCCCCAGGCCGGACATCCGAGGACGTAGCGGAAAGGAGCGTGAGAGTTGAACCTCGACGAGATCATTGGTGAGTACGCGGACCTCGAACTGCGGCTCGCCGACCCCGCTGTGCATGCCGATCAGGCCAAGGCGAGGACCTACGGCAAGCGCTACGCGGTGCTCACGCCCATCGTCGCCACCTACCGGGAGCTGGAGGCCGTCCGGCAGGATCTCGCCGCGGCGCGGGAACTGGCCGCCGAGGACCCGGCGTTCGCGGAGGAGGCGGCCGAGCTCGAAGGCCGCATCCCGGGCCTGGAGGAGAAGCTGACGCATCTCCTCGTCCCCCGCGACCCGAACGACGACAAGGACGTCATCATGGAGATCAAGGCCGGTGAGGGTGGTCAGGAGTCCGCCCTGTTCGCCGGCGATCTCCTCCGGATGTACCTCAGGTACGCCGAGCGGGTCGGCTACAAGACCGAGATCATCGACGCGCAGCACTCCGACCTCGGCGGCTACAAGGACGTCACGGTCGCCATAAAGGGCAGGGAGGGCGTCTGGTCGCGGCTGAAGTTCGAGGGCGGCGTGCACCGGGTCCAGCGGGTGCCGGTGACCGAGTCCCAGGGACGCATCCACACCTCCGCCGCCGGCGTGCTCATCTACCCCGAGGCGGAGGAGGTCGACATCCAGATCGACCCGAACGACCTGCGGATCGACGTCTTCCGGTCCAGCGGCCCCGGCGGGCAGAGCGTCAACACCACCGACTCTGCGGTCCGGATCACCCACATTCCGAGCGGCGTGGTCGTCTCGTGTCAGAACGAGAAGAGCCAGCTCCAGAACAAGGAGTCGGCCCTGCGCATTCTGCGTGCCCGTCTCCTGTCCATGGCGCAGGAGGAGGCCGAGGCCGCGGCCATGGCCGAGCGCAAGTCCCAGGTGCGTACGGTCGACCGTTCCGAGCGGGTTCGCACGTACAACTTCCCGGAGAACCGAATCTCCGATCACCGGGTGGGCTACAAGGCGTACAACCTCGACCAAGTCCTGGATGGTGATCTCGACGCGGTGATACAGGCTTTGTTGGACGCGGAACTGGCGGAGAAGCTCGCGGCTCATTCGTGACCGATCCGAGCCGAAACGGCAACCGAAGTCGGAACCCGGCAGCAGACATAAGAGAGACCCCGAGCCACAAGAGACCGTGCCGTAAGAGACATGACCTTCCTGCTCGATGAGATCGCCCTCGCGACCGCCCGGCTCGCCGAGGCGGGCGTGCCGTCCCCGCGTACGGACGCCGAAGAGATCGCGGCCTTCGTGCACGGCGTGTCCAGGGGCCGGCTCCACCTGGTCAAGGACGCCGATTTCGACGCGCGGTTCTGGGAGGGCATCGCCCGCAGGGAATCCCGCGAGCCGCTGCAGCACATCACCGGACGCGCCTACTTCCGTTACCTGTCGCTCGAGGTCGGGCCGGGGGTGTTCGTGCCCCGCCCGGAGACCGAGATCGTGGCGGGCTGGGCGATCGACCGGCTGCGCGAGATGGACGTCGCCTCACCGATCGTCGTGGACCTCGGCACCGGTTCCGGGGCCATCGCGCTGTCCATCGCGCAGGAGGTCGCGCTCGCCCAGGTGCATGCCGTCGAGATCGACCCCCTGGCGTACGGCTGGGCGAAGCGCAACATCCTCGAGCACGGACAGGGCCGCACCACGCTCCATCCCGAGGATCTCGCCGACTGTCTGCCCGAGCTCGACGGGCGGGTGGATCTGGTGATCTCCAATCCGCCGTACATCCCACCGGGTGCGGTGCCGCGCGACCCGGAGGTGCGCGACTATGATCCGTCGCGCGCGTTGTACGGCTCGGGCGAGGACGGCCTCGACGAGGTGAGAGCCGTGGAGCGTACGGCACGGCGGCTGCTGCGGCCGGGCGGTTTCGTGGCCGTCGAGCACGCCGACGAGCAGGGAAACTCGGTGTACTGGCTGTTCCCGGAGAAGAACGGCTGGCGTGACGTGCGCCTCCGTCAGGATCTGACCGGTCGGGACCGCTTCGTCACCGCCCGCCTGGAACAGGACTGATCGGCCCTCCTGGCGAGGACGAGAGTGGAAGGATGGGTACGTGAGCCGACGGTATGACTGCGTGGACAAGGCCGGGCGAGCCGAGGGCATCGCCGCGGCGAAGACGGCGGTGGGGAACGGGGATCTCGTGGTCATCCCCACCGACACCGTCTACGGCATCGGCTGCGACGCGTTCGTGCACGCGGCCGTACGAGACCTCCTCGAAGCCAAGGGGCGGGGCAGGGACATGCCGGTTCCCGTGCTCGTCGGCACCGTCAAGGCGGCCAACGCGCTGGTCGAGAGCCTCGGCATGTACGGCCAGGACCTCATGGACGCCTTCTGGCCCGGCCCGCTCACGCTGATCCTGCGCGTCAACCGGTCGCTGTCGTGGGACCTGGGCGACACCAAGGGCACGGTCGCGGTTCGGATGCCGCTGCACCAGATCGCCCTGGACCTGCTCAAGGAGACCGGTCCGATGGCCGTGTCGAGCGCCAACCGGTCGGGCATGCCGCCGGCGACCACCGTCGAGCAGGCCGAGGAGCAGCTCGGCGACTCGGTGTCGGTCTATCTCGACGGCGGTCCGTGCGACGAGAACGTGCCCTCCACGATCGTGGACCTCACGGCGGCCGTGCCCCGGGTGCTGCGCAAGGGCGCGATCCCGGTCGAGAAGATCCGCCCCGTCGTGGGCTATCTCGCCACCGAGGACTAGAACCCGTTTCTCCCCCTGCTCACGGCCGGATGTGTGAGTTTTCGCGAGATCGCGGGCACGGGAGTCGGGGGGCGATTCATTCATGCATTCTGGCTATCGGACTTCATTAACGCCGTCAGTCAGGCTACGGTGAAGTGCGCGGATATCTCTGTGGAGGCGCGCCTTGGCCAAGCTCGACGGAATGGATCCCAAGCTCGTACGTGAACTGCTGCGGGAGGTCCAGCAGGCCGGCAGGGAGATGCAGGACGTCGAGGCCCGGGTGACGGGGTTGATGCGTCAGGCGGGGGTCGCCGCGCATGTGACGTACCGTCCGGCGCAGGTGGCCGACGCGTGCACCTCGATGGTCAAGGACGTGACCGGCCGGCTGACCCTGCTGGAGAAGAAAGAGAAACAGCGGAGCGGGAACGGCAAGCCGACCGAGGACAAGGGCCAGAAGTTTCATCAGGAGCCGGATATCACCATGCCGGCGGACGATCCGAAGCCTGAGGATCGCACGTCGGATGGTGCCAAGGTGGATCACAAACCGGACCAGAAGGCCGACCATAAACCGGATAAGACCGATCACAAAGCCGACCATAAACCGGACAAGGTGGATGGAAAGGCGGACGATCACCGGACGAATGACAAGCCCGGAAACGGGACGAAGCACGTCGGGACCTCGCCCAGCGGTACGCCGCACGGCGCGACCCCGGCGACGCACAGCGCGGCCGACGACGCGACCCCTGCGAAGACCGGCGACAAGAGTCACCGCGTGGTCGAAGGTTCCCTGTCGCAGCCCCCTCGGAGCGGCGCCGAGACCGCACCCGCCGACCGGCCGGCGAGCCCGACGCCCGAGCAGACGACCGGCCGGCCCACCGGCCAACCGACACCGACCGGCCAGCCCACCGGCCAACCGACCGACCAGGTCGTCAGCCAACCGACGGGCCAGCCGGACGGTCAGTCCACCGGGCAGCCGAATGGGCAGACCACCGGGCATCCGGTCAGCCAGCCGAGCGGGCAGACCACCGGGCATCCGGTCAGCCAGCCGAATGGGCAGCAGCCCGATCCTCAAGAGAGTCGGCCCGGCGATCCGAACGCGTACGGCACCGGCGCGAACGGCGCCGCGAGTCCCGCCGCCGGAGTCGGTGCGGGCGATCCCGCCGGCGACGCGAGCGCGCCGGGCGGCGGAACGGCGACCTGCCAGTGCGGTGGCGTATGCCACTGCGGCATGACGAACGCGGCTAACGGCACGGGCACCCCCACGGCTAACGGCACGGGAACGGCCGGTACGGCCCCGGGCGGCGGCGCCCCCACGGCCACCCCGGGCGCCACCACCACGACCGCCGGTGTGGCCGACGCCTCGTACACCGATGCCGCATACCCGGGCGGTTCATCCACCGGCGCCGGTCAGGGGACGACGCCCCAGGCCCCGGGCGTGGGCGCCGGCAACGACGCCGCCACGACCGGCAACGCCTCGACCGGCGCGGGGAACACAGCCGCCACGACGGGCCATGCCGCGCAGGATGCGAGCAACACCGGCGGGGTCCCGGTCCGGGATGACTCCCAGATCATCGACACCCCCCGCAAGGACCATCCCGACGACGTCGATCAGACCGCAGGTCGCCGGGTGATCGTGGTGGACGGGGTCAAGGTCGTCAGCACGCCGATGAATCAGCCCGGCATCATGGACACGCCTGGCGCCGGAGCCCAAGCCGCGCATACGGTCACCGGCCCCCACCCCGACGGTCCGCCGGGGATCGTCGAGCCGAACCAACCCGCCCACTCCTCCGACGCCGCCAACACGGCTTCCGCCAACACGGGCACCGGTCATATGGGCGGCGGCAACGCCGGACAGACGGGTTCCGCACAGTCGGGTTCCGGACAGGCGGCCTCCGGAGCCGCGATCTCCGGGAACGCCGTCCAACCGGACCATACACCCGTCCAACCCAACCAGGCGCCGGCCCAACCGGGGCAGACGTCGAGTCACTCGGGGTTGGCGCCGGGGGATCCGATGGGCGACTACGTCGGCACCCCTGCCGACAACCTGACGGAGGATCCGTTCGCCGCCGGCGGCACGGACTCGGTGCCGGGAACACCCGAGGGCCACGACCGCCGCGTCCAGGACCGTCATCCTCAGGGCGACCCACCCGCGGACGGCGGCCGGACTCGGCATGATCCGAACCCCGGCCGGCCGGTGGTGGTGGAGGTCCACCTGGACACCTCGCCCGACGACGCCGCCGTGTCCGGCGTGTCCGGTGACTCCGGTCAGAGGGAGGTCAGACTGTGACGTTCGCCGATCCGCCTGCGCCCACACCACGTCAACCGGGTGAGCAGCCGCCGACCACGTCGACCACCGAGTTGCTCTCTCCGGGCGGCCAGCCGACGGGCTGGGTGTTCAACCCCGAGTACCAGAAGCTCGTGGACCTCTGGTTCCAGGTTCTCCCGCAGATGGACCGCCTCACCAGATCACTGGACAAGCCGTACGCCATGGCGCGCAGCAGGGACGTATGGGACGCGCCGGTGTCCGGACGCTACGTCGAGGACCTGACCGAATGGCGCAAGAGGCTGGCCATGTACCGCCAGGCGGTGCTCACCGCCATCAGCGATCAGGCGGCGGACACCCCCCGTTGGGTGCCGGGTGGTACGGGAGCGCCGCACGCGTTCTCCTGACGGTGTGGCTTCGGGCGGCACGGGAGTGACCAGGGTGCGCTAACGTCTGTCCTCGAAGGGTAAAGGGGCTGACCGCGAAGCATCCGGTGTATCCCCGCGGTGAGAATGGCGGTCGGTGTCGCTTTCCCTGCGCAACGTGTCCGCCTATGCAGGGAAACTGGGTTCCGTGAAGGAATATCTCCTCTTGGCGCTCGTCACGGCGGCGGTGACGTACCTCCTGGTGCCGCCGGTACGGGCATTCGCACTGCGGATCGGTGCGGCGCCAGAGGTTCGAGAACGGGACGTGCACAAGGTGCCCACGCCCCGCCTCGGAGGACTCGCCATGTTCGGCGGCATGGCGGCCGGGCTGCTCATGGCCACTCAGCTCGAACACGTCGGCGCGGCGATCAGCAGCGGGCAGACCGGGAACACGGTGATCGCGCTGCTCGCCGCCGGCGGTCTGATCGTGTTGACCGGCTTCCTCGACGACTGGCTGGGCATGGACGCCCTGGTCAAACTCGGCGGCCAGGTCGCCTCGGGCGGCATCCTCGTCTATTTCGGGATGAACCTGTCGTTCCTGCCGCTGCCCCAGTCCTGGGGAGGTTCCTAC
The DNA here is from genome assembly GCF_001417795.1 of Sphaerimonospora mesophila. NCBI lineage: Bacteria > Bacillati > Actinomycetota > Actinomycetes > Streptosporangiales > Streptosporangiaceae > Sphaerimonospora > Sphaerimonospora mesophila. The sequence continues at coordinate 399,684 of NZ_BCBX01000030.1, read as the reverse complement.
AGTCCGGATGCCAAGCTCCGCACCATCCTCACGATCCTGATCGTGGTGGTCGTCATCAACGCGGTGAACTTCGTCGACGGGCTGGACGGCCTGGCGGCCGGCATCGTCGGGATCGCCGCGCTCGCCACGTTCGCGTACTCGATCGCGCTGTCGCAGACCAGTAGCGGCTCGCGCATCAACGTGACGGCCGCGGTCGCGGCCATCCTCATCGGGATGTGCCTGGGCTTCCTGCCGCACAACTTCAATCCGGCGAAGATATTCATGGGCGACACCGGCGCCATGCTGATCGGTCTCCTGCTCGCCACCTCGCTGATCACCATCACCTCGTCGGTCGAGCCCGCCGCCGGGATCAACAAGTTCCCGGTCATCCTGCCGCTGGTGCTGCCGATCGCGGTCATGGTCCTGCCACTGGCCGACCTGATCATGGCGGTGATCCGCCGCACCTCGGCCGGGCAGTCGCCCTTCCATCCCGACCGCGGCCACCTCCACCACCGCCTGCTGGACCTCGGCCACTCGCAACGACGCAGCGTCCTGATCATGTACGCGTGGACGTTCCTGTTCGCGTTCGCCATCGTCGGATTGTCGATCGGCGGGGTTCCACTCATCCTGTTCCCGCTGACGGTCCTGCTGGCCGTGGCCGTACTGGTCATGATGGCGCTGCCGAGGTTGCGGTCGAGGCAGGACGCCATGCGCTACCGGGGTGTGGGCGCGCACGCGGCCTCTCCCACCCGTCACCGGGATGTCACGACTCGCCGCTGACCCGCCCGATCTCGCGCGTGCGCATGGTAACCGCTAGAAACGGCAGGTAAAGGTGGCAGTCCGGAGCTTGTGATAGCTTTCACTAGCAAGGGTTGCCCTACCGCACCCCGCGAGGTACCAAACGCTCGCTTGATATCCGACACATGGAGTTCCGATGCAGGCCAACGACATACGCGTGCTCAAGAGCGCGGCGCTGCTCACCGCAGCAGCGGGCCTGCCGGCCATCGTCGTCGCGAGTGTCGTCGCCGGTGTGCAGGGGGCGATCGGCGCGGGCATCGGCCTCGCGCTGGTGGCGGTGTTCTTCACCGTCGGCCTGGTCGTGGTCTCCTGGGCCGGCCGGATCTCACCGGCCGCGATGATGCTGGCGGCGGTGTCCGGTTATCTGGTCAAGGTTCTGCTCATCATGGCGTTCCTGAAGGCGTTCGAGGACACCACCGCATTCCATCCCCGGGCGTTCGCGTGGACCGTGATCGTCTGCACCCTGGTCTGGACCGTGGGGGAGATGCGCGGTTTCGTAAAGCTGAAAATGCTCTACGTCGAGCCTGGCCGTGACGGACTTCCCGGTCGGGGCAGTTCCGATGTCGCCTAGTGTCCCTCCCGCCGTTCTTCGCTCCGAGGTTTCGCCCAGATCGGACAGCGCCATGAGGCGTGCCGTCCGGGCGAACCTCGGCAGTCGGGGCATTAAACTTGACGCGGGCGGGCCCGATATGACTAGCCCCGCTTCCGGCTGCTATGGTCATGCCCGCGATGAGCGAAAAGGAGCGTCGGCCCGAGGACGACGGCCGCGACTTCGCCAACGCCGCCTGGTCGATTCCCAGCTATCTGCTCGCAGGGATCATTCTGTACGGCGGCGCAGGCTGGTTGCTGAGCCGTTGGACCGGCGTGGCCGTCTTCACGCCCATCGGGGTGATCCTCGGGGTCGTGCTCTCCATCTATCTGGTCTACCGGAAGTTCGGTCGCTGACCTCAGGCGACGGTCATCTTTCCGGTAAGACCTTCCTGATCCATTTCCACATCGAAGGGAACGCCGCGTGAACGCGCTGACGGTCCTCGCCGCCGATGAGTTCAAGGCTCCGGGGCTTGAACTGTTCGAAATCCCTCCGCTCTGGGACGGGGCGCCCTTCTGGCTGACCAAGCCGGTCGTGCTCGCGGTGCTGAGCTCACTGCTGATGATCGGGCTGTGCTGGTCCGCCTTCTCCAACCCAAAGCTGGTGCCGCGGGGGATTCAGAACGTGGCCGAAATGGGCTACATGTTCGTCCGCGACCAGATCGCCCGGCCGTTCCTCGGTAAGGACACCGACCGCTGGATGGGCCTGCTGCTCAGCATCTTCCTGCTGGTCTGGCTGTGGAACCTGCTGGGCGTCGTCCCCGTCCTCCAGTTCCCGGTCGCCTCGCACATCGCCTTCCCCATCGTGCTGGCGGCCAGCATCTACCTGCTGAAGATCTACCTTGGGATCAAGCACCAGGGCGCGATCGGCTACTTCAAGAACATGATGTTCCCGCCCGGGCTGCCCAAGTTCATCTACGTCCTGCTGGCCCCGATCGAGTTCCTGTCGAACCTGATCATCGCGCCGTTCACGCACGCGGTCCGACTGTTCGCGAACATGTTCGCCGGCCACATGATCCTGGCGTTCTTCAGCATGGTCGGCTTCTGGTTCCTCTTCGAGAAGCTCACCCCCCTCGGCGCACCGGTGGGCGTGGTGGGCGTGCTCATGACGATCGCCATGACCGGCTTCGAGCTGTTCATCCAGTTCCTCCAGGCCTTCCTGTTCGCGCTGCTGGCCGCGATGTACATCGGCGGCTCGCTGCACCCCGAACACTGAGGTCTCTCCCCCTAGTCCAGACCGGTGACAAGGGTCACCGGCCGTCGAGTGAAGGAAACACCATGAACGTTCTCGCTGAGGTTTCGGGCAACATCGGCGCCATCGGCTACGGCCTGGCCACGCTCGGCCCGGGTATCGGCGTCGGCCTGATCTTCGGCCAGGGCCTGCAGGCGATCGCCCGCAACCCCGAGGCGTACGGCATGATCCGCCAGAACATGCTGCTCGGCTTCGTTCTCGTCGAGGCGCTCGCGCTGATCGGCCTCGTCGCGCCGTTCATCTACTGAGGTCAGACAACCCCTGACGGAAGGCTGCAGCCATGACAACGGCAGCTACACTTCTCGCGGCTGAGGGCAGCAGCCCGATCATGCCGCACGCATACGAGCTGGTCGTCGGCGGCTTCGCGTTCCTCGTGGTCTTTCTCGTCGTCGGTAAGATCCTCACCCCGCGCATCCAGAAAACGCTGAATGAGCGGACCGAGGCGATCGAGGGCGGTATCAAGAAGGCCGAGGACCTTCAGGCCGAGGCCCAGCGCACCCTGGCGGAGTACCGCACCCAGCTCGCCGAGGCCCGCCAGGAGGCCGCGCGGCTGCGTGAGGAGGCGCGCGAGCAGGGCGCCCAGATCAAGGCGGAGCTGCGCGAGGAGGCCCAGGCCGAGGCCCGGCGCCTCATCGAGGCCGCGCACGCCCAGATCGAGGCCGACCGGCAGCAGGCGCTCGCCCAGCTGCAGAGCGAGATCGGCCGGCTGTCCACCGATCTCGCCGGCCGCATCGTCGGCGAGTCTCTGGAGGACGAGGCCCGTCAGCGCCGGATCATCGACCGGTTCCTCGATGAGATCGAGGCCCGTCCGGAAGCGGTCCGCTGATGCGTGGTCTGAGCAGGACCGCGAGGGCGGAGGTCGAGGAGCGGTTCAACGCCGTCGCGGCGTCGGCCGACCTCGGCGTGCTGGCCGAGGAACTGTTCGCGGTCGCCGACCTGTTCGACCGTGAGCACGGGCTGCGGCGGAACCTGTCCGACCCCGCCCGTCCGGCCGAGCAGAAGGCGGAGACCGTCCGCGCTCTGCTGGCGAGCCGGATCGGCGAGACCGCGCTCGAGGTCACGGCAGCGGCGGTCCGGGCCAGGTGGTCCAGGGCAGGCGACCTGCCCGACACCCTGGAGCGGGTCGGCGTCATGGCGGCGGCGGCCGAGGCGGAGTCCGCCGGCCGGATCGACGACGTCGAGGACGAGCTGTTCCGGTTCGGCCGGATCCTCGCGGCCAACCCGGCGCTGCGCCGCGCGCTCAGCGACCCGGCCGTCCCCTCGGAGCGCAAGCGGGACCTGCTCGCCACCTTGCTCGGTGGCAAGGTCGCCCCGGCCACCCTGCGCCTGGTAACGCAGCTCGTGACGCATCCGCGAGGACGTAGCCTGGAGACGGTCCTCGAGGAGTACGGCTGGATCGTGGCCCAGATCAGGGAGCGCCTGGTCGGGGTCGTGCGCAGCGCCGTACCGCTCGGGGAACAGCACAAGCAGCGGCTCGCCGCCTGGTTGCGAGCCACCTACGGGCGAGAGGTCCACCTGAATGTGGAGGTGGACCCGCAGGTGCTCGGTGGATTCTCCGTCAAGATCGGGGACGACTACATCGACGCCACGATCGCCGGACGCATCGAAGAAGTCCGCCGCCGGTTGGCCGGCTAAGGCGAATAGGGAGACAGAGAAGAGATGGCGGAGCTTACGATCCGGCCGGATGAGATCCGGGACGCGCTTGAGCGCTTCGTCCAGGCGTACGAGCCGGAAGGCGCCGCGCGCGAGGAGATCGGGACCGTCGTCGACGCCGGCGACGGCATCGCCCATGTCTCCGGTTTGCCCTCGGCGATGGCGAACGAGCTGCTGGAGTTCGAAGGCGGCACGCGCGGTCTGGCACTGAACCTGGACGTCAGGGAGATCGGCGCGGTCATCCTGGGCGACTTCAGCAAGATCGAGGAAGGGCAGCAGGTCCGCCGCACCGGCGAGGTCCTGTCGGTCCCCGTGGGCGACGCCTTCCTCGGCCGCGTGGTCGACCCCCTGGGCAACCCGCTGGACGGCAAGGGCGCGATCGAGGCCGAAGGCCGCCGCGCCCTTGAGCTGCAGGCGCCCTCGGTGGTCCAGCGCCAGCCGGTGAAGGAGCCGCTGCAGACCGGCCTCAAGGCGATCGACGCCATGACGCCGATCGGCCGCGGCCAGCGTCAGCTCATCATCGGCGACCGCGGCACCGGCAAGACCGCGATCGCCGTGGACACGATCCTCAACCAGAAGGAGAACTGGCTGTCGGGCGACCCGGACAAGCAGGTGCGCTGCGTCTACGTCGCCGTCGGCCAGAAGGGCTCGACGATCGCGCAGGTGCGCGGCCGCCTGGAGGAGGCGGGCGCGATGGAGTACACCACCATCGTCGCCGCTCCGGCCTCCGACCCGGCGGGCTACAAGTACATCGCCCCCTACACCGGCTCGGCCATCGGCCAGCACTGGATGTACCAGGGCAAGCACGTGCTGATCGTCTTCGACGACCTGACCAAGCAGGCGGACGCCTACCGCGCCGTCTCCCTGCTGCTGCGCCGCCCGCCGGGCCGTGAGGCCTTCCCGGGTGACGTGTTCTACCTGCACTCCCGGCTGCTGGAGCGCTGCGCCAAGCTGTCGAGTGACATGGGCGGCGGCTCGATGACCGGTCTGCCGGTCATCGAGACCAAGGGCAACGACGTGTCGGCGTTCATCCCGACCAACGTCATCTCCATCACCGACGGGCAGTGCTTCCTGGAGACGGACCTGTTCAACGCGGGTGTCCGCCCGGCCATCAACGTCGGTGTCTCGGTCTCCCGAGTCGGCGGCTCGGCCCAGATCAAGGCGATGAAGAAGGTCGCGGGCACGCTCCGTCTGGCGCTGTCGCAGTACCGCGACCTGGAGGCGTTCGCCGCGTTCGCCTCGGACCTGGACGCGGCCTCCCGCGCCCAGCTGGAGCGCGGTGCCCGTCTCGTGGAGCTGCTCAAGCAGGCGCAGTACAGCCCGTTCCCGGTCGAGCAGCAGGTCGTGTCCGTGTGGGCCGGCACCACCGGCGAGCTCGACGAGGTGCCGATCGAGGACATCCGCCGCTTCGAGACCGAGTTCCTCGAGCACCTGCAGCACGAGCACAAGGGCATCTTCGACAGCATCCGCGAGACCAAGGACCTGTCCGACGACGCGGTCACCACGCTGAAGGACGCCATCACGGAGTTCAAGAAGGGCTTCACCACCTCCAGCGGCGAGCTGCTGGTCAAGGACATGCCCGTCGAGGCTCTGGAGGCCGGCGAGGTCGGCCAGGAGACGGTCGTCCGGCGCGTCCGCAAGACCGAGAAGAAGTAGCGCATGGGTGCCCAGCTGAGACTCCTGCGCCGGCGGATCAAGTCGGTCAGGTCGACCGCGAAGATCACCCGCGCGCAGGAGCTGATCGCCTCCTCACGCATCGTGAAGGCCCAGCAGCGGATGCAGGCGGCCGTGCCGTACGAGCGTGAGATCACCAACGCGGTGTCGGCGGTCCTGTCGAACTCGACGACCGTGGACCACCCGCTGATGGCGGCGAAGGAGCAGCCGGCCTCCGCCGGCGTCCTCATCGTGACCAGCGACCGCGGGTTCTGCGGCGGCTTCAACGCCAACGTCCTCCGCGAGGCCGAGGCGCTGAAGGGCCACCTGATCGAGCGGGGTCTCGCGGTGAAGCCGTTCGTCACGGGCCGCAAGGGCCTCACCTGGCACCGGTTCCGCAGCCGCGAGATGACCGGGGAGTGGGAGGGCTTCTCCGACAACCCGGGCTACGCGAACGCCAAGGAGATGGCGGACGCGCTGATCGGCTCGTTCACGGACGACAACGGGATCGACGAGATCCACATCGTCTACACCGAGTTCGTCTCGATGCTGACGCAGCGCGTCGTCGTCAAGCGAATCCTGCCGCTCGAGGTCCAGGAGGAGGCGGAGGAGGTCGACGAGGGCCCGGTTCCCTACTACGAGTTCGAGCCCGACGCCGGTGAGGTGCTCAACGCGCTGCTGCCGCGCTACATCGAGTCGCGCATCTACAACGCGCTCCTCCAGTCGGCCGCCTCCGAGCACGCCGCCCGGCGCCGCGCCATGAAGTCGGCCACCGACAACGCCAACGAGCTCATCGGCGTGTTCACCCGCCAGATGAACCAGGCGCGCCAGGCCGAGATCACCCAGGAAATCAGCGAGATCGTCGGTGGCGCGAACGCGCTGGCTGACGCCGCAGCGGGGAAAGAGTGAAATGACCGCACAGACTGTTGAGACCAGCGTGGGCCGGGTCGCCCGCGTCACCGGTCCGGTCGTCGACGTGGAGTTCCCCGTCGAGGCCATGCCGGACATCTACCAGGCCCTCACCGTCGACGTCGCGCTCGGCGGGGAGACCAAGACCCTGACCCTCGAGGTCGCCCAGCACCTCGGGGACAACCTCGTCCGGGCCATCTCGATGCAGCCCACCGACGGTGTCGTCCGCGGCGCCGCCGTCGTCGACACCGGCGCCCCGATCTCGGTGCCGGTCGGCGACGTCGTCAAGGGCCACGTGTGGAACGCCCTCGGCGACCCGCTCGACACGGACAAGGCGTCGCTGCAGGTCACCGAGCGGTGGCCGATCCACCGTCCGTCCCCGGCGTTCGACCAGCTCGAGTCGCGTACCGAGATGCTGCCCACCGGCATCAAGGTCATCGACCTGCTGACGCCGTACGTGAAGGGTGGAAAGATCGGTCTGTTCGGCGGCGCGGGCGTCGGCAAGACCGTTCTGATCCAGGAGATGATCCGCCGGGTCGCGCTGAAGTTCTCGGGCACCTCGGTGTTCGCGGGCGTCGGCGAGCGCACCCGTGAGGGCAACGACCTCTGGCTGGAGATGGAGGAGGCGGACGTCCTCAAGGACACCGCGCTCGTCTTCGGCCAGATGGACGAGCCGCCGGGCACCCGTCTGCGGGTGGCGCTGTCGGCGCTGACGATGGCGGAGTACTTCCGCGACGTGCAGAAGCAGGACGTGCTGCTGTTCATCGACAACATCTTCCGGTTCACCCAGGCGGGTTCCGAGGTGTCGACGCTGCTCGGCCGCATGCCGTCCGCCGTGGGTTACCAGCCGACCCTCGCCGACGAGATGGGTGTGCTCCAGGAGCGCATCACCTCCACGCGCGGTCACTCGATCACCTCGATGCAGGCGATCTACGTGCCCGCCGACGACATCACCGACCCGGCGCCGCACAACGCGTTCGCGCACCTCGACGCGCAGACCGTGCTCTCGCGGCCGATCTCGGAGAAGGGCATCTACCCCGCGGTGGACCCGCTCGACTCCTCGTCGCGGATCCTCGACCCGCAGATCATCGGTGAGGAGCACTACGCGGTCGCCCAGGAGACCAAGCGGATCCTGCAGAAGTACAAGGAACTGCAGGACATCATCGCGATCCTCGGCATCGACGAGCTCTCCGAAGAGGACAAGGTCACGGTCAACCGGGCACGCCGGATCGAGCGGTTCCTGTCCCACCCGATGTACGCGGCCGAGGCGTTCACCGGACAGCCGGGCGAGTTCGTGTCGCTGGACGAGACCATCGCCTCCTTCAAGGGCCTGTGCGCCGGCGAGTACGACCACCTGCCCGAGCAGGCGTTCTTCATGGTCGGCGGCATCGAGCAGGCCATCGCCAAGGCGAAGGAACTCGAGCGCTGACCAATCGGCTCGGAGGGAGCTGAAAGTGGCGAAGCTACACGTTGGTTTCGTGTCGCCGGAGCGTGAGCTCTGGTCCGGCGAGGCCGACATGGTGATTGCCAAGACGGTGGAGGGTGAGATCGGTATTCTGCCTAATCACGCTCCTGTTCTCGGCGTGCTCGTCGAGGGCGGCGTACTGCGCGTGAAGCGTGACGGCGAGCTCGACCTCGTGGCCGCGGTGCACGGCGGATTCATCTCGGTCGCCGACAACCAGGTCTCCGTCCTGGCCGAGGCGGCGGAGCTCGGCTCCGAGGTCGACGTCGCGGCGACCAAGGACGCGCTGCAGCGCGCCCAGGCGTCGATCGAGGCGGACCAGGCGGACGCGGACGCACGGCTTGAAGCCAAGCGCGCGGCGGCTCGGCTGCGCGCGGCCGGCGAAGAGGTTTGATTCCGAACAAAAGGGAGGGCGGCGATGACGGCGCTTGGGATTCTTCTCGGGATGCTCGTCGTGGCCGCCCTCCTGTTCGTGCGTGCCTTCGTCCTGGCCCACAGCCGGGGAGCCATCATCTGCCGGGTACGCGCCCGGGACGGGGGCTGGAAGAACGGAGTGGCCCGATACGTCGGGGGAGAGCTCCACTGGATTCCGTTCCTTGGACTGCGACTGAGGCCGCGCCGCGCGATCGCGAGGCGCGGCCTCACCGTTTCCGACCGGAGAATGCTCACCGGCGGTGAGGGACCGGCGGGCTACTGGGCGGTCGTCTGCTCCGACGAGGGCGGCCCCGTCTCCCTGGCCATGAGCGAGGACGCGCTGACCGGCTTCCTCGCCTGGCTCGAGTCCGCCCCGCCCAGCGCCTACCTCGACGCCGCCTGAGGTCGTCTCTCGAATCTCAGCGCCCAGTGCCCGGCATGGTCAGGCCTCGATCAGGGTGAAGGGGGCGCTCGCCCGGGCGACGCCGTTGACGACGATCTCCAGGAGCCGTGGCCCGGGAGGCTCGCTCCTGGTCGTGACAGGCCGGAACGAGTGCGATTTGGTCATCGTGAACGCCTGTCCTGGGCCGGTCGCCGTACGCTCGCCGAGATGGAAGACCCGTCGGGAGCCGCCGCGGGTCGTCAGCACGGCGAGCGTGGCCATCGCCTCGTCGAGATGGTCGAGCCCGTGCCTGCCCACGTGGTCGGTGGCCGGCCAGCCGCTCCACATGTCGAGCCGGACCCGGTTCACCGTCTCCCGCAATATCTCGGCCGCCCGGGGAAACGGCAGCGCCTCGTGCAGCGCCGACGAGACATGGCGGACTCGGTCCTTGAGCTCCAGCCCGCCGAGTCCCGTGGTCGCCGCCGACACGAAGGCGGCCCGGGGGAAGGGCGCTCAGCAGGTCTTCAGGCCGTCGGCGAGCAGGGCCACGGACTCGGCATTGATCATCGCTTTGAATGGTCGGGCCACGGGCCGTACTCTTCCAGGCGGCACCGACATTCCGGGGCGTGCCGTCCGGCACCCCCTATCGGGTGCCGCCGGGCTTCCAGAGGATCTCGCCGCCGCCGGACACGACCCGGCAGAGGATGAACATGAGGTCCGACAGCCGGTTCAGGTATTTGGCGGTCAGCGGGTTCACGTCGTCGTGGGCCTCCAGCGCGGCCCAGGCCCCGCGCTCGGCACGCCGTACGACCGTGCGGGCGACGTGCAGCAGCGCGGTGCCGGGCGTGCCGCCGGGCAGGATGAAGCTGCGCAGCGGCTTCAGCTCCGCGTTGAACCGGTCGCACTGGGACTCGAGCCAGGTGATGTAGGTGCCCTCGACCCGCAGCGGGGGGAACTCGGGACTTTCGGTGACCGGGGTGCACAGGTCGGCGCCGACGTCGAACAGCTCGTTCTGTACGCGCACCAGGACCGTGGTGACGTCGTCGGAGAACTCGCCGGTCGCCATGGCGGCGCCGATGAAGGCGTTGGCCTCCTCCACGTCGGCGTAGGCCGCCAGCCGGGCGTCGGTCTTGCTGGTGCGGCTCATGTCGCCGAGCGCGGTCGTCCCGTCGTCGCCGGTCTTCGTGTAGATCTTCGAGAGCACCACGGGCTTGTCTCTGTCACCTCGCGTCATGGTCGCCAGCGTATCCATTGGCCGTTTCGCCGCAGTTGACAGATGTCATCTCGAAGCACTGACATCAGTGTCTACTGCGCTGAGGGCGGCCGACGAGATGATCGTCGTATGTTGGAGATATCGGGCCTGCGTAAGACGTTCGGCGCGGCGAAACGGGCGCTGGACGGGGTGAGCTTCGCCGTACGGCAGGGCGAGATGTTCGGGTTCGTCGGCGCGAACGGCGCCGGCAAGACCACGACGATGCGGATCGTGATGGGCGTCCTGCAGGCGGACGAGGGGGAGGTCCGCTGGAAGGACGGCCCGCTGGGCTTCGCCGAGCGCCGGCGGTTCGGCTACATGCCGGAGGAGCGCGGCCTCTACCAGAAGATGAAGGTGGCGGAGCAGATCGGCTACTTCGGGCGGCTGCACGGGCTCGCCCCGGCGGAGGCCCGCCGGGCGGCCGACGAGCTGATCGAGCGGCTCGGGCTGACCGAGCGCGCGGGCGATGCGGTCGAGGCGCTGTCGCTGGGCAACCAGCAGCGGGTGCAGCTCGCGGTGGCCCTGGTCCACGACCCCGACGTGCTCGTCCTGGACGAACCGTTCTCCGGGCTCGACCCGCTGGCGGTCGACGCCCTCGCCGAGGTGCTGCAGGAGCGCGCCCGCGGCGGCGTACCGGTGATCTTCTCCAGTCACCAGCTCGAACTGGTGGAGCGGCTGTGCGACTCGGTGGGCATCATCTCGGCCGGTCAGATGGTCGCCTCCGGCACCGTCGACGAGTTGCGGTCGTCGGTCGGGCGGCGGCTGCGGGTCGTGGTGGCCGAAGCGAAGCCCGGCTGGGCGGACGGACTGCCCGGTGACCTCAGGGTGGAGAACGGCCGGGAGGTGCTGATCGCCGCCGACGGAGACGATCAGCACATCCTGCATGTCGCCGTACAGGCGGGGCGGGTCGAGCACTTCGGCGTCGAGCAGCCGACGCTGACCGAGATCTTCAGGGAGGCCGTGGCGTGAACGGCATGCTGTTGGTGGCCGGGCGTGAGGTCCGGACTCAGGTGCGCACCAAGGGGTTCATCGTCGGACTCGCGGTCACGGTGATCCTGATCGTCGGGATCACGCTCGCGCCCAAGCTGTTCGGCGGGCCGGACTCCTACACGATCGGCCTGGTCAACAGCCAGGAGCTGGCGGTCCAGGGGGGCGGCGACACCGAAATCGAGTGGCGGACCTTCTCCGACGAGGCGGCCGCCAGGCGCGCGGTGCTCGACGGGGACGTGGACGCCGCCATGATCGGCGGGACCGCGGCGACCAGGGTGCTGTCCGACGGGGAGATCGACGGCGAGCTCGGCCTGATGCTGCAGGCGGCCCACCGGGAGGCCCAGATCAGCGCGGCCGGAGTGAAGACGACGCCACTGAGCATGGAGTCGATCGGCGCGGACACCCGTTATGAGGAGACCCGCTCCCAGATGGCGTTCATGCTGGTGCTGATCCTTTTCATGCTGGTCGTCGGGACCCCCATGATGGTCGCGATGGGCGTGGTCGAGGAGAAGGGCAGCCGGATCGTCGAGATCCTGCTCACCTCGGTGCGGCCCTGGCAACTTCTCGGCGGCAAGGTCATCGGTCTCGGCGTGGTCGGCCTGATCAACCTGGTCGTCGTCCTGGCGGCGGGACTGGGCGCCGCGTTCGTCTCGGGCCTGGCGGTCGACTTCCCGCCGGGGATGGTCGGCATCGTGGCCGGGGTCATCGTGTGGTTCGTGCTCGGCTACGCGTTCTTCGCGGCGATCGCCGCCGCGCTCGCGTCGCTCGTCTCCCGGCAGGAGGAGGTCGGCAACGTGCTGACGCCGATGACCATGACGATGTTCGCGTCGTACGGCGTCGCGTTCTACGCCGCCAAGGAACCCACGAGCATGGTGGCCACGATCGTGTCGTACGTCCCGCCGTTCTCGTCGATGGTGATGCCGGTCCGGGCCACGGCGGCGGCGACCCCCATGTGGGAGGTCCTGCTCTCGGGTGCCCTGATGGCCGCGGCGGTCGCCGCCATGGTGCTCTTCGCCGGCCGGGTCTACGAGCGCGCCGTGCTGCGCACCGGGGCCAGGGTACGGCTACGCGAGGTAATCGGATCTCGATAAACTGGCCGTTCCGAGAAGACGGGTTGAATGGTGGCTGACGGGCTGAGGCGGGCGCGCCGGATCGTCCAGTGGACGTTGTACGCGATGCTCGTCCTTCCCTGGTTCTTCGCCGGTGTGAACACGGTGGCGGAGGTCGCGACGGGGACGGTTCAGGGGGTCCGGGTGCTGTTCGCGACCGCCGGACTGCTGGTGTTCAGCTGGCTTTATGTCCGCATCATCCGAGCTGTGCTCGATCGCCGGTACGCCCGTAGGGAGATCGTGGCGGCCGCCGTCGTCTCGCTGGCCGTCGCGATCGTCGGGGGTGTCCAGATGGCGGGGTGGGGACTCGCCCCCCTCGTCTGGCTCGCCGTGGCGGTGCTGGGAGTGTCCCGCTGGGTCGCACTCCTGTTCGGCGCGGGCACGGCCCTCGTCCTGACCCCGCTCGCCATCCTGGCGGTGGCCACCGGGCATGATCCCACGTTTCCGGCGGACGGCGACGAGGCCACCATGGCCGGTGCGATCGCCGGCGTCACGCTGTACTACGTGCTGATGTGCGGCCTGTTCCCCTGGACCAACCGGCTGTGGGTGTGGATCTGGCGGCTCGCCGAGGAGGCGCACGCCGGACGGGAGGCGCAGGCGCGGCTGGCGGTGGCGGAGGAACGGCTGCGCTTCGCCCGCGACCTGCACGACCTGGTCGGTCACCAGCTCTCGGCCATCGCCGTGAAGAGCGAGGTGGCCGTCCGGCTGAGCGCCGCCGACGGGGCCGCCGCCAGGGAGGAGATGAGCGCCGTCCGGGGCCTGGCCCGTACGGCGCTGCGCGAGCTGCGCGAGGCCGTCAGCGGCTATCGCAGGCCCGACCTCACCGCTGAGCTGGGCGCGGTGCGCGGCGTGCTTGAGGCGGCCGGGGTGAGCTGCCACCTCCACCTGCCCTACCGTGAGATGCCGCAGGACATCACCCCGGTGTTCGCCTGGGTGGTCCGCGAGGCGGTCACGAACGTGCTGCGGCACAGCTCGGCCACCCGGTGCGACATCCTCCTGCGCCACACGGAGAAGGAGGCGGTGCTGGAGGTGCGCAACGACGGGGTCGGGCCGAGCGCGTCTGGGACGGAGAGCGCCGGGAACGGCCTGGCCGGACTGGCCGAGCGCATGGCGGAGATCGGTGGGACGCTGACCGCTCGGCCCACCGGATCAGGGGAGTTCACGCTTCGTGCGGTCGTCTCCCTGCCGGTCCCCGGCTCGGGCGACGACGCGCGGCCCGCCGTCTGCTCCGCCGAGCCCGCCAGGGCCGGTGAGCAGGTCGGGGCGGACGCGTGATCAGGGTGCTGCTCGCCGACGACGAGCGGCTCATCCGGGTGGCGATAGCGACGCTCCTCGGGCTCGAACCGGACATCGAGGTCGTCGCCCATGTGGGCAGGGGGGACGAGGTCGCGCCGGCCGTACAGGAACATGATCCGGATGTGCTCGTGCTGGACGTCGAGATGCCGGGCATGGACGGGCTGACGGTGGCGGAGAGCCTGCCGGGGCGGGCCATGCTGATCCTGACCAGTTTCGCGCGGCCCGGATATCTGCGGCGTGCGCTCGCGGCCGGGGTGCGCGGCTTCATCCCCAAGGACGCCCCGGCCGAGGAACTCGCGGCGGCGATCAGGAAGGTGCACGAGGGAGGCCGCTACCTCGATCCGGAGATGGCGGCGACCGCCATGACGGCGGGGGAGTGCCCGCTGACCCAGCGCGAGCGCGACGCGCTCGCCCTGGCGGCGGAGGGCGCGCCGATCGCCGGAATCGCCGCCACGCTGCACCTTTCCGAGGGGACCGTGCGTAACTACCTGTCCAACGCGATCACGAAGCTGGGGGCGGGAAACCGGATCACCGCGATCCGGGCCGCCCGCGAGATGGGCTGGATCTGAGGCCGCCTCCCCCGCTCAGGGTTGGAAGGAACGGTGGAAGATGTGGGTCGCCGTCTCGATCAGCTTGTCGATGGGCGGTGCGGGATCGGCGAGCACCCACTCGATGAGCAGCTCGGTGATCGCTCCTGTCATGCCGAGCGAGAGCAGGTGCGGATCCGAGGGCAGAGCGTGCGGCAGGTCCTGCACCGCGTCCTGGATGATCTGGGCGAATCCCCACACCGCGTGCTGCCGCGCGTTGCCGAGGACGTCGCCGGCTCGGCGTACCTCCAGATGCATGAGCCGCGCCCGTCGCACATCCATCGTGACGAACCGGATGTACTCCCCTATGCCCGCCACTATCCGATCGTTCAATGTGGGCGGGGCCTTCTCCACGGCCCGGCTCACCGAGTCGAGGGTCTCGTCGACACACCGCTCGTAGACCTCGCGCATCAGATCGTCCCGGTTCGCGAAGCACTCGTAGAAGGCGCGGTTCGAGATGCGGGCCGTGGAGCAGAGCCTTTCGATGGTGGTGTCGTGGAACCCCGGTTGTGCGAACAGCGTGTACGCCGCGGTGATGAGCCTCTCCTTCCGATCCGCGAGCCGCTGCTCCGCTGTCATCCCCCGATAATCACGCCCCGCCACTTGTTCACCTCGCCAAGTCAGGACCCCCCAAAACACAACATTATGAACCCAAGATCCTTTTTGCGGAAGTGTCGACAAATCCGCACCTTCCAGTCATGCCAAAGATGCTGGAAGGCTTGACAAGGCGGTCAAGCTGTCACTCTGTTACGGCAGCAGGCCACGCTCGAGGGCCGTCGTCACGGCGGCGGTGCGGTCCGAGACGCCCAGCTTGGCGAAGACGCGCAGCAGATGCGTCTTGACGGTCGTCTCGCTGATGAAGAGCGCCTTGCCGATATCGGCGTTGGTCAGCCCCCGCGCGACGAGCGCGAGCACCTCCGTCTCGCGCTTGCTCAACGATCCGGTGACGGGGCTGCGCAGGTGGGTGACCAGCTTGGTGGCCACCGAGGGGGACAGCACGGTCTCGCCCCGCGCGGCAGCGGCGATGGCGGCCAGCAGGTCCGCCCGGGAGGTGTCCTTCAGCAGGTAGCCGGTCGCGCCCGCCTCGACGGCCCGCACGATGTCCTGGTCGGTCTCGTACGTCGTGAGCACGATGATGCGGCTCCCGGACCGCTCGGCCAGGATCCGCCTGGTCGCCGTCACCCCGTCGCCGCCGGGCATCCGCAGATCCATCAAGATGACGTCGGGCTTCAGCTCGGCGGCCAGGACCACCGCCTCGTCGCCCGAGCCGGCCTCGCCGGCGACGGTGACATCGGGATCGGACTCCAGCATCCCGCGCAGTCCCTCCCGCACGACGGGGTGGTCGTCCACGATCAGCAGCCGAATCACGACAAGATCACACTCCTGGTTCGCGGGGGGTGCCGCGCATGGTGACGGTGAGGGCGGTGCCCCGGCCGGGGGAGGACTCGACGGTGAACGTACCGCCCTCCTGCTCGACCCTGGCGCGCATCGAACGCAGGCCGAACCCCGGTGATGCGTCCGAGGCGTCGTCGGCGCGGAAGCCGACGCCGTCGTCGGTGACGGTCAGCGCCACGTCGGCCTCGCCGTACCGGAGCAGGACCGCGACAGACGCGGCCGCCGCGTGCTTGCGCACGTTGGCCAGGGCCTCCTGGGCCGCCCGGAGGAGCACGACCTCGGTGCCCGGCGGCAACGGCTGGGAGGGGCCCTCGACCGCGAAGGAGGCCTCGACGTCCAGTTCCTCGCCGAGCCTGCCGGTGATCCGTCGCAGCGCCTCCTCCAGGGTCGACCCGTTCAGCGACGGCGGGCCGAGCTCCGCGATCAGGGCGCGCGCCTCGGCCAGGTTCTCCCGGGCGGTCTGGACGGCCAGCGTCAGGTGACGTGCCGGGTCGGCCTGGGCCTCGGCGGCCTGGATCAGCATGATGATGCTGGTGAATCCCTGGGCGAGGGTGTCGTGGATCTCCCCGGCCAGCCGGGCGCGTTCGGCCAGGGCGCCGCGCTCGGCGGACAGCCGGGCCACCTCGATGCGGCTGGCCCTGAGCTCCTCGATGAGGTGGGCGCGTTCCGCGCTCTGCCTGATGATCCGGGTGATCCACGGGCCGAAGATCAGCGCGAAGGTGACGCCGATCGCCGCCGTCACCATGAAGATCAGCAGCTCGGTCATGCTCGTTCCCCGATGAAGCACGAACTGCACGGCGGGTGCGAAGTTGATCAGGAGCACCGTGATGACCGCGGTGCGCGGACGAAGCATCATGAACGCCTGTGAGCAGAGCGCGAACAGTGTGAACATCGCGGCCTGGGACAGGACCGCCGCCGGGACGAAGGCCACGAGGATCAGCGCCCAGTAGAGCAGGCTGCGACGACTGTCGTCGTCGTCTCCCTCTTTGATCGCCGGGCGGCCGAGTAGCAGATAGGCGATGGTGCACAGGAGCAGCAGCGTGATCGACGTCGTCTTGGCCCAGGTCGGGACGTCCGAGTCCAGGGCCACGGAGAAGACCGCCACGGCCAGGGAGACCGCGAAGAGCACCTCCCACCCCCGGAAGGCCTCCCAGGCGTGCGAGCCGGACGCCGCGGCGCCCGGCTCGTCTCCGGCCGTGCCGTACGGACTCATCCGTCGCGGCGGCCCTTCCAGCGGAACGTCGTCAGGCACAGCACAAGACCTCCGATGAGCCAGGCGGCGAGGACCAAGGCTACGCGGTCCAGTTCGTACGACTTCGTCAGCTCCAGGGCGGCCCCCGCATCGCCCAGGAAAACCGACCGGAAACCCTGGCACATCCACTTCAGCGGGAAGATCGACGAAATGTCGATCAACCACGTGGGCAGCTGGGTGAACGGGATGAAGACCCCCGAGATGAACTGCAGCACGACGAACGGCATGCTGATCACGGCGGACGCGCTCTTGGCCGAACGGGGCAGGCTGCTGGCCGCCACGCCGAGCAGGGCCGCCCCCGACACGCCGAGCAGGAACACCCAGGAGAACGTCACCCAGCTCGACACCGCCGACGGCAGCTCCAGGTCGTACATGTAGACGCCGATGGCGAGCAGGATCACGGTCTCCAGCGACGCGATGACCAGCACGTTGATCACCTTGCCGATGAAGTAGGCGGTACGCGGCATGGGCGTGCCCGCCAGCCGCTTCAGCGTGCCGTCGTCGCGATCGCCCGCGATGCCGATGCCGAGGTTCTGGAACCCGGCGCCCATCACGCCGGCGCCGATCAGACCGGCGGTGTAGAGCTGGGAGACGGTGATCCCGGTTCCCTCCATGTCGCCGGAGAAGATCGAGCCGAACAGGACGAGGAGAATGATCGGGAAGGAGAAGGTGAAGATGACGGCGTCCTTCTCACGGAAGAACGTCTTGTTCTCGATGGCGCCGCGGGCCAGGCCGAGTCTCAGCGTGGACGGCAGCGGGCGGGCGGCGGACGCCTTACGGGCGGCGGCGGACGTGGCGGTTTCTGTCATGGGATGCCTCAGGGGTCGGGGCGGAGGAGTTCGGATCGGGGAACCGAGTTCGCCCGGGTGGGATGCGGCTCAGGCGGAGGGCTCGATGAGCCGCAGGTAGATGTCCTCCAGCGTGGGCCGGATGACGGTGAGGCCGGGGATCTCGCCGTCGAACCGCCGGGAGAGCTCGAGCACGGTCTTGGTCGGGGTGTCGGTCTCCACCGAGCCGTCCGCCCAGGTCACCTGGGCCTTGGCGGTATGCCGGCCGCCCAGCGTCGCCGGTGTGCCCTCGGCGACGATGCGGCCGCGCGCGATGACCGCGACCCGGTCGGCGAGCGCCTCGGCCTCGTCCAGGTAGTGCGTGGTCAGCACGATCGTCGTGCCGTCGTGGGCCAGGCCCTCGATCAGCTCCCAGAACTGCCGTCGCGCCTCCGGATCGAAGCCGGTGGTCGGTTCGTCGAGGAACAGCAGCTCGGGCGAGCCGATGATGCCGAGCGCGACGTCGACCCGCCTGCGCTGGCCCCCGGACAGCTGGCGGACCCGCTTGCCGGCGTTCTCGGTGAGCCCGACCTTGGCGATGACCTCGTCCGGATCATGCGGGTTGGGGTAATAACCGGCGAAATGCCGTACGGTCTCCCGGACGCTCAACTCGGCCGCGTCGTTTGCGGTCTGCAGGACGATGCCGACCCGCGACCGCCACTGCCTGGTCGGCCGGGCCGGGTCCACGCCGAGCACGCTGACCTCGCCGGAGTCCCGCGAGCGGTAGCCCTCCAGGATCTCGACCGTGGTCGACTTGCCCGCGCCGTTGGGGCCGAGGATGGCGAACACCTCGCCCTGCTCGATCTCCAGGTCGAGGCCCGCGACCGCTTGCGTGGCGCCGTACCGCTTGGTCAGCCCGCGCACTTCGATGGCGTTTGTCATACCTCAAGGGTCCGTGTCGTACGGCTCCCGCGAAACCATCGGCCGAATGAATCTTGATGTCCTCCTATCGGTGGACATCGTGCGGCCCGCCGGCCTGTCCGCCCCGGGTGAGGGCCTGCCCGACCCGCCCGGTGAGGCTAGAAAAGGGTGTCGGTGCGTTCGATGCCGCGCAGGGCGTCGTAGTCGAGGATGACGCAGTCGATGCCCCGGTCGGCGGCCAGGACGCGAGCCTGCGGCCTGATCTCCTGGGCCGCGAAGATTCCCTTGACCGGCGCCAGGCGGGGATCGCGGTTGAGCAGCTCCAGATAGCGGGTCAGCTGCTCGACGCCGTCGATCTCCCCACGTCGTTTGATTTCGACGGCGACGGTCCCGCCGAGCTCGTCGCGGCACAGGATGTCGACCGGTCCGATCGCCGTCATGTACTCCCGGCGGACCAGCGTCCAGCCCTCGCCCAGGGTGGTGATGTGCTCGGCGAGAAGCTCCTGCAGGTGCGCCTCGACCCCGTCCTTCCGCAGCCCGGGGTCGACGCCCAGCTCGTGGCTGTAGTCGTGCAGGATCTCCTCGATCGTCAGCACGAGCTTCTCGCCCGACTTGCCGTGGACGACCGACCAGGTGAGCACGCCGTCGATGGTCTCCTCACGGAGCTTGCAGGGCGGGCTCATCCAGTTGAGCGGCTTGTACGCCCGGTCGTCAGCGTGCACGCTGACCGATCCGTCCGCCTTTATCAGGATCAGCCGGGGCGCCATCGGTAGATGGGCCGTCAGCCTTCCCACATAGTCCACACTGCACCGGGCGATGACGAGACGCATGGGGTACAGCCTGCCACGCCCGGCGGGGCGGACGAACCGTCTTCGGCCGAGCCCGCCCCACCTGGATTGCGGGTGCCGGGAGGCACTCTGGGAGACTTGCCGACATGATGCGGACGTTTGACACGGTCGGAGTCGTCGGGCTCGGGACGATGGGCGCCGGGATCGCGGAGGTGTTCGCCCGCTCCGGGCTGCGCGTGATCGGAGTCGAGACCGACGAGAACGCGCTGGCCAGGGGGCGTGGCCACCTGGAGAACTCGACGGGCAGGGCCGTCGCCCGGGGCAGGATGACCGCCGAGCAGCAGCGGGAGATCCTCGACCGGATCGTCTTCACCACCTCCAGGGAGGATCTGGCCGACGCGGACCTCGTGGTCGAGGCCATCCCGGAGATCATGGAGTTCAAGCGCGGCCTGTTCGCCGACCTCGATCGCATCTGCAAGCCGTCGGCCGTGCTGGCGACCAACACGTCCTCCCTGTCCGTCACCGCGATCGCCGCCACCACCTCCCGCCCGGGGCAGGTGATCGGCATGCACTTCTTCAACCCCGCGCCGGTCATGCGGCTGGTCGAGGTGATCGAGACGGTCGTCACCGAGGAGGGGCTCGCCGCCGAGATCGCCGAGCTCGCCCGCCGGCTCGGCAAGACCCCCGTGGTCGCGGGCGACCGGGCCGGGTTCGTCGTCAACCGGCTGCTGCTCGGCTATCTCAACCACGCGTGCCATCTGCTCCAGTCGGGGCTGGCCGGCCGGGACGACATCGACACGGCGATGAAGCAGGGCGTGGGCCTGCCGATGGGGCCGTTCACGCTGCTCGACCTGATCGGCCTGGACACCTCCTACAAGGTGTGCGAGGTGCTGTTCGGAGAGAGCCGCGACCGCCGCCACGCGCCCGCGCCGATCCTGCGCGAGCTCGTGACCGCCGGACTGCTGGGCCGCAAGACCGGGCGCGGGTTCTACTCCTACACCGGCGAGGGTACGGCTCCCGCCCCCGAGGCCCTGTCGAAGCCGGCGATATCGCTGGTCGGCATCGTCGGCGGCGGGCCGGCCGCGGCGTCGTTCGTCTCCGGTCTCGACACCGCCGGATTCAAGGTCGTGATCGCCGAGGCGCCCGACCTCGGCCCGGTGGCCGGCGCCGACCTCGTCATCGCGCTGTCGGACACTCCTGTCATCGAGCTCGCCGTACGGCTCCCGCGTCCCGAGCGGCTCGTCGGCCTGCACCTCGTGGGCGAGTCCGTGGCCGAGGTGGTGTCGACCGTGCTCACCTCCGATGAGGCGGTGACCGCGGTGTGCGATCTGGTGACCGTGCTGGGGCGGACCCCGGTGCGCTGCGCCGACCGGGCCGAGCTCGTGGTCAACGCGCTGCTCTACCCCTACCTCAACGACGCGGTGCGGATGCTGGAGTGCGGGTACGCGTCCGCGGCGGACATCGACGCGGCGATGCGGCTCGGCTGCGGCTACCCCGCGGGGCCGTTCGAGATGCTGGACGGCATCGGTCTGGAGAAGGTCAGGGACGGCCTGCGCGCGCTCTACGCCGAATATCGCGACCCCGCCTTCGCGCCCGCGCCCCTGCTGGATCAGCTCGTGACAGCCGGGGTGCCGAGCGTCCGGTCGGTCGGATAGGCCAGGACGTCGCCGGTGACGGTGAGCCGGACCAGTTCGCCGAGCGCGGGCAGGTCCTGACCCAGGACCCGGGCGGTGACCTGCGGCCCGGTCGGCACGAGGTCCAGCCGTACGGCGGCGTCATGGCCGAAGAAGCTCACGCCGGCGACCCGCGCCTCGATTCCGGTGGCTTCGGAGGAGGGATGTAGCCGGATCTGCTCCGGACGGATCAGCACGGCGCCATGACGCGTCCCCGCGGATGCCTCGGCACCGCCGCCCGATTCGCGGAGCGGGAGGACGCCGAGGGCGCACTCGGCCTCGGCCTGTCGCAGGTCCGCCGGGAGGAGGACGGACTCTCCGACGAAGCCGGCGACCCCGGTGTCGCAGGGATACCGGTAGAGCGTTGCCGGGGAGTCGAGCTGGACGAGACGGCCCTGCCGCATCACGGCCACCTGATCGGCGAGCGACAGCGCCTCGGCCTGGTCGTGGGTGACCAGTACGGCGGTGGCCGCGATCTCGCGGAGCGCCTGGACCACGGCCCGCCGGGTGCCCTCGCGCAGTCCGGCATCGAGGGAGGAGAAGGGCTCGTCCAGGAGGACGATCGACGGCCCGGGGGCCAGGGCGCGGGCCAGCGCGACCCGCTGCTGCTGTCCGCCGGAGAGCTCGTGCGGGAACCTGGTGGCGAGCCGCCGGTCCAGCCCCACCAGGTCGAGCAGTTCGGGCACGCGCTCTCCGGCTTTACGTGCGGACCGGGGCAGCCCGAAGGTGATGTTGGCGGCCACGGTGAGGTGCGGGAAGAGCGCGCCCTCCTGGGCCACGTAACCCACCCGCCGCCGCTGCGGCGGTACGGAGCGTCCCGGAGAGAAGACCGTCTGGTCGCCGATGACGATGGCACCGGTGTCCGGGGCGGTGAAACCGGCGATCAGCCGCAGCAGGGTGGTCTTCCCGCAGCCGGAGGGCCCGAGCACGGCGATGAGGCTTCCCGCAGGGACGTGCAGGTCGACTCCTTCGAGCACCGGCGTGGTCCCGAAGGACTTGGTGACCCCGGTGATGGTCAGCGCTGTCATCCGCGTGCTCCTTCTTTCGCCTCTCGGTTTCTCGTCTCTCGGGTGAGCAGGTAGGTGGCCGGGGCCGAGATCAGCACCATGAGGGCCGCGTAGGGAGCCGAGGCGGCGTAGGCGATGCTGTCGCTGTGGCTCCAGAACCGGGTCGCGAGCGTCTGGGTGCCGATGGGCGCGAGCAGCAGCGTCGCCGTCAGCTCGGTGACGATGGCGATGAAGACCAGGGCGGTTCCCGCGCCCAGGCCCGGTGCGATCAGCCGCAGCGTGACCCGACGGAAGGTGGCCAACCGTCCGGCGCCGAGGGCGTGCGCGACGTCCTCGAGCACCGGAGGCGCCTGGGCCAGTGCGGACCGGACGTTCACCATGGTCCTGGGCAGGAAGAGGATCGCGTAGGCCGTCAGCAGCAGCGCGGTCGTCTGGTAAAGCGCTGGGGTGAGCCGGATCGCGATCGTCACCAGAGCGAGCGCCACGACGATGCCGGGCAGCGCGTTGCCGAAGTAGGTGCTGCGCTCCAGGATCATGCTGAGCCGCCCGGGGCGGCGGACGTACAGCCAGGCCACCGGCAGCGCGATGACCGTGGCGAGGACCGCGCCGGCGGCGCCCAGCCCGACCGAGGTCAGCGTGGTCGTGACCAGCGTCCCGATGGGGAAGGTCGAGGAGCTTCCCATCGTCAGCCAGTAACCCAGGCTGCCCAGCGGCACGCCGAGCGCGAGCGCGATCAGCAGGCCCAGGCCGAGCAGCGTCGGAGTCGTGCCGCGGCCGAGCCGCGTACGCGGGGAGGGGCGGGCCGAACCGGCGCCCAGGCGGGCGTAGCGGGCCCGCCCACGGAGTCTGAGCTCGGCCAGGAGTAGTAGCAGGCATAGCAGCACCAGCACTCCGGCGAGCATGTTGGCGGCCGGGCCGTTGAACGTCGACTGGTACTGGTCGTAGATCGCCGTCGTGAAGGTGGGGAAGCGCAGCATCTGCAGCGCCCCGAACTCCGCCAGCAGATGCAGGCTGATCAACAGTGAGCCGCCGAGCAGGGCGGGCCGCAACTGGGGCAGGACGACCCGCAGGAAGGTCCGCCAGGGCGAGTGCCCGAGCGCGTGGGCGGACTCCTCCAGCGCCGGGTCGAGGCCGCGCAGTGCGGCGGCCACCGGAAGGTAGACGAGCGGGAAGTAGGAGAGCGTGACGATGAGCAGGGCCCCGCCGTACCCGGTGGCCCCGGGCATGAGCGACACCCAGCCGAAGCTGTTGACGAACGCGGGGATGGCCAGCGGGGCCACAAGCAGCACGTTCCACACCCGGCGGCCGGGCAGCGTGGACCGCTCGACCAGCCAGGCCGCACCGACTCCGATCACCGCGCAGAGCAGCACGCAGCCGGCCGCGAGCCGGACGGTGTTCCACAGCAGTTCGCCCGTCCGCGGCCGGAAGACGAGCCGCGCCGCCTCCGCGGGGCCGATGCTCGCCGAGTAGGCGACGACGAATCCCAGCGGGATCAGCGCGATCAGCGCCACGGACACCGCGGCGACCAGCATCAGCGGTGGATAGGACCGCTCCGTCTGACCTGTCCCCGTTCCGCGCTTTATGCGCTTCATGTCGGGAAAGGGTACGGCGCGGCCCTCCCCGTTCACGCCGTGGGGGGCGCGCTCGGGGGAGGGCCGGATGGGTGCGCGGCGCATCTGGAGTCCGGGGTCTTAAAGCAGCCCGGCCTGCTGCATCAGCTCGACCACCTTGGGGCCGTTGAGCGTCGCGACGTCGATGGCGGGCGGGTCGAGCTCGCCGAGCGGCTTGAGCGCGGGGTTGGCGGGCACGTCGCTGGCGATGCTGTATTCCAGTGCCTTGCTGTCGGACAGGATCTGCTGGCCGTTCTTGCCGGTGAGATACTTCACCAGTTGCTGGGCCTGCGCCTGGTGCTTGCTGGACTTCAGCACGCCGGCGCCGGAGATGCTGACGAACGCGCCGGGGTCCTTGCCGCCGAAGAACTTCAGCTCCGTGTCGGCGCTGTTCGCCCCGGATTCCGCCCGGTCCTTGTACCAGTAGTAGTGGTAGATCACCCCGGTCTGGATCTCGCCGGCGTTCACCGCCTTCATGACGGCGCCGTTGCCCTGGTAGATCTTCGCGTTGGTCTTCAGGCCCTTGAGCCACTGCCCCGCGGCATCTTCGCCCTTCACCGCGACGACCGCGCTGACGATCGCCTGGAAGTCGGCGCCGCCGGCCGCGATGCCGACCTTGCCCTGCCATTCCGGCTTGGCGAGATCCATGATGGACGCGGGGAGCTGGTCGGGTGTCAGCGCCTTGGAGTTGTACGCGAGCACGGTCGCCCGAGCGGCGAAACCCACCCAATTGCGGCTCGACGGGATATATTGCGCCGGCACCTGGGCCAGGGTCGCGTCGTCGACCTTCGCGAACCCCTGGTTGTTGTCCACCAGCACCATGGCGGGCGAGTTCTCGGTCAGGAACACGTCGGCGGGTGAGGCGTCACCCTCCTGGACGAGCTGGTTCGCCAGCTCGAAGTCCTTCCCGGAACGGATGTCGACCTGGATGCCGGTCTCCTTGGTGAAGCCCGCCACCATGGCCTCGACAAGGTCGTCGTGCTGGGCGTTGTACAGCGTGAGCGTCCCGGCATCCGACTCCGCGGAGTCGTTCCCACAGGCCGCCGTCAATATGGTGAGCGCGGCGATCCCTGTCATGACCGGAGCCAGTCGCCTCAAACGTCGCATCGCTTCCTTGCCTCTCGGGAGGAGGGCATCGGCCGGAGCAGCCGATCAATATCTTAGGTAAGGCATACCTTATACACGGTCTGGTGGGAAGGGCGACGGGGGTCCCGGGAAGATTAGGAACGGCCCAATGGGCACCGGAACCCCTGGGTCCGGAACAATGAGGACCGAATCGCCGTTCCCCCGCAGATGAAGCTCCCCGAGGATCGTTACCATGAGCCCCCGCCGTGCCAGACGCCGTGACCCGTTCCAGCGCCGGGACGGGCGCGGTGCCGTACGGCCGATAACCTCGGTGCCGGGGGTGGACCGGGTCGAGTCCGCTTCCGACGGCGACTGGGTCGTACGGGACGTGCCGGGCGCGGCCCCGGCCAGGACCTACCGGTGCCCGGGATGCGAGCAGGAGATCCGGCCCGGCCTGCCGCATATCGTGAGCTGGCCCGCCTGGCCGGGCGGCGAGGAGGAGCGGCGGCACTGGCACACCGCGTGCTGGCGCAACCGGATCAACCGCGGCCCGGGGCGCAGCCGATATTGAACGGCCGTCACTGAGCAGGCGAAATCCACCGGAACATCAGGCAAGGGGTTAATCGCGTGGGTACGGACATCAGGGCGTCCACGGTGCTGGCGGCGCACCGGGAGGACATCGAGCTGCACACGGCGGACGGGCTGACGCTGGTCGGCGAGCTGGCGCTGCCGGTGAGCGCGGAGGACGGCTCGACGGTTCGGCCGCCGGCGGCGACGCTGGTCTGCCTGCACCCGCTGCCCACGCACGGCGGCATGATGGACAGCCATGTGCTGCGCAAGGCGTCCTACCGCCTGCCCGCGCTGGCCGATCTGGCCGTGCTCCGTTTCAACACGCGGGGCACGACATCCGAGCGCGGCACCTCGCAGGGGTCCTTCGACGAGGGGGAGGGCGAGCGGTGGGACGTGGCCGCGGCCCTGGAGTACGTCGACTTCCACGATCTGCCGAACCCGTGGCTGGTTGGCTGGTCGTTCGGCACCGAACTGGCCCTGAGGTGGGGACACGACCCGATCGTGGCCGGCGCCATCCTGCTCTCGCCTCCGCTGCACCGGGCGACGGACGAGGATCTCGACGCCTGGGCGGAGTTCGGCCGTCCGCTGATCGCGCTGGTCCCCGAGTTCGACGACTACCTGCGACCGGCGGAGGCCGCACAGCGGTTCGCCAGGGTGCCGCAGGCGGAGGTCGTCGGGGTGGAGGGGGCCAAGCACCTGTGGGTCGGCGAGCCGTACGTACGGATCGTCCTCGACGAGATCGTCAAGCGGGTGAACCCGGCGGCGGCACCGCTGCCCACCAGTGTGTGACCCGGCCTCGCCTCGTCCCGGCCGTCGGGCCGGGTGTCACGATCCAATCGTGAGACAGGGCCCGGCGGTGCTCTCCGCCGGGCCCTGTTCAGTTCAACTCAGCCGTCACGAACTCGCCGGATGCACGCTCCGGCGCGGTGGCTACTCCTGCCACCACTCCGAGTCGTCGTCGCTCTTGGCCGCGGCCGGCTCGGGCGCCGCCGCCGGGGTCGACGAGACGATCGACGGCTCGCTGACGGACGGCGCGGCCGACAGGGCCGGCTTGGCCGGGGCGGCCGCGACCGGAGCGGGCTCGGCCTCCATGCCCGGGAGCGGGGCGCCGCCGAGGAGCTGCCGGAGCTGGGCGAGGTGGCTGGTGATGCTGTCGCGCTGCCGGGTGAGCTCGTCCACCTGACGCTGCATCGAGGTGCGGGTGCGCTCGGCCTCGTTCTTCGCGTCGGTCACGATGGTCTCGGCGCTCGACTTCGCCTCGGCCACGAGCTGGTCGGCGTTCTTACGCGCGTTGGCGAGCAGCTGCTTGGCGTGGGTGTCGGCCTCGCGGCGGGTCTGCTCGGCCTGCTGGGTGGCCTTGGTCGCGCGCTGCTCGGCGGTGGCGGCCCGCTGCTCCGCCTCGGCGACCAGCTTCTGGGTGTTGGCCTGGGCGGTGGCGTGGCGCTCGGCCTCCTGGCGCTCGGCCTCCTCGCGGCGGGCCGCGAGCTGGATCTCGAACTCCGCCTCGTCCTGCGCCCGCTTGGCCTCGGACTCCTCCAGGATGCGCTGCGCCTGCGCCCGCATCTCGTCCGCCTGGCGCTTGGCGGTGGTGAGGACCTCGTCGCGCTCACGCTTGGTGGAGGCCCGGAGCTGGGCGACCTCGCGCTCGGTCGTGGTGCGCAGCTTGGCGATCTCCCGCTCGGCGTCCGCCCGCTTCTCCGCGACCTCGTGGTCGGCGGTGGCCCGGATCTTGGCCACCTCGCGCTCGGTGGTGGCGGTCAGCTCGTCGGCCTCGCGCCGCGCGGTCGAGCGGATCTCCTCGGCGTCGCGGTCCGCTGTGGTCCGCATCTCCTCGGCCTCGCGGGCGGCGAGCGCACGCTTCTCGGCGGCCTCGTTCTCCGCGGCGGCCCGCAGGTCGGCGGCGTCCACCTTGGCAGCGGCCCGGATCTCGTTCGCCTCGGACCTGGCCGCCTGGACGAGCTCGGTGGCCTGCTCCTCCGCCAACCGCAGCAACTGCTCGATCCGGGCGCCCAGACCCGAGTAGGTCGGACGCTCCTGCTCCTGGAGCTGGCGCTTCGACTCGGACAGCTCCCGCTGCAGAGTGCCGACCTGCTCCTTGGCCTGACGCAGTTCGGTGTCGAGTGTCTTCAAGTGGTCGTGGACCTGGTGCCGGTCATAGCCCCGGAGCACCACGTCGAATTCTCGAGAAGGGGCGTCCTCGAAAAAGTTGTTGAGCTGGGCGTCGATGTCGGACTGCATGAGGCTCGATCCTGGTTGTCGAGACGGCTACAGGGGGCCGGACGGGAGGGTGGATATCCGAGGCGGGGAAGCCTATGAGCACCCACGTCCGGTGATAGGCCAGCGTACTCCGGTGCTGCGGGATTGGAGGCTCCCTCCGACTTTCTGCGCGAGTTGTTACGTATGAACGTTTCTTGCGTTCGGGCTTACGCGGGCGGGTCAATCTTTCGCTGACTCCACGAGTTCCGTAAGGACTCCTCCCACATCCTTGGGATGCAGAAACGCGATCGACGCCCCCATGGAGCCGTGCCTGGGCCGCTCGTCGACCAGCCTGACGCCCTTGGCGCCGATCTCCTCGAGGGCCTTGGCGACGTCCGCGACGCCGTACCCGATGTGGTGCACGCCCTCGCCTCGCCTCGCGAGGAACTTCCCGACCGCCGTGTCGGGGTGCAGCGGTTCCAGGAGCTGGACGTAGGAGGCGCCCTTCGGGCCGTCCGCCACGTGAAGCATGGCCTCGCGGACCCCCTGCTCCTCGTTGATCTCCCGGCTCACCACCGTCAGCCCGAAGGTGGACTCGTAGAACTCGATCTTCTCTTCGAGGTTGTGACACGCGATGCCGACGTGATCGATCCTGAGCAGCATGTTTCTCCGTTCGTACCTGACCAGACGGGCTGCCTGCGGGCGCCCGAATGCTCCATGGGTATCGTGACACGGTCGTCCCGATCCTCGTCGTGGAGGTCCCGATGTCTGGTTCCGTCATCGTCGCCGGAGCTCGTACGCCCATTGGCCGGCTGCTCGGCTCGCTCTCCGGTCTGTCCGCCGTCGAGCTCGGGGGCATCGCCATCAAGGCCGCCCTGTCACGGGCCGGCGTCACCCCCGACCAGGTCCAGTATGTGATCATGGGACAGGTGCTCCAGGCCGGCTCGGGGCAACTTCCGTCCCGGCAGGCGGCCGTGCGCGCCGGCATCCCCATGACGGTCCCGTCCCTGACGATCAACAAGGTGTGCCTGTCCGGCCTGGACGCGATCGCACTGGCCGACCAGCTCATCCGCGCCGGCGAGTTCGACATCGTCGTGGCGGGCGGCATGGAGTCGATGACCAACGCCCCGCACCTGCTGCCCGGCCTGCGCAAGGGCGTCAAGTACGGCGCGGCCGGCGTGCTGGACTCGATGGCCTTCGACGGGCTCACCGACGCGTTCGACCAGATCGCGATGGGCGAGTCCACCGAGCGGCACAACGCACGCCTGGGCCTGACCCGCGCGGAGCAGGACGAGTTCTCGGCCAGGTCGCACCGGCTCGCCGCCGAGGCGACGGAGAAGGGCCTGTTCGAGGAGGAGATCGTCCCCGTCTCCGCGCCCGGACGGCGGGAACCCGTGATGGTCACCGCCGACGAGGGCATCCGCCCGGACACCACGGTCGAGACCCTCGCCAAGCTGCGGCCCGCGTTCACCGAGGACGGCACGATCACGGCGGGGTCCTCCTCGCAGATCTCCGACGGCGCGGCGGCAGTGGTGGTGATGTCCCGGGCCAAGGCCGAGGAGCTGGGCCTGGAATGGCTGGCCGAGATCGGCGCGCACGGGAACGTGGCCGGCCCGGACAACTCGCTGCAGTCGCAGCCCGCCAACGCGATCAAGCACGCGCTGGCCAAGGAGGGCCGCACCACGGGCGACCTCGACCTGGTGGAGATCAACGAAGCGTTCGCGCAGGTCGTGCTGCAGTCCGTCAAGGAGCTGGGGATCGATCTCGACAGGGTCAACGTGAACGGCGGCGGCCTCGCCCTCGGCCATCCGATCGGCGCGTCCGGCACCCGCATCGTGCTCACGCTGGCCCACGAGCTTCGCCGCCGCGGCGGCGGCCTCGGCGCTGCGGGTCTGTGCGGCGGCGGCGGTCAGGGTGACGCCCTGATCATCCGGGTGCCCGCCAGGTAGGCGGGGTACGGGTCGACCGTGACCCGGCTCGGGACCGGCGGGGAGCTCGCCGGGGAGGTGATGCGGGGACGGCCGCGTGCCGTCGCGCGGCTGATCTCGCTGATCGAGGCCGCCGTCGCCGACCCCGGCAGCGCGGCGGACGGCACGCTGCGTGAGGCCATGGCCGAGCTGGCCGCCGGGGCGCGCGAGCCGTATCGCGCGGGGGTGATCGGCCTGACCGGCCCTCCCGGTGTGGGCAAGTCCACGACCACGAGCATGCTCATCCGGGTGCTGCGCGGCCGCGGCGCGCGGGTGGGCGTGCTCGCGGTGGATCCGTCCAGTCCGTTCACCGGAGGGGCGCTGCTCGGCGACCGTGTGCGGATGCAGGACCACGCCACCGATCCCGGCGTCTTCATCCGCAGCATGTCCAGCAGGGGTCACCCCGGCGGTCTGGCCTGGGCCACGCCCCAGGCGTTGCGGGTGCTGGAGGCGGCCGGGTGCGACGTGATCCTGGTCGAGACGGTCGGGGCGGGTCAGGCCGAGGTGGCCATCGCCGGGGTGGCCGACACCACCGTCGTGCTGCTCGCGCCCGGCATGGGGGACGACGTCCAGGCCGCGAAGGCGGGCATCCTGGAGATCGCGGACGTCCTCGTGGTCAACAAGGCCGATCGCGAGGGCGCGCGGGCGACCGTACGCGAGCTGCGGACGATGGTGGGTCTCGCGACGGCGCCGTGGCGACCACCGATCGTGACCACCGTGGCGACCAGGGACGAGGGCGCCGGCGAGCTGCTGGCCGCGCTGGACAGGCACCAGGCATACCTGGAGGAGTCGGGTGAGGCGCATCGACGCCGCCTGGCCCGGGCGAGAGACGAGATCGAGGCCGTCGCGCTGGCCCGGCTCCGTTCCAGGTTCTCCGCTCTCCATGGAGACCGGCTCGACGCGCTGGCCGAACGCCTGCTGGCCGCGCGTACCGACCCCTACACCGCGGCCGACGACCTCCTCGCCGCGGTCGCCGCCGGCACGGAGGCGTAGATCGTGGATGGGTCAGGGCGCGGCGGCGTACTCGATGATGACGGTCGAGAATCCGAGGGTCTTCAGCATGCCGTCGAGCATCGCCCGGGTGTTCTGGTCCGCCCGGTCGCGCAGGTCGCTCGCCACGGCGGCCTCGGTGATCTTACGCTCGGCCAGTAGATAGAGCTCCTGCTGGTTCTGCGGCGACGCCGACAGCAGGTCGGAGATGCGGTCGAAGAGCCCCCGCTGCTGGGCGACGATGTACGACCGCTTGTTGTCCAGGTTGGGCTTCTCCAGCTCGGCGTGCGGCAGCCGTACGGTCACGGCTGAACGGTCCGCCGAGACGGTGATGGCGTCCTTGGGCAGGCCGGAGAAGTCGACGTAGGCGTCCACGTTGCCGGCGCCGACGAACAGCGTCCTGCTGCCCTTGATGGCGTCGGGCAGGAAAGCCGCGTCCTTCTCCAGGTCGACCACGACCTGGAAGTTGCCGGTGGCCGCCTCGAACCGGCTCAGGTTCTGCACCGACCGCAGCAGCACCGGGCCGCTGCGGTCGACGGTCTCCTCCCCGAGCGGGTCCAGCCAGGACCAGGTGAGCCGTGCGCCGACCACGATGAGCAGGACCATGAAGAGGAAACCGGCCAGCCACCGCCAGGCGCGGCGGGAGGAGCGCCGGGTCGTGGTGTCGCCGGGAGGGGGCTGCGACGTGGGCGGGGTCGAGGGCCCGCCGGCCGAGGTCCGGCCTTCCGCGGTTCGACCGGTTGGAGTCTGACGGGCTGGAGTCTGGCCATCCACGGAAGGAATCTTCCCGCTATGGCCCGGCTTGCACCTGGGTTGTCGGACACGCTCTAGCCGCCGAGCCCGCTCAGGAGCCCAAGGCGGGGGGAGGGGCTGGTGGCCGGGGTCGGCCGGGTGGTCTGCGCCGGTACGCCGTCCCGGGCGGGCCCGTTCTCCTGGACGGCTCCGGCGTCCCGGGCGGGCGCCTCGCTGCGAACGGCGCCGGCGTTCCCCGAGTCCCTGGTGACGCCGGTGTTCCCGGCGTTTCCGGCGTTTCCGGCGTTCCCGGTGTTCCCGGTGTTCCCGGCGGCGGGAACGTTCGCGCGAGGTGGTGTGGGGGCGCGGCCCGGGCCCTCCGGATGGCGTGTCGAGATGGAGCCGCGGCGCCGTCCGGAGCCGCCGTCCTCCCGCTGCCGGGGCTCGCGCGGGCCGGATTCCCGTGTGCGCGAGTCGCGTTGCCCGGATTCGCGTGGTGCGGGCTCACGGTGCGTGGGGTGGCGGGGGGTGGCGGGGGCGCCCGGCGTCGGCCTGGGCGAAGCGGGCAGGGGAGACGGCGGCTCGGCCGAGGGAGTGGCCGAAGGGGAGGGCTCGGGGAGCGGTGGGTGCCCGGGGGACGCGGCCGGGGTCGGCTCCGGAGCTAAGCCGGGCCGGTGCGGGAACCCGGCGCCCGGCGTCTCGTGGTGTTCCGATCCCGGGTCGCCGTGGTAGCTCGGGCTGACGGGGTAGGCGGGCGCGTACGCGGGCGTCGGATTCACCGGATAGTTGACCAGGTTGGGGTCCGCGGGCCGGGCGCCGCCGCCGAAGTGCCTGCTCTGCAGCCGGCAGGAGACGAAATCGGAGTAGAACATCCGCAGCCAGTTGTGCCGCTGGTCCTCGGTCAGCCCGGAGAACCACACGGCGGCGTACCGGTGCTCGGGCAGCGGTCCGGCGGGCAGCGGCTCGCCGCGCAGCCAGGCGGCGATGATGGACCGGTAGCCGTTGGAGATCGTGCCGGGGCACGGGGCGGCCAGGTGGTCGAGGAACTCGGTCACCGCCCGCCGGGCGAACCCCGCGCCGAGATCGTCGAGATGCACGACCGCAACGCCGGGCGGAACCGGGGCGTTGTCGTCGCGGTCGCGCTGCTCGACCCGGTCGAAGGCGGCGGGGGTGTCGGCCAGCCGACGCGCGAGCGTGGTGAACACCCCGGCCAGCTCGGTCAGGCCGTCTCGCATGGAGGGGCGGACGCACACCGGGAACGGCCACGACTGGCAGGAGGAGGCGAGCCGCTCGGTGGCCGCCACCGTCCGCGGCTCGGCCACCAACCGGGCGGCCCCCGCGCCCGCCGCCAGCATCGCGATGGCCGCCGCGACCAGCGCCAGCGTGCGCCTGGTGACCAGGGCGACCCAGCCGAGCAGCAGCGCCGTGCTGAGGCCCAGGAGCCAGAGCGTCTGATCCGTGAACGCCACCTGGCCGGCCCCGGTGAACAGGTCGTACGGCCTGCGCGTGGCCGGGGTGAGCCGGTCGGCCCAGGTCGAGCCCACCGCCACCCAGGTGAACAGCCCGTAGGTGCCGATCCCGGCGAGCACGGGCGTGACGGCGAACGGGAGCACCCAGCCCGCCGTCCAGCCGATCATCACGTACAGCGCCAGGCCGCCGACGCACAGCGAGAGCCCGCCGATGGGCAGGTGGCCCGACCGGTCGGTCAGCGCGGCACGCAGCCCGAGCAGCAGCACGGTCACCGCGAACGAGCAGATGACGACCGCGAGAATGCCGAGCGGCGCCTTCGCGGCCCGCCAGGGCGTCAGCACCCGGCCGCGGTTGGCCCGGCGTCTGCGCAGCGCGACCCACGCGGTGAACACGGCCGCGACCGGACCGGTCAGCCGAAGCGAACCGATGACGGCCGTGACCATGTCATCCCAGTCCATGAACCCAGGAATGAGGACGCTCCACGCGATGACGAGCCCGAGCGCGAGCAGCACGGCCATGGCGACGACCGCGCCGTGTCTCAGTTCTCCACGTGGAACGCCCCTGTGGTCACCCACAGCACGGCGCGGCCCCTGGCCACGCCGACGGCGATATCCGGCGCATACGGCGCGCCGGGACAGGCATGCTGCCCATCAAGTCAACCCCCCGTGCCTGTGTGAGCAGCATGCGCCGGACCGCGTCCCCCGACGCCGTCCGCCGGCCGGCCTCGCCACGCCCGCTCGAACTGCCTAGCAGACGTGGTTCCCCGTGGCGCCCGGTGTTTGCCGCCGCCTCACCTTTCGACGTGGCAACCATAACGGAGCGTGACCCGCGGGGAGGGAGTTCTGGGGTCAAGGAATGAATCCGGTTACGCTCGGTTCCCAGGTTGATCATGTTCGGGGTCGCGATAGCGTATATCGCTGTGTCCGTCCCGCCCAATGTCCCGCCCAGCTCAGGCCCGTCGCCGACCGGCGCGGCCAAGCCGCTCGGCCTGCCGTTCGACCCGATCGAACGCGCCGCGGAAACGTGGCGCGCTAGATTCGGCCCCTCGTCCGCGATGGCCGCCGTCACTTCGATCATGAGAGCCCACCAGATCCTGCTGGCGCAACTGGACACGCTGCTCAAGCCGTACGATTTGACCTTCGCCCGCTACGAGGCGCTGGTGCTGCTCACGTTCAGCCGGGAAGGCTCGCTGCCGCTGTCGAAGATCGGCGAGCGGCTCATGGTGCACCCGACGAGCGTGACGAACACCGTCGACCGCCTGGAACGGGCCGGGCTGGTCCGCCGCATGCGCAACCCGAAGGACGGCCGCGGCGTGCTCGCCGAGATCACCGATGCGGGTCGCGAGATCGTACGGCGGGCCACCGCCGATCTGATGGACGCCGGTTTCTGCCTGGGAATGTACGGCGATGAGGAACTTGAGCAGATGTTCGACCTGCTCAGGACCCTCCGGGTCGCGGCCGGCGACTTCAGTCCCTGAGGGGATTTGGGGGACTTCGAGGGGCTTTCAGGGGACTTCGCGGGGACGAAGACTGTATGGACGGGGACCCGGCGAGCGCCGCCGCGATCGAGGCGGGAAGGGCCCGCTGGCAGGCGCGCTACGACGCCGCGTACAAGCGCGACCGAGACTTCCGGACCCTTTCCGGGCTGGAGGTGGACGCGGTCTACGGGCCGCCGGGCGACGACCCGCGGTTCGGGCGCATCGGCTGGCCGGGGGAGTTCCCGTTCACCCGCGGCCTGTACGCGACGGGTTATCGGGGGCGGCCCTGGACGATCCGGCAGTTCGCCGGGTTCGGCAACGCCCGGCAGACCAACGAGCGCTACAAGATGATCCTCGGGGCGGGCGGGGCCGGCCTGTCCGTGGCCTTCGACATGCCCACGCTGATGGGCCGCGACTCCGACGACCCGCGCTCACTGGGCGAGGTCGGCCACTGCGGCGTGGCCGTCGACTCGGCCCTGGACATGGACCTGCTCTTCGCGGACATCCCGCTGGGCGAGGTGACCACGTCCATGACCATCAGCGGGCCCGCCGTACCGATCTTCTGCATGTACGTCGTCGCGGCGGAGCGGCAGGGGGTGCCCGTCGGGCGGTTGAACGGGACGTTGCAGACCGACATCTTCAAGGAGTACATCGCGCAGAAGGAGTGGCTGTTCGCCCCCGAGCCGCACCTGAGGCTGATCGGCGACCTCATGGAGTTCTGCGTCGCCGAGATTCCCGCCTACAAGCCGCTGTCGGTCTCGGGTTACCACATCCGCGAGGCCGGGGCGACGGCGGCGCAGGAACTGGCGTTCACGCTCGCCGACGGGTTCGGATACGTCGAGCTCGGACTGTCGCGCGGCCTCGACGTGGACGTCTTCGCCCCCGGCCTGTCGTTCTTCTTCGACGCGCACATCGACTTCTTCGAGGAGATCGCGAAGTTCCGGGCCGCGCGCCGGATCTGGGCCAGGTGGCTGCGCGACGTGTACGGCGCGCGCACCGAAAGGGCCCAGTGGCTGCGCTTCCACACCCAGACGGCGGGGGTGTCGCTGACCGCGCAGCAGCCGGACGACAACATCGTCCGCACCGCGATCGAGGCGTTGGCGGCCGTGCTCGGCGGCACGAACTCGCTGCACACCAACGCCCTCGACGAGGTGCTCGCGCTGCCGTCGGAGAAGGCCGCCGAGATCGCCCTGCGGACCCAGCAGGTGATCATGGAGGAGACCGAGGTCGCCAACGTGATCGATCCGCTGGGGGGATCATGGTACGTCGAGGCGCTCACGGACCGGCTGGAGGGCGAGGCGGAGTCCTGCTTCACGAAGATCCGGGAGATGGGCACCGGGGACATGACCTCCGGGATCCTGCGCGGCATCGAGGACGGCTGGTTCACCGCCCAGATCGCCGAGGCCGCCTTCGAATACCAGCGGAAACTGGAGGAGGGCGGCAAGCGGATCGTCGGGGTGAACTGCCACATGGCGACCGTCGAGGAGCCGCTGGAGATCCTCCGAGTCAGCCACGAGGTCGAACGGGACCAGCGCCGGGCGCTGGGCGAGCGGCGCGCCGCACGAGACGCGCGGGCGGTGGCAGCGGCACTGGCCCGGCTCGCCGGCGCGGCCGGGACCGGGGAGAACATGATCCCGCCCATGCTCGAAGCCGTACGGGCCGAGGCCACGCTGGGCGAGATCTGCGACGTGCTGCGCGCGGAATGGGGCACCTACTCAGAACCGGCCCGGTTCTGACGCCGTCCCGATGTCCTGTTCCGATGTCCTGGCGCCCCGGTCCGTCCGGGTCCCTCCGGTGCCCCCGTGCCCGATGGCGGTGGGATGGCACAGATCAGCCGTGAGTGTGCGGCAGGATGGGACTATGGCAGCGGAGTTCTCTCGACCTGGATCGCTCTACGGCGCGATCGACCTAGGCGCTCGCAAGCAGGCATTGGAGGCGCAGGCACGACGCGAGGCGGCCGGGCCCGGCGGAGCCGGAGCCGGGGCCGGAGCGTCCTCGACGGTCGTCGAGGTGACCTCGGCCACCTTCAACGCGGATGTCGTGGAGCGGTCGCTGACCGTTCCCGTCATCGTCGAGGCGACGGTGCGCCGAGCGGAGCAGGTGCAGCAGTTCAGCAACACCCTGGAGAAGCTGGCCGCCGAGGCGGGGGGCGCGTGGGCGCTCGCCCGGGTGGATGTGGAGGCGGACCCCCAGCTCGCCCAGGCCCTGCGGATGCGTGCGGTGCCGACCGTCTATCTGGCCTTCCAGGGGCAGCTCATGCCCCTGTTCGAGGGGCCACTGCCGGAGGCGCAGCTTCGGCAGGCGCTGGCCCAGGTGTTCGAGCAGCTCGGCATCGAGCCGGCGGCACCCGCAGAGACCGCGGAGGCGGAGCCGCCGGTGGATCCCGATCTCCTCGCCGCCGAGGCGGCCATGGACCAGGGGGACCTGGACGCGGCCGCGGCCGCCTACCAGCGGCTGCTGGCGCGCTCACCCGCGGACGAGGCGGCCAGGATCGGCCTCGCCGGCGTCGGACTGCTGCGTCGGACCCAGCACCTCGACGAGGCGGACGTGCTCCGCCGCGCCGCGGCGGACCCCGCCGATGTGGACCTGCAGTTGCAGGCGGCGGACCTGGAGATGATGAACGGCAAGGTGGACGAGGCGTTCGACCGGCTCGTCGGCGTGGTCCGCCGGACGCGGGAAGGCGATCGCGACAGGGTGCGGGTCCACCTGCTCGGGCTCTTCGACGCGCTGCCCGCGGACGACCCCTCGGTGTCCAGGGCCAGGCGGGCCCTGGCCAGCGCGCTGTTCTAGTGCCTCGCGACGCCACGGAGACGTGAGCGCAGGAGGCTGAATCAGCCGGCCGGAGATGGCAGGATGGATAGGTTTCAACGCGGCTCCGTAAAGCCGGAACCACCCGCAAAGGAGCGGATACACGTGGCCACCGTGCCCAGCGTTTCCTATTCGATCACCGTTCGTCTCGAAGTCCCGGCGGGCGGCAAGGCCGTCAGCCTGCTCACCCACGCCGTGGAGACCGCCGGCGGCGTCGTCACGGCCCTCGACGTCACGAATGCGGGCCACGAGAAGCTCCGCATCGACGTCACCTGCGCGGCCAAGGACACCGACCATGTGCAGGCGATCGTGGACAGCCTCGGCGCGGTCGAGGACGTGACCATACACAAGGTCTCCGACCGCACCTTCCTGATGCACCTCGGTGGCAAGATCGAGATGCAGTCGAAGGTGCCGCTGCGCAACCGTGACGAGCTGTCCATGGCGTACACGCCGGGCGTGGCGCGGGTGAGTCTGGCGATCGCGCGCAACCCGGAGGACGCGCGCCGTCTCACGATCAAGCGGAACTCGGTGGCCGTGGTGACCGACGGCTCGGCGGTCCTGGGGCTCGGCAACATCGGCCCCGCCGCCGCGCTGCCGGTGATGGAGGGCAAGGCCGCGCTGTTCAAGCGGTTCGCCGGCATCGACGCCTGGCCGGTCTGCCTGGACACCCAGGACGTCGACGAGATCGTGCGGACCGTGCAGGTGATCGCGCCGGGCTTCGGCGGCATCAACCTGGAGGACATCTCGGCGCCGCGCTGCTTCGAGGTGGAGCGGCGGCTGCGCGAGCTGCTGGACATTCCGGTCTTCCACGACGACCAGCACGGCACCGCGATCTGCGTGCTCGCCGCTTTGACGAACGCGCTGAAGGTCGTGGGCAAGGACCTGGCGCACGTGCGGATCACTCTCGCCGGTGCGGGCGCGGCCGGCAACGCCGTACTACGACTGCTGCTCGCGGCCGGCGCGCAGCACGTGATCGTCTGCGACTACCTCGGCGCCGTCCACCTGGGCCGTGAGGACCTGGACGACTCGCTGCGCTGGATCGCTGAGCACACCAACGCCGGCGGGTACGCGGGCGATCTGCGCGGCGCGGTGAAGGGCGCGGACGTCTTCATCGGCGTCTCCGCGCCCGGCATCCTCAACGGTGAGGACATCGCGGCCATGGCGGACGGATCGGTCGTGTTCGCGCTGGCCAACCCGGAGCCCGAGATCGCGCCGGACGAGGCACGCGAGCACGCGGCCGTGGTGGCCACCGGGCGCTCCGACTACCCCAACCAGATCAACAACGTGCTGGCCTTCCCCGGCGTCTTCCGTGGCCTGCTGGACGCCCAGGCGACCATAGTCAGCCAGGAGATGCTGCTCGCGGCGGCCCGAGCGCTCGCCGCCGTGGTGACGGCGGAGGAGCTGGGACCCAACTACATCATCCCCAGCGTCTTCCATCCCGAGGCGGCGAACGCGGTGGCGGCGGCGGTGCGCGAGTCGGCCGGCGGAAGGGCACGGGGCTTCACCGAAGCCTGAGACACCGGGATCGGCGATCGACCGGGGCCTGAACACATTTCGCGCATGTTCTGACGCGAAAAGTAATCTGGTACGTCAAGCCGGGGGCGACGTGCATGATTCGGCATTCCTCCCTCATCATGGGAGGTATGGCGGAGGCGATCTACGTCGGCGGTTTGCTTGTGGCGACGCCACTGCTCGACGACCCCAACTTCCGGCGTAGCGTCGTGCTCGTGCTGGAGCACGACGAGGACGGCGGCACGCTGGGCGTGATACTCAACCGGCCCAGCGAGATCGCGGTGACCCAGGTGCTGCCCTCATGGGACCCGCTGGTCACCGGTCCTCCGGTGCTGTTCGAGGGCGGGCCGGTGCAGACCGACAGTGCGCTGGCCCTGGCCGTCGTGCTGAGCGGGGAGGAGCCGCTCGGCTGGCGGCGGCTCCAGGGCAGGTCGGCGACGTCCCGGCTGGGCACGGTCGACCTCGACGCGCCGCCCGAGATCCTCGCGGGGGAGATCTCGCAGATGAGGATCTTCGCGGGCTATGCCGGTTGGACGGCGGGACAGCTCGAGAACGAGCTGCGGGAGGGCGCCTGGTACGTCGTGGACTCGGAACCCGCTGACACCTTCCACTCCGACCCGTCCTTGCTGTGGCGGACGGTGCTGCGCCGCCAGCGCGGCGATCTCGCGCTCGTCGCCACCTTCCCCGACGATCCCACGCTCAACTGACACCGGGGGCCGCCCGTCCACGTGCTGTGGCCGGGCACGGCATGCGCGCCCGGCCACGGGTGATCAGTGGGTTCAGCTCGCGGTGCAGCTCACCGACGAGGGCGTGCCGTTCGTGCCGTTCCAGGACCCGAGGAACCCGAACGAGGTGCTCGCGCCGGCACCGAGGTTGCCGTTGTAGCTCATGTTCTTGGCGGTGACGCTCGAGCCGCTCGAGCTCAGGGTGGCGTTCCACATCTGGCTGACCGTCTGGCCGTTGGCGTACGTCCACTTCACGGTCCAGCCGGTGATGGCGGAGCCGCCCGCCTTCACCGTGACCTCACCCTGGAAGCCGCCGGCCCACTGGTTCACCACCTGGTAGGTGGCCGTGCACCCGTCCGTGCCGCCGGTGGGGGTCGGTGTGGGGGTCGGGGTCGGCGTCGGCGTGGGGGTCGGCGTGGGGGTCGGCGTCGGCGTCGGCGTGGGGGTCGGTGTCGGTGTCGGTGTCGGTGTCGGGGTGGGGGTGGGGGTGGGGGTGGGGGTGGGGGTGGGGGTGGGGGTCTGTCCACCGTTGTAGATCGTCGCCTGCTTGGCCGTCGCCTTGATGCCGTTGGCGCCGTTGAAGAGCCGCTGGCCCCAGGAGGTGAGCTGGTTGACGTTGAAGTTGGTCACCTGGTCGAGGTACTCGACGCCGCCGCCGTTGCCGCTCCACGACCAGCCGAGGTAGCCGATGCCCCGCGACTGGGCCTGGGACATGATCGTGTCCTCGTCCGGGTCGCCGTCGGAGTGCATGTTGCCGAACTCGCCGATGACGATCGGCAGGCCGGCGGTCTGGAACGCCTGCAGGTAGCCGGTGACCTCGGCCGCGGTGTCGAACACGCCGTACATGTGGATCGAGAAGACCGTGTTCTTCTGCGGGTCGGCGTTGAAGACGGAGGCCGCGTTGTCACGCATGACGAACTGCCAGTCCTGGCCCCAGTTCGGCGCGTCCACCATCAGCATGTGCTCGAATCCGGCGCCGCGCATGCGCTTGATCGCGTCGGTCGTGGCACTGGTCCAGCCGGAGACGTTGTTGTTGCCGTACGGCTCGTTGCCGATGTTGATGACGATGTAGTTCTCCTGGCCGGTCAGCACGCTCTTCAGACCGATCCAGTAGTCGACCGCCTGGCTCAGGG
Source organism: Sphaerimonospora mesophila (assembly GCF_001417795.1). NCBI lineage: Bacteria > Bacillati > Actinomycetota > Actinomycetes > Streptosporangiales > Streptosporangiaceae > Sphaerimonospora > Sphaerimonospora mesophila. The sequence continues at coordinate 359,302 of NZ_BCBX01000030.1, read as the reverse complement.
TGTAGGCGCCGCTCTGCTCCCCGTAGCCGGTGGTGTCGTGGTTCTCCAGCACGCAGATCAGCCGGTTCTGCTTGCAGAGCGAGATGACGTTGGCCACGTCACTGGCCGTGTTCGCGGTCCAGCGGCCGCCGCTGAGCACGACCCGGACGGTGTTGGCGCCCAGGGACTTGATGTCGGCGAAGGAGTTGGTCTGGCTCGTGAACCAGGTGTGGGCGTGGCTCGTGCCCCGCATGATGAACTGGTTCCCGTTGGACTCGTAGATCTTCCCGTTGTTCACGCGGAGGCCGGTCGCGGCCTGGGCGGGCTGGGTGAGTGCGATCACTGACAACAGGAGGGCGAAGAGTGCCGTGCCCGCGGCGATGAAGCGTGTTCTCATGAGCTACCTCGGTATGGGGGGATCGCGCAGCCTGTGGAAGCGCTCCCGGGAACCCTAGGCGTGGTATGGGACGGCGTACAGACTTAACCGGTCTAGTTGGTCATTCTCGCCGACCAGAAGCGGCCTGAGCTGCGATGTCAGGCCACGTAGCTGAACCGGGTGGGCGGGTTCGGTGTGAAACGTTCATCGAACAAGGTGTGGAGCCGGCGACCCGGGCATGCGGTGACGGGACTTCCGTTGCGCCGCGAACACGTCGGAACCGGGAGAAAACCGGTGGCGTTCTTGTCGGAGGCGTCCCGTAGGATGCCGGAGGCCGTGTGGGCGGCTCGATTGTGTTTTCGAATCATCGTTTCGAAGGGGGACCATCCATGATGACTCAAGCGGTAGCCGAGCGGGCCGAGTCGCCGCCGCCGGGACGCGGACAGGGCTCCGCGTGGCTCACACTGCTCGCGGTCTCCCTTGGCGTGATCATGGTCATGCTCGACGGCACGGTCGTCGCCATCGCCAACCCGGTCATCGCCGAAGACCTCAAGGCGTCGCTGGCCGACCTTCAGTGGGTCACCAGCGGTTATCTGCTCGCGCTCGCGGTCTTCCTCATCACCGCCGGCAAGCTGGGCGACCTCTTCGGTCACAAGCGGATCTTCCTGATCGGCGTGGTCGGGTTCACCCTGGTCTCGCTGATGATCGGCCTGTCGTCGTCGGTGGGCATGCTGATCGCCCTGCGCGTACTGCAGGGCCTGTTCGGCGCGCTGCTCCAGCCGGCCGCCCTGGCGCTGCTGCGCATGGCCTTCCCCGGCGAGCGGCTCAACATGGCGATGGGGGCGTGGGGCGCGATCCTCGGCCTGTCGAGTGCGGCCGGCCCGATCGTCGGGGGCGTCCTCGTCGAGAACGTGAGCTGGCAGTCGGTCTTCTTCATCAACGTGCCCGTCGGTGCCGCCGCGCTGGCCTTCGGCCTGTGGGCGCTCAGGGAGAGCCGGGCCCGGACGCTGTCGCGGGTGGACTGGCCGGGTGTGGTGCTTCTGTCGGTCACCATGTTCTCGCTGGTCTGGGCCATCATCAAGGCGCCCGAATGGGGCTGGGGCGACGTCAAGACGATCGGCTTCCTCGCCGTCGCCGTGCTGGTCGGAGCGGTGTTCCTGTTCTGGCAGGCCAGGACGGCCGAGCCGCTGCTGCCGCTGTCCCTGTTCAGCAACGCCTCGGTCTCCATCGGCACCGTGCTCATGATCCTCGTGTCGTTCTCGATGATGGGCGCGATGTTCTTCCTCACGTTCTTCTTCCAGGGCGTGCACGGATTGAGCCCGCTCGACTCCGGCCTGCGCATGCTGCCGATGAGCGCCGGCATGATCATCGCATCGCCGATCGCCGGTGTTCTCATCGGCAGGCTCGGCCCGAAGAGCACCATCGCGGGCGGCATGGTGGTCACCGCGATCGCGATGTTCCTGATGTCGCGGCTCAGCGTCGACGCGGCGTTCGTCGACAGCGCGATCCCGTTCGTGCTGCTGGCGTTCGGACTTTCGCCGGTCTTCGTGGGAGCCACCGAGATCATCGTCGGCAACGCCCCCGAGGACCTCAGCGGGGTCGCCGGCGGCGTGCAGAACTCCGCCATGCAGGTGGGCGGCGCACTCGGCACGGCCATCCTCGGCGCGATCGTGTCCGCCAAGGTGGCGAGCGTGCTCCCCGGTCACCTCGGGCCGGCGGCCGCCGCGATCCCGCCGGAGCAGTTGGAGGGCCTGAAGCAGCTCGCCTCCGTCGGCATGGCCCCGCCCGGTCTCACCGGGCCGGCCGCCGAGCTCATCACGCAGGCCGCGCACATGTCCTTCATGGACGGTCTGCACCTGGGCTTCCAGATGAGCGCCGGTATCGCCGTGGTGGCCGCGATCTTCGCGCTGTTCGTCAAGGCCGGGCGCAAGACAGAGGGAGCCGTCGTCCACGTCGGTTGACGGCCCGCACGACTCCCGCGCTAAGTAGACTCGATGACCGTGAGCAGCACGAAGATTCTTCCTGAGAGCGAAGTCACGCCGCGGCTCTCCCATGGCGACGGCGACCACGAGCGGTTCTCCCACTACGCCGACAAGAACAAGATCACAGAGAGCTATGTGACCGGCAGCCCGGTCCGAGCTCTCTGCGGCAAGGTGTGGGTGCCCAGCCGCGATCCGAAGAAGTACCCCGTCTGCCCGGAGTGCAAGGAGATCTACGAGGGGCTGCCGAAGGGCGAACCTCCCAGCGAGTGAGTGTCGATCCAGGATCATGACCCCCGGTACGGCTAACGTCGGCTTTCAGACCAGCCGTAACGGGGGATACGAATGGTTCGGGGCGTAATCGCCGTCTGCCTTGTTTGTCTTTTCGTGGTGGGCGGTGTCTCCGCCGTGGCTCGCGCGTCCGCCGCCCCTCCGAGTGAATGCCAGGAACCGGCACGCCGGAGCGGTGGGGGTCGTGCCCAGGGGGCCGCGGATTCTCAGGGGAGCCTCCGCCACGTCCACGAACGGAGCCGTACCGCCGGTCCCGCCCGCACGCGCAAGCATGCCCGCGCCCTCAGGCTCGGTCACGCTGTCGAACCGCGTCGGCCGGGTCCGGCGGAGATCGCGCGGATGAACGACGACCTCCGCCGCCGCCTCGAGGACCGGCACGGCTCGGGGGCCCTGGAACCGGGTCGGCGCGCACCGGCCCAGCGGGAGATCCGGGTGCCGCTATGGGTGCACATCATCAGAGACGGCAAGCTCGGTCTCCCCGACAGCGCGGTGGACCGGCAGGTGCGGGCGCTCAACGACGCCTACAGCGGCAAGTTCGGCGGCGTCGACACCAAGGTCCGGTTCGATCTGAAGGGTGTGACGCACACCGACAACGCCAGGTGGTTCCGCGACCCCCTGGGCAACGAGGCGGGCCTCAAGGACAAGCTGCGCGTCGGCGGTCCCGAGACGCTGAACCTCTACGTCGCACAGCTGGGCGAGCTCGTGCTCGGCTACTCCACGTATCCCTACTGGTACGGGGGCGAGCCGGGCCTGGACGGCGTGGTGATCGACTGGCGCAGCGTGCCCGGCGGTCCGCTGCGGAACTTCAACAGGGGGTTCACGGCCGTTCACGAGATCGGCCACTGGCTGGGCCTGCTGCACACGTTCGAGAACGGCTGTGACGCCCCCGGCGACTCGGTGGACGACACGCCGCCCGAGGCCAAGGCGACGATGGGCTGCCCGGCGCGCAAGGACACCTGCCCGGCGCCGGGGGACGACCCGGTGCACAACTTCATGGACTACTCGCACGATCGCTGCATGCGTGAGTTCACCGCGGGCCAGGCCGCACGTATCCACCAGATGTGGGAGGCATACCGCGATCCCGCCCGCGCCAAATAGGGTCCCGGCGCGGCTCGCCGCCACCGCGCGTGGGCGCAATCTCCCGCTGCCCGTTGACGGGGCACCGCCCTTGTGACTAACTCCACAACAGCGATCACGCGGGAGGTTGTGTGGAGGATCAGTGGACCCGCCGGGTCTGGCCGCCCCCGGAGTCGAACAACACAGGGCCGAACAACGCAGAGCCGAACAACGCAGGGCCGAACAACGCAGAGCCGAACAACGCAGAGCCGAACAACGCAGAGCCGAACAACGCGGTGCCGGAGAGCACGGGGCGAGAGAACGCGGGGCGGGAGAGTCCGGCGCGGGAGAGTCCGATGCGGCACGGCGTGCCGCCGTCGTCCGCCGCCCCCATGTGGCGGGGCGATCCGGCCTGGCCCGCTGATCAGGTCTGGCCTACTGATCCGATCTGGCCTGCTGATCAGGCCTGGCCCAGTGATCCGGCCCTGTCCGACGAGCCGCCGGCGGCCGGGAGGTACGGCGCGCCGGTCCGGCCGGGCCGTCGCATGCCGCGCTGGCTGAGCCGCCTGCTCGTCGCCGTTCTCGCGCTCGTGTCCGCCGGGACCGTGATCGGCGCGGTGGTGGTGACGGTCCTGAGCCGTGCCGAGGGCGAGCCGCCCAGAGTGATCGACGACGCGCTCGCCGGAATCTCGTACGCGCTGCCCGCCGGCTGGAGCGAGGGCGTCGTCGCCCCGGTGACCGGGTTCACCTCCGTCGCCGCCCACGGGGATCTGGGGACGGTCATGGCGCGGCCGGGGGATCCGGTCGATCCGCCGCACCTCCGCTCCGCGGTCATCGACCTGACCGATCTCTACGCCCGGTTGCTGCTGCACGGGGATGACGTCGAGGTGGTGGACGACCACGCGGTCACCGTCAACGGGCGCCCCGGCCACACACGGGCGATTCGGGCCGAGTACCGCGACGTCGTGAACGAGCCCGCGTTCCTGCGCGTGACATTGCTCACCCGGCCCGACGGCAAGAGCACGGTCATGCTCGCGCTCGCCCATCCGGACGCGCCCGGGACCCGCTCGGACATCGACGCCCTGATCTCCGGCGCACACTGAGCCGGTCTGCTTGGGCCGGGTCTGCTTGGGCCGGGTCTGCTTGGGCCGGGTCTCCATCGGGCGGGCTCACGGGCGGGGCTCGTGGGGCTGAGGCCGTACGTCGCGGAACTCGCGAAACGGGGCGTTCCGCCGCAGGTCACGCTCATGATCTTCTCTGGAGAGAGGCCGAACGGCACGCTCTGTCGGTTCGTCCGACTACCCTGGGGTCATTGTGAGGCTGCGAACCGATAGCGACAGGCGAACCGGCAGAGGCCAACCGACTGGAAGAGACAGGCGAACCGACAGGGACAGCGGTGTCCCGACGAGCTCTGGGAGGCGTCATTGAGCGTTTCGGCCGCATCCCATCTCTCCCCCTCCTATCCCGACCGAGCCGCCTGGGGCACCGCGCCCAAGCTGCGTGCCTGGCAGCAGGAGGCGTTCGAGCTCTACTTCCAGCGCGAGCCGCGTGACTTCCTGACCGTCGCGACGCCGGGCGCGGGCAAGACCACCTACGCACTGCGGATCGCCAGCGAACTGCTCAGCCGCGGGATCGTCCGATCCCTGACGATCGTCACGCCCACCGAGCACCTCAAGCGGCAGTGGGCCGACGCCGCGGCCAAGGTCGGCATCGGCATCGACCCCGAGTTCAAGAACAGCCAGGGCACGACCTCGCGCGACTACACCGGTGTGGCGATCACCTACGCCCAGGTCGCCATGCACCCCGCGCTGCACCGCGCCCGCACCGAGGCGCGCAAGACCCTGGTGGTCTTCGACGAGATCCACCACGCGGGCGACGCCAAGTCGTGGGGCGACGCCGTCCGCGAGGCCTTCGAACCGGCGACCAGACGGCTCGCGCTGACCGGCACGCCGTTCCGGTCCGACGACAGCCCGATCCCGTTCGTCTCCTACGTGGAGGACGGCGACGGCGCGCTGCGCAGCGTCTCCGACTACTCCTACGGGTACGGCCCGGCCCTGGCCGACGGCGTGGTCCGGCCCGTCATCTTCCTGGCGTACTCGGGGGAGATGACATGGCGGACGCGGGCGGGCGACGAGATCAGCGCGACGCTCGGCACTCCGCTCACCAAGGACCAGCTCTCCCAGGCGTGGCGGGCCGCGCTCGACCCCAAGGGCGACTGGATCCGCCAGGTCATCCAGGCGGCGGACCGACGGCTCAGCGAGGTGCGGCACGGCGTGCCGGACGCCGGCGGCCTGGTCATCGCCTCCGACCACGAGTCGGCCCGCGCCTACGCGCGGCACATCCGGACCGTCACCGGTCAGGGCGCCGAGGTGGTGCTCTCGGATGACCCGGGCGCGTCCCAGAAGATCAAGGACTTCGCCACGTCCGACAGGCGGTGGCTGGTGGCCGTCCGGATGGTCTCCGAGGGGGTGGACATCCCCCGCCTGGCCGTGGGCGTCTATGCGACCAGCACCTCGACGCCGCTGTTCTTCGCCCAGGCCGTCGGAAGGTTCGTCCGGGCACGCAAGCGCGGCGAGACCGCGTCGGTGTTCCTGCCGTCCGTGCCCGTGCTGATGGGACTCGCCGCCGAGATGGAGGCCGAGCGCGATCATGTGCTCGGTCGCCGCCGCGACGACGAGGGCCTGGACGACCTGCTGCTGGAGCAGGCCCAGCAGGAGAAGAAGCAGCCGGACGCCGTCGGCGACGAACTGCCGTTCCAGACGCTGGAGGCGTCCGCGACCTTCGACCGGGTTCTGTTCGACGGCGGCGAGTTCGGTACGGCCGCCGCGCCGGGCTCACCCGAGGAGGAGGACTTCCTCGGCCTGCCCGGGTTGCTGGAGCCCCATCAGGTGGCCACGCTGCTGCGCAAGCGCCAGGCGGACCAGCAGGCGGCGAAGCGGAAGACCAAGGCCGCTCCGGAGGCCGAGCCGGCCCTGGCCCCGCACGAGCAGGTGCACGAGCTGCGTAAGGAGCTCAACGGTCTGGTCGGCGCGTGGAACCACCGGACCGGCCAGCCGCACGGGGTCATCCACGCCGAGCTGCGCCGGGCCTGCGGGGGGCCGCAGATCGCACAGGCGACCGCAGAACAGATCCGCGAGCGCATCGCGCTGATCCGCAAGTGGGCCACCCAGCGGAAGTGAGCACCGCGCGCCGCCGGCGGAAGTGAACACCGAGTGGCGGCCCACTCAGCGGTGCGGCTCAGCTGTGCCGTTCAGAGATGCGGCTCAATGATGCGGCTCGGTGATGCGGCTCGGTGATGCGGTTTCAGCGGTATTGGCCGGGCCGGGCATCGGGGATGCGGTGACCGGTGTGGACGTTGACCGCGACGTAGCGCCGGTGCTGGTGCCGCTGCGGGGTGAAACGCAGTTGGAGTGAGGCCACCCCGCGCGTCACCCGCACCGGCGCCGTGCGCATCTCCCCCCGTGCCCCGGCGGGATGCTCTCCGGCGTCTCCCGCGCGCAGCAGGATGCCCAGCCGCTTCCCGGAGGGGCGCAGCGCCACCGCCGCCTCCTCGCACGGGGGAGTGCCCGCCTTCCAGAAGACGGTCACGTTCAGCGATCCGCCGCTCCGGCGCAGCCGTACGGCCTCCGGCGACAGAATCCGGGCCGGGCAGGGTGGCGCGTCGGCGCCGCTCGCCGCCACCGACCCGTTCGCCCCGTCCGGCGCGGCGGCGGCCACGGGCGGCGCGGCCGCCGGGGAGGACGCCGGTGCGGCGGAGGGCGTGACCGGATGCCGGTCGGCGAAGCCGATCACCGTGGTCCCCACCTGCAGCGCCCCCAGGGTGACCACGGCTGCGGCGCGTACGGCCCCCGAACGGTCACGGCTGAAGAGCAGCCAGACACAGACCGGGGTCAGGATGAGCCAGGCGAGGCCGAGCAGGAACGCGAACATCTGAGGTGCCTATCCGTGAGGGTTCTGTCACCCTAAGTAATATAGGCGTCACGGCGCGTGTTCCGCGTGTCCTCGACACAGGTGACCCCGGCGCGTCCGGCCGCGCTGCAGGAGGATCAGGGGCCGACGACGGGGGTTCCGATGAGCTCCACACCGGCGGCGTCGAGTTGACCGAGGGCCGCGTCCGTGGTCTCCCTGGCGACGCCGGCGGTCAGGTCCAGCAGGACCCGTACGGCGAAGCCGGCCCGCGTGGCGTCCAGCGCGGTGGCCCGCACGCAGTGGTCCGTGGCGATGCCGACGACGTCGACGGAGGTCACGTCGTGGTCGCGAAGCCAGCCGGCAAGGTCGGTGCCGTCGTCGGCGGCTCCCTCGAAGCCGCTGTAGGCCGCCTTGTGGGCTCCCTTGCTGAAGACCTCCTCCACCTTCGTCGTGTCGAAGGCCGGGTGGAAGTCGGCGCCGGCGGTGCCGACAACGCAGTGCGCCGGCCAGCTGTTCACGAAGTCGGGTTCCGCGGCGAAGTGCGCCCCGGGATCGATGTGATGGTCGCGGGTGGCCACCACATGGTCGTAGGCATGGGTTGTGGAAGCGCGGTCGGCGACGTGACGGCTGATGGCCGCCGCGACCTCGGCGCCGCCGGCCACGGCCAGGCTGCCGCCCTCGCAGAAGTCGTTCTGGACGTCGACGATGATGAGCGCGGTTTTCACTGCACCACCTTCTTCTCGGTGATCGTGGGAGACCGGCGTCGTCCTCATGCGCCGGTCTCCCACGATCACTTGAAGATAGTAGGGACTGCCGGGTCTCCGGGGGAGAGGCTGTGCGCAATCAGTGGCAATTCGGCGAGAGTCGACCGGTGTCGCCGCCGGGCGGCCTCCAGGGGTTCGCGGCCGACGATCTCGCCACCGCGGACGAGTTCGGCCAGCAGCGGCCGGTCCCCGATCTGCTCGGTCCGCTCGGCCCGACCAGCCTGGTCGGTCTGCTCGGTCTGCTCGGTCTGGTCTGGCCGTGGGGTCTCCATCGGCGCGCCGGTGACGATCTCGGCGGTGGCGATCCCGTCGTCGGTCCGCCGGTAGGCCCACTTGCGGCCGCCCTTGCTGGGCTTGCCCACGGACCGTTTCGCCACCGGCCGCATCACGCCCATGGCGTCCTCTCTGGCGACCAGCTTGTAGACGAGGCTGGCCGTAGGGTGGCCGGATCCGGTGACCAGCGCGGTGCCCACGCCATATCCGTCGACCGGGGCGACGGCCAGCGCGGCGATGGCGAACTCGTCGAGGTCGCCGGTGACGATGATCTTCGTCTGCTCGGCCCCGAGCGCGTCGAGCGCCTGCCGCACCTCCTGCGCCATCACCGCGAGATCGCCCGAGTCGATCCGCACCGCCCCGAGGTCCGGCCCGGCCAGCTCGACGGCGGTCCGCACGGCCTCGGCCATGTCATAGGTGTCGATGAGCAGCGTCGTTCCGTGCCCCAGCGAGTCGAGCTGGGCCCGGAAGGCGTCCTTCTCCGAGTCGTGCAGCAGGACGAACGCGTGGGCGGCCGTGCCCGCCGTCGGGACGCCGTACCGGCGCCCGGCCATCAGGTTGGAGGTCGACGCGAAGCCGCACAGGTAGGCCGACCTCGCCGCCGCGACGGCCGCGACCTCATGCGTGCGGCGGGAGCCCATCTCGATCAGTGGCCGGTCGCCCGCCGCGTGCGCCATCCGCGAGGCGGCCGAGGCGATGGCACAGTCGTGGTTGAGAATCGACAAGATCACGGTCTCCAGCAGCACCGCCTCGGCGAATGTGCTCTCCACCACCATGATCGGCGAGCCGGGGAAGAACGCCTCGCCCTCGCGATAGCCGTACACGTCTCCGGAGAACCGGTAGTCGGCGAGGAACGCCAGTGTCCGTTCGTCGACCACCCGCCGCAGGAAATCGAGGTCGGCGTCGTCGAAGCGGAAGTCCTCCAGGGCGTCGAGCACCCGGGCGGTCCCCGCGACCACCCCGTAGCGCCGTCCCCCCGGCAACCTGCGGGCGAACACCTCGAAGACGGCCCGCCGGTCCGCCGCGCCGCTCGCCAGCGCCGCCTCCAGCATGGTCAACTCGTAGTGGTCGGTAAGCAGGCCAGTGCCCATGGTCATCCGCACGTGTCGAAGACTACGACTCATGTGGTGCAGGATGGTTACGTGGGTAGTACAGCTCCAGCCGAGGTCGAGCGCCCGTCGTCGGACGTCCGTCCCGATCGGCCGTGGCTCACCATCGTGTGGAACGACCCGGTCAATCTGATGTCCTATGTGACGTACGTCTTTCAGACCGTGTTCGGGTATCCCCGGCAGAAGGCGGAGAAACTCATGATGGACGTGCACTACAAGGGCAAGGCCGTGGTCGCCAGCGGCACGCGCGAGGAGATGGAGCGGGACGTCCAGATCCTCCACTCGTACGGCCTGTGGGCGACGGTCCAGCAGGACAAATAGCCGCGGGGGCCCAGCGGGACGACATGTGGACGCGGTCGAGCAGAACACGTGGACACGGCTTGGCGGGACACGTGAGCACACGTCCGACGGGGACGTGGCGAACATGACTGATGACGAGAACGGCGGCATGAGCATCGGCTTCAGATCGACGAACGGGGGCGTCTCGGTCCACCTCGATCCTGGCGAGGTGTCGATCCTGAGATCGCTGGCAACGCAGATCCTGGGCCTGATCGAGCCAGGCTCGACCGGGGACGACCCGCTGGAGCGCGCGCTCGGCATCGGTTCCCCGGCCCCGCCCTCCGATCCCGTGCTCGCCCGTCTCTTCCCTCCGGCGTACGGAGACGACGAGGAGGCGTCGGGGGAGTTCCGCCGCTACACCGAGGCGACCTTACGGGACGCCAAGCGCGCGGACGCGACGACGCTGCTGGAGACCCTGGCCCCGGGCGAGCTGGAGCTCACGGTGCCGCAGGGTCAGGCCTGGCTGCGCACCATCAACGATGTACGGCTCGCGCTGGGCGTGCGGCTGGAGGTGACCGAGGAGGTCCACGAGGAGGTGGCGGAGATGTCCGAGGACGATCCCCGCTACCCGGCCTACGTGACCTACGACTGGCTGACCTACCTGCAGGACACGCTTGTCCGTGCCCTCTGGTGAGCCGTCTACGAGGCCTTTGGTAGGTTTCCCGCATGCTGACGATCTCACGCGAGCTGGTCGACAAGATCGTGGCCCACGCCCGGGCCGACCATCCCGACGAGGCGTGCGGCGTCGTGGCCGGGCCGGCGGGGTCGGACCGCCCGGAACGGTTCATCCCGATGGAGAACGCCGAGCGCTCGCCGACGTTCTACCGGTTCGACTCGATGGAGCAGTTCCGCGTCTGGCGGGACATGGACGACCGGGACGAGGTGCCCGTGGTGATCTACCACTCGCACACCGCCACCGAGGCGTACCCGTCGCGTACGGACATCAGCTACGCGTCCGAGCCGGACGCCCACTATGTCCTGGTCTCCACTGCGTCGGACGTACCGGAGTTCCGCTCCTACCGGATCGTCGACGGCGTCGTGACGGAGGAGGAAGTCAAGATCGTTGAGGCATATGGCTAGACTTGTGCTATGCCTATCGATGACGATCGCCCCGTGTCGTCACCGGCTGTCCTTCCGCACCGGGCCCGCCCGGAATCTCCTGTTCAGAATTTCCTTTTCGGGCACACGCCCTGGGTCGTCGTCTACGACTGTCGCTGAACACCGTGACTGAGCACTGTATGTGACCACCGTCAGTGAGCGCTGTCACCGCACATGGCGTCGAACCCGGAATCTCCGGCCGCCCGGCCATGTTCCAGTCGAGTGGACGCCCGCTTGTCATGATGACCTACCGAACCATGATGACCACCGAACAAGGAGATTGAGCGAGATGGCCGTCGAGGTCCGCATTCCGACCATCCTGCGTAACTACACCGATGGGGCCAAGGCGGTGCACGCCAAGGGCGCCACGCTCGAGGAGCTCATCGGCGATCTGGAGGCGCGCCACCCCGGCCTGAGGGAGCGCCTGGTGGACGACAGCGGCCTGCGCCGCTTCGTGAACGTCTACCTGAACGACGAGGACGTGCGCTTCCTCGGCGGCCTGGGCACCCCGGTCGCCGACGGCGACACCGTGACCGTCCTGCCGGCCGTCGCCGGCGGGTCGGGTGCAGCCGCCGGAGCGCGCTAGATGCGCTTCGACTCGCTGATCGACTCGGTCGGCAACACCCCTCTGGTCGGCCTGCCGCGCCTCTCGCCGTCCGAAGAGGTGCGGATCTGGGCGAAGCTGGAGGACCGGAACCCGACCGGGTCGGTCAAGGACCGGCCCGCGCTGTGGATGATCGAGCAGGCCGAGAAGGACGGCCTGCTCGCCCCCGGCTGCACGATCCTGGAGCCGACCTCCGGCAACACCGGCATCTCGCTGGCCATGTCGGCCCGGCTCAAGGGATACCGCCTGGTCTGTGTGATGCCCGAGAACACGTCGGAGGAGCGCCGCCAGCTCCTGCGCATGTACGGCGCGGAGATCATCTCCTCACCCGCCGCCGGGGGTTCCAACGAGGCGGTACGGGTGGCCAAGAGCCTGGCGGCCGAACATCCGGACTGGGTGATGCTGTACCAGTACGGCAACCCGGCCAACTGGCGATCACACTATGAGTCGACCGGGCCGGAGATCCTCGCCGATCTGCCGACCGTCACCCACTTCGTGGCGGGACTCGGCACCACGGGCACGCTCATGGGCGTCGGGCGCTACCTGCGCGAGCATGTGCCGGACGTGCAGATCGTGGCCGCCGAGCCGCGGTACGGCGAGCTGGTGTACGGCCTGCGCAACGTGGACGAGGGCTTCATCCCCGAGCTGTACGACCCCACGGTGCTGACCACGCGCTACTCGGTCACCTCGGCCGACGCCCTGCGGCGTACCCGCGAACTGCTGGCGACCGAGGGCGTCTTCGCCGGCATCTCGACCGGATGCGCCCTGCACGCGGCCCTGGGCATCGCGACCAAGGCCGCACGCGCGGGGGAGCGGGCCGACATCGTGTTCATCGTCGCCGACGGCGGCTGGAAGTACCTGTCCACCGGGGCGTACGAAGGAACGCTCGACGAGGCGGAGAGCCGCCTCGAAGGCCAGCTCTGGGCCTGATCCGAGCTCTCGGCAAGAGCTCATGAAACCCGGACAAGAGCACTGCCACAGGCTCCGCCGAAGCCGGCGACGTGATCACATGCGGCGACCTGTGATCACGTCGGACCGGCCCGGGGACGGGCCCTGAGAACGGGCTCAGTTGAACACGACGCGGACGGTGAAACCCGCCTCGCCGTCGGAGATCTTGCCGCTCAGCCCCACCGCGCGCAGCGCGTCCACGTTGGCCTTCGCCTCGCCCTGCAGCTCGCGCTGATAGAGGGCCTTCGCGCTGTTCATGTCCACGTAGAGGGCGAAACCGGCGCCCTCGGCGTCGGGAACGGCCTTCTGGAAGGTCTCGTTGTCGCGGAGGGCGCCCGCCGAGGCGAGTTCGTCCGCGTAGTCCTGGGATGTCGCCACGACCAGCTTCCCCTCGCTCCGCGCCTTGCCCAGCCCGGGCGGCATCCCCGAGCCGGAGAGGGCGGACTCCAGCTTCGCGAGCACGGGGTCGGCCTTGGCGGGGTCGGTCTCCAGGACGGCGCCGAGCCTGGGATCGAGGGCGTCCAGGCCCTCGGTGTCGATGGCGAGCGTGATGCTCTCGCCGAGCAGTGCGACGAGGTCGTCCGGCATGCTCAGGCCGTACTGCTGCGGCGCCTGCGCCTGTGCGCCGAGCGCCTTCTCGATGTCGGCCCAGTTCTCCTGCAGCATTTTGCCCAGTCCCGAGACGCCCACGGCGGCGGCGGTGGAGGCGGGCAGGTCGCCGAGATCGACGGTCTGGGTCTGGCCGCTCTTCACATCGGTGCCGCGTGCGGTGCCGATGAGCTCGGCGTAGTCGTCGCCGAACCGGAGCGCCCCGGTGAGCCGCGCGTCCTTGATGATCTCGGCGGCGGGGTCCGCTCCCGAGCCGCTCGACTCGGCGATCTGGCTGAGATCCGCCCAGAAGGACAGCACGCCCTGCTCGCCGAGCGTGTCCATGTCTCCGGTGAACCGGGTGTTCTCCGACAGCGGCGCCGCCGCGGCGTACTGGTCGGCCGCGCTCTGGTCCGACGTGACGATCGCGTAGCCGTCGCGGAACGCGACGCCGGTCCGTTGCCGCTCGGCGATCCCCTCGTCCATCTTCGCGAGGCCGGCGCGGGCCGCTTCCTCGTCCTTGACCTGGATGGCCATCACCGCGCCCGGGTCCCCGCCCTTCTGGGACGGCGCGAGTACGGCGAAGCCGATCCGGTCGCCCAGCCACGGCTCGATGTCCTTGGCGTAGTCCACATGGGCGAGCTTCGGATCGTTGCCGCGCAGCGCTTCGAAGGCCGCCTTGCGCGGATCGTCACCCGAGAAGGTCTCCTTGGTGGCGGAGAACTTGCGGGCGATGTCGAACAGCGCGATCTTCTGATTCGCGGCGGGGTCGAGGTCGAGCCGCACGTACGCGATCGCGTTGCCGGGCAGCACCTCGTGGGGCTGGGTGCCCCCGCCGCTGAGCTTCGCGGCGGCCCAGACGCCGCCGCCACCGACCACGGCCACGACGATCGCCGCGATCAGCGCGATGATCCAGCCGCGGCCACCCTTCCGGCCGGGCGCCGGGGCGGCGTGGCCGAGTTCCTCCGATGCGAAGCGTGTCTCCGGCTCGAATCCGGCGGGGTACTGCCATTGGGCGGTGCGCGCGTAGTCCTGCTGCGGAGGCCGCGGTGTTCGGTACGCGACCGTCCGATCAGGGTCCTCATCCCCCGGAAAAGGAGGATTAGGTGGCGTATTGGCAGGCATATCTCACTTCCAGTGCGGATAACAGTGATGATCGAGACTTTAGGGGGTGTGGGTAACAAACTGCTTGCATATCGCTTGACCTGATGAATTGCGCACCGTGGGGGAGTGGTTACAGTAGCTCCAGAACAACATTCGGGAGGCGGGTGCGCGGTGACGAAATTCGATGAGGCGACGCAGGCGATCAGGGTCGACGACGCGACCTATGACGTGTGTCTCGACGACGCGTACTCGATCGGCGGTCCGCTGAACGGCGGCTATCTGCTGGCCACCGTCCTGCGGGCCGTCGTCGACGCCTCCCCGCACGCCCACCCGGTGTCCACGAGCGCCCAGTTCCTCCGCGTGCCGCGGCCCGGGCCCGCCACGGTGCGGCTGACCCCGCTCAAGGCCGGCCGTACGGCCGCGATGACCCGGGCCACGCTGACGCAGGGCGACGAGTCGTTCATCGAGGCCCTGGTGACGACCGCGACGCTCGACCCGGCGGCCGTGCCCGACTGGTCCGACGGACCGTCGGCGCCGATGCCCGGCCTGGCCGCCTGCGTGCCGCTGCCCGTGCCCAAGACCGAGTCGAACATGAATCTCGGCGCCCAGGTGGAGATGCTGTTCGACCCCCCGACGATCGGATGGCTCGCCGGGGAGCCGACCGGGCGGCCGGAGTGCCGGGCGTACTTCCGGATGGCCGAGCCGCAGGACCCCGACCCCTACGTGATCGCACTGGCCGTCGACGCGCTGCCGCCGGTGGTGTTCTCGGCCGGCGCTCGCGGCTGGGCCCCCACGGTCGAGCTGACCTGGCACCTGCGCGCGCTGCCCGCGCCCGGATGGCTCACGCTCATCGGCGGCGGGCGGCTGATCAGCGACGGCTGGTTCGACGAGGACGTCGAGGTATGGGACTCGGCGGGCCGACTGGTCGCCCAATCCCGCCAGATCGCTCGCGTCGGCCGCGGCTGATCGCCGAGCTTCCCCTAATCTTGGGAAGCGTGCCGGACAACAGCAGCGCGATCGGGATCTTCGACAGCGGGGTGGGCGGCCTGACCGTCGCCCGGGCGATCATCGACCAGTTGCCCAACGAGTCGATCTTCTACGTCGCCGACACCGCGCGTCAGCCGTACGGGCCGAAGAGCATCGCCGAGGTACGGGCGTACGCGCTGGAGGTGATGGACCATCTCGTCGAGCACGACGTCAAGATGCTCGTGATCGCCTGCAACAGCGCCAGCGCGGCCGTGCTCCGGGACGCCAGGGAGCGGTACGACGTCCCGGTCGTCGAGGTCATCCAGCCGGCCACCCGCCGTGCCGTACGGGCGACCAGGAACGGCCGGGTCGGCGTCATCGGCACCCGTGCGACGATCGAGTCGATGGCCTACCACGACGCCTTCACCGCCGCCCCCGACGTCGAACTCGTCGGGGTCGCCGCGCCCCTGCTCGTCGACTTCGTCGAGCGCGGCGAGACGATGAGCGACGAGCTCATCGAGGTGATCCGCGGCTATCTCAAGCCCATCCAGGACTCCGGGTGCGACACGCTGATCCTGGGCTGCACGCACTATCCACTGCTGACCGGTGCGCTGTCGTACGTCACGGGCGACGGGGTCACGCTGGTGTCCAGCGCGGAGGAGACCGCCAAGGACGTCTACCGGATCCTGCACGACCGAGGGCTGTCCGACGGGACGACCGAGCCCGTCCACCGCTTCCGCGCCACGGGCGACACCGACCTGTTCGAGCAGCTCGGGCAGCGGTTCCTCGGGCCGGAGATCCAGGCCGTCGAGATCGCGGCGCTGCGCAGGACGGTGCAGGATGGGTCAGCAATGGGCGAATCCGACACCGGGAGCTCGCTGTGAAATTGACCGTCATCGGATGCTCGGGCAGTTTTCCCGGGCCGGACAGCCCGTCCTCCTGTTATCTCCTGGAGGCCGAGGGCTTCCGGCTGCTGCTCGATTTCGGCAGCGGGGCGCTCGGCGCGCTGCAGCGGCACATCGGCCTCTACGACATCGACGCGATCTGTCTGTCCCACCTGCACGCCGATCACTGCCTCGACGTGTGCGCCTATCACGTCGTGCGCACCTACACCCCGGACGGCCCGCTGCCCAAGGTGCCGCTCCACGGCCCCGACGGGACCGATCGCAGGCTCAACGCCGCGTACGCCATGCCGGACGAGCCGGTGCTGGAGAGATCCTTCGACTTCGTACGGCTGACGTCCGGGGTGCGGCGGATCGGCCCGTTCGAGGTGACCACCGCGCGGATGAACCATCCCGTCGAGACGTACGGCTTCCGCGTGTCCTACGGCGGCCGCCACGTGACGTACTCCGCCGACACGGGCGAAAGCCCGGAGCTGGTCGAGCTCGCCCGCGGGGCCGACGTGCTGCTGTGCGAGGCGTCGTTTCCCGACGTCCCCGGACTGCCCTCGGGCCTCCACCTCAACGGACGCCAGGCGGCCGAGCACGCCGCGCGCGCGGAGGTCGGCACGCTCGTCCTCACGCACCTCGTGCCCTGGCACGACCCCGCCCGGATCCTCGACGACGCCTCGCGCGGCGGATTCGACGGCCGGATGGAACTCGCACGCAGCGGTGCCGTCTATGACCTTTCATGACCATATCGAGCATTAAGGTGGCCACTATGGCTCGTTCAGACGGTCGTCGACCCGACCAGCTTCGCCCCGTGACCATCACCCGGAACTGGCTCGCGCACGCGGAGGGTTCCGTGCTCGTGGAGTTCGGTGCGACCAAGGTGCTGTGCGCCGCGACCGTCGAGGCCGGCGTGCCGCGCTGGCGCAAGGGCAGCGGCCTGGGCTGGGTGACGGCCGAGTACGCCATGCTGCCCCGCTCCACCAATACACGCAGCGACCGGGAGTCGGTCCGCGGCAGGATCGGCGGCAGGACGCACGAGATCTCCCGGCTGATCGGCCGGTCGCTGCGGGCCTGCGTGGACTACAAGGCGCTCGGGGAGAACTCGATCCTCCTCGACTGCGACGTGCTGCAGGCCGACGGAGGCACCCGGACCGCTGCGATCACCGGGGCGTACGTCGCCCTCGCCGACGCCGTGGCCTGGATGCGCAAGCGGCGGATGTGCCCCGGCGACCCGCTGGTGAACTCCGTCGCCGCCGTCTCGGTCGGCGTGATCGGCACCGAGCCGCTGCTCGACCTCTGCTACACCGAGGACGTCAAGGCCGAGACCGACATGAACGTCGTGATGACCGGCGGCGGCGACTTCGTAGAGGTGCAGGGCACGGCGGAGGGCGCGCCGTTCGACCGGGCCCTGCTGGACGGGCTGCTCGACCTCGCCACCGCGGGCTGCGCCGAGCTGACCCGCATGCAGGCCCAGGCGCTCGCCTGATCTCGTCTTCGGAGGTTCGTGGAATGAACAAGGTGGTCCTGGCCACGCGCAACGCCGGGAAGATCGTAGAGCTGCGCCGGATCCTCGCCGAGGCCGCGGTGCCGGTCGAGATCGTGGGCCTGGACGGCTTCCCCGAGATCGGCGAGGTGGCCGAGACCGGCCGCACGTTCGCCGAGAACGCGCTGCTCAAGGCGCACGCCGTGGCGGCCGGGAGCGGGCTGCCCGCGATCGCCGACGACTCCGGGCTCTGCGTCGACGCGCTGAACGGCATGCCGGGGATCTTCTCGGCCCGCTGGTCGGGCTCGCATGGCGACGACAAGGCCAACCTCGACCTGCTGCTGGCCCAGGTCTCCGACGTGCCCGACGGCCGCCGTCAGGCCCATTTCGCCTGCAGCGCGGCGCTCGCGCTGCCATCGGGCGAGGAACACGTGGTCGACGGCGCGGTCTACGGCACCCTCATCCGCGAGCCGCGCGGAACGGGCGGCTTCGGCTACGACCCGATCTTCGTACCGGACGGCGAGAGCCGGACGACCGCCGAGATGTCCGCCGAGGAGAAGGACGCCATCAGCCACCGCGGCCGCGCCTTCCGTGCCCTCGTCCCCATCATCACCCAGGCCGTCCGCTGACACCCCGTAACCGGAAATCCGCATCGCCGAATCGGCTTAAAGATCGATAAACCGATCCGACCGGATTTCGGCGTGCCTACATAGCACTTCTTTCGATTGAAAAATCGCGGGTAACCGGCAATAATCGGCCTCATGAGGGACTATGAGGCTGGTCCCACGTCTATGCTGCTGGCATTCCGCATGGAGAACGTTCGCTCGTTCCGTGACGAGATGGAGTTCTCGATGGAGGCCACCGCGCTCGCGGAGCAGGACGTGCCCCGCGAAGTGCCGTGGCGTCAGGGCGGGCGTCCTCTCCAGGTGCTCCCAGTCGCGGGCCTCTTTGGTGCCAACGGGTCTGGAAAGACCAATGTGCTCAAGGCCATGGGCGAGCTCCGCAGTCACGTCCTGCTGTCGTTCCGCTCCGGTGATCCGTCCGGAGGTATGCCTCGGCACCCGTTTCGGCTCGATGGCGACGCCGTCGGCAGGCCGACCCGCTTCGAAATCGACCTTGTCCTGCACGGCATACGGCATGAGTATGGAGTGATCTTCGACGACGATCGAGTGCTGCGTGAATGGGCCTACCGTTACCCTCGCGGCCGTGCCTCCTTGCTGTTCGGCCGGGAGGCAGGTGAGCCGATCGCGTTGGGATCAAGCAATCGTGCCGTGGGCCGAGCCATCGAGAAGATCACCAGACCCAACTCGCTGTTCCTGTCCGCGGCCGCAGCGGGCGGCCATCCCGATCTGCTGCCTCTCTTCCAGTGGTTCGAACGGAATCTCCTTCTCGCCGAAGCGTCCAGTCGGCAGATGCGATGGGCGTTTACCACCGACCTCCTCCGGCATGACGACAGCCGTGATCGGGTCCTCGCATTGATCAAAGCCGCGGATCTCGGCATCTCGGACGTTCGGATCCGGCCGCTCGATCCACAGGTCGTGGACCGGGTCCGCCGTGCGGTAAAGATCCTCGTCGGCCGCGAAGAGGAAGCGGAGGCGGCACCCGAGATCGACCTCACTGAGATGGGGCTGGTGCTCAGCCATACCGGTGCGAACGAGGAGGTCGATTTCGACGTTCAGGAGGAGTCACTAGGCACCCTGGTCTGGCTCGGCCTGATCGGTCCCACCGTCTCCGCGCTGGAGCATGGGTCCGTCCTGCTGGCCGACGAACTCGAAGCGAGCCTGCACCCGACGCTCGTCACACAATTGATCCGTCTTTTTCAGAATCCCGAAGCCAATCCCCTCGGTGCTCAACTGATCTTCAGTTCGCATGACGCCACGCTTCTTGGAGGGGCGACGGGGGAGCGGGTGCTTGGTCGAGACCAGATCTGGTTCACGGAGAAGCTCGCCGACGGCAGCACTCGACTGTATCCGCTGTCGGATCTCGGGCCGAGGAAGGAAGAAGCGATCGGGCGACGCTATCTCACCGGACGTTACGGTGCCACCCCGATCGTGAGCCATCATGAGTTCTCCGCGGCCGTTCGGCCCACCCCCGGCGAGTGCGGATGAGGGGCGGATCGCGGCGGCCCCGGAGGGCTCGACGGCCGGGGCCCGCTCAACGCGGCGAGATCCTGGTCTTCACTGAGGGCAGGAAGACAGAACCCCTCTACCTTCAGCAATGGCACCGGCTCCACCGTGATCGGATCATCGTCGTGATAGACGATTTCCACGGTGGACCTCTCCAACTGGTGGAGGCAGCGCGAGATCGCAGGGAAGCCGACCTTCGCGAGGAGAAGCGACGGCGCGGCAAGGCCTTCGACGAGTACTGGTGCGTGTTCGATGTCGATGAACACCGGAATCTTGATCGGGCCATCGATCTTGCGCTCCATGCCGGGATCAACGTCGCGATATCCAACCCCTGCATCGAGTTATGGTTCATCCTTCACTTCAGGGATCAGTGGGCCAATCTTGATCGCCATAGGGCGCAAGACATGGCGAAGACGCTTCTGGGCTGTGAAAAGGTACTCACCACGCGAGCTCTTCAGCAGCTCGTGGAACGGCACGACGCCGCCGTTCTCCGAGCTCGAGCTCTCGAGAGGAAGCATGTCGGCGACGGCTCACCGCCGCGGTCGAATCCCAGCACTGATCTCTGGTGTCTGATCCAACGAATCCGCGGCTCAGTCTCATGACACTCCCGACAAGACGCTGAGCGAACCGCCTCTCCAGTCGTCCCGGTCGGCGGTTGCCCGGTCTCGACCCCGCTGATCAGCGACTCGCTGAAGTGGACCCTCCGGGCGAGCCGGGCCTGGGGCGGCACGGCCTGCTGCCGATGTGGCGCAGTTTCCTGCCCCCATAGGGAGTGGGGTGAGTAGGTATCGACCACAATGTCACCCCCTGTCGGAGTTCAATCGCGTCCAGCCGACTGCCAAATGTCGGCCTTGGTAATCAAATCTGTACAGAGAGTAGTGGCGTCTCGGCACGCTGGGGGAGTAAATCAACGACGAGGCGGTTTCAAGCTGGGAGAAGCCGATGATAGAGACAGCCGAGGCCGTCGAAACGGCTGAGGACCTCAAGTCAGTCGAACCGCGAACGCCCCCGGCTGACGATCAGGACGTGCCGGAACGGGTCGGCCCGGTGTTGGGGGAGAAGTGGATCCCGCGTGACCCACATTGCCTGGCCTCGGTTCGCCGGTTCGTACGGGACGTGGCCGCCGACTGGGCCGCAGCCGAGGACATTCCGGAGATCGCCGAGCTCCTGGCCTCGGAACTCGTCACGAACGCGATCACCCACGGTTCGGTGGGCGTTCCCGAGACGAGCACCGTGCGGGTGACGGTCAGCCGGGACCGTGATCTGCTCGTGGTCGACGTACACGACTCGTGTAGCGCGCTGCCCCGGCCCCGCCAGGCCGGCGATTACGACCTGCGCGGCCGGGGGCTCGCCATCGTCCAGATGTTCTCCCACCGCTGGGGCTGGGAGCTCACTCCGTACGGAAAGTCCGTCTGGTTCCAACTCCTCGCCTGGCGGTGATCCGCCGCCGGCGTGTCCGTACACCGGGTGTTCGGTCGAGACCCGACCCAGCGACGGCACGATCGGCTTCCCTTGCCCGTACTCCTCGGTGAGCACGAATCGAAGATCCGGGACCGAACCACGGGCTATGCCCAGGGGTGGGTCTGGAGTTGGGAAAATCGACCGTCCTTTCCGTGTGGTCCGTCCTAGCATCGGCACCCTGATGTGCGAAGAAGGGGGCCGCAGCACATGAATCAGGAGAAGTTCCGTCGTCTTGCCCGGTGGCGGTTGCCGTCCGGTGTGTACAACCCCGTTGTGACGGCCGACGGACGCAGGTGGCGTGATTACGAGCGGGCCGCCGAGGCTCAGGCTCCGCCGCCGGAGCCGCTTGCCGAGCGCGGACTCAAGGAGCACGGGCTGAAGGAACACGGACTCAAGGAACACGGGCCGAAGGAGCGCCGCCTGGAGGGTCGGATCGCCGCCCTGTTGAACGGCACCGCCAACGGTTCGACGGGCCCGAACGACCCGATCAGCCTGAACGGCAAGAACGGTCTGAACGGCAAGAACGGTTTCACCTACGGTTTCCTCGGTACGGACGGTACGGCGGGTCCGCGGTTCGGCGACCTGTTCGTACGGAAGATCAAGACGGTCCACGCGGCGGCCGATGCCATCTCCCGGAGCGAACCGGGAGGAGCCGCCGAGAACTGGACCGCGGATCGGGCCGGCGAGCTCGCCGACGAGACCACTGATGAGACCACTGATGGGACCACGGACGGGACCGTCGATGGGACCACCGGCGAGTCGGCCGAGGGGGCGGACGACGCTGTCGGTGCGGAGATGAACGGGGCGGAAGACGCGGCGGAACCGGACGGCACGGCCGTCATTCCGGGGACGGAGGTCATCGTGTCTCCGGCCGTGACCCCGGGGCTTCCATTGAACACAGGGCTTCCGATGAACACGGCGTACCCGGGCAACGTTGGGCTTCTGGGAAACACGGCGCTTCCGATGATCACAGAGCCCCCTGAGTGTGACTGGCTCGACCGTCCGGGCCGTCCGCCGAGGTTGGAGGAGACCAGGCCGTACGGCAGGACCGGCGGGCTGGCTGCGCCGGATCCGCGGGCGCAGGCGTGTCTGGCTCAGGCGGTATGCGAACGCTTTCCCGACCCGCGCGGCATGTGGATCAGGCTGATCAACGCGGAGGGACCCTCGGAGGACCCGTTCAGGGCCACCAACGCGCTCGACTGCTCACTCGCGGTGATCTCGACCTGGCATGGCGAGCCCGTCGTGGCGGCGCGCCGGCATCCGGAGTACGACGTGCTCGGCAGGCCGCTTCCGACCGGGGAGACCGGGGGCGTGGCCCGGGCGGAGGAATGGCTGGGCCACCGGTTCGAGTACGTGGGGCATGGTCGCCGCGCCTACGTCGCGATCGCCCAGCGGTTGATCTTCGGCGGCCACGGCGCCTCCGCCGTGCTCATCACCCGGTGGCCCACGGGCGGCAGCCACGCCTGGAACGCCGTCAACTGGCGGGGTGAGGTGCTCTGGATCGACGCCCAGCGGGGTCACATGGCGGTCGAGCCGCCGTACGAGGAGGTGACCGGCGTGTTCAGCGTGGTCATCGACCGGCACGGGCAGCACCTCTGATCGGCACTTCTGATCGGCACTTCTGATCAGCACCATTGATCGGCGCCGGGGATCTGTGGCCTCGGGGCCGCTGCTCGCCCCCGAGGCGCACCTCGCGGAAATCCGACTCGACAAGGAATTCCGCGAGGCGCACCGGTGAGCAGCGGCCCGTGCGTGCGCGGCGGCGTCAGGTGGCCGCCAGCGACCCCACGATCGAGGCCCGGGCCGCCCGCCGGGCGGGCAGCAGCGCCGCGATCACTCCGGCCAGTCCGGAAGCCGCGATGAAGATCAGAATCTCGGCCACCGGGAGCTGGAAGGACACGTTGTTCGAGAACGTCTGCGTGGCGGCCCAGCCGAACACGATGCCGAGGACGACGCCGACGAGTGCGCCCACGAGCCCAAGGACCAGGGCCTCGGTCGCGATCATGCGTCGAAGCTGTGGGCGGGTCAGCCCGAGGGCGCGAAGCAGCGCGGACTCCCGTGTGCGTTCGTGCACCGACAGCGACAGCGTGTTGGCGATCCCCAGCAGCGAGATGACGATGGCGAGCCCCAACAGGCCGGTCACGACCAGCAGCACCATGTTCATCGCGTCGTCGAACTGACTGCGGATCTCGGTCGTACTGCCGACCTGGACCGCCGGGTAGGGACGAGTGGCGTCGTCGAGAGCCTTGCGCGCCCGGTCGGCCGACACCCCCTCGGCGGCGTTGGCCATGATGGCGCGGTTGAACACCTTCGTGAAGGAGCGATTGAAGGTCTCCTCAGGGATCGTCACCATCGGCAGCATGGAAACGTCCGACTTCACCACCGCGATCACCTTGAGCCGGATGTCGTCTCCCCCGCCCGGCCTGACCGTGACCATGTCGCCGACCTTGAGACCGAGGTCCTTGGCGATGGAGTCGCCCACAGCGACCTCACCCGGGCCGAATCCGTCCATCGAACCCGACGACGTCTCCGGCTTGACCGTGGTGCCGATCGCCGACCGTGTCACCGTGCCGACCTGCCGCTTCTGTCCGTTCACCGTGGCCTCGGCCTCCTGGATCTCGGTGACGCCGGTGAGCTCGGGGCGGGCGCGCAGCGCGTCCACCGCGGCACGCGGCACCTCACCCGTCTGCGCCGAGACGAGATAGTCCACCGGGAACTGCCGGTCGAGCTCCGCGCTCACCGTCGCCCGGACGGTGGCGGTCATCACGGACATGGACGTCATCAGCGTGACGCCGATGGTGAGCGCGATCGTCGTGGTCGCCGCACGCTTGGGGTTGCGCCGAGCGTTGGTGACGGCCAGCCGTCCCGGCACGCCGAAAAGCCGCGCCGGCAGCCAACCCGCCAGCCCGCTCAGCGGCTTGACGATCACCGGGCCCAGGATGAGCACCGCGAAGAAGACCAGCACGCCGCCGCCCATGGCCATCATCAGCCCGGCCTCGCCCGGCTTCAGGCTCACGGCCGCTGCGGTCACTGCGATGCCGGCCAGTGCGAACAGGCCGGCGAAGACCACCCGGGCCACCCCGGTGCGGAAGGTCTGCTCCTCGACCTGGGTGCGCAGCGCCGCGATCGGGGCGACCCTGGTCGCATGGCGGGCCGGCAGCAGCGCCGCCGCCACGGTGACGGCGAGTCCGGTCACGAGCCCGACGGCGATCGTCTGGGGGGTCAGGCCGACAGTGCCCGTGGGGATGCCGGCGTCGACACCGCGCAGCAGGGCCACCGCGGCCGCGCCGAGGCCGAGACCGGCCAGCAGCCCGAGGACGGACGACAGCAGCCCGACGACGACCGACTCCAGCACGATCGACCCGAACACCTGGCGCCGGGTCGCGCCGATGCAGCGCAGCAACGCCATCTCACGTGTCCGCTGGGCCACCAGGATGTTGAACGTGTTGTAAATCACCAGTCCGGCGACGAGCAGCGCGATCACGCCGAACAGCAGCAGGCCCATCTTCAGGAAGGCGGTGTCGGCGCCGTTGCGCTCGGCGAGGTCCCGAGCGCGTTCCTGGCCCGTCTGGACGATCGTGCCGGTGCCGACGGCCTCCTCGACGGTCGTACGGAGACTCTCGGGGGAGGGTCCTGCGGTGACGACGTCGATCTCGCGGAAGCCCTTCGCGCCGGTGATCCGCAGGGCGTCCGCCGAGGTGAAGCCGACCGCTCCGCGGTAGGCGATGGTCTGGTCGACGCCCGGGTCGAAGACGCCGACGAGATGGAAGTCGTGCCGGTCGTTGTCGTGGCCGAGCACCGAGATCGTGTCGCCCGGCTCGAATCCCTGGGCCTTGGCGGTGTTCTTGTCCAGTACGGCCTGGCCGTCGGCAGCGGGGGCCCGGCCGGTCGTGACGTTGAGCCGGTTCGCCGGAATGGACACCCCGGAGGTTGGGACGTCGCCGACGGTCTTGCCGTCCTTGCCGATCAGCGGGGCGTCGCCGCTGATCACCGGCTGTGCGTCCCGTACGCCCGGGACGGCCCTGACCTTGTCGAGCGTCTCCCGGGGCAACTGGTCGGCATCCCGCGGGAGCACGACCACGTCGACCTTGGCGGCGTCGGCGGCGAACGCCCGGTTGAAGCCGGCGTCGATGGTATCGGTCAGCACGAACGTGCCGGCGATGAAGCCCACCCCCAGCGTGATCGCCAGGGAGGTGAGCAGCAGGCGCAGTTTGTGCGCGAACAGACCGGCGAGGGTGGTCTTGAACACGGCTCAGGCCTCCAGCGCCATCAGCGTGTCGAGGACCCGCTGCGGCGTCGGATTGGTCAGCTCACTGACCAGCAGTCCGTCACGGAGGAAGACCACCCGGTCGGCGTAGGACGCGGCAACCGGGTCGTGGGTCACCATCACGATCGTCTGGTCGAGTTCGCGGACGGACCGGCGCAGGAACGACAGCACCTCGGCGCCGCTGCGGGAGTCGAGGTTGCCGGTGGGCTCGTCCGCGAAGATCACTTGGGGTTTGCCGATCAGCGCCCGCGCCACGGCGACCCGCTGCTGCTGGCCGCCGGACAGCTCACCGGGCTTGTGCCTCAGCCGGTCCCGCAGGCCGACCGTGTCGATCACCTGGTCGAACAGCACCTGGTCGGCCTGCCGTCCCGCGATCTCCAACGGCAGCCGGATGTTCTGCTCGGCCGTCAGCGTCGGCAACAGGTTGAACGCCTGGAAGATGAACCCCACGCGCTCGCGCCGCAGCAGCGTGAGCTGCTTGTCGTTCAGCCCGGTGATCTCGACGTCGCCGATGGTGATCTGGCCGCCGGTCACCGAGTCGAGCCCGGCGAGGCAGTGCATGAGCGTGGACTTGCCCGATCCGGACGGCCCCATGATGGCCGTGAACGCCTTGGTGGCGAAGCCGACGTCGATCCCCCGCAGCGCATGCACCGCCGCGTCGCCCTCGCCGTAAACCTTGGTCAGTCCTCTCGCTGTGACGGCGGTACGGACCTCGGTGGTTGTTGTTGTGGTCATGCCGACCACGCTATGACCGGGATCTTTCCGTTCCCTCAGCCTGTGGAACGGACCTGAGTAGCGCTACTCCGGTGATCGGTGTGCCTTATGTGCGACTTGTGATGTAGTCCGGCCTCAGCCGCCGGCATGATCTGGCCGGCGGTGTCTCCTCCGCCGACCTCCGGCCGACGTGTCTGACCGCCGGCCTCCGGCCGACGTGTCTAACTGCCGGCCTCCGGCCGGACCAGTCCCGTTTCGTAGGCGTAGACGACGGCCTGGGCACGGTCGCGCAGGTTCAGCTTGGCGAGCACCCGGCCGAGGTGGGTCTTCACGGTCGCCTCCGCGAGATGCAGCAGCCCGGCGATCTCCGTGTTCGACAACCCCCGGGCCACGTGGAGGAGGACCTCACGCTCGCGTGCGGTCAGCACGTCCGCGTCCCGCCTCGCCCTGGCATCCCCGTCAGGGAGGTGCGTGGCGAAGCGGTCGAGCAGCCGGCGCGTCGTGCTGGGGGCGACCACCGCGTCACCGGAGTGGACCGAGTGGATCGCGCTGATCAGCTCGGGGGGCGGCACGTCCTTGAGCAGGAAGCCCGAGGCACCCGCCTTTATGGCCGCGAACGCGTACTCGTCGAGGTCGAAGGTGGTCAGGATGAGCACCTTCGGACCGTCAGGCGCCGCGCAGATGCGACGGGCCGCCTCGACGCCGTCCATCCGCGGCATGCGGACGTCCATCAGCACCACGTCGGCCTCGACCGTACCCTCGCCTGTGCCCTCGCCCACGCCCTTGAGCGCCTCCACCGCCGCCTGCCCGTCCGGCGCCTCGCCGACGACCTCGATGTCCGGCTGGGCGCCCAGGACCATCCGGAACCCGGCCCGTACCAGCTCCTGGTCGTCGACCAGCATCACGCGAATCATCGTGTCCGTTCCCGTTCCCGTTCTCTCACACCGGCACGCCGAGCGGGATCCGCGCGACGACCTGGAATCCGCCGCCCGCGTGGGGGCCCGCCTCGACGCTCCCGCCGTACATCGAGGCCCGCTCTCGCATGCCGATAAGCCCGTGGCCGCCCTCGGCATGGACGGCCGCCGCGCCCCGGCCGTCGTCGACGATCCGCAGCACGGCGTCGCCCGGGCCGTACGCGATCTCGACCCTGGCCCGGACGGCGGGGCCGCCGTGCTTGAGGGTATTGGTCAGCGCCTCCTGGACGATCCGATAGATCGCCAGCTGCTCGCCCTCGGGGAGGTCGCGCGGCGTGCCCGACACGGCGAGTTCGACCGGCAGCCCGGAGTCGCGGACGTGCCGGACCAGCTCCTCGATTTGGGCGACGCCCGGCTGTGGCGCGTACTCCTCCGCCGGGCTCCCGGCGTTCTGCCTGAGCACGCCCACCAGCCGCCGCATCTCCGCCAGCGCCTGCCGTCCGGTCCCGGAGATGGTCCGCAGCGCGTGCCGGGTCTGCTCGGGGTCGCTGTCGAGCGCGTACGCCGCGCCGTCGGCCTGCACGACCATCACGCTGACGTTGTGCGCGACGACGTCGTGCAGTTCCCGGGCGATGCGGGCGCGCTCGGCGGCGGCCGCGATGCGTGCCTGCTGGTCCCGCTCCCGTTCGGCCCGTTCGGCCCGCTCCAACAGGCTGTCGATGTAGCGTCGCCGCATGTTCGTGTAGATGCCGGTGATCCAGATGGTGACCACGAACACCGACGTGGTCAGGAACGGCTGGATCACATGGCCGCCGCCCCACCTGATCATGGCGAGCAGCAGGCCGAACTCGGTGACCACGCCCGCGGCGATGCCCCAGGCGGTCGTGCACCTGGCGGCGACGCCGTACATCGCGACCAGGACGGACAGGTTCGCCGGCGTGATGTCGACGTTGGCCAGCCACTGGCCGAAGCAGACGAGGGCGACGACCGCGAACACCTCGCGGGGACGGCTCCGCCGCCAGATCAGCGGAATCAGCAGGGCGAGGGTCAGCAGCAGAAGACCGGGGACGCCGATGTGGGTGACATCCGTCGGAGCGGTATTGGTGTAGAACCTCAGGGTGAACAGGGAGATCAGCCACAGTGGTGAGACCGTGAGGACGTCCACCAGCTTCGAGTGGCGCCGACCCCACGCACGCAATCTGCCGAACACGGTTCAACTGTACGTATCGGCTGCTCAGTCACGGGTCCCCCTGCAGACGGATCCCCGTCTACGACTCAGGTCGCAGCGTTACGACCGCATAGGGGTCGGAGCCGACCTGTCCGCGGGCGGTCGCCCATGTCCGATCATGATCGCGGCGTGATCGCGCCCATGTTCGCCGCGAACGTGGTCCGGCGCGCCGACCATGTCCGTGCCGGCCGCGCCGAACCCGAAACGCTCTCATTTCCCGGTCTTTTCCGAGAAGTGGAGTGGGGTCGACGAGATTCGAACTCGCACTTTACGGCACCTAAAGCCGTTGCCTCATGCCAATTGGGCTACGACCCCTTTTCCTTTGCCCGCGAAATTCTCTGTTCGAGAACGACGGTT
Source organism: Sphaerimonospora mesophila (assembly GCF_001417795.1). Lineage (NCBI taxonomy): Bacteria > Bacillati > Actinomycetota > Actinomycetes > Streptosporangiales > Streptosporangiaceae > Sphaerimonospora > Sphaerimonospora mesophila. The sequence goes on along the minus strand of NZ_BCBX01000030.1, from coordinate 330,479 downwards.
CGGGCAGAGAAACCGAAGGTTTTCTTTTCTGTTGTCACGCCGGTCGCCGTTGATGTGGTCGATGTGCAACGTCAGCGGCTGACCGAGCCAAGCGCCATCCATCCTACAACCTGCGCAGCGGTAGGGAACCCCGACCTTCTCCAAGGCTCCTCGGAGCTTGGTGGGCTTCTGGCGGCCGGATCCGGGTGGCATCACGACGAGGACTTTTTCGGCAGGCCGTCGCGACAGGCGTCGACCTCGGGTGTGCGCCTGCCCGAGTAAGCGGGACGTGTCGATGCCGAAGTGCTTGAGTCGACGGCCGATGCGGGCGTGGTCGCCGCCTGCCATGGAGAGCCCCAGGTGGCGCAGCACATCGGCGATGCCGATCGAATTCGCCGCCTCGGTGAGGAGTTTCCGGATGTACCTGGAATTGGTCATGCCGCGACTTTAACGAGCGGCACTGACAATTTCGGGTCGGGCGCATTTTGGGTGGGGCGCATTTTGGGTGGGGCGCATTATGGGGGCAAGTCAGGAAATGGCGAGGTCCTTCATAAGGCGGGCGACGTGGCCGGTGGCCTTCACGTTGTAGAGGGCCTTCTCCACCTTGCCGTCGGCGTCGATGACGAAAGTCGAGCGGATGACGCCCATGATCTTCTTGCCGTAGTTCAGCTTCTCGCCGTATGCGCCGTACGCCTTGTGCACGTCGAGCTCCGGGTCCGACAGCAGCGGGAAGGTGAGCGCGTCGCGCTCGCGGAACTGCTGCAGCTTGGCGGGCTTGTCCTTGGAGACGCCGAGCACGACGAGGTCCTCGCCCGCCAGCGCGTCGAGGTTGTCGCGGAAGTCGCAGGCCTGCTTCGTGCAGCCGGGGGTCATCGCCGCCGGGTAGAAGTACAGGATGACCCGCCTGCCGCGGAACGACTCCAGCGAGACGTCGTTCCCGTCGGCGTCGGGGAGGGTGAAGTCCGGCGCGGCGTCGCCGGTCTCGAGCTTGCTCATCGTGGCCTCCTTCGGGGAACCGCGTCTGACCCAAGCTACCGGTTCCGCCGCCGCGCGCGGCGCGTACCGGACCTGGCAGACTGATCGCATACGAATACCACAGGAGGGGGGATCGCATGGCGGAAACCGATCCCGATGCGCTGGAGCGGCAGATCGAGCGCACCCGGGCGGAACTGGCGCGTACGGTGGACGCCATCGCCGACCGGGTGAGCCCGAAGCGGGTGGCGGAACGGAGCGTGACCAAGGCGAAGTCCGGCGCCAGGCAGTTCGTGACGTCACTCGAAGACGCTCTGCGCGGTCATCCCAGCAGATTCACCACCTACGCCCCGGTCGAGGAGGACGGACCGCCCGCCAGGAGCGTGGGTCCCCTGCTCATCGGCATCGGCGCCGTGGTGGCGATCGGTGCGGCGGTCGTGCTGCTGCGCCGCCGCACGCGCTGAGCCCGACAGAACGAGCTAACCAGAACGAGCTGCTCAGAACGAGCCGGCCAGAACGAGCTGTAAGAAGCAGTCCGACAGGACGAGCCGTACGGCAGGGAGCCGTACGGAACCGGCAGAACCGCACGAGCCGTACGGAACCGGCAGGACGGCACACGGGCGGGACGAAACTTCCGCGAGATCAGAGAAAGGTCTTGCCCTCACCGCGGTAGGTGGGGACCTCGCCGACGACCCGGTCCCCTTCGATCACGTGGAAGCTCGCGAACCGCTCGCTGAGCTCGCCGGCCTTCGCGTGCCGGAACCAGACGCGGTCGCCCACCCGCAGGTCGGCGGCGGCCTCGCCCAGGACCGGCGTCTGCACCTCGCCGGCGCCCTCGTCGGGGTCGTAGCGCAGCCCGGCCGGCAGGTACGGCTGGGGCAGCCGGGTGGGACCGGGTGGTCCCGAGGCGTGATAGCCCCCGCCGAGCAGGGTCGCGACGCGCGGACCGGGCCGGCGCACCACGGGCAGCGCGAACAGCGCGGCCGGACGGCCGGTGAAGTTCCGGTAGAAGTCGAACAGCCGGGGATGGAACAGCCCCGAACCCGCCGCCACCTCGGTGATCGCGCGTTCCCGCACCGTCTTCTCGATGCTTCCCGTGCCGCCGCCGTTGACGAACTCCAGCTCGGCGACCCGCCGTACGGCCCGCACGGTCCGGCCGCGCCGGGTCACCAGCTCCCGCTGCGATCTGCCCTGCATCCAGCGCACCAGGGCGCCGTACATCCCGGGAACGTCGTCGCCGACGCCGGCGATCTGCCCTTCGTACGACATCAGTCCGACCAGTCGCAGGCCGGGACGCTTGGCGATGTCGTCGGCGAGGGCCACGGCCTGCTCCGGAGAGCGTACGGGTGAGCGCAGCGCACCGGCCCGGAGTTTCCCGGCGAAGGCCACGAAGGCGGCGTCGATGTCGAGGCACACCCGGATCGGGTGGGTGAGGCCGTAAGCGCCGATGACTCCGTCGATCAGGTCGAGGTGCTCGGGGGAGTCGACCATCACGGTGATCTCGCGGGCGGCGCGCTCGTCGGAGCCGAGGGCGCGCAGGGCGTCGCGGTCCACCGTCGGATAGGCGACCAGCACGTCGCGCAGCCCGGTGGAGACCAGCCAGAGGGCCTCGGGCAGGGTGAACGCCATGATCCCGGAGAAACCGTCCATGGCGAGGACCCGTTCCAGGATCGGCCGGCAGCGGATCGACTTGCTGGCCACCCGGATCGGCTTGCCGTGCGCCCGCCGGACCATGTCCGCGGCGTTGGCCAGCAGGGCGTCCATGTCGAGAACGGCGAAGGGGGGCTCCAACGCGGCCGTGGCGGTGTCCAGGCGCTGCTTGTCCGCGTGTGGCCCTGCCGTGTCCCGCCTGTCCGTGTTCCGCCTGTCCGTGTTCCGCCTGTCCGTGTTCCGCCTGTCCGTGTCCTGCCAGGCTGTGTCCTGTCTGGCTGCGTGTCCGTCTGCGTGGTGTTCGTTCGGGCGTTCACGGCCGAGGCGCCGGGGGTCGTCCATGTCCGCAGCTTAGTACCGGTACGGCCGATTTTCATGAGCAAGGTTCATGTTATCTGTGATCCAGCCGACGGCCTCGGGCCCGGCCTCACCCTGTCCCTCCCCCCCACATCGAACTCCGGCTTCGTAAAGTCCGCGGCATCGATCTCCCAAGATCGCCCAGCTCGGCGGGTGAGGGGCGCGCCGGGGTCGAGCGGCGTTGTACCCAATTCATGAGCAGGTAAGAGAGAGGTGGGGGACAGGTGAGCGTGGTCCAAGACCTTGTCACGGGATTCCCGTACCGGGAGGCCGTCGGCTCCGGCTCTCCCGAGCGAGCACTGCGGCCGGCCCGCACGCCGGTGGGGATCATCGTGGCCGCCGTGCTCTCCCTGCTCGCCTGGGCGGGGCTCGCCGAGATCGTCGCCGCGATGGCGGGCTTCGCCGTACGGCCGTCGGCGCTGTGGCCGCGGATGGGCCACGTGCTGTCGGTGACCTTCGGCGATCCCGTCGTCCCGACGGTCGCGATGGTCATGATCGTCTGCGGGGCCGGGCTGGTGGCCCTCGCCGTGGTTCCCGGACGCCCCAGGCTGGTGCCACTGGAGACCGACGATCCGCTGCTCGCCATCGGCCTCACCCGCTCCGGACTGCGCCGCACGCTCGCCGCGGCGGCGTACGAAGCGGCGGACGACGGCTACGACCAGGGTCGTGCGCAGGTCCGAGACCAGGGCCGCGCGCAGGTTCATGACGATGGCCACGACCACGGCCTCGTCGGTGTCGAGCACGCCCGCGTGCGCGTCCTGCGCAGGCAGATCGAGGTCACGGTGGTCACCGACGCGGACCGGCCAGGAGAACTGCTCCGTGAGATCGGCGCCGCGGTCGGCGACCGGCTCTCCGGCCTCGGCGCTTACGGCCACCACGAAGTGGTCGTACGGCTGCGCGGGCGGAGGATGTGACGGTGCTCCCACATCTGGGGAACCGCGTCGGGATCGGCCTGGTGGGCCTGGCCCTGATCGGCGCGGGTGGCTATCTGATGTCCGTCCGGCTCGACCGTCCGGACGACCCGATCGTGGACCTCGGCTCGCTCACCGAGGGCAGGCCCTGGGTCTGGCCGCTGGCCGCCGGAGCCGCGCTGCTGCTCGCGCTGGCCGCGTCCCGCTGGCTCGCCTCCGCGCTCGGCTGGCGGCGCCGCGGGAGCCGTACCGGCTCTGGCGCCGCGATGCTGGGCGTCGCGCTGAAGGGCGTCGACGGCGTAGCCGACATCAAGGTCAGGCTCGTGGGCGAGCGCAGGATGCGGGTGTCGCTGTCGCTGCGGCCGGATGCCGACCTGCCCGAGGTGATCGACCGTCTCGACCGCACGGCGATCTCACGGGTTCGCGGCGCGGTGGCCCTGCCCGACCTTCCCGCCGTCGTCCGCCTACACGTGCGCCGGCGTTGAACCCCGAGAGCCCTGCCCACGAGAACCCTGCCCACGAGAACCCTGCCCACGAGAACCCTGCGTACGAGAACCCCGTGTACGGGAGCTCAGGGCGAGTCCGGCGGCGAGGCAGGCGAGGGGAACGACGGGCACCACATAGCGGTGATCGAAAGCCGCGATGAGCGGCGGCAGCATGAGCAACCCCATGGCGGCGGCCCACGGCAGCAGCGCGGCCCACCTCCGGGTCGGCACACAGACGAGCCCGATCAGCAGGATCAAGGCCAGCATCGGCCCGCGTACGAACCCGACCTGCTGGTAGGCGCGCAGCCAACCGGCGTACGGCTCCACGACGTGTGTCGCACCCGACGTGCGCTGATAAGCGCCGGTCAGCTCTGTCGCGGTGCGGCCGGCCGAGGCGACCTTGTCGCTGAACGGACGGACCTTCTCGGGGAAGACATAGGCGCTCTGCGGACCGGGAGAGGGATAGACCCGGCGGTCCCACTCGAACGCCCACAGCGCGTCGCTCAGCCCGGTGAGCAGGAAGTCGACCGGCTGACTGCGGATCACGAGCGAGGCGAACTCCCCGGCCAGACGCTCCCGGTCCTTGCCGGCACGCTGGAGCGGCGAGTCGGCGTCCCAGATGTAGGCCGGGGCGGCCTTCCGCGGCCCCGGCGGCGGGCACAGCACGGCGAGCTCCTTCGGCGGCCGCATGACCGAGCAGTCGGCGAACGTCATCGTCCGCGACCACAGCCAGGTGTTGCTGCCGCCCATGCCGTACGACCCGTGGACGCTGTGGTACCAGACGGCGTAGCCGCTCAGCACTGCGGAGGCGGCGGCCAGCCCGGCGAGGGCGGCCCGCCATCGCGCGCGCCCGGGGAACAGCACGAGCAGGGCGAGCAGCGCGAGCACGATCAGTGGCAGCCCGATGGTCCGGGTGATCGTGGCGAGTCCGAGCAGGAGCAGCGCGGTGACCGCCGCCCACAGTGGCGGGCGCGGCCACCACAGCAGCAGCGTCACCGCCGTCACGACCAGGGCCGTGAAGAGCAGGTCGGCCATGACGAGGTGCTCGAGCTGGATCTGGTGCGCGTCCAGCAGCACCGGCGCCGCCACCAGTGCGGCGCTCCGGCCCGACAGTGCCGTACGGCGCCGCAGCACGGCGTACACGCAGCCGGCGATGCCCAGACCGAGCAGGTGCTGGACGACCACGACGGCCGTGATGCTCTGCAGCGGGCCGAGCGCCCACAGGAACAGCGAGTAGCCCGACGGCCTGGACCGCAGGGGCTGCAGGTCCAGGGCCGAGCTGAGATAGGCGAACGAGTCGGCCCAGAACCACAGCGCCGGGCGGTAGCCGAGGACGGCCAGCCCGCGCAGTGCGACGCCCAGGACCAGCACCACCAGGAACGCCCGGTGTGCCCTCACCCGTGCACCCACCAGATGATCCTCCTCGTCACCGGGCTGTTATCGGGCGTGGCGGGGATCAGCACTCGATGACGTTGACGGCGAGCCCGCCGCGCGAGGTCTCCTTGTATTTGTCGAGCATGTCCCTGCCGGTGTCCCGCATGGTCTTGATGGCCTTGTCGAGCGCCACGAAGTGGCGGCCGTCGCCCCGCAGTGCGATCCGGGAGGCGGCGATCGCCTTGATGGAGGCTACCGCGTTGCGCTCGATGCACGGGATCTGCACCAGGCCGCCGATGGGATCGCAGGTGAGTCCGAGGTTGTGCTCGATGCCGATCTCCGCGGCGTTCTCCACCTGCTCGGGGGTGCCGCCCAGCACCTCGGTCAGACCGGCGGCGGCCATCGAGCACGCCGAGCCGACCTCTCCCTGGCAGCCGACCTCGGCCCCGGAGATGGAGGCGTTCTCCTTGAACAGCACGCCGATCGCCCCTGCGGTGAGCAGGAAGCGCACGATGCCGTCGTCGTTCGCACCGGGGACGAACTTCGTGTAGTACGACAGCACGGCGGGGACGATCCCGGCGGCGCCGTTGGTCGGCGCGGTGACGATGCGGCCGCCCGCCGCGTTCTCCTCGTTGACGGCCAGGGCGAACAGCGTCACCCAGTCCATCGCGCGCAGCGGGTCGGTGTCGCCTTCGCTGCGCAGCCTGCGGTAGAGCTGGTTGGCCCGGCGCCTGACCTTCAGCCCGCCCGGCAGCACGCCCTCGCGGCCGCAGCCACGTCGGACGCACTCGGCCATGACCGACCACAGGTGCAGCAGGCCCGCGCGGATCTCCTCCTGGGTACGGCCGAAGGCCTGCTCGTTCTCCAGCATCACCCCGGAGATCGAAAGGCCCGTGTCGGCGCACCGCTCCAGCAGCTCGTCCCCCGTCCTGAACGGGTGCGGCAGCACCGTGTCGTCGGGCTTTATCCGGTCGGCGCCCGTCGCGTTCTCGTCCACCACGAATCCGCCGCCGACGGAGTAGTAGACCTTCTCGCGCAGCACGGTGTCGTCGGCGAACGCGGTGAAGCGCATGCCGTTGGGGTGGTGCGGCAGCGACACCTTCCGCTCGAAGATCAGGTCCTCCCCGACCACGAACGGGATCTCGTGCGTGCCGTACACCCTGACCGTGCCGCTCGCCCGCATGGCGGCGAGCCTGTCCTCGACGGTGTCCACGTCGACGAGTTCGGGCTTGTCACCCGACAGGCCGAGCATGACCGCCTTGTCGCTGCCGTGACCCTTGCCGGTCAGTCCCAGCGAGCCGTACAGGATGGCCTCGACGCGGGTGACCTTCTCCAGCAGGCCGTCGCCGTGCAGGCCCCTGGCGAATTTGTGCGCCGCGGCCATCGGGCCGCCCGTGTGCGAGCTGGACGGCCCGATTCCCACCTTGAACAGGTCGAAGACACTGATCGCCATTGATCCTGTCCCTTGATCCGCTCTTCTTCCGGGGCCGTCGTCAGGACCCGCCCGAGATGAACGCGTTGTACTCGTCGGCGGTCAGCACCTCGTCCGGCTCGTGCTCGACGCGCACCCGGAACAGCCATCCCTCGCCGTACGGGTCGGAGTTGACCAGCGACGGGTCGTCCACGACTGCGGGGTTGGTCTCCACGATCTCGCCGTCGACCGGGCAGAAGATGTCGCTCACCGACTTGGTCGACTCGACCTCGCCCACCGCGTCACCGGCGGAGACGGTGGCCCCGACCTCAGGCACCTGCACGTAGACCACGTCACCGAGCTGTTCGGCCGCGTGCGCGGTGATGCCGACCGTCGCGGTCGAGCCCTCGTCCAGCCCGGCCACCCACTCGTGCTCCTTGGTGTAGCTCAGGGCCTCGGGAATGTTGGTCACTTGTTCCTCCTGTAAAAGGGCAGGTCGACGATGTCAACTGGTTCGTGGGAGCCGCGGATGTCCACGGCCAGATCGTTCCCGCTCTCGGTGGCGGCGCGGGAGACGTACGCCAGCGCGATGGGCCTGCCGAGTGAACGCGAGGGGGCGCCGCTGGTGACCTCGCCGACGACCTCGCCGCCCCGGACCACCGGATAGCCGTGGCGGGGCACGCGGCGGCCCCTCGCCACCAGCCCGACCAGCCGCCGGCTCGCGCCCGCCTCGTCCGTGCCCTCACTCTTGGCGATCTCGGCGAGGGCGGACCGCCCGACGAAGTCGCCGGGCTTGTCGAGCCGCACCACCCGGCCGAAACCCGCGTCGAACGGCGTCGTCTCGGTGGTCAGTTCGTTGCCGTAGAGCGGCATGCCGGCCTCCAGCCGCAGCGTGTCGCGGGCCGACAACCCCGCAGGCGCCAGGCCGAGCTCCTGGCCGGCCTCGCTCAGCGCGTGCCACAGCGATGCCGCGTCCTGGGGACGTACGAGCAACTCGAACCCGTCCTCGCCCGTGTAACCGGTCCTGGCGATCAGCGCGGGCACGCCGGAGACCGTCCCGGAGACGATCGAGTAGTACTTCATGCCGTCCAGGTCGGCGGTGGTGCCGGCCTCGGTCAGGCCGCGCAGGATCTCGGCGGCGCGGGGCCCCTGGATCGCGATCAACGCGTAGTCGCCGGACCGGTCCTCGACCACCGCATCGGACGCCGCCGCGCCGGACGACTCGGTATACCGAGCGGTGCGCTCGGTCAGTTCGCGTGCGACCAGGGTCGCGTTTGCGGCGTTCGCGACGACCAGGAACTCCTCGTCGCCGAGCCGGTAGACGATGAGGTCGTCGAGGATGCCGCCGGCCTCGTTCACCATCATCGTGTAGCGGGCCCGGCCCGGGCCGAGCGTGCTCAGATGGCCGACCAGGGCGTAGTCGAGAGCCTCACCCGCCCGCGGACCGGTGACGAAGATCTCGCCCATGTGGGACAGGTCGAACAGGCCTGCTGCCGTACGGACCGCGTCGTGCTCGGCCGACTCGCTGCCGTAACGCAGCGGCATCAGCCATCCGGCGAAGTCGGTCAGGGTCGCGCCGAGGCTCTCGTGGACCTCGCGCAATGGAGTGGATCGGGACATGATCGAACTCGCACCTCGGAAAGGACGGATGAGGGCATCCTCCCCCTCTGTCATCGGCGCCTGAGAGCTTCGTCCGTGTTTTGCCGGACTTTCACCTTCGGCGAGACCCCGATCCCTCGTGGTCCACTTTCCAGAGCACACCTGGCCCGTACGGTCCTTTGCCTTGAGAGGTTCGCGGGGAGGGCTTGCTCCTTCAGGGGCCCTGGCCGGCTGCCAGGACGCTCTCCCGCACGGGATCACCGGTGCACGGCAAGCCTAACCGCTCACCCCGGATCTCCATAACCGTTCGTCCACGCTTCTTTCCCTGCTTCCTCCCGCCCCTTGACTCCTGCGCCTCATCTCACGTACCTCGACTCCCGCGTGTCACCTCCGCGTCTCTCGCGTGTTACCTCCCGCTTACTGTCCGCGGCTTTCCCCCCCGCCGCCTGTCGCATGCCCATCTCCGGGTCCTGGGTGGTTAGAGCATGTGTCCGAGCCGAGCACGTTGGGGCGCGCCTTACCATCGGAAACCGGGGTCTTTGTATGGGTGACTGGTTCCACGAGCGTGTCGTCGATGTCCACCGACTGCCGCTGTTCTGCTTCTTCGTCGCGCTGATCGTCGCCTTCGTGTGCACGAGGATCAACGTGCGGCTGATCCGGGCGCGGGTCCGCTGGTTCGGCAACGTCAACGTGGGGGAGATGCACATCCACCACGTTGTGTTCGGCGTGATCCTCATGCTGCTCGGCGGGGTGGCAAGCCTCGTCCTGGCCGGCGTGTCGACGGCGTGGTATTCGTTCACGGCCGCCGTCTTCGGTGTCGGCGCCGCACTCGTGCTCGACGAGTTCGCGCTCATCCTGCACCTGCGCGACGTCTACTGGCAGGAGGAGGGCCGCACCTCGGTCGATGCGGTCTTCGTCGCGATCGCGGCCACCGGGCTGCTGCTGCTCGGTCTGCGCCCGCTCGCCTGGAGCGGGGCGGACGGAGCGCTGACGGGAGCCTGGCCGGCGGCGGCGTTCCTCGTCGTCAACCTCGTCTTCGCCGTCGTCACCCTGCTCAAGGGAAAGATCTGGAGCGGCCTGCTGGGACTGTTCGTCCCGCCGTTCGTCTACGTCGGCGCGGTACGGCTGGCCCGTCCCGGATCACCCTGGGCGCGCTGGTTCTACTCAGACGTGGCCAGGCGGCCCAAACCGAGGCGCATGGCGAAGGCCGTACACCGGGAGGAGCGCTGGCGGCGTCCCGTCATCCGAGCGAAGATCGCCGTCCAGGAGTTCGTCTCCGGCCGCCACGATCTGCCGTCGCCGCCCCGTGGCGTCCGCAGTGTGTGGATGTCGCCGGGCGCCGACGAGCGATCGCCGAATCCCGGCGGTGACCGCGCGTTCTAACGTGAGTAGTGCTCGACCTGATGTGAGCTCGACCTGATGTGAGCTCGACCTGATGTGAGCTCGGCCTGATGTGAGCTCGACCTGATGTGAGCTCGACCTAACGTGAGTAGTGCTCGACCACGAGCTGTTCGTCGACCGGCACCGCGATCTGCTCGCGCGAGGGGCGGGCGACGAGCGTGAAGCGCAGTTCCCTGTGGTCCACCGCGAGGTAGGCCGCCGGCTGCGCGTCGGCGTAGACGCCTTCCGCTGCCGCCACGAAGGGCTGCATCCCGCGTGACCTGGTACGGACGCCGACGACCTGTCCCGGCCGCACGAGATAGCTCGGTATGTCGACCTTGCGGCCGTCCACGATGATGTGGCCGTGGGCGACGTACTGCCTGGCGGCGTAGATCGACGGCGCGAACCCGGCCCGCAGGACGAGGGAGGCCAGGCGCGTCTCCAGGATCACCAGCAGTTCCGCACCGGAACGACCGGGCCGCCGCACCGCGAGATCCCAGTATCGGCGTAGTTGTCTCTCCGACACGTCGTAGTACCACCGCAGCTTCTGCTTCTCCAGCAGCCGGACACCGAAGTCGCCCGCCGTGCGCCGGTCGGTCTTCCGTCCGTGCTCGCCCGGAGGGTACGGCCGAGCCGCGAAGTGCTTCACCGCCTTGCGGGTCAGCGGCACCCCCGCCCGGCGTGAGAGTCGAACCTTCGGTCCCGTGTAGCGCATGCCCGGCCTTCCCAAGTCGAGATCCAATAACTAAGGTAAGGCTAACCTTATTCACGTCTGAGCCTCAAGGAGAGACATGAGGCACCCCGTAGCCGCTCCGCCGATCCCGGAACGCATCAGGACTCTCGCCGCCACCGCCACGCCCACACACGTCTCCGTCACCGGCACCGACATCCCGGCCTGTCCCGCACGGGGCGGGGTAGACACGGCGGGACGTCCCGTACTCCTCGTCAAACCCGGCGAGTTCCTGTACGGCACGGCCACGGAGACCCTGGTGACGGTCGACCTGGTCGCGACCCGGGATCTCGGCGGCGTCCAGCGGCCGCGGGGCCTGCTCAAGGTCCAGGGATGGACCCAGGACGTGCCCGGCGAGGAGGCGCGGGAGACCGCCGTCGCCATCGCCGAGCGGTGTCCCGACGATGACCTGCTCGCCGCCCTCGACGGCGGCACGCCGAAACTCCTCCGGCTCGATATCGGCCGGGTGATCTATCTCACCGGGCAGGAGTCCGGCCTCCTCGACGCCGGGGACTATCTCGCCTCGGCCCCGGACCCGTTCCTCGACACCGCAGAACGGCTGATCCGCCACGTCAACGAAGCGCACCGGGAACAGCTCGTCCAGTCGATGGGCAGGCTGACGGGAGAGAACGCCGACGACGCCTGGCTGTGGGAACTCGACCGGTACGGCGCCACCGTGCGGATGCGCGCGAACGAGCTTGTCAGGCTTCCCTGGCCGGTGCCTCTCCCTACCCGTACGGCCTTCGAGCAGGCCGTGACCTGCCTCGTCTGCCCTCACTGAGCCCACCGGCCTCACTGAGCCACTGCTCTCACTGAGCCACTGGCCTCACTGAGCCACTGGCAGCCTCACTGAACCACCGGGGCCTTACTGAACCCGCTGGTCTGCCAGCACTGAACCGCCCGTACTGAACCGCCCGCACTGAATTAACCGACCACCGCCGCTTGGCTCCGTCCGCCCGACAAGGCGGCGGGCGAGGTGAAAGCGGTCGGCTCTCCCGACCGACCGTCAGGGGCACGATTTTCCATCGGCAGGGGCGTTTTCCATCTGCCCGCGGCCACCGCGAGGAGTCTGTCGGACGGCTTACTCCCAGAACCGATCAGGAACGAACCTTGGCCAGAACCAACATCAGGGCCACCCGCATAAAACCCCAGGTCTCCGAGCTGCTGACCCTGCGGGTGCGGCGCACTGAGCGAATCTCTCCCCACTTCATCCGCGTCACCCTCGGAGAGGGGGACATCGGGCGCTTCACCCCCATGGGCTACGACCAGTGGTTCCGCCTGTTCATCCCAGCTCCGGGCAAGCCGCTGCCACGCCTTCCCGACAGGCTGACCATGCTGTCCTACGCCAAATATCTGACGATCTCCAAGGGGGACCGGCCGGCGCTGCGCAACTACACCGTCCGCGCCTACCGCTCCGCGGAGCAGGAGATCGACGTGGACTTCGTCGTACACGAGCCAAAGCCGGGCGCCGCACCCGGGCCGGCCATCGCCTGGGCGGGCGCCTGCCGTGCCGGAGACCAGGTGGCGATCCTGGACGAGGGAGTCTCCTTCAACCCTCCCGCCGACACCGAGCACGTGCTGCTCGTGGCGGACGAAAGCGCGCTGCCCGCCGTCGCCGGAATCCTCGCCTCACTGCCGGATGACACCACCGGCAGAGCCCTCGTCGAGGTTCCCTCGGCCGAGGACGTACAGGACCTGCGCGTCCCATCGGCCGTGGAAGTGACCTGGGTGGTCAGGGGTGATCCGCACGCCGTACCCGGACGCGCGGTGCTGGCCGCCGCAGAGCGGATTCCGCCGCCCGACGGTCCGGTCTTCGGCTGGGTGGCGGGAGAGCAGGCGCTCCCCACCGCCATGCGCCGGCACTGGATCACCTCGGGACTACCCAAGGAGCGCATCGTGTTCTGCGGCTACTGGCGGGCAGAGCGCGGATGATGACGATCTCCGGTCGTGTCCCGCCGCGCCCGGTCCGGCGGCCGACTTGCGGTGGAGTGTGCTCCAGGTTGCATGGTGTGCGGCATGAGAATCGCACTGGGGACCATCCCGTTCGGGACCACGGTGGACGAGGCGACCTCGTTCGCCATCCTCGACCGGTTCGTCGAGCGCGGCGGAACGATCATTGACACGTCGAACAACTACCCCTTCTGGGTGGATGGCGCGACCGGCGACGAAAGCGAGATCACCATCGGCCGGTGGCTCGCCACCCGGCGCAACCGCGACCGGATGACGATCAGCACGAAGTGCGGGGCACGCCCTACCGTTCCGGGAGACCGCACCATGGGATCGGCCGAGGGCCTGTCCGCCCCGGTGATCCGCGCCGCCGTCGCGGGCAGCCTGCGGCGGCTGGGGGTCGAGCACGTCGACGTGTACTGGGCCCACATCGAGGACAGGTCCGTACCCCTGGAGGAGACCGTCGCCGTCTTCGACGAGCTCGTGCTGGCGGGCCTGGTCGGGGAGATCGGCGCGAGCAACCACGCCACCTGGCGGCTGGAGCGCGCCCGGTCGCTGGCCACGGCGCGCGGCTGCACCCGCTACACCCACTTGCAGCTGCGCCACTCCTACCTGCGTCCGAGGCCCGGGGTACGCCTGCCGGAGAGTGGTCACGTGCAGGTCGGCGAGGAGACGCTCGACTATGTGCGCTCCGAAGACGACCTGACCCTCTGGGTCTACACCTCTCTGCTGAACGGCGCCTACGCGGGCAAGCCGCTGCCCGAGCACTACGATCACCCCGGTACGGCCCGGCGGCTCGCCGTGCTCGACGAGGTGGCCGGAGAGCTCGGCGCGACCCGCAACCAGGTGGTCCTCGCCTGGCTCCGGGCGCAGGGCATCGTGCCGATCGTCGGGGTGAGCTCCATCACCCAGCTCGACGAGCTGCTCACCGAGGTCAAGCTCGACGACGAGTTGTCAGCCCGCCTCGATGCCCCCGCTTGATCGGCCTGAGGGGCAGATCCTGAGCAACCCTCGCCGAGCCACCCCTGTCGGATCGCCCTGTCGAATCATCCCTGTCGGGTCACCCCTCCTGAACACGCTTCCTGATCATGCCTCCTGAGCCACCCCTCCTGAACCACCCCTCCTGAACCACCCCTCTTGGGCGGCCGCTCCTGGGCGGCCTGCCCCTCCGGGGGTTACTCCTGCCGGACGGCCCCTGCCGGATCTCATGCGGGTCTCCCCTGCCGGGCCGCCCCTCCCAGGGCGTCGCAAGTCTGGTGGCACGCACCATCTCCCTCGGAGCCGGTTCGTGTTTTCCCAGGCTCGGCCTGCTCCAGGGGCGGTCTCTGCTCCCAGAGGCCGTCCATCGTCCCTGGGGCAGGTCCAGGGGGTGGCCAAGGAACGGCATCGCTCAAGGACGGCATTGCGCCGGGGCAGGGACGGCAGGGGTAGACCGGAGACCGGCGTCTCGGTCGGGCCGCCGTTCGCTCGGAGGCGGTGTCGGCTCAGAGCGGTGTTTTCTGGTGGGTGAGGGGCCGATGTAGATGAACTCCCAGCGGTCGGGGCCGATCTTGCGGCGTTGGTAGCGGTCGGGGTGCCGGTAGCGGTCGCGGTTGTGGTGCTGACACATAGGGCCGAGTCTGGCCAGGTCGGTGCGACCGCCCTCACTCCAGTTGTCGATGTGGTCGATCTGGCACATGCTCGCCGGGAGGGGGCAGCCTTTCACCACGCAGGTGTCGTAGCGGGCGGCGATGGCGCGGCGTTGGGCGGGGGTGGCCAGGCGGGTCTTGCGGCCCATGTCCAGGACCTGCCCCTCGGTGTTCATCACCAGGCGGACCAGGGTGGAGGTGCGGGCCAGGCGGTGGATGTCGGTGATGGGCAGCAGGTGTCCGGTGGACAGCAGCAGCCCGGGCAGGGTGCGCAACACCGACTGCCACCGCCAGTCCCCGGCCCCGAGTCCGCTGTCCCCGAACCCACCGTCGACACTCCAGAAGCGGAAGCCTGTGCCCCTGGAAGCCGCACCCCCAGGGTCCACGCCCCCACGAGGATCGCCCCTGCCGGGATCGCCACCGCTGGGGTCTCCGGGATCGCCGGGGTCGCCGCTGCCGGGGTCGTCCCTGCCGGGGTCGTCCCTGCCGGGGTCGTCCCTGCTGGAGTCGCCGGTGACGGGGTCTGCTGGGTGCGTGCCGAGGTCGGCACCGGCGGGGATGGCTCGGTGCGTGCCGAGGTCGGCACCGGTGGGAATGGTGTCCGCGGTGTGCTCGTCTTCACCGGCCCGGTTGTGGATGCCGGTGCGGGTCCGCGAGCCGCTCTCGGTCTCCGGCTCGTCGACGCTTCCGGGCTCGTCAGTGCCTCCGGTCCCGGCCGCAGCGCCGAGCTCGACCGCTGGGCTGGCCTCGGCCGCGGGGCCGGGCTCGTCGTCACCTGTGGTGGCCGGGCGGATGGGGGTGCGGTCTTCGCGTGAGTTCTCGGCGGGCCACTCAGGACCCTGGCCGCAGGTGGGATCATCGCCCGGAGCCGCGTCCCCCCGGTCGTCCCCTCGGTCGTCTCTGCGGCCGACCCCCGGAAAAGCTCCGGGAAGGAACCCAGGAGCAGGCTCGGAAACGGCGTCGGGAACGGGAGCGGACTCGGGAGCGGGCGCGGGCACAGAAGCGGCGCCGGAAGCGTGATCAGGATCGAGGTCGTCACCGGCGTCCTCGCGGGTTCCCGGGCCGGTCCCTTTGCCGGTCGCACGCGCCGGGCCGTCGCTCCGGCCAGCGTCACCAGGCGCGACGTCACCAGGCACGGTGCCCTCGGGCATGGTGCCGTCGGGAATGGTGCCCTCGGGCATGGTGACATCAGGCACGGTGCTGTCGGGCGCGATGTCACCTGGTACTGCATCGCCGGGCACGGTGTCCTCAGACGCAGTGTCGTCGGGCGCGGTCTTGCCGGGAGTGACGTCGTCAGACGCGGTGCCGTCGGGCGTGGCGTCATCAGGCTCGGTGTCACCGGACGTGGTGCCTTCGGATGCGCTGTCTTCGGATGCGCTGTCTTCGGGCGCGACATCGCCAGGTGCGACATCGCCGGGCGTGGCGTCGCCGGGAGTGGTGTCGCGGGGAGTGGTGCTGTGGTGGGTGGACTCCCCGGGGGCGGTGCCGTGTTCGGAATTGTGGGGGGTGGGGTCGTCGGGGAGGGATTCGGCGTTGATCAACACCAGGAGTTCGGTGGTGATCTGCTGCTCCAAAAGTGCGATCAGCGTGTCGGCGTTACGGACACGGAGCGGCCGGTCATCTCCCTGGGCCTTGGGTTTGGCGTAGGCGTCCAGCAGGGCCCGTAGCCGGGCGGCGGCCTCCCGCGGCAGACGGAACTCCCCCTCCACCCCACCGCTCTCGGTCTCCCGCAACAGCAGAAACCGGGCGTCGTAGTCGGCGTCGGCGTCCTTGACCTCCCCATCGGGGTCCAGGACCGCCCGCAGATACCGTCCCGCTTTGGCGATCTCCTGCGGGCCGGCGGAATCGGCCAGTTCCACAAGGATCGTCTCGGCCTTGGCCGCGTCCTCATCGCTGAGTCCGGTGGTGGCCGCGCAGATCGCCGCCACCACGGCCTCGGTCAGGTTCCCGGCGGCGTACCGTGCTTGTACGTCGGGCAGGCGTGCCAGTTCGATGCCCAGGGCGACGGTGCGGTAGGCCGTCCGGCGGCTCATCCCGCACACCGCTCGCAACCACGTCCGCGTCGAGGCGTGCCCGGCCGGGCGGGCCGCTCCGGCCGCGTGCACCCGCGCGGCCCGTAGGGCGATCGCCGCCTCCAGCCGATCCCGCGCGAACGCCAACTCCTCCACCTGCGCCAGACACACCTCCGGCGAGCCCGGGAGCGCTGTCACCGCCAACGCCAGCGCGGCCTCCCGCACCTGGCTCACCAACGGCCACGAAAGCTCCTCAACTCCGACCACGTCCGCGGAATCCGCCGCGCACGCACCGCTCAGACCACCCGAAGAACCACCCGGAAAACCGCCCGGGGACCCCTCTGCAGGGGCATCTGAGGCGCCGCCCTCAAAAGCATCCGAAGCATCACCCGGGGAACCGCCCGGGACACCGCTGGGAGCATCACCCGGAGGGCCGATCGTCGCAGCACCGGAAGGATCACCTGAGGAGTCACCCGGGGAACCATCCATGAGACCGCTTGAAGCACCAGCTGCGGGGCCGTCCAGGACACCACTGGGAGCATCACCCGAGACGCCACCCCTAAAAGCGCCCGAAGCATCACCCGCGACACCATCTGAGGAGCCACCGGAAGAGACATCCGCAGTCTCCGGGATACGCCGCAGACAGGCGTCATCGTCGCGGTCGTCTATGCGCGCTGGAGGAGCATCCGCCGTAGGAGCCGTACCGGCAAAGGCGGCATCGACAGAGCCGGCCTCACCGGAGCCGCCATCCACCACTCGGCCCAGAGACACACCATCCAGAAGCGCGCGGTCGAGGGAAACGGCGGGAACGGCGGCAAGCCAGTCAGGCCAGCCGGACCACGACGCGGCACCTTCCCGACCAGCGGAGGAACGAGCAGCCGCACGCGCCGACGCCTCGGCCCGCACCGCAGCCCACCACTCAGGCCCAAGCAACGACGGCTCCCGGGAACGCGCAGGACTCGGATCGAACAATCCGAGTGACTGGGTCAGCTCTGCCGGTTCCACACGTCCCCCTTCCCGCGCCCTTCATTTCGAAAATCTGTCTGAATTCTCTCACGCGACCTCCGGAAATGACAACACCCTCTCGAAAGAATTCCAAAGTAAATATGAGAATTAAATGACGCTCACCCCTAATGTCCGTGATGCCGGAAATGGAAGGAAGTGTTGCATTGAGTGGTAATGCGGAGTCGAGAACGCCGTACGTCTAGGTGGGGGGGGTGGCGATCGAGACGAGAATCTGCAGGCCGTCCGGGTGCAGGCGAAGGTGTCCTGGATGGGGGATGGATGATGTGGCGCCGCCGGTGATGTGGATAGAGAGGTGGTGTAGATGGAAAAGGTGCTTTGGATGGAAAGGTGTTTTGGGGGAGAAGAGAGGGAGGTGTAGTGGAAATGTGAGATCGGGGCGGCGGCGGGGGAATCGGCACGGGAGGCGCGTTCAGGCTGAGTATTGGAAGCCCGTTGGTGCCGTGGTCGGCACCGGCTCGGCGACGAGCGCCGGTCAAGCCGTACCTCGGCTTGATCCAGGCCGTGAGCCAACCGGCCTCCGTCGCCCGGGCGTGAACGATAGGGATCCGGGAAGACGCTCGGAATCGTTGCCGCTGAGCATGTGAAGCGGCACGTGAACCAGGGTTTTCGGTTGGTCGATTCTTCTTCGTCACGCCGGTGGATGGTCGCTGTGCCGAGACCCAGGGGGAGGTGGCAGCCTGCAGTCGTACTCTCGATGGTGGGCGGACGTCCGGCCGAGGTCGATAGCCGAAACCGACGGTGGGTGGCGCCAGCGCGCGGCGACGTGGTGCTGCGCGTGCCGTAGCCCGCGCCGAGAGAAACGGCGAGACAAATGACCGAAAGCGACAGCCGAGAGGAACCGCCGAAACCGACGGCTGGGTTGATGGTCGGAGACGATGGGTTGGGATAGAGACCGACACCTCGACCGATACCTGTGCCGCTGGATTTGACCGGCCGGCGACGCACCGCCGTCGGCCTCCACGTCTGCGCTATTCGTAGTCGGTAGCGCTGTTCAGGATGGCGGCGCCGTTGAGAACGGTAGAGCTGTAAAGGACAGCAGCGTTCGCCGGTGGTCCATGGCAACTCCCCAATATTTCACGGAAATATCAGGACATGTCATTGTCCGAGGATGGCGGCTTTCTGGTCGGGACGTCGGGCCTGCGGGGTTTGGCGTACGGGCATCGCCACGTCGAAAGGCGTGGGCTTATCGGACCGCAGACGGTTCAGGGTGAGGACGAGTGTCGTGCCCCACAGCAGGTGGCTTGCGACCGGAAGGGCGTGGCGGCTCATCCGGATCTCGGCGGCGGGCGGCAGCGTGCCGATGGGCGGCATGAGTCCCTGGTGTCCGGCGTACCAGACGGCCAGGCCGTACGCCGCGCCGAGGGGCACGGGGATCCGCTGGCCCGTGGACAGCAGGCCGAGCAGGGCGCCTGAGGCGGCGCCGAACACGAAATGAGAGATCGTCCCGAGCACGCCGTCGCCGGAGATACGCCGGGGGCGGCCGGGGAGAGTGATCCCGGCGATCCGCTTGGGTGGTTGGGGCCCCAGCAGGCCCGCCCTGTCTCCGGCCATCGACATCGCGCTGTAAACGGCGGTCGCGAGGCCACCGCCGATCGCGCCGTTCATCACGTTGCGCATCATGATGGTGGCTTTTCCCGTCAAGACCCGGTTCGAGTGCCCAAGCGTGCTCCGTTCTCGGTAAACGTTCTCGATGTCGTTCCTGGCAGCACCCTCCCGGCTGTTCTCCGGGCTGTTTCCGGTGCCGTCCTCCCGGGCGGTGCCTCAGCTTCCCGCGGCCCTGTCGGGGACGATCTCGCCGAGCAGCCGCTCCCAGTCGGCGAGGAACCGGCGCACGTCATATCGGGCCAGGGCGGCGGAGCGGGCGGCCTTGCCTGCCTGGGCGGCGAGCTCGGGGTCCGTCGCGAACGTCTCCAGGGCGCGAACGAGGGTCGGCAGCTTCGTCGAGATCACCCCCGCCTCCGGGGGCACCGCCTCGACGGCCTCCGTGGTGGCCATCGCGACGACGGGCATGCCGAGCATCATGGCCTCGATGAGCGACAGGCCGAGCGACGTCCAGCGGTAGGGGTGCAGGTAGACCCGCCTGCGGGCGAGTTCGGCGTGCATCTCGCGCTGCGGCAGGTCCTCGAATGCCGCCATGTCATCGGCCAGGCCGAGCGTGGCCGGCAGTCCGGTGACCTTCATCCCGAACACGTCCAGGGGAGCGGCTGCGGCGAACGTCGGCAGCAGGTCGGTGCCCGCCACCCGCCATCGCCGGACCGGTTCGTTCACCACGACACCGGCCCGCGCGAGCTCTCCGGTGTAGAGATGGCCGGGATCGACCACGCCATGCTCGATCACGTGGGTCGGCGCGCGGCCGGAGTCCCAGAACAGGTCGTTGAAATGGGTCACGTGGACCAGCGGGATGTCGGCCCGGTCCGCCAGTGGGTGTCGTGTCTTCGGGACGTCGCCCGCCGGCGTGTTGTGCTCGACATAGACGCCCGGTACGTCCCGCCCCAGCCACTCCCCGGCGAGTTCGATCTCGTGGGGTCGCTGGTAGACGACGAGATCCACATGTTCGGCCGCCAGCCGATCGTACGGAACCTCGTGCACGTTGTCCGGCCACGGATAGGTCCGCGCCCGCCCTCGTCCGTCCGGGCCCCTGTCGGGGGTGAGCGGCACGAGGTAGTCGTGGCCCCCCTGCACGAACGACGTGGTCCACGAGCCGTGGACATGCCACACCATGATTCTCATAGGATCTTCGCTCCCCGTCCATCGATCCTGCCGGTATTCATACCGATGCTTCCCCGAGCAGCCTGTCCACGGCGGTGGTGAGGTCCGGGACGACCTCCGGCGCGGCGGCCACCTCGGCCACCAGCGTCTGAGGGGTCGGCACGAGGATGGCCCGAGCTCCCGCGGCCAGGGCCGCCGCCACGTCCCGTCCGATGTCGCCGACGACCACGCAGTCTCCCGGGCCGACCCCGAGGATCTCCGCCGCCCGCAGCACCAGCCCGGGGGCGGGTTTGCGGCATTCGCAGCCGTCGTCGTCATCGTGCGGGCACACGGCCCACACGTCGAACGGGCCGAGCAACTCCTCGACGCGGGAGTTCACCTCGCCCAGCGCCACCGGGCTGATCAGACCCCGCGCGATCCCGGACTGATTGCTGACCACCCCGATCGGCACCCCCGCCCGGCGCAGCCGGTCGAGTGCCGCCCGTGCCCCCGGCACCGGCTCCACCCGATCCGGATCGGAGTTGTACGGAACATCGTGGATGAGCGTCCCGTCGCGATCGAACAGCACGGCGGCCGGCAGCGAGGCGGGCCGGTCGATTCGATGAGCCAAGTCACCTCCCGGAGGACAACTCCCGGCTACCCGCGGGGTCAGGTGACAAACCCGGCTGTTCGCTACGGAGAGTAGCAGTTCTTGAGCCTGAGCCCTTTGTACGGCGACTTCTCCGCAAAGCGGTGTTTAGAACCGCTTCTCTCGGTAACCAGACACGCACCGCGCAACGGAGGTAACCGATGCGATTCCTGGGTGAAATCAGTGCAGTCCTTCCCCCGAGGGGCCGCTCGTGATCGGGACGGTTCTCGTGGTCCGGCCCGACAACGCGGGCGACGTCCTGCTCGCAGGTCCGGCGGTTCGCGCCGTGGCCGCGAACGCTCGTAGGGTCGTCCTGCTCGCCGGGCCGCACGGCCGGGCGGCCGCGGCGCTGCTGCCCGGGGTGGACCAGGTGCTGGAGTGGCGCACGCCGTGGATCGACCCCGGTGGTGTGCCGATGACCGGCCGGCACGCCAGCCGGCTGATCGACCAGGTGCGGCGGATCGCTCCGGACGTGGCGCTGATCCTCACCTCGTTCCACCAGTCGGCGCTGCCGATGGCGCTGCTGCTCCGGCTGGCCGGGACGCCGAGGATCGCGGCGATCAGCCCCGACTACCCGGGGTCCCTGCTCGACGTGCGGCACATCGTGGACGAGAGCGTGGACGTACCCGAGTCGGAACGGATGCTCGACCTCGCCCGGGCCGCCGGCTTCGAGCCGCCCCCCGGTGACGACGGGCGCCTCGCCGTACGGGAGCCCCTCCCGAACATGGAGCATCTCACCGGCCCACCCGGCTATGTGGTGGTGCACCCGGGAACCAGCGTGCCGGCCCGGGCCTGGCCGCAGGAGCGGTGGGCCGAGGCCGTGCGTGAGCTCGCGGCCGCGGGTGAGCGGGTGATCATCACCGGTAGTCCCGGCGAGCGCGCGCTGACCGCACGCATCGCACGCGCCGCAGCCGACCCACACGCCCTGCCCCTCGTCCCACCCCTTGGGATGGATCTGGTCCTGGATCTGGGGGGTGCGACCACGTTCGCCGGGCTCGCCGGCGTGCTCGCGTCCGCCTCCGTGGCCGTCGTGGCCAACACCGGACCCGCCCACCTCGCCGCCGCGGTCCGTACCCCGGTGGTCAGCCTCTTCGCCCCCGTCGTCCCCGCGGCACGCTGGGCGCCGTACGGCGTACCGGTCGAGCTGCTGGGCGACCAGCGAGCGCCCTGCCGGGGAAGCAGGGCGCGTATCTGTCCCGTTCCCGGCCACCCGTGCCTCTCCTCGGTCCGTGGCGAACACATCGTCGAAGCGGTCCGCCGCCTAGCCGCAGTGAAGGAGAGCGTCCCATGAGAATCGCCCTGGTTTCGGAACACGCCAGCCCGCTGGCCGCCATCGGCGGCGTCGACGCGGGCGGGCAGAACGTTCACGTCGCCGCGCTCGCCGTCGCCCTGGCCGAGCGGGGTCACGAGGTCACCGTGCACACCCGGCGCACCGATGCCGGCCAGCCGGACACCGTGGTCATGGCTCCGGGCGTGACCGTCGACCACGTGCCGGCCGGGCCGCCCGAGCCGGTGCCCAAGGACGAGCTGCTGCCGTACATGCCGGCCTTCGCGGCGCATCTCGCGCGCAGGTGGGCCGTGGAACCGCCGGACGTGGCGCATGCGCACTTCTGGATGAGCGGTCTCGCGACGCTGTCGGCGGCCGGACGCCTCGGCATCCCGGTCGTGCAGACTTTTCACGCTCTCGGCACCGTCAAACGGCGCTGGCAGGGCGATTCCGACACCAGCCCGCCGCGGCGTCCGGCCGCCGAGCGGCAGGTGGGCCGTCAGGCGACCGCGGTCATCGCCACGTGCGGCGACGAGGTCCGCGAGCTGGTCGCGATGGGCGTGCCGGACGAACGCATCTCGGTGGTGCCCTGCGGCGTGGACCTGGAGCTGTTCCGCCCGGACGGCCGGGGCACGCCGCGCGGTGAGGGGAATCGGCCGCGCGTGCTCAGCATCGGACGTCTGGTCCCGCGCAAGGGTGTGGACACGATCGTCCGTGCGATGCGCCAGGTGCCCGACGCCGAGCTCGTCATCGCCGGCGGTGATCCGTACGACGACGAGGGGATCAGGTTGTCCGCGCTCGCCGAGGCGTACGGCCTGGCCGACCGGGTGCGACTGATCGGCAGCGTCGCCCGTGCCGATGTCCCCGCGCTGATGCGCTCCGCCGACGTGCTGGTCACCGTGCCCTGGTACGAGCCGTTCGGCATCGTGCCGGTCGAGGCGCTGGCCTGCGGGGTGCCCGTCGTGGCGTCCGCCGTCGGCGGTCACCTCGACACGGTGTCGGGATGCGGCCTGCTCGTGCCGCCGCGGCGGCCGCGTGCGCTGTCCCGGGTGCTGCGTGACGTGCTGGCCCGTCCCGATCTGCGCGCCGCCCTGTCGGCCGCCGGTCCGCGCCGTGCCCGCGCGCGGTACGGCTGGCCGAGGGTGGCCGCCCAGACCGAGGCCGTGTACAGGATCCTGATCGGTGAGCGGACCGGCCATCTCGGCGGTTCTCCCGCTCTCGGGAGTTCGCGGGGTCTCGGCCGACTCGCGGTGGCTGGAGGTTGAGATGCATCCTCATCTGGCCCGGCTGAGGACCGCCCTTACGGCGGTGGATCCGGACACGCCCAAGATCTACGCATGGGGGTGCAAGCTCGCCGGCGTGCTGATCGAGGGCGGGCGGCTGCTGGTCTGCGGCAACGGGGGATCGGCGGCGGAGGCCCAGCACCTCACGGCGGAGCTGGTGGGGCGCTATCGGGCCGACCGGCGGCCCTACGCCGCGATCCCGCTGCACGGCGACACCTCCGCCATCACCGCGATCGGGAACGACTTCGGGCCGGACGAGGTGTTCGCCCGGCAGGTGCACGCACACGGCAGGCCCGGAGACGTCCTGATGTGCCTGTCGACCAGCGGGACCAGCCGCAACGTGCTCGCCGCCGCCGACACGGCGCGCGGGTGCGGCCTCACGACCTGGGCGCTGACCGGACCGGCGCCCAACCCGCTGGCGGAGCTGTGCGACGAGGCCATCGCCGTTCCCGCGTCCGACACGGCGACCGTCCAGGAGGTGCACCTGACCGTGATCCACATGCTCTGCGACGTGATCGAGAAGGCGTGCGCGTGAACGGACGACACAACGGACGGGACAACGGACGACATGACGGGCGACGCGGCGGGCGTCTCAACGGGCCCCTGGTCATCGTGGGCGACTCCCTGCTGGACGTGGACGTAGAGGGTGACGCGGGGCGGCTGTGCCCGGACGCGCCGGTCCCCGTCGTGGAGGGACGGGCCGAGCACCACCGCCCGGGTGGAGCCGGGCTGGCCGCGCTGCTGGCCGCCCGCGAAGCCGCCGAGGTTGTGTTGATCACCTCGATCGGGGACGACGCGCCGGGCCGTCGGCTGCGTGATCTGCTCTCGGGCTCCGTCGAGGTCATCCGCCTGCCCATGGAGGGCGCGACGGTGTGCAAGACGAGGGTGCGCGCCCGGGGGCAGACCCTGCTCAGGATCGACACGGGCGACGGGCGTCCCGTGGTCGCCGGTCCGTCGGGTGAGGCGCTTCGCTGTGCCGCTGACGCGCTTCGCGGGGCGAGCGCCGTTCTCGTCGCGGACTACGGCGGGGGCGTGGCCGACGTGTGTCGGGAACAGCTGGGAGAGCTCGCCGTCCCCGTCGTTTGGGATCCCCATCCCCGAGGCTCGCTGCCGGTTCCCGGATGCGCTCTGGTCACGCCCAGCGAGGCCGAGGCGCGGTCGCTGTTCCGGGATCCGCTCGGCAGACCCGACGGCAGACCACACGAGAGACCACACAGCCGATCACATGATGGGTCGCCGCGCGCCGAGCCGTACGACGGCTCGTACGACGGTTGTCCGGAGCGGGTGGCACGCGGACTGGTACGCGACCTCGAAGCGGAGGCGGTGGCGATCACATTGGGGGAGCGCGGGGCCGTGCTCGCGCGTAGAGGCGGCCGGTGCGTCCCGGTGCCCGCGCCAACGGTCGCCGTCGGACGGGACGTCTGCGGGGCGGGAGATCGCCTTGCGGCGGTGGCGGCGCTCGCGCTGGCGGACGGCGCGTCCACCGAGGACGCGGTGGTCGCGGCGGTCGGCGAGGCCACCCGGTTCGTCGAGGAGGGCGGCGCCGCCGCGCTCCGGATGCCCTGCCCCGCCCCGGAGCCGGCCACGCCGTACGCTCCGGGCGCCTCGGCCTTCGACGTGGCGGCGTCCGTACGGGCGGCCGGCGGCCGCCTCATCGCCACCGGCGGCTGCTTCGACCTGCTGCACGCCGGGCATGTGAGCCTGCTGCGGCGGGCGCGTGCGCTCGGCGACGCGCTCGTGGTGTGCCTGAACTCCGACGATTCCATCCGCCGGCTGAAGGGGCCGAACCGCCCGCTGGTGGGTGAGCGGGACCGTGTGGAGGTGCTGCGGGCGCTGGGCTGCGTGGACGCGGTGACCGTTTTCGAAGAGGACACCCCTTCCAGGGCGATCGAGAGGCTGTGTCCCGACGTGTGGGTGAAGGGCGGCGACTACACCGAACGGGCGATGCCCGAGGCGGAGGCCGTCCGCCGGGCGGGGGGTGAGGTCGTGATCCTGCCGAGCGTCCCCGGATACTCCACGACCGGGCTGATCGCCGCAGCTCAGGCCGTCTCCTGAGGTTCTCGCTGGTCCTTCGCCCCGCGTTCCCTATGTCACGTCCTACGTCACCTGTTACGTCAAGGAAAGGGACTGAATCGATGCTGGGAAACATTCTGATCACCGGTGGCGCCTCCGGCCTTGGGCGGGCTACCGCGCTCGCCGTCGCCAAGGAAGGCGGCCGCCCGCTGGTGATCGATGTGAACGAACCGGACGGTGATGTGGACCACGTGCGTGCCGACCTCGCCGACCGGGGGCAGGCCGAGCGTGCGGTGCGTGAGCTCGCGGAGCGTGCCGGCGGGCTCGACGGTGTGGTGACCGCCGCGGGAATCGACGCGTGCGGGCGCCTTGAGGACATCCAGGCGGCGGACTGGGAACGGGTGATCGCCGTCAACCTTCTCGGCACGGCTTCGGTGATCCGGGCGGCCCTGCCGTACCTGCGCGAGAGCGGGGGCAAGGTGGTCACGGTCGCCTCCACCCTGGGGGTGCGCGCGGTGAGCGACGCGACGGCCTACTGCGCGGCCAAGTTCGGCGTGGTCGGGTTCACCCGGGCGCTCGCCGCCGAGCTCGCGGGCCAGGTGGGGGTGACGCTGCTGATCCCGGGCGGTATGCACACGAACTTCTTCGAGGGACGGGAGGAGAAGTATCGGCCGGGGCCCGATGCGAAGCTCAACCAGCCCGAGGACGTGGCGGCGGCCATCGTCTTCGCGCTCGGCCGTCCCGAGGGCTGCGAGGTGCGGGAATTGGTCGTCTGCGCCTCCACGGAGACGTCGTGGCCCTGAGCCGTACGGAGACCGGCCGTACGGAGACCGGCCGTACGGAGAGCGACGGGCGTCCCGTGCTCCTGGTGCTGCGCGGGCTGGGACTGGGTGATCTGCTGACCGCGGTTCCGGCGCTGCGCGCCCTGCGGCGCGCCCATCCGGAGCACCGGATCGTGCTGGCCGCGCCCGCGCACCTGGGCGGTCTGCTGCCGCTGATCGGCGCGGTCGACGACCTGATCGACGTGTCCGGGCCGGGTCCGGTGCCGATGGGTCCGGTGCCGATGCGTCCGGTGCCGATGGGTAAGCCAATGGGTACGGCGTCGCTGGGTACGGCTCCGTCGAGTACGGTGCCGTACGGTTCGGCTGGTTTTGTGGATATCGCCGTCAACCTGCACGGCAGCGGACCGCAGAGTGTCGTCGCGCTGCGCCGCGCCCGGCGGCTGCTCACCCACGCGCATCCGGCCGTACCCGGCGTGGCCGGGCCACCCTGGCGGCCCGAGATCCACGAGGTGCGGCGATGGTGCGAGATGCTCGAGTGGTACGGCATCGCCGCCGATCCGGGAGATCTCGCGCTGCGCGATCCCGGTCCCGGCCGGTGGGCGGGTGCCGAGGTCGTCATCCACCCGGGCGCCGGATATGCGGCCAAGCGGTGGCCGCCGGATCGGTTCGCCGAGGTGGCCGCGGAGCTGAGCCGCCTCGGCCACCACGTCGTGATCACGGGAGGGGCGACGGAGATCGCTCTCGCCCGCCAGGTGGCGGTGCTCGCCGGTCTGCCGGCGGCACATGTGCTTGCCGGCCGTACGGATCTGCGGGAACTGGCCGCACTGACCGCCGGCGCCAAGCTGGTGATCTGCGGTGACACCGGAATGTCCCACCTCGCCACGGCCGTGGGCACGCCGTCGGTGGTGATCTACGGCCCGGTCTCGCCCGCCCTGTGGGGGCCGCCCTCCGGTCATCCGCATGTCACGCTGTGGGCCGGGCGGACCGGTGATCCGTACGGCGACCGGCCGTCGGAGGGACTGCTGGAGATAGGTGTCGGCGAGGTCCTCGACGCGGCCCACGAGCTGCTGCGGACCCGGTCGGTCGATCGTCGAGAGGGGCGTCAACCGGCGGACAGCGCACGCGAGGCGGTCTCGACGATCTCCGCCAGCCTGCCGCCGTGCGCGCCGCGCCAGTAGACCCGGCCGCAGGCGAGGCAGCGGGCGAACGTGTCGTAGGTGCGGCGCGTTCCCGGCAGCAGCTCCGCCTCGACCTCGCCCTTGCCGACCGATGACAGCGGGCCGTTGCACGCGGTGCACCGCGTCCAAGGGGCGAGCGGGGGCCGGAAACGGTCGAGCACGTCGAGGAACTGCTCCAGGGGCCGGGTGCCGCGGACGTGGGCGCCGAGCCACAGCGCCCGGCGGCGCAGAATCCCGCGATCCTGGGTGAGCAGCACCCTGCGCTCCGCGCCCGCCTGCGCGATCAACGCGTCGTCGTCGAGGTCGTTGCGGTAGGCGACGTCCACCCCCACCAGCCGCAGCCATCGGGCGAGGGTGCCGAGATGGACGTCGAGAACGAATCGGGCGGCCGGAATGGGCTGCGGCCGGGACATCCCCGGCACCTCCACCACGTCGCGGAGCCGGGGACGGTACGAGGGAGCGACCGGGCGGCCGCCGACGAGAAGTCCGCCGACCTCGGTCAGCGGCACTCCCGCCGACTCGATCACGTGCCCGAGCGACGACGTGCCGTCGTAGGGAAGCCGCAGCTCGTCACGTCGGCGTCGGGGTGGCAGGAAGATCCACAGCTCCGACGCGAAGCGTACGGACAGTTCTGCCTGTTCCACCCGTCCAGCATGTCAGCTCTGCCCGGCCGAGCAGTACGTGCAGAGCAGTACAGGCCGAGTAGTACCGACCTAGCAGTACAGGCCGAGCAGTACTGACGAGCAGTGCGGCCCGGCCGTCGGTCGCCGGGGGGCGAGGACGGGCCGGGCCGCGGCGGGAGGCGATCAGGCGTTGGCCGCCGCCCCGGTGCGGGCCTGGACCGCGGTCAGCAGGCCGACCACGACCGTGACGCCGCCGGCGATCCAGGCCGTCCAGGCCGCGGCGGCGTCGCCGTCGAAGCCGAAGGCCCAGGGCGACACGAACAGCAGGGCGCCGAAGGCCGCGGTGACCCAGGAGCTCGCCCCACCGGCGCCGAGGATCGCCCACAGGGCGGATACCAGGAGAAGCGCTCCGAGCAGGAGCAGCGGCTGGCCCGCCGCGCTGACGTCGCTCGCCCAGAAGAATGCGGCGAGGATCGAGACCAGGCCCGCGAGCAGGGCGACGATGTCGGACAGAGATCTCGTGAGGTCCATCCGTAGCCTCCGAACATGAGAGGTGACCCGTTGCTTCGAAGGTCTGCTTGATTGACCGCCCGGTCAACACTCCGCCACGTCAGGGTTCCCTAACCGACCGTGGCCGCCGGCCCGTGGGGAGCCGGCGGCCATCGTCTCGGTGTCGTGTGGCTGCCGCGGTTCAGACGGCGCGGTTCGGATGCAGCCGTTCAGGCGTCGGGCGTCAGGGGATCAACGACCGCCGCCGACGTTGACCGTCGCCTTGTTGTAGTTCTTTCCGTTTCCTTCCGGCTTGTAGTTCTTCTCGGCGTTGCCCGCGAGGTCCATCGAGAACCAGTGCACCTCGGTGGTCTTGTCGATGGTGATCGGCTGGGCGCCTTCGCGCATGCCGGCCGCGGTCAGCTTCGGCGAGTTCAGCGTGGGACGGCTGCCGTCGAGCGTGTAGTAGATGTTCGCCGGCTCGTCGACGGTGAAGGTGAAGGTCGCGGAGGTGTCGGTCCTGCCGGTCACCTCGAGCCGCGACTCGGGACGGTTCTTGTCGTGCGCGTAGGCGCGGGCGACCTCGAGGATGGCGATCTGGCCGTTGGCGAACTCCATGGCCTCCTCGTGACCCTCGCTGAACGGCGGCTGGAAGCCGACCGCCGTGTAGCGCTTGGTCTGCGGGTCGTAGATGTCCGCGCCGACCTCGAAGTCCCAGCCGATGATGCCCCGGTTGTACCAGTGCTCGTCGGCGCTGTTGCCGGCCGCGGAGTACAGCACGTCGATCACCGGGCCGGTTCGGCCCGGCCAGATGGCCGTACCGCGCCAGCCCTGGACGGCGGACAGGATGTGACCGGAGGCGTTCCAGAAGAAGTTCTCCGTGCCGAGGTCCGTCCGCGGCAGGGTCTCCCGCCCGGCGGTCTTGTACGCCCCCGGAGGCCACATGAAGTAGCCGCCGTAGGAGTGGGTGTTCATCGCGAACTTGATGTTCGGGTACTGCTCGGTGAGCCACACCTGGTTGCGCGCCTCCGGCTCCGAGAGTTCGGCCGGGCCGGCGTAGGTGTCGCTGGTGCAGTTCGTCGAGGCGCCGTTGTAGCCGTCGCGTACGGAGCCGACCGTGAAGTTGCGGTTGAGGTCGACGCCCCAGGAGTTGCGCGCCGCCGGGTCGCCGAAGTTGGCCGCGCAGTGGTTGGTCATGTTGCGGCGCTGCATGTTGAAGTCGTACAGCGAATAGTGGCCGCCGTCGGGGTTGGCCGTCGGCATGATGAAGATGTCGAGATCGTCAACCAGCTTCTTGGTGCTCGCGTCCTTCGCGTAGTTGCGCAGCAGCCGCTCGGCGGTCTCCACACAGGTGATCGGGGTGACCCACTCGCGGGCGTGCTCCTGGCAGTAGAGGAACACGCCGGTCTTCGACCCGTCCCGCTGCTTGCCGATGCGCAGCGCCTTCACCTGGAACGGCTCACGCGAGACGCTCGCCGGCGCCTTCAGATTGTCGGTCAGCCTGGTCGCGGAGGCCGCTGCCACCACACCGGTGCCCGTGCCGGTCCGGTAGAGGCTGGCGGTCAGCAGCGCCGAGGCCGCCGCGTCGGCGTTGAGTGCGTCCACGACCTGACGCGCCGTGCTGGAGATCGCGCCGGACGCGTTCGTGGCCAGGTTGACCACGACGTCCTTGCCGTTCACCGCGACCGACAGCGGGGCCGCGGCGGTGTCGGGCTTGACCAGCGCGATGCTGACGTCGTTGCCGCCCTCGCTCCCGTACGCCTTGGAGCTCACGTAGAACATGCCGGCCGTGGTGGTGCCGAACTGCGCCTGGGCGAGGCGGCGGTAGCCGTTCGTCTTGTACGGAAGATCGATGATCTGCGAGATCTTCGGGAACTCCCGGGACAGCGCCACGATCCGGTCGGTGACCTCGGTGGGGTCCATGTAATGGTCGACGAAGTCCTGCACGTAGTGCTTGCTCGGCGCCTTGCGCGGCGCGCCGAGCCACTTGGTCACCGGCACGGTGATCGAGCCGCCGCGGTTGCTGGTGACGGTGACCTCGGCGGGTGCGGTGTCGACGGGCAACGGGGAGTTGAACCGGTGGTACATGTACTGCCCGGCGTCGGTGAAGCGGGACATCGTGGCGGTGCCGCCGTCCCAGGTCACGGTGAGCACGGTCTGGGCGTCCGTGGCGCTGGTCTTCACCTCGACCGAGAGGAAACGCTGATCGTCGAGGCTGGTGAACCACTCGGCGCGCAGCGGGGTCAGCGTGTCGGCCTCCTGGACGGCGGCCTGCGCGGATGCGAGGGCCTGCCGCCGCTCGGCCTGGTTCTCCGCGAAGTCGCTCTGGTCGGAGATCACGTCACGTACGTCGAAGCCCTGGTCACGCAGGCTCTGGGCCTCCTGCGGGCTGAGCACGGCATGGACCTCGATGCCGCCGTCGACCGGTTTGGTGTATTCCGCGAGGTCGACATCGAGAGCGGCGAGCCGGTCCAGGCCCGTCTGGTCCGGCACGACGATCCGCATCAGCGCGACGCCGTTCTGCTCGGTGCTCGGGAGTCGGTCGGGGGCGATCTCAGTTGTCTGGGGGGATGGATCGGCGAAGGCCGGTAGCGAGGTCAGGCCGATGACGAGGGGTAGGGTGAGCGCGGTCGCGAGGCGCCGCATTCTTCTCCCGCCGGGGACACTCCTCATTGAGATTCCTCCATCGGGCGCGGCTGCCGGGGAGGGGGCCAGCCCGGCAGGATCACGCGAATGGGAGCAGTCTTGGCGAAGGTAGCAATCTTCGTCAACCCGGCATCGATTACGAATTCAGGATGATTGCCCTGAGGCGTACGAGATGTCGTATGAGGGGTTAGACACCGCGGATCCGGGGGAAGCCCCCCCGGATCCGGGTGTCATTCGAGGCCCTATCTGGGCCGATTCCTTGAGATCGTCACTCGGGACCCGCTATTGAGACCGCCTACTTGAGACCGCTGTCCACGGCGCTCATCAGGGTGCCGGTGTCGCCGGACATCTCCCAGATCATCGCGCCGAGCAGGTTCTTCTCACGCAGCCAGGCCATCTTCTTTCCGATCGACCAGGTGTCGTCGAAGGACCACCACTGCCCGCCGTCGCCGGTGTAGCAGTAGCTCGCCACCGCCTGCTCGTCGTGCTTGACGTTGCAGCCCGGCACGCTCGCCACCAGGTTGGAGTATCCGCGGGTGCCCGCCTCCTCCTGGAACTGGCCGGGGGCCGCGCCGTTCGCCGACTGCCACTCGCCCGACTTGCCGCCGTCGGCGACGCCCTGCCAGCCGCGGCCGTAGAACGCCAGGCCGATGGTGATCTTGCGCGGGTTCACCCCCGCGTCCAGGTACTCCTGGACGGCGTTCTCCACGCTGAAGTGGAACGAGTAGGGGTCGTCCACGTCGGTGAAGAGGTTGCCCGCGTGCCCGGTCCGGTTCGGCTCCCAGGAGTTGTCGCTGCCCGAGCCGTGGAAGTCGTAGCCCTGGACGTTGAAGATGTCCATGTACTTGTTGACTTCGGGGAGGTCCCAGCCGGCCTCGATCTTCGCCGGGTCGGCCGGGGTGAACGCGGTGAGCTGGTAGCGCTGGCCGGTCTCCTGGGTGAGCGCGTCGAGTTGCTTGCGGAACTCGGCGATCAGCTTGGTGTTGTTCTCCTTGTCGTTCGGGCCGATGTGGTTGCCGGCGTGGCCCTCGGCGCCCGGCCACTCCCAGTCGAGGTCGATGCCGTCGAAGATCCCGGCGGCGCTGCCCGGGCCACCGGCCGCGTTGTAGGTCGGCAGGTTGCCCTTGATGTACATGTCGATGCAGGAGCTGACGAACTTCTTCCTGGACGCGTCGGTGGCCGCCACGTCGGAGAAGTACTTCGAGTACGTCCAGCCGCCGATCGAGATCAGCACCTTGAGGTGGGGGTACTTCGCCTTGAGCTTGCGCAGCTGGTTGAAGTTGCCGCGCAGTTTCTCCCACCCGGTGTCGGCCACGCCGTCGACCGACTGGGCCGAGCTCATCGGCCTGCCGTAGTCGGCGTCCGCGTCGCCGGCGCCGTCACCCTGGTTGGGGTCCTGCGGATCGGACGACGTGCCCTTGGTGACCCCGTTGAGGCAGGTCAGGTTGACCGGGTCGATGTTGGCGAAGGCGTAGTTGAGGTGGGTCAGCTTCGCCGCGGCGCCCGTGGTGTCCAGGTTCTTGACGAAGTACTGCCTGCCGTAGATGCCCCACTGCACGAAGTAGCCCACCCGGGCGTAGCCGTCTTCCACGATGTCGCCGGTCTTCGCCTTCACCGGGTCACTGGCCGCGGACACGTTGTCGTACTGGTCCCTGGCGCGGACGGTGAAGGTGTACTCCGTGGACGGCGACAGGCCGGTGACCTTGGCCGAGGTGCCGGTCACCGAGGTGGCGAGCTGCGAGCCCACGAAGACCTCGTATCCCGCGACGCCCTTGTTGTCGGTCGAGGCGTTCCAGGAGAGCGAGACGCTGGAGGCGTCGGCACCGGTGCTGCGCAGGCCGGTCGGCACGGTCGGCGGCTGGGTGTCTTCGGCCGGGTCGTTGGTCGTCACCTTCAGCGCGGCACTGGCCGGGGAGAGGTTGCCCTTGCGGTCCTTGGCCTTGACCGTGAAGGTGTACTCGGTCTTGGGCGTCAGGCCGGTCACGGTCGCGTTGGTCTCGGTGACCGTCGTGGCGAGCGCGCCGTCCTTGTAGACCTCGTAACCGGCGAGCGGGAGCGTGCCGGGGGTGGCCGCGTCCCACTTGAGCGAGACCGACTTGGTGGTCTTGACCGGCGAGCTGAGGTTGCCCGGCGCGGACGGCGGGGTGTCCGGCGCGCCGTCGCACTGGAGGTCGTTGACCCGGCAGTTGCTCGGCTCGACCCCGGTCCTGCTGAGCGTGAAGGTCGGGCTGTACGGCTCGGTCGACCTGTTCGCCGCGATGGTGGTGTTGTAGTAGGCCGGGCTGAGCGTGACCTTGGTGCCGGTCTGGCTCAGTGATCCGTTCTGGGCGTTGCTCGCGGTGACGCCGGCCGGCAGTTCGAACGTGATCGTCCAGCCGTTGAGCGCGGTGCTGCTGTTGTTGCTCACCACGAACTTGCCCTGCGTCCCGTTGCCGGTGAACTCGGCGGTCAGCGGGGCGGGCGGTGGCGGCGGGTCACCGCTGCCGTCGCAGTTGGCACGGTTGATGGTGCAGCTCGTCGGCTGCACCGGGGAGCTGAGGGTGAAGGTCGGGCTGAACGGCTCGGTGTTGCCGCCCGCCCGCACGGTGTCGATGTAGAAGGCGGGGGTGAGCTTCACCTTGGTGCCGCTCTGCGAAATCGTCGCGTTCTGCGGGTTGCTCGCCGTCACCCCCGCCGGCAGTTCGAACTGGATCGACCAGCCGGTGATCGCACTGCTGCTGGAGTTGCTCACCACGAACTTGCCCTGGTTCCCGTTCAGGCTGAACACCGCCGTGAGGCCGGTGGCGGCGTGAGCTGGAACGGCCATCGTGATGAGGAGCAACAATGCGGTGAGTAAAGTCGCTGCTCGGCGCATCCGGCATCCTCTTTTCGTTAGGAAAGTTTCCTAAGAATTAATCCGGAGCGTAGACCCGGGCCGGATCTGCGGCAAGACCCAAAACCGTCGCCGCGCGCCTTCTTCGGTGTTCCGGCGCCCGGAAGTCCGATGGACACGTATCGTGTTGGTAAAACAACGGAATGTAATCGACTGCATTCCTTGCCCGGACACCTGGGGATGGTCATGCTGGTTTGCGCGTTCGCCGTCATCGCGGCGGTCGGTCTGGTGGCTCTGGCCGCCTTCTTGTCCCGTAGGTTCGGCCACGGCACGGACGACCGCGATCCGGGCGGCGCCTCGGCCGGCCACGCCGGGGCGATGCTGTCCTCGCTGTTCCTGCTGGTCTTCGCCATCGCCATCGTCGTGCCGTGGACCGTCTCCGACTCCGCTCGGCAGAACACCTACGCCGAGGCACAGACGGCCGCCGAGGCGTACTGGTCCGCCGCCGGACTTCCCGCGCCCGCCGACCTCCAGGTCCAGCAGGCGGTACGCGACTACGTGGGCTTCGTCGTCGACAAGGAGTGGCCGCTGATGGCGGAGGGGCGGCTCAGCCCGAAGGGCGACGTACGGCTGGAGGCGCTGCGGACGCAGGTGGCCGCCCTGCAGGTCACCGACGACGAGGCGCGGGAGGCCAAGAGCGCGGTGCTGGAACGGCTGGGGGATCTATCCGGAGCCCGGCGCCAGCGTGCGGCGGACGCCACGGCCGCGCTGCCCCCGGCGGTGCTCGCCCTGACGATCGTGACCGGCGTGGTGATCATCCTCTTCCCGTTCCTCGCCGGCGCCCGTCCCAGCGGAGCGGCACTCCTGCCGCTGATCACGATGACGGTGCTGCTGGCCGTCGGCGTCTATCTGGCCTGGAGCATCTCGCACGCCTTCACGGGCGGCCTGGCGGTCGAGCCGGAGGCGTTCACCGGCGTGTTGCAGGAGATCCAGCGCCTGGCAGCGGGCCGATGACGATAGGACCGACAGGAGCACCCGCCTGGACGGCGGCGCGGACGGCGGTGTTGAGGGCGGTGATGGGAGCGGCCGTGGCCGCGCCGGTCGTCCTCACGTTGGGCGCGACCACACCGGCGGCCGCCGTCGCACCGCCGGCGGACCGCGGCGAGGTGGCCGTCACGGCACAGGCCGCGCCGGACGACGGGAAGGGGCAGGACGCACCCGTCCTCGGATCCGTCCTCGGACCCGTCCTCGGGCTCGATGTCGTCATCTGCGTCGACCTTCCGCCCGTGGTCAGCCTGCGGCTCCGGCTCGGCCGGCACGGGCGGGCGTGCGAGCCGCCGCGACCTTCACCGACGCCTTCACCGCGTCCCTCGCCGAAGCCTTCACCGGTGCCCAAGCCCAGCCCCTCGGCCCGGCCCCGTCTTCCTGCTCCCGCTCAGCCCGAGCGACCACGCCCGGTGCAGACGCCTGCCGCGAGTCCGTCTCCGAGTCCGTCTCCGAAGCCGTCTCCAAAGCAGTCGCCGCGGGTGTCGGCCTATCGGGCGCCCGTCCGGGCCGCCGCGCGACCCGAACGGCGACGCAACCCCCTCGGGACCGTGCTGGTCATGGTGGTGCTCTCCACCATGATCGCCGTTGCCGCCGCCGCGGCCTTCGGCACGTTGCGGTAGCGGCACGGGAGAGGCACGGTGGCGGCGTAGCGGTACGGCCTCGGCCTCAGGTCCTGTTCGCCCGTGTGATGACCTCCTCGGTGGTCAGCGGGCTGCTCGGATGGTGGCTGAGGCACAGGGGCGTACGGACCTTCCGGAAGGTCGCCCCCTCCACCGCGACGTAGAACTCACCCGACCGCAACCTCGACACATCGGGGACGTCGCCGCCCTTGGCCCGGGCCAACTCCCGGGCCGCCGTGATCTGGGAGGGGGCGTTGAGCAGGCCGAAGAACTGCGTGGTCGCGTTTCCCGGGATCTGGTTGTGCAGCCCCTTCGGTGCCTGCGTGGCGAACACCAGGCCCAGGCCGTACTTGCGGGCCTGCGCCGCGAGGGCGAGCGTGCTGCGCGTGCACAGGGTCGTGGCACCGGACGGGGCGAAGGTCTGCGCCTCGTCCATCACGAACAGCCCGCCCAGGTCGGCGGAGGGGTGCCGTTTGATCCAGGAGAACAGCGCCATCTGGAGTTGGTTCACGAAGCCCTGCCGTTGGACGTCCGAAGGCAGCCCGACGAAGCTGATCACCGACACGCGGGCCCGTTTGCCGTCGGCCGGGGTGAGCAGCAGACCGGGATCCACCGGGGTGCCGGTGCCGCCGAACAGCGGGTCGTTCACCATCGCGGCGGTGAGGTCCTGGGCGAGCTCGGCCGCGATCTTGTCCGAGCCCTCGATGCTGCTCACATCTTCGGGCAACTCGGACAGGAGGTCGATCAGGCCCTTGAGCCCCGCCCTGCCCCGGCGGCCGTAGAAGTTCACGGCCTCGCGCAGCACGGCACGTCCGTGGAGGGCCTTGCGGGAGGGGCCGTCCAGCTTGGCCCGGGGGATGAGCGACGCGACGGCGGTCTCCACGGCCTCGTTGAACTCGTCGGTGTCGTCGAGCACGCTCGCGAAGTCGGGCAGCGGCTGGAAGCTCAGCGGTCGCCCGCCGACCCGTCCCGGGGTCCAGATCACCACCTCGGTGTTCGCCAGATATTCACCGGCCTTGGCCGCGTCGCCCTCGCTCCACGCCAAGGGCGGCTCCGGCCATCGATCACCCAGCCGGGCCAGGTCGTTGTTGGGGTCGAGCACGATCGCGGAGACTCCACGCAGGGCGCACTCCTCCACCAGGCGGCGGATCAGCACGGTCTTTCCCGATCCCGCTCCTGCGAAGATCGCCGTATGTCTGCGCAGTGTCGCCAACTCGACGGTCACCGGCTCGCCGTCGGCGAATCTCGCCCCGACGGTGACACGCGGCCTGGCCCGTACGAGATCGCCTGCGGGCTCCGCCAGGAGGTCTCCGCTGATGGAAGGTGCCGCCGGAGGCGTGACGACATCGGGGGTGCCGACCGGGGCGGGCCGTGTCTCGACCCGGTGGCCGGTGCCGGTGTCGGTGCCGATGCCGTTCGGCGAAGGGAGGTCCTGCTCCGGCATGTGTCGTACACCTGCGGTCGAGGACCGTACGCCGTCGAGGGCGGGGCGGGCACCGGGAACGGCCGACGCGTCGCTGAGGGCCTCGCGGAACAGTTTCGCCTCGCTCGTCGGCCTTCTGGCGGTCAGCCATGCCTGCAGGTTCGGCGGGTTCTCCGCCTGCAGGTCGCGCAGCGCCGCGAAGATCTTCAGATCCTCCTCGTCGATCGGGAGGACCCGGCCGCCCGCCTGCTCGAAGGCGGCGAGGGTCTCCTGGGTGACCGGGCCCTTCGCCCAGCTCTGGTTTCTGAGCACGAACAGCCTGCGCTTGGGCACCGCGGCGTCCAGTCCGGCCGCCACCGAGGCGTTGCGCAGCCGGGTCAGCGCGGCGAGGTGATGCGTCGCTGAGATCGCCCGGAAACACCAGTGCGCCTCGTCCTCCCTCGCCTCATCCAGACTGCGGCGCAGGCGGCCGTGCAGGGGAGGCTTGGCGCTCGGCGGGGGGTCCAGGCTGAACACCCGCCCGTCCTCGTCCTGCTCGGCGATCCAGGCGGCGAGGCCGGCGGACAGCAGTTCGGGCATCACCGTGTCCTCCGTCGTAGGGTTCAGCGCCGCCGTGACGTCCGCCCGCTTGCGCGCCTCCGCGAACCGCCGGTCCAACTCGTCGAACCGGTCGACGGGCGGTAGATCGATCACGGGTGTGACGACGACCGGCTCGGTGTCGTTGAGACGCGCCAACTCGGTTACCCGACCATTCGCCAGGCACGACCGGACGTGCCCGTCGATCCGAATGAGCAACTGACGCGGGGTGTACTCGTACGCGTTGGTGAACGCCTCCGGCTTCACCGGCCACGTCGGGTACGGCGGCTCGAACCCGACCTTTCCGTACTGGGCGGCGAACCGCTTCTCGATCAGTGCCCGACCGGTCTCCGCATCCGGAATCGTCCCGAGCGGCATCGTCTCCTTGAACCGGTCCCGAACGGTGTCGGTGGCGTGGTCGGTTATGAGGGTCCACGTCACCGGGATGCCGCACACCACTGTCAGCGTTCGCCGGGTGGTTTCCCTGAGGGCCATGAGGCCATGGGCGACCTGCTCTATGACCAGCTTCTGCTGCCAGTCCTGTTCGCTCTTGGCCACGGTGGACAGGGCGGACTGCGCGATCAGGGTATCGATCTGGTCCACCGCGATGACGGATGGCCCCGTCAGCGCCAGCAAGCTGGACAGGTCCTGGACGATTTGTTGTGAGGACTTCTCGGCGGTCCGGAATCCCCAGCCGCCGCGTTCGCCCGGTTCGCCCTGGGGGGCACAGGTCAGGTAGGCGTCTCCGATGTCCTGTACGGCGAGGTCGCTGGACGCGCGCAGGGCCAGCGCTCTGGCAGTGTCCTGTGCGTCTCGGCCGACGCGCGGGTCGTAGCGGCGTAGCGCGGTGACGAAGACATCGAGGTCTTCCCGGGAGAGTGGTGCGTCCCCCGTCAATGAGCGACGCACCGGTTCGGACACCTCGGTCAGCACACACAGGCGCCACAGCAGTTCCTTGAGCTGACTCTCCGACCCCGCCACCGGCCGTGCCAGGCTGTCGAGCATTGACAGCAGCACGCTCTCCCAGAAGTCCTTCGCGTCGAGCAGGCTCACCAGGAAGAAGTAGCCATCCTCCTCGTGTACTTTCTGGCGGACCCAGCCGAGCAGATGGGTCTTGCCCGTGCCTCGTTGTCCCTGCACGACGACCCCGATGGGGCTCGTGTCCGTGCTCTCCTCCGCTTCGATCAGGCCGTTGACGATGATCTGTGCGGTGGGCAGGTGCAGGGTGCCCACATGGAACGGCGAAGGTCGCCACACATCCGCTGGAAGCTGGGCGTAGTTGAATCTGAGCGCAGCGAGAGCCTCCAGTTCTTCGCTCGCCATCATGCTCCGATCAGGATGAGGTGCTTGGCCTGGTCACCGATGGTCACCGCCGCCTGCCTGTCCTCGTCGGTGAGGGTCTTCTGGTTCGATTCGGGGACGATTCGCACGTCGGGCATGCCGATCATCCGGCGGAGGGTCGCGTCGACTTCGTGCCTGGGAACGTGACCCAGAAGCGGACGCAGCAGGGTCAGACTGACCCATGAGTTCGGCCTCTCAGCGAGCTGCGCGTACGCCTTCCGGATCCTGGTCTCGATGTCGTCAGTGGAAATGGTGGGAGAGTCGGCGGCTGGTGACGCGGCAGCATCGCTCGGTACGGGAGCCGTACTCACGATGGTGGGAGTCTCCGGGACGGACGCCTCAGAGGCAGCGGTCTCGACGGCCGCCGGGACAAGGTCCTCCTCGCGGGCGAAGAGGTCGGCGAGGCTGCTTTCAGCCCGGTCCATATGGCGCGGCAGGTTCGCCACGATCGCGCGGAGTGCCGCCTCAAGAACCCGCCCGGCCGGACGCCCGGAGGCTTCCATGCCCTCGCGGAACAGTGCGGCCGCGTACGCCCAGCCGCTGTCGGTCAGCACATGGGCGAACGCGCGGCCCTGCTTCCAGCTCTCGACCAGTTTGAGGTCGTTCAGCTTCGTCCGGTCGACCCCGGAGAGGGTGACGCCGTAGAGTTCGTTCAGTTCGAGGTTGGAGATCTCCCTGGCCTCGGCCATGAGGACCAGCAAAATGGCTGTCTGGGACGACGTCAGTTTCTTTTCAAGCATGGTGCGATCCTTTGAACGTTCCAGAGCGGCGGGATTCGAGAAACCGCTCGAGCTGTTTCAGAACGAGGTCCATCTCGTTCATGATCTGTTTGTTGGTGAAGCGGAGGACGGCGTAGCCGTCCAGTTGGAGCCGTACGTCACGGCGGCGGTCCGCCTCGTAGGCGTCCTCACCGCGGTGTTCCGGGCCGTCGATCTCGACCGCGCAGCGCTCGTCGTGCCAGAGCAGGTCTATCCGTACGGATGGGGTGAGTGGGGACGAATAATGGTGAGTCTGGTTCCAGGCTCGTCCGGCCGCCCAGGGGCGTGACTTGAGCGCTGCCTCCAGGGACTTCTCGGCCCGGCTCGCCGGATGCGGCATCCCGGCGACGGCCGGAAAACGCAGGATCGCGAGCGGATCCTTCGGATAGGCCAGGGCGCGCGTGCCGGGCGGGTTCTGCGAAGCGGGCAGATCGAGGACGACCGTTTCGATTCGGTCGACGGAGACGAACGGCGCGCCGGTGAGCCAGACGCCGAAGCCGCCGCGATCGGCCAGCCATTCGGATGCGGCGACCAGCACATCCTCACCGATGGGGGAGAGCCCCCGGGGAATGCGGATGAGGATCGCCGCTCGATCGCGACGGAAGCCGGCGGCGAGGACACGGGCGAGTCCCGCGGCACGCACTTCAGGGGGAAACTTCCGGTGGTCGCTTCTCCCGCGAGTTCCCCCGTGAAGGGAGAGCTCGGCGAGGTCCGCCAGGAAGGGGCCGAAATGCCGACTGGCGGATGCCGTACGCAGCGCGAGCGCGCGGACTGCGGGAATGCTCGCACCGCCGGAGCCGGTGATGCCTTCCGCGTCCGGAAGCCAGGATGGGAACAGCTCGATGGCCGCCCTTTCGAGCTCGGCGAGCAGGGCGGTGACCAGTTCGCTCACCGAGGAGGCCGAGGGCGGACTGTAGGTGACGATCGCGGGGGCGTCGTCGGGCAGCGGTTCAAGGGCGAGCATGACGTCCTTGGAACTCGCGCCGCCCAGCCGTACGACGCGACCCATCGGTAGCTGCGCCCACATCCTCGCCACGCCGCTTCCTCGTTTGAGATCTGGGAAACCTCGACGCGGCAGAGGTTATACGCGACCGGCAAGATCCGCAGCGACTTCCGTTGAATCGTGAAATATCCGCTACCGCCCGGATCGTCCGACCCACCCCCATTCGACCCGCTATCCCGGCTTCTGGCGACCTCGCGGAACTCGCTGTCTGCCGTCCCCACGTGTGGCTTCGCCGTACATGATCTTACACTGCAAGATCACGATGGGTGTTTCTCCTGGACAGAGGGTCAGTATGCGAGTTTCTGCAAGATCACGACATGGGAGTTGGGGTAGCGGCGGGTTCGGGTGTGCCCTGGGGTTATGGGCGTACCGGGGAATTCAGGTACACGTTGCCCGGGGGTTTGGGTGCGGCCGGGGGCATGGGGGCGATTATGTCGTTGGTTTTATGTCGGTTTGATGGTGATGGAACTCCGGAGGGGTGCAATATCCATTATTGGGGCATATCTGCCAAGTAGGAATAACGTGAGGGAGGTCTGGCACGCGGGTAGGGCCACCGGTGTGGCCGACAGACCCGCAGACAGACCCGACAAACCCAGGAACGGGGCGGACGACCGGCTCGGGGTCTACCGGGCCAGGCGCGATCCCGGGCGGACGAGCGAGCCCATTCCAGCGGAGGGCCCGCTGCCGCGGGGCGACGACGACACCTTTGTGATCCAGGAGCATCACGCGCGATCCCTCCACTGGGACCTGAGGCTCGAACGCGGCGGTGTCCTGGTGTCGTGGGCGATCCCCCGGGGGCTGCCACCCGACCCCGGCACCGACCATCTGGCCGTGCACACCGAGGATCACCCCATCGAGTACGCCCGGTTCGAAGGCGAGATCCCCAGGGGTGAGTACGGCGCAGGCACCATGACGATCTGGGATCGCGGCAGTTACGAGACCGAGAAGTGGACCGACCGTGAGGTCAAGGTCGTGCTGCGGGGATCGCGCGCGGTCGGCCGGTATGTGCTGTTCCGGACCCGCGGCGACAACTGGATGATCCACCGGATGGACCCGCCGGGTGCCGGCTGGGAGCCCCAGCCCGCGTCGATCGCCGCCATGACCCCGGTGACCCGTACGAAGGCGCCCCGCGACCCCGAGCGGTACGCCTGGGAGTTCTCGTGGGGCGGGCTGCGCGCGCTGGCGTACGTCAGCGGCGGCCGGCTGGTCCTGCGCTCCGGCGCGGGGGCCGACATCACCGGAGATCACCCTTGGCTGCGCCGGCTCGCCGAGTCGTTCGGCAGCCGCGCGGTCGTACTCGACGGTGAGGTCGTCTCGCCCGCGCGGAACGGGGCGCTCGCGGAGACGGAGGTCTACGTCTGCTTCGACCTGCTCTACGACGACGGCGTCTCGCTGGCGGCCGAGCCGTACGAGCGACGCCGCGAACGGCTGGAACTGCTCGCGCCGGCCGGGCCGCGGTGGCAGGTCACGCCGAGCTGGCCCGGCGACGACGTGGGCGCCGTACGGCAGGCCGCCCGGGAACAGGGCCTGCCCGGTGTGGTGGGCAAGCGCCTCGACTCGCCGTACGAACCGGGGGAGGAGTCGCCGGCCTGGGTCTTCCTGCCGTCGCATGCAGGCGGAGGCGGAGGGTAGGGCACCCCGCGGAGTCAACGGAGGGAGCCCGCGATGTCAGAGCAGAGCCGGCCGGTCGGCGGCGAGCACAAGTATGAGCAGGAGATCTCCTCGGTGGACGAGCACGAGGAGCGCCCGGGACGCAGTCTGATCACCACCGACCATGAGGTGATCAAGCGCTGGGCGGAGGAGCGCGGCGGCCGGCCCGCGACGGTGCCGGGCACCGAGCACGAGGGCCGCCCCGGTGTTCTCCGGTTCGACTTCCCCGGGTACGGCGGCGGCGACCTGAAGGAGATCACCTGGGACGAGTGGTTCGAGACGTTCGAGGCACGGAATCTGAACTTCCTCTACCAGGAGCACAAGAAGGACGGCGGCCAGAGCAATTTCTTCCGGCTGGAGAACCCCGACCGCGAAGACGCCTGAACTCCCGCCGCCGTGCGGTCCGGCATGGTACGGCTACCCGCCGGGCGGGCCGTTGGCCTGGATCATGCCGAGCTCGACGGCGTAGTCTTCGAGCTTGTGCCGGAGCTGCCGCCGGCCCCGGTGCAGACGGGACATGACGGTCCCGATCGGGACACCCGTGATCTCGGCGATCTCCTTGTAGCTGAAGCCTTCGACGTCGGCCAGGTAGACGGCGAGCCGGAAGTCCTCCGGCACCTCGTGGAGCGCCTGCTTCACCCGGGAATCGGGCAGGCCGTCCAGCGCCTCGGCCTCGGCCGACTTGAGCCCGCCGGATGTGTGGGAGGCGGCCTCGGCGAGCTGCCAGTCCTCGATGTCCTCCCCTGCCGTGCGCTGGGGCTGCCGCTGCTGCTTGCGGTAGGTGTTGATGTAGGTGTTCGTCAGGATCCGGTACAGCCAGGCCCTGAGGTTGGTGCCCTCCCGGAACTGGTGGAAGTTGGAGAAGGCCCTGGCGAAGACCTCCTGGACGAGGTCTTCCGCGTCGGCGGGGTTTCGGGTCAGCCTCAGTGCGCCGGCGTAGATCTGGTCGAGGTACGGCAGGGCGTCACGCTCGAATCGGTGCCGCTGCTTCTCGATCGACACGTCGTCCGCGGTCGTCACCTCGTCACCCCCCTGGGCCCCTCGCGTAACGTCCCGCAGCGGGGACACGAAACGCCTACCCCCAGTTCCTCCATCAACACAGGACGAACTACCGCAAATCACGTATATGCCCCATAGGGGGAAAATGTGTTTTCTGCATGGTGATGGGCTGCGGGGGTATGCGCGCGAAGAACGGCCATCGCGAAGAGCGACACCGTGAGCGACACCGTCAAGAGCGACACCGTCAAGAGCGGCATCGGGACGAACGGTGTCGCGAAGAACCGGCCGCGGAAGAACAGCACACCACCGGGTGGCGCCGACGTCGCCTGGCCGTACCCGAATCCCGACCGAACAGCGTTGCCGGGCAGAGGCCGGGCAGAGACGGAAAGAGCCGGACAGAGACCGGCAGACAGAGGAGGACATGATGTCGCACGACCCCGAGCCCGCGCGATGTGCGGGCGGCGAAGAGATCCCGGCAGAGTGGCAGAACCCGCTGGCGCAGTCCCCTGACGCGGAATGGTCCCCCGACGAGGCCGACCTGACCGGCTGGCACGTCCCGGGCGCGGACTCGCCCGACGACGTCGAGGAACTCGCGGCCGACGACCCTCGCCGCACGTCCTGAACGGGCCCGGCCCCGGGGGTATGCGGGGGAGGATCAGGCCGCGTCTCGGTGACCCGTGTGGTCGGGGTAGCGCGGGGCGAGGTCGGCTCCGCGCGGCGCGGGGTACGGCTGGGCGGCGCGCAGGTCGACGGTCTGGATCG
Organism: Sphaerimonospora mesophila; assembly: GCF_001417795.1. NCBI lineage: Bacteria > Bacillati > Actinomycetota > Actinomycetes > Streptosporangiales > Streptosporangiaceae > Sphaerimonospora > Sphaerimonospora mesophila. The sequence goes on along the minus strand of NZ_BCBX01000030.1, from coordinate 286,409 downwards.
TCCGGCTGATGTCGCTTGGCGTGATGAGGCCGATCAGCCGGCCGTCCGGGTCGAGCACCACGGCCCTCCCGTCGGCGCAGCCGCCCATCCGCGGAAGCAGATCGGTAAGAGCCTCGTCGGCTCGTGCCCGGGGCACGTCGCCCGGCGAGCAGGCGATGTCGCGCAGGCGGGTCGTGGCCCGGGCCTGCGGCGGCACCGCGCGGATCCGGTTGAGCGTCACCAGCCCGAGGAAGCCGCCGCGCTCGTCCACCAGCGGATAGGTGGACAGCCGGTGCCGCATCACGACCCGCTCGACGAGGTCTGACACGGTCTCTCCGGGATCGGCGGTGACGGGCCGTTCCGACATCACGTCGCCGACCCGGATGCCGTGCAGCGCGGCGCCGAGTTGTGTCTGCTGCTCCTCCGCGCTGGCGACGTTGACGAGGAACATGCCGATCAGGGCGAGCCACAGGCCTTGGAAACCCAGCCCGGAGACGACCTGGAGCAGGCCGAGCGCGATGAGGAAGTAACCGAAGGCCCGGCCGGCCCGCGCGGCGGCCACCGCGGCCCTGACGCGGTCGCCCCACCACGCCCACAGCGCGGCGCGCAGCACCCGGCCGCCGTCCAGCGGCGCCGCCGGGATCAGGTTGAAGACGGCCAGGAGCACGTTGACCACGGCGAGGTAGCCGAACATCCCGGCGAGCAGCGGCGCGCCGCCGATCGCCGAGACCAGCCAGGTCAGCAGCCCGAAGACCACCCCGGCTGCCAGGCTGGTCGCGGGACCGACGGCGGCGATCTGCACGTCGGCGCCGGGCGATCGCGGCTCTCCGCGCAGCTCGGCCACGCCACCGAGCAGCCAGAGCGTGATGCCCGCCACCTCGATGCCGTGCCGCTTCGCCATCACCGCGTGCGCGAGTTCGTGCGCCAGCAACGACGCCAGGAACAGCACGGCGGCCACCACACCGGCCAGCAGGTAGACCGCGGGGGACGAGCCGGGGAAGGCGATCGGGAAGCGCCCGAACGCCAGCCCGAACACCAGGATCGCGACGATGACCAGCACGCTGATGTTGAGCCCGACCGAGACTCCGGCGATGCGGCCGAGACGGATCGACGAACGCATGTTCCCTCCTGGGTCCGCTGCGGGCCCCCTACCCACATCTCCGGAGGGGATGCGCAGGTCACAGCGGGGGTGTCAGGTGGACCGGCCGCGCCGTACGTTGTCGTCCAGCTTCGCGAGCACGCGCTCGATGGCGGCGATCTCCTCCGCGTTCAGCCCGGCGCGCAGGCGTCGGTCGAAGGCGCTGGCGGCCTTCCTGAGCCGGGTGAACGTGGCCTCGCCCTTCTCGGTGAGCTCCACGAGGTGCACCCGGCGGTTCGCCGGATCGCGGCGGCGGGTCAGCAGGCCCTCGTGCTCCATCGTGTTGAGGTGATGGGTCAGTGTCGCACCCTGGACTCCCACCGCCTCGGCCAGCTCGCGCTGGTTGCTCAGGCGTCTGGTCTTGAGCGAGATCAGGATCAGCCAGATCGGCAGTGAGCTCCCCTCCGCAGCCAGGGCGCTGTCCAGCGCCCGGCTGACGGCCTTGGTGGTGCTCATGAGTTGCAGGCCGATCGACGGCCTGAAAGACGGTGGCATGGCGGTCAAGATATACCGACTTTTTACTACTCCTGGCTGCCCGGGGGCCGATCACCGGCCGGGTTCGCCGGGCTGTTCGCCGTCTTCATGGTTTGCCCAGGTGGGCGAGGGGGAGGGGGCCTGGGAAGCGCGTCGGAAGGAAGATCATGAGCCAGCCGCAGCAGCCCGAGATCCGGCGGTCCGGCCGGGGAGGCGGCACCGACGAGGACATCGACGTGATCCCCGAGTCGCAGAGCGGGGGTGACGTCTCCGGCCGTCCGCACGGGACCGACAAGGGCGGCAAGGGCGGCGGAGAGGGCGGCGGTGTGCCGCCCGACCAGCGGCCTCCGCACCCGTCCTGACCCGCTCACCCGGAGAGGAAGAGAGGAAAGAGACGGAGATCGAGATGTACGGCGAGTCCGCGATAACGGGAGGAGAGCCCTGCCCGCCCTCCCACGGCTTGCCCACGGTGGAGAGCCTTGCCGGGCTCGCCCGTCTCGTGGCCGATCGATCGGGACTCTATCTGCGCTATTCGAAGGGGCCGGACGAGGACGAGGGACGGCCGAGCGTCGACTACGAGAGCGGCCTGCGGCTTCCGGGGCTGTCGGTGACGGTGCTCGACGCCGAGTCGTGGTGGACCCGGCCGCTGCTCGACTGGCTGGCCCGCCAGGTCTGCAAATACACCCATCTCGCCGAGAAGGAGAGCGACCGTCGCGCCTGGATCCTGACCGGCCGGGTCGTCGGCCGTGGCCCGGACCACGAACCGCTCATCGGGGACGTCCGGCCGGTCGCCTGGCTCGACGAGGCGGTGATCGAGCAGTCCCGGCGGCACTACGAGTCGACGTTCGACGCTGGGCGCGACTCGACCGGCTGAAACGGTTGTCCTCGTTCCCCCGCGGCCGCCGCCGTTCGTACGGAACATCCCATGCGGCTCCCACCTGGCATCTCATCTCGGCGAAGGCGAGCCGACGGCGAGGTGGAGGCGGTCGTCTCGATCTCGCCGTTGACATCGTTGTCATCCGGGTCGTACGGTCGGCGCACTTACTCGGTTAAGTCCCTCAGGAGGGCACGTGCGCACCCCCCGCTCGCCGTACGCAGACCGGATCGTGCTCGCCGTGGACATCGGCGGCACCAAGTTCGCCGCGGCGGCCGTCGAGGCCGACGGCACGATGGCGGCCCGCGCCGAGGTGCCCCTCGACGGAGGGCGCAGCGCCGAAGCGGTGCTCGCCGAGGTGGTGGACCGGGTCATCCGGCGGGTGCCGCGAGACCGTCTCGGCGGGATCGGCGTGGGCTCGGCGGGCCCGCTCGACCCGGACAAGGGGACGGTCAGTCCGGTCAACATCCCGAGCTGGCGGAACTTCCCCCTGGTGGACGAGCTCGGCCGGATGCTGCCGGGACGGCCGGTGCGGCTCGCCGGGGACGCCCAGTGCATGGCGCTCGGGGAGTGGTGGCGTGGCCGGCCGGAGGGCGGCGGCGCCCGAGCCATGCTGGGCGTGGTCGTCTCCACCGGCGTGGGCGGCGGTTTCGTCTTCGACGGCGTGCCGTACCTGGGCCCGACCGGGAACGCGGGACACATCGGCCACATCGTGGCCGATCCGGGGGGTGAGCCGTGCCCCTGCGGCGCCTCCGGATGCGTCGAGACGTTGGCCAGCGGTCCGAGCATGGTCCGCTGGGCGCGATCGCTCGGCTGGAACGGCGCCGACGCCAGGGAGCTGGCGGTGGCGGCGGCAGCGGGGGAGGAGGTCGCCCGGCGGGCGTTCCAGCGTGCGGCGGATGCGCTGGCGACCGCGTTCCTCACCGCAGCGGCCCTCTTCGACCTCGATCACGTCGTCGTGGGAGGTGGCGTGGCCGCGGCGGGAGCGGTGCTGTTCGACCCGCTCAGGCAGGCGGTCGCGCGGAACGCCGGGCTCGGTTTCCTCGGCCGCCTGCGCGTGGACCCCACCTCCCTGGGGCGCGACGCCGGCCTGCTCGGCGCCGCCGCACTGGCCCTGCTGGAGCCGCCCGGGGGCCGTACGGAGGCCTGACCGTCACCCGTCGTCAGCGCCGGGTGGGAACAGGTGGGCGTTGACGTCCCGGACGAGCCGCGCCATGTCGGCGATTTCGACGACCTCGACACCGCCCTGACCGAGCAGTTCGGCGCCGTGACAGTCGGCCAGCAGCGGCGGCTCGTGCAGCGCGAACACCACCCGGCCGATGCCCGCGGAGAGGATCAGCTGCGTGCAGGTGCGCGGCCGGGACCTGCGGCTGCTGCACGGTTCGAGCGAGCTGTAGATCGTCGCGTCCGCCAGGCCGGCGCTCCCCCGGCCGGACCCGGCCAGGGCGGCGAGGGCCGACTCCTCGGCGTGGACCCGGGGATCGACGTCGCGCGAGTAGCCGTCGGCCAGCCGGGTGCCGTCGCCCGCGACGATGATCGCTCCGACGGAGTACGCCGTATCGGACGGCGGGCAGCGGCGCGACAGCTCGATCGCCTCGCGCAGCCAGCGCCGGTCCGCCTCGGCATGGGCTCTCATGATGGAGTTCATCCCGGGCACCTCTCGGACAGCGCGTAACGCAGCAGCACGACGTCGTCCATTCGGATGACGTCGGCGAGCCGGGCCCGATGCGCGATGTCCGTCGCCGGGCCCCACGGGAAGACGCCGTCGCCCACGAACCTGGGCGCGCGGTGGTCTCCGACGAAGAACGGCGCGATGACCAGGTGCAGCTCGTCGGCGAGCCCGGCGGTGAGAAACCGGGTGTGCGTGGCGCCGCCGCCCTCGACCATGAGCCTGCCGACGCCCCGGCCGGCCAGATCGCCGAGCAGCCGGGAGAGCTCGACGGGATCGCCGGCGTCGACCACGTCCGCGACGGCGCCGACCAGCTCACGCGTCTTGTCCAGGGCCGCCGACGCGGCGTAGACGATCTTTTCTGCTTCGTCGGCCGCGAAGAACCGGGCAGCCGGATCGAGGTCTCCCCGCCCCGTGACGGTGACCTTGATCGGGGTGGGGGACAGGCCGCGTGCCACCCTGGCGGCGCGGCGGGCGGATGAGCGCACGAGGAGCCGCGGATCGTCCCTGCGTATCGTGTTCGCGCCGACCAGGATCGCGTCGCAGCCGGCCCGCACCTCGTCGACCCGGTCGAAGTCGGCCTCGTTGGACAGCAGGAGCCGGCTCGCGCTCGCGTCGTCGATGTAACCGTCGATGGACGCCGCGCAGCTCAGCAGCACGTACGGCCGCTCGCTCACCATCGTCCGATCACCGTCTGATCGCCGTCGCCGTTCACCGGGACGAGTCTATGAGGAGCCGCGGACGACCAGGGTCGTCGGGAGGGTGCGCGGCGGCGGGGTGGCGCCACCGTTGATCATGGCGAACACGGCGGCGGCCGCGGCCGTGCCGAACCCGGGTTTGTCCTGGGCGATCGTGGTGAGGCCGGGCTGCACCAGGGCGGCCAGCTCGAGATCGTCGAAACCGACCAGCGCGATGTCGCGGGGCACGTTCAGACCGGCCTCGCCGATCGCGCGCAGCGCGCCGACCGCCATCGCGTCCCCGGCCACGAAAACGGCGTCCGGCCGCTCGTCCAGCTCCAGCAGCCGCCGCATCGCGGTATAACCGCCGCTCAGGTAGAAGTCGCCCTCGACGATGAGCTCCGGCCGGTGCGGCAGGCCGAGTCGGCCCAGCTCGCCGACGTACCCCCGCAGCCGCTCGGCGCCGGGCCCGGTCCTGGTCGGGCCGGTGATCGTGGCGATGGTCCGGCGCCCCCGCGTGTGCAGGTGCCGTACGGCGATGCGGGCCCCGCCCGCGTTGTCGGAGGTGACGTAGGTCGTGCGGGGGCCCGTCACCGGACGGTCGAGAGAGACGCAGGGGACCCCGGAATCGGCCAGGCGCTGCAGCGAGGAATCCCAATTATCGCTATCGATCAACACCACACCGTCGATGTTGTGCCTGCGGACGGCGTGCAGATAGGCGTCGGGCGTTTTATCGCTGCTCGTGGCGAGCAGCAGCAGGTGATATCCGCGCCCGCTGAGCGCGGTTTTCAGGCCGATCAGGATTTCCTGGAAGAACGGATGGCGCCAGCCGGGGCGGCGATGGTCGGTGTCCCAGACCAGGCCGACCATGAACGATTTCTTCGTGGCCAGCGTGCGGGCCGACTCGTTGGGCAGGTAGCCGATGCGCTGGGCCGTACTCATGACCTGTTCCCTGGTCTTGGCGTTCACCACGTCCGGGTTGTTGAACACCCGGGAGACGGTCGCGGGAGACACGCCGCACAGGTGGGCCAGTTCTCTGATCGTCGCCACGGATCATCACTCGCCTCATCTGAAACCGGTTTCATGTAACCGGTTTCAGTCAAAATACGTCAGCGCGGGAAAGCTGTCAATCCTTCTCCCGGATTCGTGGTGCTTGATGTTTCCGTGACTTGACACCCGGGCCATGTACGGGTGGGATGCAAGTCGATTTGAAAGATCATGTCTGGAGCGTTCGAAATATGACGGCGATCGAGGAAGAGACGGCCGTACCGGAGGCGTTCCCGGCGGGATTCGTGTGGGGGACGGCCACCGCGGCCTACCAGATCGAGGGGGCGGTCGACGCCGACGGCCGCGGTCCCTCGATCTGGGACACCTTCTGCCGGATGCCGGGGGCGGTGGAGCGGGGCGAGAGCGGCGAGTTCGCCTGTGATCACTACCACCGATGGCGGGAGGACGTCGACCTCATGGCCGATCTCGGGATCGGCGCCTACCGCTTCTCCGTGGCCTGGCCCCGGGTGCTGCCCGAGGGCGGCGGCGCGGTCAACCAGCGGGGGTTGGACTTCTACCGGCGGCTCGTGGACGAGCTGTGCGAACGCGGCATCGAACCGTTCGTCACCCTCTACCACTGGGATCTGCCCCAGGCACTGGAGGATCGCGGCGGCTGGCGGGTGCGGGACACCGCCGAGCGCTTCGCCGACTACGCCGAGACGGTGCACGACGCGATCGGCGACCGGGTCTCGCACTGGATCACGCTCAACGAGCCCTACTGCTCGGCCATCGTCGGGTACGGCGAGGGCCGCCACGCGCCGGGAGCCAGGGAGGGCGACGGCGCGCTGGCCGCCGTCCACCATCTGCTGCTCGGGCACGGTTTGGCGGTGGCGCGGCTGCGCGCGCTCGCCCCGTCCGATCAGCGGATCGGCATCACGCTCAACATGTCGCCCACGGTGCCGGCGAGCTCCTCCCCGGCCGACGCCGACGCGGCCCGACGGATGGACCTGCTGGTCAACCGGCAGTTCACCGAGCCGCTGCTCGGCGGGCGCTATCCGGCCGACCTCGCCGACGTCTTCGGCCGGATCAGCGAGTTCGCCTTCCAGCGCGACGGCGACCTGGCGGTGATCGGCGCCCCGCTGGACTTCCTCGGCGTCAACTACTACTACCGGCTGCACGTGGCGGCCGCGCCGTACGACCAACCGGACCCCGCGCTGCGCTCCGCCTTCGACCTGGGCACCCGTACGGTGACGCCGCCGGGCGCGCGCACCAGCGGACTGGGCTGGGTCGTCGAGCCCGAGGGACTCCACCAGACCCTCACCGGCCTGGTCCGGCGCTATCCGGAGCTGCCGCCCGTCTACATCACCGAGAACGGCTACGGCGACGACGGGGCACTGGAGGACACCGGCCGGATCGACTACCTGCGCGACCATCTGGCCGCGATCCGGCAGGCCATGGCCGAGGGCGTGGACATCAGGGGATACTTCTGCTGGTCGCTGATCGACAACTTCGAGTGGGCGCGGGGGTACGCCGCCAGGTTCGGCCTCGTGCACGTGGACTACGACACCCAGGCCCGCACGCCCAAGGCCAGCTTCCGCTGGCTGCGCGAATTCGTGCGGAGCCAGGGATGAACCCGTGCCACCGGGGAAGCAGGGCGGCGTGAAGGTCCTCGCGCTCGATCTCGGCACGTCGTCGGCGCGGGCCGTCGTCTGGGAGGGCGCCCACGCGGGCGGTCGCGTCGTCGCGCTCGCCCGCAGGCAGGTGCGGCTCGGCGTGGACGACGCCGGCCGGGCCGAGCTCGATCCGGACGAGTACCTCGACGGCCTGACGGCCTGCCTGGACGAGGTGCACGACCACCTCGACGGCGTCCGGGCGGTGGCCACCTCGTGCCAGTGGCACTCGCTGCTCGCGCTCGACGCCGCAGGTCGGCCGGTCACCCCACTGCTGACCTGGGCGGACACCCGCGCCCAGGAGGCGTACACGGAAAGTCCGACCACGGGAGAGCTGCACCGGCGCACGGGCGCCTGGCGGCACCCGCTCTACTGGACGGTGCGCATCCCCTGGCTGGAGGAGCGGCTCGGCGGCGGGGATCGATCCCGGTCGTTCGCCGGGCTCGCGGAGTACGTCTTCCGCCGCCTGCTGGGGGAGCCCGCCGCCTCGGTCTCGATGGCCTCGGGCACCGGTCTGCTCGATTTGGCGGCGGGGTGCTGGGACGGCGAGGCCATGGCGCTCGCGGGCGTGACCGAGGACCGGCTGCCCCCGCTCGCGCCGAGGGGCTGGACCGGCACGCTGGAGTCGCGGTGGGCGCGCCGCTGGCCCGCGCTGCGCGGCGTGCCGTGGCTGCCCGCCGTCGGCGACGGCGCGGCCGCCACCATCGGCGGAGGCTGCGCGGGACCCGATCGGATCTCGGTCACCGTCGGGACCTCCGCCGCGGTCCGGGTCGCGCATCCCCTCGCCGGCGCCTTCACGCTGCCCGGCGGCTGCTGGCGCTACCTGGTCGACCACGACCTCGCGGTGACCGGCATCGCCTACTCCGCCGGGGGCAACGTCTTCGCCTGGGCGAGGCGGACCCTGCTGCTGCCCGACGACGTGGAGGCCGCGCTCGTCGCACTGGGAGATCGCTTGGGCGAGGGTCCTCCGCACGGCCTGACGGCCGTACCGGATCTGGCGGGCGCCCGGCCGCCGCGGCCCGCCTCCACCGGGTCGATCTCCGGGCTGACCCTCGGCACCGGACCGGTCGAGATCCTCGCCGCGCTGCTCGACGGTGTGAGCGGGCAGATCGCCGCCGGGGTGCGGACGCTGGCGGAGGCGCTGCCAGAGCGGCCCGCCGCCGTCGTGCTCGGCGGGGGAGCGATGGCCGCCTCCGGCTGGTGGCGGCGCAACCTCACGCTGCGGCTCGCCGTACCCGTCGAGCCGGAAGCGGAGGCGGAGGCCTCGGCCATGGGCGTCATCAGGCTCGCCGAGACCGTCACGGCGGGTCGAGCCGTGATGTAGCCGCCGTACGCGCGGCGGCCGACGGGCGGAACCGGACGCGCTGGCCGGGACGGGCCTGCGCCGCCCGGTCCACGTCGCGCTCGCGCACCACCGCGATCACCGGATAGCCGCCGGTGACCGGATGGTCGGCGAGGAAGAGCGTGGGCCGGCCCGAGGGCGGCACCTGAAGCGCCCCCGGGACCATGCCCTCACTGGGCAGCTCGCCGTCGCGCACCCGTTCCAGACGCGGCCCGCGCAGCCGGATGCCCACCCGGTCGCTGGCCGCCGTGACCTCGTACGGCTCGGCGCACAGCGCCCGCATCGCGCCCGGGCGGAACCAGTCGTCCCGCGGGCCGGGCAGCAGCTCCAGCACGAGCTCGCCGGGATCGGGCCAGGGCAGCGGGGCGAGGTCGACGGTGGGCTGCGTCGGCGGCGGCGGGCCGACCGGCAGCACCGAACCCGGCGCCGGCCGCTCGGGGCCCAGGCCGGCGAGCGTGTCCGTCGACCGCGATCCCAGCACCTCGGGGACGGCCAGGCCGCCCCGCACCGCGAGGTAGGTGCGCAGCCCGCGTACGGGCACGCCGAGCCACAGCGTCGCCCCGTCGGGCAGGTGTTCCACCGACTGGTGGCCGATGACCCTGCCGCGTCCCGACGCCTCCACCACGGTGGCCGGGCAGGGGGCGCCGGTGAGCGCGACGATCAGGTGGCCGTGGGCGCGTACGCGCAGCCCGCCCAGCGTGACCTCCAGCGCCGCCGCCCCCTCGGGATTGGCGAGCAGGCGGTTGCCCAGCCGCAGCGCCCCCCGGTCGGCCGCGCCCGATCTGCCCACCCCGAGGTGGGCCCGGCCGGGGCGGCCCAGGTCCTGCACCGTGGTCAGCGGCCCGGTCGCCAGCACCTCCAGCTCAGCCATGCCGCGCTCCGCCATCGCCCACCCGGGTGAACCGCACGCGGACGCCCGGCCGTAGCAGCGCTGGCGGGTCGGCCCGGGTGTCCCACACCACCGCCTCGGTGCGCCCGATGAGCTGCCATCCGCCGGGCGACTCCCGTGGGTACACACCGCTGAACTCTCCGGCCAGCGCCACCGATCCGGCCGGGACGCGCACGCGCGACTCGGCCCGGCGGGGCACGGCCAGCCGGGGGTCCCCGCCGACGAGATATCCGAAGCCCGGGGCGAACCCGCAGAACGCCACGGTCCACGACGTGCCGGTGTGCGCGGCCACGACCTCGCGTTCGGTGAGCCCGGTGTGCGCGGCCACGGCGGCCAGGTCGGCCCCGTCGTAGACGACGGGGATCGTCACCTCCGAGGCGCCGGCCCGCCGATCGGCGCCGGGTCGTACGGCCCAGGCCGCCCAGGCGGATCGTACGGCCGAGGCCACGACGGCGTGGTTCGCGGGCGGCTCGAACCGGACCAGCAGCGTCCCTGCGGCGGGCACGATGTCGGTCACCCCGCGCGGCGGATCGCCCGCGAGGGCGTCATAGAGCGCGATCACCTCGGCCAGCCCGTCGAGCTCCACGAGCAGCGCGCCCTCGCCGTACCGCAGCAGGTTGGGCATCACGGCTCTCCCCAGGACTCCCCGGCGGGCCGGCTGAACGGGGACAGCCCGATCCCGCCCGCCTTGAGCGATTCGCTGACCCTGCGGGCCATCTCCACCGCGCCGGGACTGTCGCCGTGCACGCAGATCGACTGGGCCCGGATGATCAGCGGCGTCCCGTCGACGGCCTCGATCGGCTCTCCCCTGACCATGCGCAGGCAGCGCTCGGCCACCTGCTCGGGATCGTGCAGCACCGCGCCGGGTGCGGCACGCGGCACCAGCGTGCCCTGGGGCGTGTACGCCCGGTCGGCGAAGCATTCGGTCACCGTGGCCAGCCCGGCGCTCTCCGCCCGGCGCAGCCAGGCCGAGCCGGGCAGCCCGAGCACCGGCAGCGCGGGATCGTAGGCGCGTACGGCGGCCACCACGGCCGCGGCCTGCTCCTCGTGATGCACGATCGCGTTGTAGAGCGCGCCGTGCGGCTTGACGTACCGCACCCGGGTGCCCGCGAGCCGGGCGAACGCGTCCAGCGAGCCGAGCTGATAGACGATGTCGTTGCAGAGCTCCTCGGGCGCGACGTCGATGAACCGCCGCCCGAATCCGCCCAGATCCCGATAGCTGACCTGGGCCCCGATCGCGACGCCGCGTGCGGCCGCCAGCTCGCACACGTTCCGCATGATCGTCGGGTCTCCGGCGTGGAAGCCGCACGCGACGTTGGCGCTCGTCACGATGGACAGCAGCGCCTCGTCGTCGCCGAGCCGCCACTGGCCGAAGCCCTCGCCCAGATCCGAGTTGAGGTCGATGGTCACCGAATGATCCGACATGATCAGCTCCCGAGCGCGCGATCCCGGCCGGCCGACACTGGCCTCCAAGGAGAACATAAGGCCGCACGCGGGTGGTTTCGGCCACGCCCGGCAGGAAAGGCCCGGGCGGGTGACGGCCGTGTCAGGAGGTGCGGCTGATGACGCCGGAGTAGCGGAAGGACTCCTCTCCTTCCCGGCGCACCTCCAGCGTGGCCTGCCGCTCCCCGCGCCGGCGGATCGTGACGGTCCCCGGATGGCATGCCTCGCCGCTCACCTGGTCCAGGCGCAGGACGGCCTCGGCCCCGGTCTCGTCCAGCACCGTGAGACGCCCTTCGCAGTGCAGGTCGGCGCCCCACCTCATGCGGGCCGGTTCCGACAGGTAGAGCTCCACGGGAAAGGTCCGGCCGGCCGTGGGGTGCCGGGCCATTCCGCTCCACATGCCCTGATAGGAGGACTCGCCGCCGCCGAGCGCGACGATCAGACCGGTGGTCGTGAGCGCGGCCGCGCCGAGCACCGTGGCCGCCACCGCGATCGTACGGCGCCGCCCGTGCGCGTCCGTCCGCTCGGCGAGAACGGGCTCCGCAGCGGAGGCGGGGGTCATCGCAGGGGCCGTCGTGGTGGCGGTCTTGGGGGTGGCGGTCGTGGGGGTGCCGAGGAGGCTGCTCAGCACGTCCTCCGCGGTCGGGCGGTCCGCCGGATCGGCGGCCAGACACGCCACCGCGATCTCCCGGAGCGGACCGGAGAGCCGCCCGAGGTCCGGCGTGCCGTACAGGATCCTGCCCAGGACGGCGGCGTAGGTGTCGGCGGCGAAGGCGTGCCGGCCGCTTGCGGCGTACGACACGGTGAGCGCCCAGCTGAACATGTCCGCCGCCGGTCCGGTGGGCTCACCGCGCAACTGCTCGGGAGCGAGGTAGGCGGGGGTGCCGACCGGTCCGCCGGTCGTCGCCGTGGCGTCGGCGAGCCGGGAGATGCCGAAGTCGATGACCCTCGGCCCGTCGGCGGCGAGGAGGACGTTGCCGGGCTTGAAATCGCGGTGGACGACGCCCGCCCGGTGGATGGCGGCGAGCGCGGTGGCGGTGCCGACGGCGATGCGCTCCAGCGCGCCGCCGGAGCGGGGTCCGCGTGCGATGACGTCGTCCCGTAGCGAGACGCCGTCGACGTACTCGCTCACGATGTACGGATGATCACCCTCGAGGTCGGCGTCGAGGACCCGGGCGGTGCAGAACGGGGCGACCCGCCGCACGGCCTCGACCTCGCGGGCGAACCTGCGGCGGGCCGACTCGCCGTCGGCCAGCCGGGCGTGGAGCAGCTTCACCGCCACGGACGCCCCGCCGGGGCGGCCGGCCAGGAAGACGATCCCCTGGCCGCCCGCGCCGAGCCGCCCGCTCAGGACGTAGTCACCCAGCCGGCGCGGATCCTCCGGCTGAAGGGGAGAAACCTGGGACATCCGGCCATACCTACCACAACGCCCACCCCCACCCCCCTCCTCTTGGGTGTGATCTTGTAGTTGCCGGCAGAGGGCCATCCTGACCTGGGCATTCGCTATCCGTGATCTTGCGGAAACTCGCATGCAACGTGGTTCACCTGCGGCTTCGTTGTTCTTGATCTTGCAGTTCGTAATGCAAGATCACGAACTCATCCTTCCAGGTCAATGGCCAGGGCTGCGAGTTTCTGCAAGATCACGAAAGGGGTCAGGCCAGGTCGCGGGCCATTCGTGCGAGTATTCGCAAGATCACGGGCTGTCCTTTTCCGGGGTCAGCGGAGGCCGAGGCGGATCACGTTCCAGGACACGGGCGGGAGTACGACGCGGAGCGGGTCGGCCCGGTGATCGGGGTTGGCGCGGGGCGCGACGCGGTCGGGGGCGTCGGCCGTGTTGCGGGCGTAGACGTCCGGGTCGGTCAGCGTGTCGGCCGAGGTGATCACGACATCGCGGCCCAGCGCCCTGGCGTCGATCTCGAGCGTCACGGGCTCCTCGGTCGAGCGGTTCACCGCGAACAGCGTCGTCGTCTCGTCGTCCTCGTCATGGGTGGCGACCGCGTGCAGCACGGGGACTTCGCCGAACTCGGCCGTGTCGTACATGGGTGAGACGGGCTCGACCCGCAGCACGTCGCCGGAGGCGTACCGGGACGCCTGCGCGAAGGGATGGAAGGTCGTCTGCTTCCACACCCGGCCGCCGGGCTCGGTCATGATGGGCGCGATCACGTTGACGAGCTGGGCGAGAGAGGCGGCCAGCACCCGGTCGCTGTTACGCAGCAGCGTGATGAGCAGGCCGCCGAGGGCCACGGCGTCGGCCAGGTGGTAGTGGTCCTCCAGCAGCGGCGGTGCGACCGGCCAGTCAGTGGGGGGCTCGGCCGACCGGAAACGGCTGAGGTACCAGATGTTCCACTCGTCGAAGGAGATGCCGATCCGCTTGCGCGACCGCAGCCGCGCCCCCACGTGGTCGGCGGTGGCCGCGACCGACGCGATGAAGTGCTCCATGTCGGTCGAGCAGGCCAGAAAGCCGCCGAGGTCGCCGTCCTTCTCCTCGTAGTAGGCGTGGCAGGAGATGTGGTCGACGACGTCGTACGTCTCCTCCAGGACGGTCGCCTCCCAGGACCCGAAGGTCGGCATCGACGAGCCGGAGCTGCCGCAGGCCACCAGCTCCAGATTCGGGTCGATCATGCGCATGGCGCGGGCCGTCTCGGCGGCGAGCCTGCCGTACTCGCGGGCGGTCTTGTGCCCGATCTGCCAGGGGCCGTCCATCTCGTTGCCCAGGCACCACATCCTGACGTCGTGCGGGTCCTTCGACCCGTTGGCGATCCGCAGATCCGACAGCGCGGTGCCCGACCGGATGTTGCAGTATTCCAGCAGGTCGAGCGCCTCCTGTACGCCCCGGGTGCCCAGGTTCACCGCCATCATCGGCTCGACCCCGGCCAGCCGGGTCCACCGCATGAACTCGTCGACGCCGACCTCGTTGGTCTCCGTGCTGTGCCAGGCGAGGTCGAGCCTGCGCGGCCGGTTCGCCCGGGGGCCGATGCCGTCCTCCCATCGATATCCGGAGACGAAGTTCCCGCCCGGATACCTGACCGTGCTGACGCCGAGCTCCCGGGTGAGCGCCAGCACGTCGCCGCGGAAGCCGTCCTCGTCGGCCGTGGGGTGACCGGGTTCGTAGATGCCGGTGTAGACGCAGCGGCCGAGGTGCTCGACGAACGTGCCGAACGTGCGACGCCGTACGGGGGCCACCCGGAAGGCGGGGTCGATGGTGAGCTGTGCCTGAAGCACGGCGCATCTCCTTGGGCTCGGGGTGTGACGGCCTGATTGTTAGCGTTCTCATCCTTAAAGGTCAAGAGGATGCCCGCCGCCGCAGGACCTGACGGGTGCGGCAGACCGAGTGTCGATGTCTTGTTGATATCGCTAACACGCCGAGGGGGTGGCTCGCTCCGCGGAGCCCGCAGCAGTTCGTCACATATCCGATCAAGCACCTGCGAATGGTGGTGGGATGCGGGCGGGTCTCAGGCGGAGATCACCCGATAGGTGCGGCCGGGGGCGGCGGTGAAGGCGACACGGTCGCCGTCCGCCTCGGCGGGAACGTCGCGGCCGTCCTCATCGAGGAGCCGGTAGGCGCCCCTGAAGACCTGGTTGCGGATGGTCAGCGGGCCGCCGGTCCCCGTACGCAACCTGATCTCGATGTCCGGGGCCGTGCCGTACGACCAGGTGATGTCGACGGTGACGTCGCCCCGGGCGCGCAGCCCGGAGACCGAGCCGCGCCGCCACGCCGAGGGCAGCGCGGGGAGCACGTCGACGTATCCGTCGTGGCTCTGCAGCAGCATCTCGGCGATGCCCGCCGTGGCGCCGAAGTTGCCGTCGATCTGGAACGGCGGGTGGGTGTCGAAGAGGTTGTCCAGGGTGGAGGCCCTGAGCTGCTCGGCGAGCAGCCGGTGGGCGTGGTCGCCGTCCCGCAGCCGGGCCCAGAAGCTGATCTTCCAGGCCTTGCTCCATCCGGTGCCGCCGTCGCCGCGTGCCAGCAGCGACGTCTCGGCCGCGGCCGCCTCCTTCGAGCCCGCCTCGATCTGCCGCCCCGGGTGCAGGGCGAACAGGTGTGAGACGTGCCGGTGGTCGTCGGCGGGATCGTCCAGGTCGTCCTTCCACTCCTGGAGCTGGCCCCACGAGCCGACGCGCAGCCCCGGGTCCAGCCGCTCCAGGGCCGATCTCAACTCAGCCCGGAACGCGGGATCGGCGTCCAGGACCTCGGCCGCCTCCAGCGCGTTCGTGAACAGGTCCCAGACGATCTGCTGGGACATCGACGCCCCGGCCGAGAAGTCGCCGTGCTCGGGGGAGTAGGAGGGGGAGACGACGAGCGTGCCGTCACGCGGATCGGCGTGCAGGTTGTCCAGCCAGAACTCGGCGGTCTCCCGCAGCACGGGATAGGCGGTCTCGCGCAGGTAGTCCAGGTCTCGGCTGAACAGGTAGTGCTCGTGGAGATGCCGGGTCAGCCACGCGGCGGCCTCGGGGAACCAGAACGCGGTCGGCCAGTCGTGCACGCCGGCGAAGCCGAACGGGTTGGTCTCGTTGTGGACCACCCAGCCCCGCGAGCCGAACGTCTCCCGCGCGGCCCGCCGTCCCGGCTCCAGCATGGACAGGACGTACGCGTCGAACGGCCGGGCGGTCTCCGGCAGGTTGGCGACCTCGGCCGGCCAGTAGTTCATCTGCAGGTTGATGTTCGTGTGATAGTCACCCGCCCAGGGCGGGGTGGTGGAGTCGTTCCACACACCCTGCAGGTTGGCCGGCAGCGACCCCTCCCGCGAGGACGCGATCAGCAGATATCTGCCGTAGGAGAAGAACAGCGCCTCGAGCGCCCGGTCGGCGGCGGAGTCTCCGCCGGAGCCTCCTCCGGAGCCTTCGCCGGAGTCTTCGCCGGTGTAGGAACGCAGCAGCCGATCGGTCGGCACGTCCGGCACGCGCTGCCCGATGTCCAGGCTCACCCGGTCGAACAGGCCGCGGTGGTCGGCGACGTGGGCAGCCCTGAGCAGGTCGTAACCCTCGGCCACGGCCCGGTCCACCACCGCGATGATCTTCTCGCGCGGGTCGGCGCCCCGGTAGGCGGGATGGGTCATCGCGTAGTCGGTGCCCGCCGACAGCACGAAGACCGCGCTGTCCGCGCCGGTCACCGTGATCCGGCCGGCGCCGTCGGTACGGCTGCCGCCTTCGGCGATCACCTCGATCTGTGCCTCGTACCGCAGGCCGTTGTCGGCCAGCGCGCCGCGCACGGTGAGGCGGCCGTTCTCCGTGGTCACGACGTGTCCCGGATGCGGGGAGGAGACGCCCAGCGTGAAGGACACCCGGCCGGGGGCGTCGGCCGACACCCTGCCGGCGATCACGTTGCCGGGGTGGCAGGCCAGATACTCCCGCAGGTGGCGCACGCCGTCGGTCGTATAGGAGACGGTCGCAACGGCGTCACGCAGGCGCAGGTCGCGCCGGTAGTCCTCGGGACGGTGCTCCGGGGCGTACGGAAAGTCGAGCCACAGATCGCCGAACGGCTGGTAGGCGCCGTAACCGGCCCTGGGGCGGCCCAGTCTGGCCGCGGCGTCCTCGGGCGACATCCCGCCGTCGCGGTCGATCAGCGCCCGCACCCCGGCGATGTCGCCGGGCCGCGGCCCGGTCCGGTCGCCGAAGTCGTAACCCTGCGTCGAGCCGGGGCCGCCGGTCCACAACGTCTTCTCGTTGAACTGCAGGCGCTCACGCCGCACGCCGCCGAAGACCATCGCGCCGAGCGCCCCGTTGCCGATGGGCAGCGCCCCGGTCTCCCAGTCGGCGGCGGGCTCGCCGTACCAGAGGGTCAGGTCCTCCGGCATGCTCGGACGCTCCTTTCGATGGGGGTCAGATCACGCAGCCGACCGCGCCCAGGATCCCGAACCCGGTGAAGTCGACCGGGACGTCCCAGGGCACCTCCGGCCGCCAGGCCTGCACGGGCACGATTCCCGGTTTCAGGAGGTCCAGCCCGGCGAAGTACGACTCCAGGTGCGACAGATCGCGAGTGGCGACGCCGCCGGCCGAGGTCCCGGAGTAGACCTGCTTGCCACAGCTGACGGCCGCCTCGTCCCGGGTGCCCTGGTAGGCGTGCGTGAGCACGAGATGGCTGCCCGGAACGAGACGCTCGCGTACCTGGTCCACGATCCGGGCGGCCTCCTCGTCGTCGGAGACGAAGTGGAGCACCGCGACCATCAGCACGGCGAAGGGCCGGGTGAAATCGATGTGCGCGCGCACGGCGGGGTCATCGAAGATGGCCTTCGGTTCCCGCAGATCGCCGGAGACCGCGATCGTGGTGCGGTTGTCGGCCAGGAGCGCCCGGGCGTGGTTGAGGACGACGGGGTCGTTGTCGACGTAGACCACGCGCGGATCGGCGATGTGCCGCTCGGCCACCTGATGGACGTTCTCCTGGGTGGGCAGACCGGCGCCGATGTCGATGAACTGGCCGATGCCCGACCGCGCCAGCAGCCGTACGGCACGGCGGAGGAAGCCGCGGTTCTCCCTGGCGATCTCCCGGGCGTCGCCGCCCACTTCCCGGCCGAGAGCGATGATCTTCTCGGCGGCCTCCCGGTCGGCCGCGAAGTTGTCCTTGCCGCCCAGGTAGTAGTCGTACATCCGCGCGACGCTGGGGACGTTGGGGTCTATTCCCGCCGGCACCCGTCTGGCTCCCTCCACGCACCCGCCCCCTCAGGTAATGATCCTTTCCGTGAATCGTATATGAAACACGACGATGGGGCCCCATAGCATCTCGTGATGCCGTGGCCATCACATGCCGGTATGCCGACCAGACCCGTCCTCCGATGTCTTCGATCACCCATCCGACACCCTGAGGCCGATCGGTGCTCCAGTCAATGGACTCACCAGGAGAAATCGGAAGAAGATTCTCATCGCTTCCGACGGTCATCCGGTCTGGCCGGGAAAATCATCGGATGTTTCTTCGGCGGCCGGGGAACTAGGCTGGAGGTCGATCACCGCGAAACCGGTGAAACGGGCTTATGGGTGCGGCGAGGAGGCATATGGTGGCGTCCACCGTGGCGGGATTGGTCGGATTGATCCTCTCGCTGACGATCATGTTCTTCGTCATCTATGCGGCCGTACGGCTGGCGTTGAAGCACGACAGGGCCAGCGCCCGGCGTGAGCTGTCGGGATATCAGCCCGGATACGGACCGCAGCAGCCGCAGTTCCACGCGCCGCCTCCGGACACGGGGTGGCAGCCTCACGGTGGGCAGGGGCAGTCGCCGTACGGGCCGTGAGCCCCTCGCCGTGACGGTCGCCGGCGCGTCCGCGCTGGGGCCGGAGGTGTGGTTTCGGATGCGTTGACAGGCAATCGTTTGGGCCCATACAGTCGATTTCAGTCGACCATCTGGAGACCCCGGCCATGCCCCACCCCGCGGATCTGATCTTCATCGACGGCGATGTCCTCACCGTCGACCAGGCATTCTCCGTCGCGCAGGCGGTGGCCGTACGAGATGGGCGCATTCTCGCGGTCGGGCAGACCGCAGAGATCGAGGCGCTGGCCGGTCCGCGCACCCGGGTCGTCGATCTCGCGGGGCGCACCCTCCTGCCCGGCATCAACGACTCGCACCTGCACGCCACCGCGTGGGGGCTGACCCGGCCGCCGTTCGCGCTCGCCGTCGGCCACCCCGACGTGGCCTCGATCGCCGACATCGCCGAGGCCGTACGGCGGGCCGCCGCGACCACCCCCGCCGGAAAATGGATCACCGGTCTCGGCTGGGATCTCGGCTATCTGGCCGAATGCCTCGCCGACCCGGGCCGCCGCCCCCACCGCCGCGATCTGGACGCCGTCTCACCCGATCACCCGGTCTGCCTGACCGACTTCTCCGGACACATGCTCTGGGTCAACTCCAGGGCGCTGGAGATCGCCGGCATCACCCGCGACACCTCGCCACCTCCCGGGGGAGTCGTCTACGTCGACGCCGCCGGAGAGCCCACCGGCATGCTCGGCGAGAGCGCGATGTCCCTGGTGCAGCGGTGCGTCCCACCCGTCGGTGTGGAACAGCGCAAGCAGGCCATCCGGTCGGCGGTGGCGGCGCTGCACGCCGAGGGCGTCACCAGCTTCACCGAGCCGGGCCTCGGGCCGGGCGGCACCGAGATCCTCGGCGGCAGTCTCGGCACCGAGTCCCTGGAGGCGTACATCGAACTGGCCCGGGCCGGTGAGCTGGCCGCCCGGGTCAGGGTGCTGCTGCTGCCCGCCCCCATGGGCGGCTCGGCGGCCGACGTGGCCGCCGGACTGCGCGAGCTCGCCGCGGTGCCGTCCGACGTGGACCCGGAGCGGCTCGCGGTGATCGGTGTCAAGGTCTTCGCCGACGGCGTCCCGCCCAACGAGACCGCCTGGATGCGCGAGCCGTACGGCATGGCCGGCGGCCACGGCGCCCTGTGCGTGCACGGCGCCGACGCCGCGCTGCGGGAGGCGGAGCTGACGGAGATGATCCGCATCGCGCACGCGGCCGGCTACCAGGTCGGCGTGCACACCACCGGAGACCGGGCGATCGACGCCGTCGTGGCCGCGTTCGTCGCCGCCGACCGGGCCCACCCCCGGGCCGACGCCCGGCACTACGTGATCCACGCGGACTTCGTCTCGGTGGAGAACCTCGCCACGCTGGCCGCGCACGGATATTCCGTGAACATGAATCCGGCCATCAAATGGACCATCGCCGACCTGATGGACGAGGTCGTCGGCAAGAGGCTTTCCGACTACCAGTGGCCGGTCCGCTCCGCCGTCGAGGCCGGGCTCGCGGTCTGCGCCGGCTCCGACGCCCCCATCACCGAACCCAACTGGCGGCAGGGCGTCGCGTCGATGCTGCTGCGCGAGTCGAAGGCCACCGGCCGGCCCAGCGGTCCCGAGCAGTGCGTCGATCTGGCCACCGCCGTCCGCGCCTACACGATCAACGCCGCCCGCCAGGACTTCGCCGAGTCCTGGAAGGGCAGCGTCGAGGTGGGGAAGGTCGCCGACCTGTGCGTTCTCGGCGGTGACCTGCGTGCCGCCGACCCCCATGACATCCCCGGCATCCCGATCGACCTCACCGTGCTCGGCGGCGAGATCGTCTTCGACCGCGAGGGCGTCTCGCCGGCCTGACGACCCGCCGCTTGGCCGGGCCGGTCGGGTGATCGTCAGCCAGGTTGCAGGGGGCGGAGCGGGAGGGGGCGAGGACCGCAGGCCGGGCCCCGCTCGGCGGGGCCTGGCGGGCGGACCGGAGCTTCCTCCCGGCGCAGCGACCGTGCCGCTCAGGGATTTCCTCAGCGGTGTCCTTACCCGAGTCAGCCCGCCCGGCCGTCGCAGCCGACGCGCTGTGTGCTCAACGCGATGTCGTCCATCCAGACGTCGTAGGAGGCGGGGGAGGGGTTGGCCTGGTAGAGCTGCCAGCCCAGCTTGACGGTGTCGAACCGGGGGAACACGAAGTCGACGTCGTTGCCGCCGTGATCACGGGTGGACACGGTGAGGTCGGGCTTGGCCACGCCGTCGAACCACACCGAGATCCGGTTGTCCGTGGCGTCCATGCGCCATTCGACGCACTGCCACTTCCCCGCCTGAGAGGGGGCGGACTCTCGCCAGTTGGTCCAGTCGCCGGTCGGGCCGCCGTCGGCGCCGACGCCCCACAGGTCCTTGCCCAGTGTGGGGACGTACTGGCCGCCGAGCGGGCGGACGATCTCGGGCCCGGTGCCGGTGGCCTCGATGAGCGTGTAGTGCGCCCAGTCGGGCGCGGTGGGAAACGCCTGCACGCGAAGCCGTACCCTGCCGTAGAAGCCGTTGCCCGGCGGGGCGAAGTCGTCGACCTTGAGGAAGGCGCGGCCGTTGCCCTCGGTGTGGACGTGCAGCACCTTCTGGCCGTGCCGGTCGCGCTCCACCGTGAGCGTGCCGTGCTTGGTGTCGATGCCCCAGTTGAGGCTGCTCGCACCGCCGGTGGGCAGGGTCTGGAAGTCCTCGCAGAACAGCAGCGCCGTGTTCGCGCAGGTCCGCTGCTGCCCGTGGTTCGCGGGCGTCGCGCCGTACGCGACCGAGGTCGCCGTGAGCGGCAGCAGGGCGGCCAAGCAGACCCCGGGTAACCATTTCCGCACGACATGCTCCTTATCGGGTGATGACGGACGGAGGTAAAACTACGGCATTTGGGAGCGCTCCCATAGACCTTTCCCCGCATCGATCGCCGAGCCTGAAACGTTCAGCGGACGGGGCGGGCAGCCGGCCGTCAGTAGCCGCCGCCCCTGGCCCTGAGGACGAGGAAGACGACGACGGCGATGACGGCCACGACCGCGAGCACGGCGGAGGCGATCTTGGCGGCGCTGTGCGGCCGCTTCCCGATGACCTCGCCGGTGTGGGCGTTCACCATCACCTGCCAGGTCTTGCCGCCGTGCAGGTAGGTGAGGAACCACACCGGGAGCAGCACCAGCTTGAACGTGAGATCGAAATAGTGGGTGTCGACCGAGCTCACCCGCTGCTCGTCCCCGCCGATGTCGCGGCGGCAGTCGTCCTCGATGACCTCGGCCATCTGCTGCTTGGCCGACTCGAAGCCGCTCTCCGGTTCGATGTCGTAACGCACGGTCTGGAAACCGGCCAGATACTCCTGCTGGTACGGAACGACCTGCGCGAGCGGCCACGGGGTGAGCTTTTCGAGCTGCCTGGCGGGGACCCGGCCGGTCCCGGCGACGAGGACGTCGTCGAAGGCGCGCGAGACCCTTCCTGATGCGGACGACCAGCGGGTCTTGCGCACCTGGCGGGTCGCGGTCCTGGTCTGGCCGTTCTCCGTGACCGTGTAGGTCTCGGTCACCCAGTAGTGGTCGCCCCGCTGGCCCCGGTAGTCCGAGACCGTGCTCGCGTCATAGGTCCAGTACGGCAGATAGCTTCCCTTGAAGGTCTCCGCCTCGGTCACCTTCTTCAGGCTCGAGGGGGCGAACCAGCGGGAGGAGGTCCACTTGCGCAGCGCGGCGCGTGCGCCGTCCCTGTCGATGCCGAACGGGATCATCGCCTCGGGCACGATGCGCTCGATGGCGCCCGCCTCGGCGACCAGCGGGGTGCCGCAGAACTGACACTTCTCGGACAGCGTGTCGCTCTCCGTGTGCGCGTGGCAGCCCGGGCAGACGAACATGTGCGCCGCGCCGGCCGTTTCCCGTGGCTTGACCGGCAACCGGGCCAGCATGGCGAAGTCGTGCTCCCGCACCTCCCGGCCGGTGGGTGCGATGGGCTGCTCCTGCCTGCAGTACGGGCAGCGCATGCGGTGGGTGCCGGGGGCGTACTCGAGGGTGGCGCCGCACGACCGGCAGGGATAGGAGCGGGCGGTCGCCGCCCCGGCGGCGTTCGGGTCGGCGGCGTTCGGATGGGACACGGTCGGTCCTCCGGAGGTGCGGAAGGGGGTGGAACGCGGCGCTCGTCGCGCCGGGGGAGAGCCGGCGGGGGATAGCCGGGGAGAGGGGACCTACGCCTGCGGGGGCAGCGGAGGCGGGACGGTGGCCAGCACCTGGGTCAGCTCGGGCACCTGCTCGGCCGGGAGCCAGTCGGGCATGCCCGTCCGCCAGACCAGCGTGGCGCGGGTCAGCGCGCCCGTGCCCACGAGACCCGGCAGCGCGGCGAGCTCGTACGGCCCCTGCTGCCGGCCGTCGACGGCGACGTACCACTGGGCCTGCTGCTGCGACGGGAGCGGCGGCGGCCCGCCCGCGGGGAAGGCCGGTGCGGCGGCGGGCGCCGGTTGCGGCCCGTGGCCGAGCCCGGCGGCCATTTGCCGTCCGAGTTGCTGTCCGAGTTGCTGTCCGAGGGCCATCCCCATGCCCAGGCCGATGCCCTCGCCCGCACCGCCGGGGTTGCGCGCCGCCTCGCCGATCGCGTTCGCGGCCTGGAATCGGGTGTACTGGTCGAGATCACCCGCGATCGCCATCCGGGTGCGCGCGTCGACGGCCGCCTCGACCTCCGGCGGGAGGGAGATGTTCTCGATGAAGAACGTGGGCACCGAGACGCCGACCGGGGTCAGTTCGTGGGTGAGGATGCCGGCCAGCCGCGCGCCCAGCGCGTCCTGCTGGGTCGCCAGGTCGAGCACGGGGATGTTCGCCGTGGCCAGCGCGTTGGCCAGCCGCGCCACGATCATCTGCCGCAGATGCTCCCGCACCTCCTCCGTGCGGAACCGCGGGTCGGTTCCCGCCAGCTCGCGCAGCAGCCCGGCCGGATCGGTGATCTGGACGGCGAACCCGCCGAACGCCCGCAGCCGCACCATGCCGAACTCGGGGTCGCGCAGCATGATCGGATTCTGCGTGCCCCATTTCAGGTCCGTGAACTGGCGGGTGTTCACGAAATAGACCTCGGCCTTGAACGGCGAGTGGAAGCCGTACTTCCAGCCCTTCAACGTCGAAAGCAGCGGCAGGTTCTGCGTCTCTAGGACGTACGTCCCGGGGACGAAGACGTCGGCTATCCGGCCCTCATTGACGAATACGGCCGTCTGCGATTCCCGGACCACCAGCCGGGCGCCCATCTTGATTTCGTTCTCATATCGCGGAAAGCGCCAGACGATGGTGTCCCTGCTGTCGTCCGTCCACTCGATGATGTCGATGAACTCACCGCGGATGCGGTCCATCAAGCCCACGTTTTCCCGCCGTCCTGCCGTCGCCGGGTGCCCCGTCCGGCGTGTCGTGCCGAGCGCTCACCGCAATCGGCTTCGCCGACCATAACAAGTCGGGCAGAACGGACGCGAGTCATCGTCGTGTTCGCGTGCCCGCCTCTGCAGTTGTTCGCGTGCCGCCTCTGCAGGCCCTGGGTATGGACCCGTCACGGCGCGCACACGGCGCACCCCGCCTCGCCTTCGGGGAACTGGGCGAACACGGCCTGCTCCGGGGCGATGAGATTGACACCGTGGAGGAAACCCGCGGTGACCGGCGGGACCTCGGTGATGAGCCGGATGACCCCGTGGGCGATCAGGTGGCCGCACATCCCCGCCGACGTGGCGATCGCCCCGGGACCGCCGAGGTCGACGGGACGGGCCGCGTTCCCCGGACCCCGGTCTCCGGGCCGTCCCCGTCTGCGGTCCTCGATCCGCTGCATGCACTCGTAGCAGGCGCCGCGCCGCGGCACGAAGACGCCCGTGGTCACGAGCGGGCCGGTGTAGCCGCCGCCCACCCACGGAATCCCGGCGGCGAAACAGGCCCGGCTGGCCCACACCCTGATGCCGTCGTCTCCTCTGGGCTCGTCGGCGCACAGGGCGACCACGTCGAACCCCGGCAGCAGCCCCGCCAGATCGCGTTCGCTTCGAACGCGGAAGGCCTCGCCCGAGACCTCGATGTCGGAGTTCAGCGTTCTCAGGCGCTCGGCGGCAGCGCTCACCTTGGTGCGGCCGATGTCGGCCTCGGTGTAGACGAGCTGCCGGTTGAGATTGGAGAGCTCGACCCGGTCGTCGTCGACCAGGTGCAGGAGCCCCACCCCGGATGCGGCCAGGGCCTGCGCGGCGGACGAGCCGGCGCCGCCGACGCCGATCACCAGGACGCGCGCGGCCCGCAGCCTGAGCTGGGCGTCCCAGCCGTGCTCGCGCGGGGTGACGTCGGCCCAGCGGAAGAAGTCGTGGCCGCGGCTGTAGCGGTCGAGCTCGCGCGGGCTGAGCCCGGAGGCGTCCGCCGCCATGTCCTCGATGTGGCCGGAGTCGAGGAGCTGGGCGACTATCGCGTCCGCGTCGCGACGGCTCAGTTCCGGATGAAGCGACAGCAGCGACGCGGTGACGTCGGCGCACGTCCGCATGCCGTTCATCGCCTCGAGAGCCGTCCACACCCAGCCGTACGGATCTTCGATCTCATGGGCCAGCCCGTAGATTTCGCCGCCGATGCGGATGCGGCCCCCGTCGAGACGGTAGGGCGCATGCTCGGGCTTCACCCTCGGCAACCGCAATCCGGCCTCCCCGGACAGGCATGGGCCGACCTCGGTCGGCCGGCGCCGTTTTCTTCCACGGCGGGACTTCGCATCAGAACCGTGTGCCGCGGAAAGACGAGGCGGGCGGACGGCATGGCGTGGTGAGCGGAAAGATGTGGCGATGACGCGAAGGGGCACGGAGCCGCGGTCGAGACGACGGGAGAGGCAGCCGACCACAGCTCCGCTCGCGCTGATCGGCCTCAGTTTCCGCTGGAGTTGCTGAGGCGCAGGGTGGTCTCGAACCGGTCCAGCCTGCGGATCTCGATCTTGATCGTCTCGTCGATGCCGAGATTCCCCTCGGCCCTGTTCTCGTCGAAGTCCATGAGATCGCTCACGAGTTGCCTCTTCCCGTCGACACGCTCGGCTGCCTTGCTTGACTTTCTGGCTTTATTGACGGCGATTCTGATTGCCTGTAAGCATAGATCGACTTGGGATGAAAGTGAAAGATCTTTTCCATCTTGAGACCCGGGACGGATTCCGGCCGATCCGCAACTCCGTAATCGTCACCGCGCCCTGAGCGAAGCGGGTGCGGCCTCCCGGGCGTGGTCGCCGGCAAGCGGGCCGAGGTCGCTGTGAAAGCGTGGCATACCGCGGAGAAAGAGGGTGGCGAGCGGCACGGCGAACCCGGCGATCATGCTGGTCACCAGCAGCGGAGACCGTCCGATCGCCTCGGTGACCGGACCGGTCAGCGAGAGGCCGAGGGGCGTCATGATCGAAGAGGCCAGCCAGTCCACGGAGGTGACCCGGGCGAGACGGTCCGGCGGGATCTCCCGCTGGAGGTTCACCACCCACTGCACCGCGAAGATCTCCAGTCCCAGGCCGGCGACGACGTAGCACGCGTACACGAACCCCGACGACACCGGCCAGATGAGCGCGAGTGGCACGGTGCCGTACAACGCGATTCCGATCACCGCGGCCAGGCCGGGCAGCTCGGGCTTCCACCGCATGCTGATCACTCCGCCCGCCAGGCCGCCGACAGAGAGCACGGCGAGGGCGGTGCCGTACACGGCGTCGCCGCCGAAGACGTCACGGGAGACGAGGGGGAGCAGGACCAGCGCCGGTGCGACCGTGAGCATCTGCTGGAGTGCGACGGCGACGATGCCCCCCGCCACCCACGGCCGCCGTGAGACTTCGGACAGGCCGTCGGCGATCTCCCGGACGGCCGACGTCCGGGGCGCCGGCGTGATGGCGGGCTCGCGCAACGGCAGGAGCAGGACGAGGCCGAGCAGATAGGCCGCCAGCACGGCGAGGAACCCGATCCGTGGTGACCAGGCGGTCACCACGTAAGCGCCGAGACCGGGACCGGCGATGGCGCCGAGCCGCCAGGAGACCGCGCCCAGCGCCGCTCCCGCCGGTCGTTGGGCGGGGGTGAGGACGGACGACAGGCACGCCTGGTAGGCGGGCCGGTGGAACGCCTCGGCCGTGCCGACCAGGAAGACCAGGAGCGCCAGGAGCCACGCGGGCGCGCTGCCGCACAGCCCGATGGCGACCACGCAGCACTGGAAGGCCAGAGAAGCGATCATTACCGTCCGGCGCGGCAGCCGGTCCGCCCACAGCCCGCCGATCAGCGCGAAAACGATCAGCGCGATCCACCGGCCGGTGAAGATCGCGCCGACGGTCGAGGCGTCGCCGCCCGCGTTGAGCGCGGCGATGGTCACCGTCACCGGAAAGATCTGGTCGGCGGCCACCGACATAGTGAAGCTAAGCCATAGCAGGCGGAACTCGCGATTTCGCACCAGGGAACCATCTGCGGGACAAACCGGACGAATGATCCTCCTCCAACGAGTGCGCATGTTACGAAATCAACCCCGCGCGGTTGCGAAGCGCAAGGGAACGTGTTTCAGATGTCGCGCAGCGTATCTCACCCGCGCATTTCCACGTCTCGGTTTCCTCGTTTCCGTTTCCTCGTTTCGGTTTCCATGGCCTGGTCGGCGGCCTGTAAGCGTGCTGCAAGCGGGGCGGCATACCTTCACGGCGCACACCCTCTCCGGTTGAAGGAGTTCCCATGAAGTCCCGAGTCAAGCGCCTGGCCATTCCGGTCGGCGGCCTGACCGCGGCGGGTCTCGTCGGCGGCATGCTCGCCGCCACCCCCGCGCAGGCCGCCGGCGACGTGGCCTCCGACCCGCTGGCCTCCAGCGGGATCGCCGCCAAGAACGTCATCGCCTACTGGATGAACGAGAAGGCGGCCAACCTCATCAATGCCTCGCCGTACGAGACGCTGGTCGTCGCCAAGCACGTGTCCAAGGGCGGGCCGTCCGCCGACAGCAAGCCGGGGACCGTGCCGGCCATCGGCGACGAGAAGAAGTCGGGCGGCACGTCGAAGAACGTCAACCTGCCCCGGACCACGGGCAAGGTGTTCTTCCGCGGCGCCGACGGCAAGCCGCACTGGTGTTCGGCCACCTCGCTCCAGGCGAAGTACCGCAACCTGGTCGCCACGGCCGGGCACTGCGTGTACGACACCAAGAGCAACAAGGCGACCCTGTCCCGCTGGGTGTTCATTCCCGGCTACTACCAGGGCAAGGCGCCGTGGGGCATCTACGTCGGCAAGCAGGCCTTCACCCACTACGACTTCGACGTCTACGAGGACGGCGACCGCGACTACGCGTTCGTCACGGTCTACAACGGCCTGAAGGCCGGCTCCGGCGCCTGGCTGAACAAGGCCGAGTGGGACTGGAAGCAGGTCGACAAGGCGACCTACAAGAAGTACGACCCGGCCATCCGCAGGATCAGGCACGGCAAGTACTACATCGTCAAGTTCACCGACGTCGGCCGCCTCGGCGACAACGTCGGCGGCCAGGGCCTGGCCTACAACCAGAAGCTCGGCAAGAAGGTCTTCGTCTTCGGTTACCCGAGCGGCTCCCACCCGGACGGCAACCACGCCTACTCCGGCCAGACGCTCAAGTGGAGCTACGGCAAGACCTTCGGCGCCAAGGCCCCGGCGGTGAAGGCCGAGGAGCTCATCGGGGTCAAGTCCTCCTTCACCGGTGAGGGCTCCTCGGGCTCGGCGTGGCTGCTCAACTACAAGAGCGCCCGCCGCATCGGCTACCTCAACGGGGTGACCAGCGGCGTCGCCGACACCGACGGCAACGATCGCATCGACACCAGCGTCTCGCCGTACTTCGACGGGGAGACCTACGGCGTCTACAAGTCGGCCGCCAACGTCTGGTCGGGCAGCATCGCCTGATCGGGCACCCGGACACGGCCCCCGGGGGCGGGGCCTGGTCCGGCCGTGGGCCCGGCGGCGTTCGGTGGCGATCCCGGCGCCGGGCTCATGGCCGGGTCCGGTCGATGATCTCCCGGCCCCCGGCCGGTAGCACGGCGGGCTCGGTGAGGCGATTGCTGAATCGGGCGAGCATGGCGGTCTGCGCGGTCTCGGGGACCATCCGGCCGAGCAGCGGTGGGATGCGCCAGTTGGCGGGATTGCGCTTGGCCATCCGCGAAACCAGGGATATCCGCGGGTAGCGGGCCCTCTCGTACGCGCGCAGCCGTACGACCGGCTCGTCGCCGCCCCCGGCGAGCTCGCGACCGAGCACCCACGCGTCCTCGAGGGTCTGGTTGGCGCCCTGGCCCAGGGTGGGCGGCATGGTGTGGGCGGCGTCGCCGACCAGTGTGATGCGGCCCTCCCCCCACACCCGGGGGATCCTGTTCCAGTGGTGCCCGAAGAACTCGAGATCGGCCTCGGTGGCCGCGGCGAGCACCTCGGGGACGGGCGAGGCCCACCGCCCGAATCGGTTCCTGAGCTCGGTCAGCGGTGCGGCGGGCCGCCTGTCGGCGGGCGACCAGCGTACGTCGAACCACCACTGCAGCAGGCCGTCGCCGGCGGGCATGAGCCCGCACGCACCCTCCCGCCCCGTGATCATGAAATGGCGGTTCGTGTCGGTGATCTCGATGTCGATCGGGCTGAGCCCCTGCCACGTGCCGAAGTCGGCGGGCTGGACGGTACCGTCGCCCCACAGGTGGCGCCGTACGACCGAATGGTGACCGTCGGCTCCGATGAGCAGGTCTCCGACGGCCGTCGACCCGTCGCCGAAGGTCGCCGTCACGCGGTCGCCGTCCTGAGTCACGCTCCGGCAGCTCATCCCGTAGCGGACGAGGTCACCGGGCAGCCCGTCGGCCAGTCGCTCCAGTAGCCGACGGCGGGGGACGGCCTTGGTCGGGAAGCCGAAACGATCGGTCGCGTGGGCGATGTTCATGCTGGTACGCATCCGGCCGTCGGCGGTCAGCGCGTCGATCCTGTCGATGCGGGCGCCCACGCCGTCCAGGCTCACGCCGAGATCGTTCAGTACGGCATTGCCGTTGCTCCAGATGAGCACCGCCTTGCCGCTGGTACGCGGGCCCGGAGCCTGCTCGTAGATCCGCACGCGGTGACCGGCGGCCAGTAACACGCGTGCGACGGACAGGCCGCCCACCCCGGCGCCTATGACGATGATCTCCACATCTCCTCCATATCTACTCCGGATCGAAGTTTCTTCGATTCGAAGATACATCGTGGTGGAGTAGGTTGTGGATGTGGCCCACACGCATCCGGAAGAGGCTCTTTTCCGCGAGTTCCTGATCGCGGTCCTGCTGTACAACGAGGCGCTCGCCGACCGGCTCGGCCTGCAACCGGTCGATGTCGCCGCCACCATGCTGCTGGAGACGCGCGGACCGCTCGCCGTGGGAACGATCTCCGAGGAGCTGGGGTTGCCGTCCGCCTCGACCACCCGTCTGATCGACAGACTGGAGAAGGCCGGCTACGTGCGCCGGGTGCGCGGCGAGCGTGACCGGCGCACGGTCACCGTGCAACTGGTCGAGGGCGGCACCGGAGATTACGACGCGGCCTGCGCGGCGTCCAGGCGGCACCTGGAGGCGCTCGCCCTGCACTACCGACCGGAACAGGTGCCGGTGCTGCTGGACATGTTCGTCCGCGTCGCCGAGGCCTACCGATCGGCCGCCCGGGAACTACGAGAAGACCCGGCCTGAACCACCCGGGCATCTCCCTGCTTCGGGCCGGTGTGCATGGGGGCCCGGTTTTCGGGCATGTGGGCTCGACCCGAACGTTCCACGACCGTACGGACGGCCTCATGACCGAACAAGCCCGGCGTCTTCCGACCGGCGACGCAGAAAAGACGAGTAGCGAGGAGCTGCGACGGCTCCGGCAGGACTACCCCGACTGGGGCTTCCTGATCGTCGACGACGATCGGTGGACGGCCGTCCGCGGACGCCGCACCCTGCTCCAGGCGCCGACCCCCCAGGAGCTCCGCCGGGAGCTGCCGCCCCTGCCCGGTGAAGAGCGGACGACGGCCGACGCCCGGCCGGACGCGGGCTCGTCACGCCCACCGGCCCACGAACGAGACCGGCGGCGCGACGAGCGCAGGGAGGACGAGCGCAGGGAGAAAACGAGTCGCGATCTGAGCGGATCATCCATAACCTGAGCGCATGTACTGCATCTGGTTCATTCGTCTGCGCAGCGGCCGGGCTCTGGCTCGCTAGCTTCGCAGGACGCGAGCCCAGGGCCCGTCGAGATCCCATTCGTCTCGAGGACCCGAAAGGGCTTTTGCTGTGGCGCAGAATTTCGCGCACGGAAACTATTCGCACACCCAGCGGAAAGTCAGGAACGGCGCGGGCGGTCGCACGCCCAGAGATCGGGCGCGCCGTGAGCTTTCCCAGAACTTCCTGGTCGACCGACATGCGGTGGAGGCCCTGGTCAAGGCGGCTCGTCCGACCGGTCTCGTGCTCGAGCCGGGCGCCGGTGAGGGAGTGCTCACAATGGCGCTCGCCCAGGCGGGGGCCGAGGTCGTCGGCTACGAGATCGACCCACTCCTGGTGGCCAGACTCAGGGCCAGGACCGATCTGAAGATCGTGAAAGGCGACTTCACCAGGGCGCGGCCGCCGAGCAGGCCGTTCGCGGTCGTGGGCAGCATCCCGTATTCGATCACCTCGAAGATCGTCGACTGGTGTCTGAACGCGCCGCGGCTGACCTCCGCCACCCTGGTGACCCAGCTGGAGTACGCGCGCAAACGCAGCGGCGACTTCGGCAGGTGGAGCCAGGTGACGGTGAAGAGCTGGCCGTGGTTCCACTGGGAGATGCTCGACCGGATCGACCGGGAGAGCTTCCGCCCCGTCCCCTCCGTCGACTCGGCGATCCTGCGGATCGAGCGCAGGTCCGCACCACTCGTCGGCGATGCCGGCGCGTGGGAGGAGCTGGTGGAGCTGGGCTTCTCCGGCGTCGGCGGCTCGCTGTACGCCTCGCTCAGCCGACGGTACGGCGAAGCGGGGGCGGCCTTCGACCGGGCGGGCGTCGCGCGTGACGCGGTGGTGGCCTTCGTCCACCCCGATCAGTGGGTCTCACTCTTCACCTCACTGAATCGCGGAGAACCTCACGGCGATCACCGCTGAGTCGACGCCGGGGCGGCGGCCCGCGGACCCGATCGGATCGGGTCCGCGGGCAGACCATGGGCGTGCGGCGGATTCGGGATGGCCTGCCGGGCGTGCGGCGTCTGATCACATCCCCAGGGCGCGGCTCGCCCTCGTGGCCGCGGCGGCTCGCCTACGGATTTCCTGCCCGGTGACGTACGGATCCGCTCGTATTACGCGCTGTTGAAACGGACCGCCGACGTGCTGGAGAACGGCGGGAGCATCGGTTACTGGAAACCCAAGGTCGTCGATGGCGAGCTCGATTGGGAGATCCTCAGACCGGTACGTCAGGCCGCCTCGGCGGGCTTGAGCGTGAAGGCGTGGATGCCCTGGTTGGTCCCGTCCATCGACACCTCGAAATTCCCCTGGACGCGGTAGAACCCGCTGGTCCATAGCAGGCCCACCCGTGCAGGCTGCTCTCCGAGGATGGTGATCTGCACGCCCACGCATTTCTTGGAGGTCGGCCGCTCACCCGGGTCCAGCTTTTCTCGGCATTCCGGCCAGAAGGTGAACATCGCCCTGTCGTTTTCGCCGAACGAGTCGAAGTCCTCGCCGTTGCCGGCGTAGGGGATGATCTCTCCGGCGAGCGGGGCGAAGACGAGCACCTTCTTGCCCACGTTGGCCCCCAGGAATTCCATCAGCCGCTGTCCCGCCTTCCCGTTGTCGATGGTCTCCTGATAGGAGGGCCGGGCCGGCGCGGCCACGGGTGACGGCGAGGGCGAGGGCCGTGGCGGATCGCCGTTCCCACCGGGCCGCCAGACCAGCAGCGAGCCACTGATGAGTACGGCCGCGGCCGCCGCGCTCGCGCCGATGACCAGAGACCGTCTCCTCCCCGGGCGTACGGGCTCGGTGTCGGGCTGAGCAGCGGTGCCGTACCCGGGTGCCGGCACGGGCTGGACGGCGGCCGGGTCCATCGTGAAAGCGGCGGGCTCGCCCGCGAGGGCACCGGCCAGGGTGGCGGCGTCGGGGCGGAACTCCGCCCGGGGGGCGAGCGCCGCGGTCACGAGCGGGTGGAGCTCGGTGGGTACGCCGTCCAGATCGGCGGCGCCACGGTAGGCGCGGAGCGCGACCGCCTGCACCCCACCGGTGCCGAAGGCCGGTCTCCCGGTCGCCGCGTACGCGATCGTCGCCCCCCAGGCGAAGACGTCGGCGGGCGGTCCCGCCACGGCCCCCTCCAGCACCTCGGGCGGGATGTAGCCGACCGTGCCGATCGCGCCGCCCTCAACGGTGAGCCGGGTGGCGTCCTGTTCCCGGGCGATGCCGAAGTCGATGATCACCGGCTCGCCGCCGACCACCATGATGTTGGACGGCTTGAGGTCGCGATGGACGTGCCCGGCGGCGTGGATCGCCACCAGGGCCTCGGCGATGCCGCGCGCCATCCGGAGCAGGGCGTTGCCCCGGAGCGGGCCCTCGGCCTCGACGACATCGCGGAGCGTCCGGCCCTGGACGTAACGGGTGACGATGTACGGCGGGTCGGCATCCAGATCGGCGTCGACCAGTTCTGCGACCCGGGCACTGCGGATCTTCCGCATCACCTCGACCTCGCGCCTGAGCCGTTCCCGCATGCCGCTCTCGTGGGACAAGCCGGGATGAAGCTGCTTGACCGCGACCGTCCGCCCCTCGGGATCGAGGGCGAGGAAGACCCGTCCCATGCCACCGGCCGCGAGATGCGACTGGGGACGATACCTACCGATGTTCTGCGGCAGTTCCTCACGACGCACTTTCGCGCTCCCGTTCCGCGTTCCCGGCCTCGTCATAGTGTCCTGAAGACCAGATCGACCGTCGACCGGCAGAACGCGCGCTTGCCCGTGTGGTGGAGGTCATCGGGTCAGAGCCCCCTGGCGAGAAGGTCCTTGGCGGCCTGCGATGCCTTGGCGGGCGATCCCGCGTCGAACGGTGGTCGCGGGTCGTATTCGATGGCGAGCTGGATCGCCTCGGCCGTGGTCCGGTCGGCGATGCGCGCCGCCAGCGCGAGCGCCATGTCGATCCCGGACGAAACCCCGGCGGCCGTGACGATCTTTCCCTGGAAGACCACGCGCTCGGCGGTGTAGGCCGCTCCGAAGGACTCCAGCACGTCCACCGCGCCCCAATGGGTCGTCGCCGAGCGGCCGGCGAGCAGCCCGGCGGCTCCCAGCAGCAACGATCCCGTGCACACCGAGGACGTCCACATGGTCCCTTCGTGCATGCGACGGATCCAGCCGAGAAGCGCGTCGTCGTCCAAGAGCCCCCGCACGCCCGGACCTCCGGGAACGAGCAGCACGTCACATGAGTCGATGTCGTCGAGGGCCGCATCGGCGGTGAGGGCCAGCGACGCGGGGACGTCCCGTACGGGCCCGGGCTTGGCCGCGGCGAACACGATTTCGGCTTCCGGCAGGAATTTCAGCACCTCATAAGGGCCGACGGCGTCCAGAGCGGTGAACCGGTCGAACAGCGGTATGACGATAAGCACGGCGCTCCTACGTTCACACTGATCGGCGACTGTCGCTGATTCTCCTCTCGATAATCCCCGTGGATGGTAAAGCGGCCTTCGGGCCGCGTCCGGCGCGCTTTAGCATCTCGCAGACCTGCCGTGCCGGGCCGCTTTCGTGCACTCGCGGCCGGTCGTCGTGATCGGGAGCGGCCGAGGTGGCCCGCCATGATGAAGGGGCAGGCATGAGACGAGCGCGTGGGGCCGGTGCCGTGACCGTGGTGCTCATGATCCTGGCGGGATGCGTCCTCGCCGGCTGTGCGGCGGAGCCGCCCGCGCCGCGGGCCGCGTTGTCGCGGGCCACGAGCGCCCCGCCGACGTCCGCCGCACCGACACCGGAGGCCTCGCCGTTGCCCGGGGCCGCCAGGCCGCACAGGACGGAGGACCGGGGGCCGGTCGACGTCTACGCCGCGGACCGGCCCGGCATGCTCAGCCCCGTCGTCAAGGGCTTTCGCTCCCTCGTGTACGTGCCCAACAGCGAGAGCGGCACGGTCGACGTCATCGACCCGGAGACGTACCGGGTCGTACGGCACTTCCGGGTCGGGGCGCTGCCCCAGCACGTCGTGCCCTCCTGGGACCTCAAGACGTTGTGGGTGAACAACAACCAGGGCAACACCCTGACTCCCATCGACCCCAGAACGGGCAAACCAGGCCGTCCGGTGCACGTGGAGGACCCCTACAACCTGTACTTCTCTCCGGACGGACGGTACGCGCTGGTCATGGCGGAGCGGAACAACCAGCTCGACCTGCGTGATCCGCACACCATGCGGCTGCGGCGCTCGCTGTCGGTGCCCTGCCGGGGGATCAATCACGGCGACTTCACCGTCGACGGCTCGGTCTTCCTCGCGAGTTGCGAGTTCAGCGGTGACCTGGTCGTGCTCGACTGGCGTGCGCCCAGGGTGATCCGCCATATCCACCTGGGCGACAGGAGCATGCCGCAGGATGTGAAGCTGTCGCCCGACGGCACCGTCTTCTACATCGCCGACATGGCCAGGCACGGGGTGTGGCTCGTGAACGCGGAGACGTACCGTGTCATCCGCTTCCTGCCCACGGGCCGGGGCGCCCACGGCCTGTACGTCAGCCGCGACTCACGCCACCTGTACGTGTCGAACCGGGGTGGGGGATCGGTGTCCGTCGTGTCGTTCACGAAGCGGAAGGTGGTGGACGTCTGGCGAATCCCCGGCGGTGGCTCGCCGGACATGGGCGGTGTGTCGGCGGACGGAACGAAGCTGTGGCTCAGCGGCCGCTACCACGGCGTCGTCTACGTCTTCGACACCCGGAAGGGCGAGGTCATCCGCACCATCCCCGTCGGCGCGGGACCGCACGGGCTGTGCGTGTATCCGCAGCCGGGCCGCTACTCCCTCGGCCACACGGGCATCTTCCGGTGACCGGCCATGACGGTGTCCGGGGCGACCCGGTGACCATGGGACGGCTGCGGACGCTCACCGGCCCGGCGTACCCCATGAGCGAGGTCCGGCGAGCCCACGAAGCACTCCGCTCCCGGCGCATGGTCGGCACGTTCGATCCCCGGCGTCAGGATCTCGGCCCGCCCCCCGTGCTAAGGACGAAGCATGGCGGAACTCAACGGGAAACCCGTGCCCCTTGCGGCTCTCCAGGTCCTGGGTCTGGTCAACTACGGTCACTTCACCACGATGCTCGTGCGCGACGGGCACGTTCGCGGCCTGTCGCACCACCTGGATCGCCTCGTCCGTGACTGCCGGCTCGTCTTCGCCGCCGAGCTGGATCCCGTACGGATCCGCGATCACATCCGTCACGCGCTGCGTGACGTGAGAGACACGGTCGTGGTCCGCGTCACGGTCTTCGACCCCGCCCTCGAACTCGGTCGTCCGGGCGCGGACGCCCATCCGCACATCCTCGTCACCACCAGACCGGCGGGCACCGTGCCGCCCGCGCCGATGCGGGTGCGGACCGTGGCGTACCAGAGGGATTCACCGCAGGTGAAGCACGTGGGCCTGTTCGGTGCGTTACGCGTCCGCCGCCAGGCTCAGCGGGCCGGTTTCGACGACGCGCTGTTCGTGGACGCCGCCTCGCGCGTCACCGAGGGCGCGACCTGGAACATCGGTTTCCACGATGGTGAACGGGTCGTGTGGCCGGCCGGCGACAGCCTTCCCGGTGTGACCATGCGGCTGCTTCGACAGGTGCACGGTGGCATGATCACCGCCTCGGTCGATCTGGCCGAGGTCTCCGGCATGCGCGCCGCGTTCGCGACGAACTCGGCCATCGGGGTCCGTCCGATCATCGCGATCGACGACGTCGAACTGCCGGGTGACCATCCGGTCTTCGAGATCCTCCGCGGTGCCTACGAGGGAATTCCCCTGGAACGCATTTGATCCCTCAAGATCGATTCTGCCGAGATCGCGCGGAATTCGGTGCCCGCACGCCGGCCTTCCTCAGGTGACCGTCCACCCGGCGTGCGGGCGCCGTACCCGCTCCCCGGACGCCCGACCGTCGATGACCAAGCGCAGGACCTCCGCCATTGGACGGTCGAACGTCGCGAGCAGAACGCCGGGCCGCAGCATGGGCGGGCCGGGTGGCGGCTCCGGTCCCCCGGCCCGGGCTAGCCCCACTGGTCCCAGGAGGGTTAAACGCACAGCGTTTGCCGTCATGTCACTGAACCGTAAAGCAGACACCACCTGACCGCTGTGACGAGGCGTCTCTTCCCAGGCTGCCGCACGGTGGCGGCTCCCTGCGCCGGCCGCCGCGCGCCGCGGTGCGTACCGGTAACCTTCTGCTTTCGACCAGGGCCTGAATGGGTGGAGAGATCTTCCGGTGCGGCTGGGCAATCTCGAACGTTCGATCATGGAAGCCTTGTGGGGGCGTCCCGAGGGGATGCTCGCCCAGGACCTGTCGGAGGCCCTTCCCTCGCGTCCGGCGGTCACGACGGTCCTCACCGTGCTGGTGCGGTTGTCCCGCAAGGGCATGGTGCGGCGCGAGCGGGCCGGGCGGGCCCATCTGTATTACGCGACCAGCGACAAGGACGCCTTCATCGCTGAGACCATGCGCGCCGCCCTGGAGGAGGCCGGTGACGTCGGGGCGGCTGTGAGCCGCTTCGTCGGTACGGTCTCGCCCGCGGTCGCCGAAGCGCTGCGTGCGGCCCTACAGGACCGCCCGGACGAGGAGATCCGGTGATCGCCTGGCTGGCGGCGGCCGGTCTGGCCCTGCTGCCCGTGCTGACGGGGAGTACGGTGGCCGAACGTCTGGCCGGTGCGCGATGGGCGTCGGCGCATCCCCGCGCGGCCCTGCTGTTCTGGCAGGCGATGGGGCTCGCCGGTGGGCTGGGAGCCGTGGGCGTCGGCCTGGTGGCGGCGGTCGCGCCGCTGGCGGTGGTGTTCCCGCACGGCATGCATGTCCTGGGCGGCCAGATCCTCCAAGAACGCGACCTGGGCGGGCTCGCAGCGGGCCAGGTCATAGCGTTGACCTGGTCCATCACGCTGGTCGCGTGGCTGATCGTCCACACCCTCGGCGTCACCGCGAAGGTCGCCGTCCGGCAGCGGCGTCTGCGCCTCATGGTCGACGTGGTGGCCGATCACCTCCCCGAGCATGACGCCTATGTCCTTCCCAGCCCGCGTCCGGTGGCCTACTGCGTGCCGGGCAGGCGCGCCCGCGTGGTGCTCAGCCAGGGCACCCTGCACGTCCTTGACGAGCGACAGCTCAAGGCCGTCGTCGAACACGAACGGGCCCATGCGGCGGGGCGTCACGACCTGCTGCTGCTCCCTTTTCTCGCGTGCGCTCGCGCATTCCCCTGGCTGCCGTGGGCGCGCCTGGCCCACCAGGCCGTCGGAAGGTTGCTCGAGATGCTCGCCGATGACCGGGCCCGGCGCCGCCACGGCGAGGCGGCGCTCGCACAGGCCCTGGTGACGATGGCCGATCCGGCCACTGGAGAGGGCGGCGCTCACGCACTCGCCCTGACGGATGTCGGCGTGGTGGAACGACTGGAGCGGCTTGTGGCTCCTGACACGCGCGGGCGACGCTGGGCGCCCGTCCTGGCCTGCCTGGCATCCGCCCTGGTGCTGAGCGGCCCCCTGGCAGTGCTGGCCGCCCCCCTGCTCTGCCTCGCCATCTGGGGGATCTGAGCCGCCGCTCTCTGCTGGACCGCACCGGGCTCCTGGAATGCACCGGCTCCCGCCGCAGGGGAATTCGCGCCGCGCCGGTTCACCCGGCGCGGTGTGCCGGCGGCGACCGTCGCGCTCTTCTACCAGGCGACGGGGAGGGAATTGACGCCGTAGACGATGGAGATCTCCCGGAAAGCGAGCTGATCGAACGGCACGGCCAGACGCAGACGGGGGAAGCGCCGCAGTAGTGCCGGCAGTGCGATACGCAGCTCCATCTGCGCCAGGGGAGCTCCGATGCATCTGTGGATGCCGTGTCCGAAGGCGACATGAGGGCTCGTCTTCCGCCCCGGGACGGCTCGGTCCATGTCAGCGCCGAGGGCGGGATCGCGATTGGCGGCGGTCAGCGAGCACAGCACCATCTGCCCCTTGGCGATGGGCTGCCCGGCCAGCACGAGATCCTCGCGGGCGAAGCGCGGGAAGGCGACCTGAACCACCGTGAGGTAACGCAGGAGTTCCTCCACGACCTGATCGACATGGTCGTCGGTGCTCCGGATCAGGTCGGCATGCTCGGGATTCTCCAGCAGCCACAACGTGCCGAGGGCGAGCATGCTGGTGCTGGTGTCGTGCCCGCCGGTCAGCATGCCGTCGGCGAGGCTGGCCAACTCGCGATCGCTCACCTCGTCACCATGCTCACGTAGCAGCGCGCCCAGCAGACCGTCGCCAGGGTTGGCGCGTTCCCTGGCGACCAGATCGGTCAGGTAGACCATCGAGTCGTTGACCGCCTGGATGGACGCCTCAGGTCCGGCGGACAAGTCGAACCTGTCGGCACTCATGCGCAGGAAATCAGCCCGCTCACCGTACGGAACGCCCAGTAGTTCGCAGACGACGAGCGAGGGGATGGGAAGGGCGAACGACGGGATCAGGTCCGCTTCATGCCCACCCTGCTCCATCGCGTCCAGGTGATCATTAACGATCTTCTGGATGCTTCCTTCCAGGCGCCGCAGCCGCCGAACGGTGAACTCCGGCGTCAGCAGCCGCCGCAGTCGCGTGTGCTCGGGCGGGTCGCGGAAGCCGAGACCGCCGGGGTCTTCCTGTGTTGCTCCCGCGGCGATCACGTTCGCGAAGTCGTTGCTGAACCGGTCCGCGTCGCTGAGCACCGCCCGGACGTCGTCATATCGGGTCACCAGCCAGACGGTGGACCCATCGGGCATCCGCATCGGGAAGACAGGCTGCTCGGATCGAATGCGTCCGAGCTCCGCCACAGGATCGAAACCTTCTCGGAGGAACTGCATGAGGGGGAACTCGTTGTCTGCCATCGCAGGGTGGTCCTTCATACGGGGGCAGGGCATCCCGCCGGCCCGCGAGTTCGTACGAACGACCACGGAGACAACGACGGTGCCCGGAGCGAGACAAAGGGGATTATTGAGACGCGTAGTTACGGTACGAGGCAATGCTGCCACACATCTCTGCCCGGGGGGCTCGGTCATCTCGTCGCGGGCCATGGAGGCGGCCGGACCGCACTGCCGGCCGCGACCCGGGCGGACAAGGGTCGCCCGGGGTGCCCCACGTCAGTGCGTTGACCTGGAGATCCATGTCGCCGGGACAAAGCAGTCCGGCTATCTTCTACATTAGGTAGAAGTCAGATCGAGCGATGTCGACCGGGGGCCTGCGACAGGTCCCGGTGCCGTGAGGGACCTTGCCGTCCCGGGTCACCACCTGCCTGCGGCATGTCGTGATGAATCTGGCCGTGACCACGAGGGGAGTGCGGTGACAAGCGCCGAGGATCGCACCACAGCCCGCCGATCGAAGATCGAGGCGATGCGGGCCGAAGATGAACGTAGAGCCACACGCAGGAGAAACATCGCAACCTCGCTGACCGTGGTCGGCATGTTCCTCGTGGCCGTCGCGGTCGTGTTCCTGGTCGACCGAGTCGGTGACGGAAAGAACGAGGCATCCCTCGCCGCAGGGGAGTCCCGGTTGGTTCGTGCGGACAGCCACCACCTGCAGAAGGCCGCGGACGGCAAGGTCACGCTCGTGGAATTCCTCGACTTCGAGTGCGAGGCGTGTGCCGCCTACTTCCCGGTGGTCGAGGAGTTGCGTAAGCAGTACGCCGGAAAGGTCACCTTCGTCGCGAGGTACTTTCCGATACCCAGCCACTTCAACGCCGAACGCGCCGCGCGGGCAGTAGAGGCGGCGGCTCAGCAGGGCAGGTTCGAGGCGATGTACCAGCGCATGTACGAGACCCAGAAGGCGTGGGGAGAAAAGCAGGTGCCGGCGGACGAGGTCTTCCGCGGCTACGCCAAGGGGCTCGGCCTGAACATGGACGCATGGAACAAGGCGTACGACGACCCCGCCACCTTGGCCCGAATCAAGAAGGACGTAGCAGACGGTCAAGCACTGGGCGTGCAGGGCACCCCGACCTTCTTCCTCAACGGCAAGAAGATCGAGCCCGCCTCTTCCGACGACTTCAAGGCGGCCATCGATGCTGCGCTCGCCGGCTGACTCCCCGGCCGACACCCCCGACGTCGCTCTCACCGACTCCCGCCGGCCCTTCCCACGGTTGCTGCCCTGGCTGCTCCTGGTCGGCGGCGGGATCGGACTGAGCGCCGCTTTCGTGCTCACCATCGAGAAGATCGCGCTCCTCGAGGATCCCTCCTACGTACCGAGCTGCAGCATCAACCCCGTCCTCTCCTGTGGCTCGGTGATGACCACGCCGCAGGCCGAGGTCTTCGGCTTCCCGAATCCTCTGCTGGGCATCGCCTCGTTCGCGACCGTCACATCCATCGGCGCCGCCCTCTTGGCCGGGGCGCGCTTCCGCCGCTGGTTCTGGCTGGGACTGCAGGCAGGCGCCACGTTCGGTGTGGTTTTCGTCCACTGGCTGATCTACCAGAGCCTCTACGTGATCGGCGCTCTCTGCCCGTACTGCATGCTCGTCTGGGCCGTGACCATCCCGATCTTCTTGTACGTCACGCTGCACAACTTCTCTCGCCACCGGCTGGTCAAAGCCCTCTCCGGCTACCACGCGGTCGTGCTGACCGTCTGGTTCCTGGCGGTCGTCTCCCTGATCGGGGCGAGGTTCTGGTCCTACTGGAGCACGCTGGTGTAGGGCAGCGGCGGCGCCGTGCCGCACGGCGGCAGGAAATGAACCGCTATTTCGCGATATTACCTTTCAAGGCAATTGACGCGGGTTTGGTCGGGAACGGGTAAATTATCGGGCCGCGGTGTCGGATATCCGTGTGGCCGCTGAATGTTTCCGGGCACAATATCGGCGATGTGCGACGGGGAAACTTCGGGTGGGGTGGCGATGCCACCGCGTTCCTTGACGCGCGTGCGGAAGAGCAGGCCGACGATCGTGATCGCGTTGGTGCTCGGGCTCTTCTTTCTGCGCGTCATCTCCTGCTGCACAATGGATCAGATCCATCTGCGCCACCATCACCACGCCACCGCGGGCACGGTCGTCGCCGGCACGGTCGTCGTCGGCGACGACGGGTGTGATCATTCGTTGCAGCATCCGGAATGCCGCCAGGGGCCCGACAGGCTGTGGACGCGCACCCTGGACGGCCAAGACCCGCTCCATCTCAAGGTGACCCTGGACGTACGCGCCGTGGAGCGGCCGCCCGGTTGCGGCCCGCCCCCGCGACACGCTGACTTCCGCATCCCTTATCGGGCGGAGCCGTACAAGCTGTGTGTGCTGCGCATATAACCCCGCAATTTGCTCGGCCCGGAGCCGAGTGAACGTCGACGAAAGCGACCGTACGGCACTTCGACAGACGTGCCGTCGACCTTTGGTGGGTTATATCAATGAACACAACTCTGCATTCCATGCTGCCCTCGTTCGCGGGGATTCCGGCGCCGATTCAGACCATCCCCCGCGTCGGGAGCACGCCCGTCACGTGGATCCCGGTGAAATCCCAGGAAAGCGGCTTCTGGGCGAAACTCGAAGGATTCAACCCCGGCGGGATCAAGGACCGGCCGGCCCTTCACATGGTGCGCTGCGCACGCCGCCGCGGACAGCTCCTGCCGGGTGGCGCGATCGTCGAGTCCACCAGCGGCACGCTCGGGCTCGGCCTGGCCCTGGCCGGGATCGTCTACGGCCACCCCGTCACCCTGGTCGCCGATCCCGGCCTGGAGCCGATCATGGCGCGGCTGCTGCGCGCCTACGGCGCACGCCTGGAGATCGTGACGGCGCCCCACCCGATCGGCGGCTGGCAACAGGCACGCAAAGAACGGGTCCGGGACCTGATGGCCGACCTTCCCGACGCCTACTGCCCCGACCAGTACAACAACCCCGACAACGTCGCGGCCTACGCGACGCTGGCCGCCGAACTCGTGACACAGGTGCCCTGGGTCGACACCCTGGTCTGCTCCGTGGGCACCGGCGGACACAGCGCGGGCATCTTCCGAGCCCTGCGACAGACATTTCCCGACCTCAAACTGATCGGCGTCGACACCATCGGCTCCACGATCTTCGGACAGCCGGCCCGGCCCCGGCTCATGCGCGGGCTGGGCAGCAGCATCCACCCCCGCAACGTGGACTATCGAGCGTTCTCCGAAGTCCACTGGGTCAACCCCGCGGAGGCGGTGCACACCTGCCGTACCCTCGCAGCCCGCCACTACGTCTCCGGCGGCTGGAGCACCGGCGCGGTCGCGCTGGTCGCAGACTGGGCGGCCAGAACGAGCCCCCCGGGGACCGCGATCGTGGCGATCTTTCCCGACGGACCATGGCGCTACTGGAACACCGTCTTCGACGACGACTACTGCATGGCCAACCACCTGCTGGAGGCGGCCCCGGCCGAGCACCCCGACGAGATCTGTCATCCCGCCGAGCGGGAGGTCACCCGCTGGACGAGATGCACTGCGGTGATCGACCCGATCGGGGCGACGGCGTGAACGCCGCCTTCGGCTCGTTCAGCCCTGCCGTACGGCTCCTCATGGTCAACCAGTTCGGCATCAACGTCGGCTTCTACATGCTCGTGCCCTATCTCGCCGACCACCTGTCGGGACGGCTGGGCCTGGCCGTGTGGCTGACCGGGCTGCTGCTCGGCCTGCGCAACCTCAGCCAGCAGGGCATGTTCCTCGTCGGCGGCACGCTGTGCGACCGGTACGGCTACAAGCGGCTGATCATGGCCGGATGCGGCCTGCGCACGATCGGATTCGCCCTGTTCGCCGTCTCCGGCTCCGTTCCCGCACTCGTCGTCGCCTCGGTGCTGACCGGACTCGCCGGGGCCCTGTTCAACCCGGCGGTGCGCGCCTACATCTCCGTGGAGGCCGCGGAGCGGAAGGTCGAGGCGTTCGCCCTGTTCAACGTCTTCTACCAGGCGGGCATCCTCGCCGGGCCGCTGGCCGGCGTCCTGCTGGTCTCACTCGACTTCCGGCTCACCTGCTTCGCCGCCGCCGGGGTCTTCGCCGCGCTGACCGTGCTACAGGCCCGTCGGCTGCCCGAACGCCATGGCACGGCCGCCAACTCGACACGCCCCGTGCTCACCGACTGGAAAGAGGTCGCGGCCAACCGGCCGTTCGTGACCTTCTCGGCCGCGATGTTCGTCTCCTACGCCCTGTCCTACCAGGTCTACCTGGCGCTCCCGCTGGAGCTGCACCGGCTCGGCCACGGGCAGGCCCCGATCGCGGTGATGTACACCCTCACCGCGCTGCTGGCCGTGATCGGCCAGGTCCGCCTGACCGCCTTCGCCAAAGCCAGGTGGCGGCCCGAGCAGGCCATCGCACGCGGCCTCGCCGTGATGGGTGTGGCCTTCCTGCCCGTGCTGCTCTCCACCCAGGTCCCGCTTGAGCCGTACGGCACGGCGGCGGCGATCGCACCCGCATTGGTCACCGCCCTGATCCTCACGGCCGGGGGGATGCTGGTCTTCCC
Organism: Sphaerimonospora mesophila; assembly: GCF_001417795.1. Taxonomy (NCBI): domain Bacteria; kingdom Bacillati; phylum Actinomycetota; class Actinomycetes; order Streptosporangiales; family Streptosporangiaceae; genus Sphaerimonospora; species Sphaerimonospora mesophila. Next base: position 242,601 of record NZ_BCBX01000030.1, on the reverse strand, counting down.
GTTCGAGATGGCCATGATCTCCACGCTGGGACGACAGGAGCTGACCGGCACCTACTACGGCCTCTACAACGCCTTCTCCGGCGTCGGGATCCTCCTGGGCAACCTGGCCAGCGGCTGGGCGATGGACCTGGGCAGGGCCCATGGCGTACCGGGACTGCCCTGGCTCCTGCTCGTGATCGCAGGGCTCGGCTCGGCGCTGACCATACGAGGGATCGACCGGGCCGGACGACTCCGAGCCAGGCAGATCGCGTACACCGGCGTAGGCGGCGAGAAATGATCAAGATCAGATGCTGGTTCGAGCCCGACTCCGAGAGGCGGAAGCGCAGTGCGAGGTTCCTGGCCGAGGCGGGCTGGCTGAGGTCGGCAAGCAACTGCGCCCTGGTCCTGCCAGTGTTCGCCGAGATGCTGTAGTCACGCTTCCCGACGGCGACTGGTACACCGAGCAGCGCCCAGGTCGCTGGCGACTTGGTGGGACCGGCACCTGCAGGAAGTTCACGATGGCGACGAACAGGTCCCGCAAGCAGATCGACCCTGATTTCCTTGCGGGAGTGGTAAACGTCGGCGGCCCCGCCCCCAGATAGTGGACGGGGCCGCGCGGCGACCGCTCTATCGGGCGCCGGCGAGCTCGGGCCAGCCGTGGAGCCCGATACCGACCTGGGACCGGTACAGCTCAATCCCGGCCGCGGTGTACGGCACGGTGTTGTCCGGCAGGTCGCCGATCGGTGCCCACGTCAGGCCGCCGCACTTGCCCGGTTCGGCGTTGTACGGCTTACCCTCCCATCGGGTGGCTGTGAAGAACACGCCCAGCCTGGGCTGGCCCTCGGGAGACAGGTGGTGGACGACGGTGGCCGGGCGGAGGTCGGCCGGGTCGATCGTCACGCCGATCTCCTCGCGGGCTTCGCGGATCGCGCACTCGACGACGGTTTCGCCTGCTTCGAGGTGCCCGGATGGCAGGCAGTACAGGCCGTCGGCGTACCCGGTGCCCTGGCGGAGGCACAGCAGGATCTGGCCGGCGTGCTCAAGGATCACGTGGACATCGACGGTGACCTGATACCGCTGCCGCATGTGCGCCTCCTGTTACTGCCGTCGCTGGCGTGACCATAGCCCAGCTATACGGTGGGTAATGGACTGAACGGCGACTTGCGGTGAAACGTCACTGGTGTCCACCCGGTGCAGCGGGAACCCGTCCTCGGCGAGTACGTCGGCCAGGCCGTCGTACAGGCGGACCTCGGTGGCGCTGGACCCGTCGTGCTCGAACCGGGAGTGCACGCCCCGCTGTCGTAGCCGGTCTTCCAGGATGGCCGGGTCGGCGGTGACGAGCACGGCCAGGCATGGCCGAAGCGCGAGCGCGTTGAGCTGGCGGACGTAGTCCAGCGGGACGCCGTCGCGAGTCTGCAGGACGTACGACGATGGGACGTAGCGGTCGCACACGACGAGTCGCCCGGCGGCGAGGGCGGGCTGAATCTCCGCCGCGAGATGGTGGTAGCGGTCGGCGGCGACCAGGCAGGCCAGCGCCGTGCCGGTGAAGCCCTCCGTCTGGTGGCGGGCGATCTGCCCGAGCGGCCCGTCGGAGGGTTCCCGGGTGGCCAGCACGGGGTAGCCGGCGTCGGCGAGATGGTTGGCCAGCATGCGGGCGAGGGTGGATTTCCCGGCGCCGCCGGGGCCGTCGAGAGCGACGAACAAGCCGGACATCAGCGGCTCCCTCGGGTGCGGGCGTGCTGTTCGCGGGCGATCGTGACCAGGTGCGCGTGGATTTCCGTCTCTGTCGGCTCGCCGAACTGCAGGCCAGAGGAGAAGTTGAACTCGTCTCGGTCGCGGAGCGCCTCGTCGTCAGCGCTGAGGTTGACGGGGGTGTAGTTGAGGAGCTGTTCGGGGCTGTAGAGGCCGGTGGCCAGCAGCCGGGACCACTCGGGGGTGCCCGGGTAGGGCCGGAACTGGAAAACGGATGCCCGGAACGTTCCAACACGATCGTCTGTGAGGTCCCACAGGCGGTGGATCAGATCCACGGTTGCCTGCATCTCCGCCCTGGTCTCGGTGGGGAAACCGAGGATGAAGTACCCCTTGGCCTTGATGCCACGCCGGGTGAGCCGGTCGACGACGCTGAACACCATCTCGGATGTGATCCGCTTGTCGATGTAGGAGAGCATGCGCTCGGACCCGGACTCGATGCCGAGCGCGACCTCCCGTAACCCGCACGCCGCGAGCAGGTCCAACATGGTGTCCGAAGCACGGTGTAGCACGTTGATCCGGCCGGTCGCGTCCCAGGTCGCCCAGTCCCCGACACGTTCGGCGGCGAACGTGGTCATCATCTGGTCGATGACCCGGCGAGCGCCGAGGAACAGGTCATCGACGAACCGGAACGCCCTTACCCCGTTCCGGTCTCGGAGCTGGTGCATCTCCTCGAGGATGTTCCGCGCGTCACGGACCCGGATCGTCACGTCGGGGTTGGCGGAGACGGCCGCGCCGCAGAATGAGCAGTCGTACGGGCAGCCTCGGGCGCCGACCATGTTCGCCTCAACCCTGCCATCACTGGCAACGTAGGGGTCCTGGGAGAGGTAGGCGCGGTCGACGAACGGCAACGTGTTGATGTCCGGTGCCAGGTGGTGCACGGTGCCGGGGCGACCTCCGGTCACCGGTGTGCCGAGGATGGGGTCGAGCCACATCACCGCCGGGAGGTCGGAGCGGTTGCGATGGTCGGCGAGGAGTTCGACGACGCGGGTCTCGGCCTCGCCGAGAATGAGCGCATCACAGCGGGCCATACGGGGGTCGGTGAGGACCCGCCCCGGCATGGCCTTGGCGTGGTGGCCGCCTGCCATGATGCGGATGCCAGGGTCGAGAGCAGTGGCGATCGTGGCGCTGATCTCGTAGGTGGGGGCGAGCAGGTTGAACCCGGCCCAGCGGGGGCCGACCTGGTTGATCAGGGCGATGGTGTCGGCGACCGGGAGGCCGTGGGCTTCGGCATCCAGGACGGCGACGTTGTAGCCGCACGCGGCGGCGTAGGTCGCGATGTAGGCCATCCCAAGGACGGGCAGCGTGTAGTCGTTGACGCGGGGCCGGGTGGCGTAATCCCGCAAGGGGGCGTTGACGAGGAGCAGGTCGAGCGGGTCAGCGGGGCTGGGCCCCTGAACTAACGGCAGGTTTTCGAGCATGGTGGTCTCCCCACGCGAGGGTGAGAACGGTCAGAGTGGACAGGTGCGCGCTGGCCAGATGCCGCCAGGCGGTGGCGAAGCCGGGCTCGTCGGCGGGCCATGCGGTGGCCGGGTCGGCGGCCTTGGCCCAGGTGCGTACGGCCAGGTCGGCGTACGGGTAGAGCGAGTAGTCGCCGGTGTGGTCGGCGACGGCGGCGCCCGCGGTCCACGGGCCGATGCGTGGAACCTGCTGCAGGGCCTTGACCAGCACGTCAGCGGGCAGCTGCGCCCATTCGGTGTGGTGGTCGAGGTAGGCGGCGGCCGCCGCCTGTAGCGGTCGGCGTTTGAACGCCATGCCCAGATCAGCGAACTGCTCAGGGGTCATGGCGAGAACCTTCTCGGGGGCTGGGATCAGTGTGGTGGCCGCGACGTGCGCCCCGGCCGCAGCCCGGAATGCGTGGTGCATCTTCTTGGCCTGTCCGGCGCGGATGACCTGCCGGATGATCGCTGTAGCGATGGCGTCCCACAGGTCTGTGTTTCGCCACCGCCGTACCAGGCCGAGACCGTCGAGCGCGCGGCCGAGTCCGCGGGGGAGGGCCGCGAGGTCGAGGGTGGCCGGGTCGTAGGTGTCCACGGGTGGGGCGTAGCCCGATCCCGTGATGAGAGTCCGGTCGCCCGATCCGGTGATCAGCCATATTCCGGCCTGGGTGCGCATGGCCCGGATGGGTGTTCCGTCGGGGCTGTCCCAGCCGGGGTGGTCGAGTATGTACATCGGTGGTCTCCAAGTTCGCCGTCGTCGCTGTGCTGTGCGCCCGATGGGTGGGCCACGCCCGCGACACGGTAGTGGGACATGTGAGGTTGGTATAGGAGAATGTGACGCTTGGCAGTTCACGTTGCGGTATTCCTCACGTTCGTGCCCTGGGCCCGTTGATAAGACGCCTGATCATGTGTAGGGGTCGCCCGCCTACCGGAGCTCGTGGCAGGCGGGCGGCGTGGATGGGCGGCCCCGTTCAGCCCCTCAGCATTCGGGGCCGCCCCGCGCGGCGTGGCCCCGATCCGGTGCAGCCCGCCAGGCCGGGGCGCCCTCACGAGGCCGAGACCTGGAGGGCGAGGTCCTCCTGAGCGGCGACTGCGGTGGCGAGTTCGTCGGGGGTGTCGCCGTCGACGGTGCGGGCGGCGCCGGCCTTCTCCGCCGCCTTGGGGAACGGCTGCTCGCGGGACGCCCACAGGCGTCCGGCGTCGCTGCGCATGATCCGCCATCCGGGGATCGCCGCCACGGTGACGGTGCCTCTATCGTTGTCCATGGGCCAGGACCACCTCCTGATCAAGGGCCCGTCGCTGGTGCGCGAAACCGCGGCGGGCCCGTTCTTATGGTGTGACGTGCAGTGCATGCGTGTCTAGGCAGGCCCATGCGTGCCCAGGCACGCCCCGGATCGCCCAGGCCTGATAGGACCCAATACGGTCACCCTCGTGATCGAATTCGAGCCGGGCCGACCGAAATGGGAGCAGATCGCCGAGATCTATGAACAGCGGATCCGTAGTGGCGAGTGGCCTCCCGGGCACAAGGTCCCGAGCATCGTGGCGATCATGGGCGAGTACGGGGTGGGAAACAACACGGCCCGGCACGTCCTGCAGCATCTGCGGGATCTCGGGCTGGTGAAACTCGTGCCCAGTCTCGGGACGTTCGTGCTGCCACCTCGGTAGCGCGTGCCGTACTCGTCGGAGAGGCGGGTGACCGTCACGTCGCCATCGGGAACCGGGCGGAGGTCGACGTGAGGCAACCCCCGAATGGGCTGGCGTCATAATGCGCACCGTAGGCAACGCCCCGTGATCACGGGGGCAGATTTCCTGCCCCTTGGTTTCGGTCAGGCCAGCAGCCCTATTTTGTCGGCGAGCGCGTGAGCCTGCCGTCGCATGCTCGGTAGCTCGGTCATCTCCAGGATGAGACGGCGTGCGTACCCGTTGTATTTGATCGTCTCGGGAGCCGTCTGCTGGGCCAGCTCGAGCGTGCCGAGGACCGCGGCGTGGTCCCGCTGCAGATGGTGCGCCCGCGCCACCTCGATCAGGTGGCGGCCGCGGCGTGGCCGGGACGGGATCGACGCGGCCATCGCGCCCTCGGCCTGCCGGGCGGACTCGCCGCCCTGGTGCAGTTCGACCGCGATGGTCACCGCGTGCGGGCGCATGATGACCTGGGAGAAGCTCGTCCACGGCTGGTAGTAGTCGGCGGGTAGCCGCTCGGCGACGTGCGCGGCCTCCTCCCAGTGCAGCCACGCCTCGCCGGCCTCGCCGAGCCGGGCAGCAGTGAACGCCAGCTCGAACGACAGCGCGCCCCACATGGCCCGCAGGTCCACCCCTGCGGAGTCCATGTGCGGCTGGAGTGCCGCCATGCCCTGCTCGTTGACCTCCTGCGCGGCCTCCAGATCGCCCGCGTCCCGGTGCGCCTGGCCGAGGAACCACACCGCGCACGAGAGCGCGAGCGGGTCCTCGGACGCCTGCGCGGACAGCAGCGCCCGGTCCGCGACCCGCCACAGCAGGTCCTGGGCGGGCTGATAGGCCAGGAACATCTGCGCCAGGCCGTACACCTCGGCGAGCAGCGCCTGGGCGCGGCGCCGGTCTTCCCCCTGGTGCATGGTCGCGGCGAGCTGGGCATCGCGGATCAGGTCGGGCAGGACCTTCCCGAGCACCGTCCGATGGTCAGGGGAGGCATGCCGGGCCCGCCAGGCGGCATCCAGGCGAGCGCGGAGCGTGCCGAGCGGTTGCACGGTCCCGGTGGGCTGCAGCGGGGAAGCGTTGACGGCGTGCCGTACGGCGTCCAGGGCCGGATGCCCGGGCCCGGTGAACATCCGCACTGGCATGCTCTGATCGTGCCGCCCGGTCAGCTCGGACAGGTCCCGGACCCGCAGGGCTTCGGCGAGCTGCAGCAGGATCGGCAGGCGGGGCTGCTGCTGCAGCTTGCCGTGTTCGACCTGCTTGACCCAGGAGACGCTCTTGCCGATGAGACCGGCGAGGACTTCGCGGGTCATGCCGCGCCGTTCGCGCAGGTAGCGGATGCGCTGCCCGAGGGTGAGTACCGGTTCCGAGGATTCGTTGGCAGCGTCGTTCAAGGCCCTGCACCTTCCTGACGATCTCGACAGTCTCAGGTTACGGCGCAGGGCCTATCGCATGCGAGGGTTCACACAGCCGCCTTGCGCCGTTCGGGGACTCCGGCCTCGGCGAGCCGGCGGCGCCGTTCGTGCAGCGTTACCACGCCGAGCCGGGCCCGCTGAGCCCCCAGGAGGGCCTGGCCCTTGCGCATCAGCTCGTGCAGCGACTGCTTGCGGATGCCGAGGATCCCGGCGATGTGGTTGATCGAGTAGTCGCCGCCCTCCTTGGCGGCGGAGGCCGCGCGGACGATCGCCCGCAGGTTGGTCGCGCGCAGGGCTCTTGCCGGCAAATCAGCGAATGCCCGAACCTCCGACGATCGAGCCGTGTCAGCAGCTCGTGACGACGTCGAACCGGCCGCTGGACGACTCCTTGAGTGTCGTGACGGTGGCGTCGCCCAGGCCCATGTAGCCCAAGGAGACGTCGGCGTAGTAGGGGTTGTAGGGGTTGACCCCGTAGGAGTGGGCACGCCCGGCGGCCTTGTGGGCGGCGTTGGTCGCCGAGCCGCAGTACAGGCCGGGCTCCGGAGGATCGGTCGGCTCCTCGGCCGGGGGGTCGGTCGGCTGCTCCGTGGGCGGGTCGGACGGCTCTGCGTTGCGGTCCACGCGCCGGTTGTTCTCGAAGAAGAAGCCCGTCACGTAGGCGGGGTAGTCGATCGAGTTCGTCGTGATGTACGCCCCGCCTGAGCCCCCTCCCGCCGGCCAGTTGTGTCCCATGCCCGTGTTCTGGATCAGGGAGACGCGCGGGCCCTCGCCGTCGGACCACAGCGTTCCCGAGCCGGAGGTGTTGTTGCCCGCAAGCCCCGCCAGGGAGAACGAGGACTGCGAGCCGGCCCCGTAGATCCCGGCCATGACCTGCGCGTTCAGAGTGTTGTACCCGGGCGCGACGGTGGTGTCGTTCGAGCCGTAGATCACCGACGTGAGCTGGGTGCCGAAGGCGGAGGAGGCGGAGCCCGAGAAGGTCCGGCATGTGTTCGTCACCTGGGCCTGGCTCACCTGGACGGAGGCGATCTGGCCGGAGGACGTGCCGACCGACGGCCCCGCGTTGATCCCGACCCCCGCGAAGACGTCGGGCGCGAGGCAGCCCATCACCATGGCCTCGCCGCCGCCGGAGGAGAGGCCGGAGAGGTAGACCTGGTCCGGGTCGATTCCGAGCGAGGTGTCGGAGAGCAGGTCTTCGACGAGCTGCAGCAGGTTGTCGTCGTGGCGGCTCGGCGAGGTGCGGGAGTGGTTGCCGTCGTAGTAGTCCCAGCAGCCGAGCAGCACGCCGCCGTTCGGCGCGGCCGGGATGGCGACGACCATGCCGTACTCGTCGGCTGTCCCGGCCCAGTTGCCGCCGTCGCGCAGCGCCGTGGAGGTCTGCGCGCACCCGTGCAGGCTGACCATGAGCGCGCGCCCGGCGCCCGGCTTCGGGGCGGTGCCGGGCACGTAGAGCTGGGTGGTCATCCCGCCCGCTGACCGGGACGACCAGGCCCCGCTCGCCGGCGGGGCGTCGTCGCCGCCACCGCCGCCGCAGCCGGGCAGCGTGTCGAACGGCGGCGGGCAGTAGATGTCGGCAGCGGCGGTGGACGCCACCGTGAAGGCGGTGGCGCCGCCGGCCAGGACCAGGCCGACGGCGGTCAGCGCCGTGGCGAGTCGGTGGCTGAGCCGGGCCGGAGCGCCCGTCCGGTGCGATCGGGACAGTAACGACATGTCGATCCTCCACGTCGGTGGGGTGCCGAGCGGGTGTCGGACCCGCCGCCTATCCGACGAACCGGACAGTAAATGTGACCTGAATCACCTGTCAACTATGCGAGGTGTGGCGAGGCGGCGGAGCCCGGTCGTGCTGAGAGCGGCCGGAGGCGGGGGGCGCATCTTGACAGCGGTCGGTACGGGTCGCATCATTTCTGCAACCTGAATCGCCTCTCAGGTTTGGTGCAGGGCCGAGTCCCGTCCGACCATGCGCAGTGGCGATGACCACCTGAAGAAGGGCAGCTGTCATGCGGTCGAGGAAGTTCTTCACGCTCGCCGCCGCTGCGGCGACGATCCTGGCGCTGGCGGCATGCGCGCCGGACGGCGCCGGCACTGGCGCCCCCGTCGGCGGTGACGACGCGGCACCGATCCACATCGGCATCGTCTACTCGGAGTCCGGAGCGCTGGCCGCCTACGGCGAGGCCTACAAGTACGGCTTCGAGGCGGGCATCGACCACGCGACCGACGGCACCCGCACCGTGAAGGGTCGCAAGCTCGACATCACCTACCACGACGACACGGGCGACCCCGAGAAGGCGGTCAGCGCGGCCAAGGACCTCATCGGCAAGGGTTACAAGATCCTGGGCGGCACCGTCGTCTCGGGCGTGGCACTGCCGCTCGCCGAGCAGGCCGAGCAGAACAAGGTGCTGTACGTCTCCGGCCCCGCCGCCGTCGACGGCATCACGGGCATCAACCGCTACACCTTCCGCAGTGGCCGGCAGTCCCTGCAGGACGTCGCCACCGCTGGCTCCTTCATCGATACGAAGGGCGCCGACGTGCTGGTGTACGCGCAGGCCAACGCGTTCGGGCAGGGCAACCTGAAGGCCGTTGAGACCGTCCTCGGCGCGCAGGGCGCCAGGGTGAGCTCCGTGCTCGTGCCGGAGGACGCCACCGAGTTCACCCCGTCGTCCAAGAAGGTGTTCGACGCCAAGGCCGACCTCGTCTTCGTGGCGTGGGCCGGCGCGACGTCGGGCGCGATGTGGCAGGGCCTGGACCAGCAGGGAGTGCTGGACTCCACCACCGTCGTCACGGGTCTGGGCGACGTCAGCACCTACGGTGCGTACGGCGAGGCGGCCGAGAAGGTCTCGTTCCTCAACCACTACTTCCCGGGCGCGGCGGGCACCGAGACCGAGAAGATCATGCTCGACGCCGTCAAGGCGGCCGGCGGCACGCCCGACCTGTTCACGCCGGACGGCTTCGTGGCCGCGCAGATGATCGTGCACGCCATCGCCGAGGGCGGCGACGACGTCGAGGCGATGGTCGACGCGCTGGAGGGCTACGAGTTCGAGGGCCCGAAGGGCCCGACGACGGTCCGTGCCTCCGACCACGCGCTGATCCAGCCGATGTACCAGGCCAAGCTCGTCAAGGACGGCGACGCCTGGACGCCCAAGCTGGTCGAGAAGGTCGACGGCAAGGCCGTCGCTCCGGCGGAGGTCGCCTCGTCATGACACAGGGTGGCGAGCCGGCGGCCGCCGGGCCGCAGGGCATGCCGGCGGACGGCCCCATGCCGGACACCGTGCCGGATCCCGCGCTCGAGGTGGCCGGTCTCGGGCTGACCATCGGCGGCGCGAAGATCCTGCAGGGCGTGTCCCTGCGGGTGGCCCGCGGCGAACTGGTGGGCGTGATCGGGCCGAACGGCGCGGGCAAGACGACACTGTTCAACCTGATCAGCGGCGTCCATCGGCCCACGAGCGGCACGGTGCGCCTGAACGGGCGGGACGTGACCGCGACGTCGATCGCGGCCCGCGCCCGCGCCGGCCTGGGCCGGACCTTCCAGACGTCGAGCTTGTTCCCGCGACTGACGGTCGCGGAGAACGTCCGGCTCGCCACCCAGCGCCGCCTCGGCGGCTCCCTCTCGGTGCTGTCCTTCCCGCGACGCGGCGACGCCGCGTCGCGGGAGGCCGCCGAGCACCTGGCCACGGTCGGCGTCGGCCACCGGGCCGACGTCGCCGCGGGTGACCTGTCCCACGGCGACAAGCGTAAGGTCGAGATCGCGGTGCTGCTGGCGATGGAGTCGTCGGTGGTGCTGCTGGACGAGCCGATGGCCGGCGTCGCGACCGGTGACGTCGCCGGGCTCGTCGAGGTGATCCGGTCCATCAACCGGACCGGCCGTACCGTGCTCATGGTGGAGCACCACATGGACGTGGTGCTCGGCCTGGCCGACCGCGTCGCCGTCATGCACCACGGTGAGCTGCTGACCTGCGACACCCCGGCGAAGGTGATGGCCGACGAGACCGTCCAGTCGGCGTACCTCGGCGAGGCGGGCGCGGGGATGAGCGCCGCATGAGCGAGCACTCCCCGCGCCTGGACCGGCCGCAGGAGGCCGGACCGGTCCTGAGCGTGCGCGGCCTGTCCGCGCGGATCGCGGGCCAGCAGGTCGTGCACGACGTGTCCTTCGACGTCGCGGCCACCGGCGTGACCGCGCTCCTCGGCCGGAACGGCGTGGGCAAGACCTCCACCCTCAAGGCCGTCATGGGCCTGATCGAGCGTTCCGGCGAGGTGGTGCTCGACGGCGCCCGCGTGGACGCCGAGCGCACGGAGCGCATCGTCTGCCGGGGCGTCGGCTATGTGCCCGAGGATCGCGAGGTCTTCGCGGGCTTGACCGTGGCCGAGAACCTGAGGCTCGCCGAACGTGTCGGCGACCACGGGACGTCGCCGGCCAGGAAGCGACTCGTCGCCGACCTGTTCCCGGATCTCACCCAGCGCGCGCAGCAGCGCGCGGGCACGCTGTCGGGCGGGCAGCAGCAGATGGTGTCGCTGGCGCGCGCCCTGCTCAACGAGAACCGCATCCTGCTCGTGGACGAGCCCACCAAGGGCCTCGCGCCGCGCATCGTGTCCGAGGTGGCGGACGCCCTGGCCGCCGCCGCGCGTACCGTCCCCATTCTGCTCGTCGAGCAGAACCTGCAGGTCATCGACCGGCTGGCCGACCGCGTCGTGGTGATCGACGCCGGCTGTGTGGTCCATACCGGCCCCGCGCGCGAGCTGCTCGACGATCAGGCGATGATCCAGCGCTTCCTCGGCGTGCACGCGGAGAACGAGCCTGCGCACGGTGAGCCCGTGCCCGGGGCGGCCGCCCACGGCAAGGGTGCGCACGACCAGGTCCGCGAGGCCGCCACGATCGCGGAGGGCGGCGAATGAGCACCCTGATCCTGCTGCTCGTCACCGGGGTCGGCCTCGGCGGCCTCTACTTCCTCGTGGCGTCCGGGCTCTCCCTGATCTACGGGCTGATGGGCGTGCTGAACTTCGCGCACGGCTCGTTCCTCACGCTCGGCGCGTTCGCCGGGCTGGCGGCGGCCGGCGCCGTGGGCGCCGGGACCTGGGGCGGGCTCCTGCTCGGCCTGCTCGTCGGCGCGCTCACGGGCGCGGCCGCCGCCGCGCTCACCGAGCTCGGCCTGATCCGGCCGCTGTACAACCGGCACATCGAGCAGGTGCTCGTGACGGTCGGGCTGTCGCTCGCGACCGTGGCGCTGTTCGAGGGGATTTGGGGCCCGAACCCCCGGAACATCACCGGCAACGCGTGGCTCTCGGACACCACCGAACTGCTCGGCGCGCGCATCCCGAACACGGCATTCCTGAACATCCTGGCGGCCGCGCTCGTCCTGGGCGGGATCGTCGCGTTCCTGAGATACACGCGGTACGGACTGATCATCCGGGCGGGTGTCGAGAACCGCTCCATGGTCACCGCGCTCGGCATCGACGTGCGCAAGGCGTTCACCCTGGTGTTCGCCGTCGGCGGTGCGGCGGCCGGGCTGGGCGGGGTGCTCGCCGCGCAGTCGCTGAACTACGTGTCGCCGCACATGGGCGCCAGCCTGCTGATCTTCGCGTTCATCGTGACCGTGATCGGAGGCATGGGCTCGCTCACCGGCGCGGCCGTGGCGTCCGTCGTCGTCGCCGTGCTGCAGCAGCTCGCCAACTCCTACCTGAACAACTCGGGCGACCTGATCGTGGTGCTCCTGCTCGCGCTCGTCCTGCTGGTGCGCCCGTCCGGCCTGATGGGGAGGACCGCATGAACGCCGCCGACGGCGCACGCACCGGTGCGCGCACGCGCCGTGCCGCGATCCCGGCCGGCGGGCTCGCCCTCGTGCTGCTCCTGGGCTGCCTGCCACTGCTCGCCCTCACGGTCCCCGGTGTCCTGCCCGGCTACACGTACGAGCCCGGCACACTCCAGCTCCTGGCCCTGTGCTGGCTGACGGCGTCCCTGGCGCTGAGCTATCACCTGCTGTTCGGGCTGGCGGGGCTGATGAGCTTCGGGCACGCGCTGTACTTCGCGGCGGGCATCTACGGTCTCGCGATCGTGCTCGACCGTACCGACGTCCCGCTCCTGCCCGCGGCCGCCCTGGTGCTCGTGGGCGGCATCGTCCTCGCCCTCTGCGTGGGCGCGATCTCGCTGCGGGTCACGGGCATCTCGTTCGCCATGGTCACGCTCGCGTTCGCGCAGGCGGGCAACGTGCTCGCCCGCCGCGACCAGTTCGGCGTCACGGGCGGCGAGGAAGGCCTCGCACTGGACACCGACGGCGTCCCCGCCGGGCTGATCGGCGTGCTCAACACGCGCAACCTGTACTGGGTCGCCCTGGCCGTGCTCGTCGTGACGTACCTGGTGGTGCTCTGGGTCGAGCGCTCGCGAGCCGGCCACACGGCCGCCGCGGTGCGGGAGAACGAGGTGCGCGTGCGCATCATCGGCGGCCGCCCCTACGCGGTGAAGCTCGTGGTGTTCGTGCTGGCGGCGACGCTCGCGACGCTCACCGGGATGGCGTACCTGCTGCTCCAGTCCGGGGCGTCGCCCGCGACGTCGTCGGCCGAGTTCACCCTGGCCCTCCTGGTGATGGTGGTTCTCGGCGGGGTGGGCTCGCGCTGGGGCGCGGTGGTGGGAGCCGTCGTCTACACGCTCCTGGACCAGCGGCTCACCGCGCTCGCGAGCTCCGAGGCGGTGGCCGGCCTGCCGGCCGTCCTGCGGGTCCCGCTCAGTGAGCCGATGTTCCTGCTCGGCACGTGCTTCATCCTGGTGGTGCTGTTCCTGCCCGGCGGTCTGGCGGGTGCGGCCCAGCGCCTCGCCGCGCGCCGGCGCGGCGCGGCCCCGCCGGGTGGTGCGCCCGGCGTGGCCGAGCCGGTCGAGGAAAGGGTCACGGCATGAGCGATCTGCACACCCTCGGGCGGTGGCCGCGCGACCGCGCGATCACGACGCCCGACCGGGTCGCGGTCGACGACCGGGGCGTGGCCATGACCTACCGTGACCTCGACGCCCGCGCGACGGCGTTGGCCGAGCGGCTGCGTGAGGCCGGATACGGGGTCGGCGACCGGATCGCCACGGTCACGGGCAACAGTTCCGACCAGGTGGTGCTCTTCTTCGCGTGCGCCAAGGCGGGTCTGGTGCTCGCGCCGCTGTCGTGGCGGTTGTCCCCGCGCGAGCTCGCCGACGAGCTCGACCGGTCCGACCCGGCTCTGGTGCTCGTGGAGGAGGAGTTCGCCGCGCTCGCGGACGCGGCGCTCGAACGTCTGCCGCTGCCGCCGTCGCGTACGGGCCTGGGGCGTGGGGGCGTCGAGGCGCGCGTCCCCGCGCCGACCCGGCGCGGCCTGGAGGAACGGCCCCTGCTGCGTGAGGTGCGCGATGACGACCCGCTGCTGCTGGTGTTCACCTCCGGGACTGGCGGGTCGCCGAAGGGTGCGCTGCTCACTCACGCGAACTGCTTCTGGAACAACCTGTCGTTGTCCCGGATCGTGGAGCTGAGCAGCGCCGATGTCGTGCTGTCGGTGCTACCGCAGTTCCACGTGGGCGGGTGGAACATCCAGCCTCTGCTGGCCTGGTGGACGGGGGCCACCGTGGTGCTCGAGCGCACTTTCGAGCCGGAGCGCGTGCTGCGGCTCGTGGCCGACCGGCGCGTGACCACGATGATGGGCGTCCCCACCAACTACCTGCTCCTGGCGGAGCACCCCGGGTTCGCCACGGCCGACCTGTCGTCACTCAGGCACGCCGTCGTGGGCGGCGCGCCGATGCCCGAGCCGCTGCTGCGCGCCTGGCACCGCCGCGGTGTCGCGCTCACCCAGGGCTACGGCCTCACCGAGGCAGGCCCCAACGTCCTGTGCCTGCCCAACGACGTGGCGCGCGACCGCGTCGGCTCCGCCGGCGTGCCCTACCCGCACGTCGAGGTCGCCGTCGCGGACCCGGCGACGGGTGAGCACCTGCCTGGGGCCGCCACCGGTGAGCTGCTGGTGCGCGGGCCGAGCGTGTTCGCGGGCTACTTCCGCGACCCGGACGCGACCGCCGCGAGCTTCGCGCGTGGCTGGCTGCGCACCGGCGACCTCGTGGAGCGCGACGCCGACGGCTACTACCGCGTGGTGGACCGGCTCAAGGACGTGTTCATCACGGGCGGCGAGAACGTCACGCCGGCCGAGGTCGAGGCGGTGCTCCGGCGGCACCCGGCCGTGGCGGACGCCGCCGTCGTCGGGGTCCCCGACGAGCGCTGGGGCGAGGTGGGGCACGCGTTCGTCGTCGCCCGGCCGGGGACGTTCACCGACGCCGAGGAACTGGCGGCGTTCTGCCGCGCCGAACTGGCGCACTACAAGGTGCCCCGGCACTTCGACTTCGTGCCCGACCTGCCGCGCACCTCCCTGAACAAGGTCGTGCGGGCGGCGCTTCCGACGGCCATGCCGTCCGCGCCCCCGACGACACCCACGACGACACAGGAGGCACGATGATCGGGGAGACCAATCCGCCCGTGCGGAAGCAGACCAAGGGCGAGCGGACTCGCGCCCGTCTCCTCGCCGCGGCCGAGCTGCAGTTCGCCGAGCTCGGCTACCACGACGCCTCGGTCGTGCGGATCACGGAGGCGGCGGGGGTCGGGCAGGGCACGTTCTACCTGTACTTCTCCTCGAAGCTCGAGGTGTTCGACGAGGTGGTCGAGGACCTCAACCGCCGCGTCCGGCACGCCATGATCGAGGCGTCGTCGGCGGCGCCGAATCGGATCGAGGCCGAGCGGGCGGGCTTCGCCGCGTTCTTCAGGTTCACCGCCGAGCACCCGGCGCTGTACCGGATCGTGCGGCAGGCGGAGTTCGTCTCGCCGGGCGCGCTCCGGATGCACTACACGCGGATCGTGGAGGGCTACCAGGAAGGCCTCGCCCGGGCGCAGGCGGCCGGCGAGATCGGCGACATCGACCCGGAGGTCGCCGCGTGGGCGCTGATGGGCATAGGGGAGATCATCGGCATGCGCTGGGTCCTGTGGGGACCCGACGTCTCACCGGGTGGGCCGACCTCGAAGGTGCCGCAAGAGGTGTTCGACCAGGCCATGACGTTCATCGAGCGGGCGCTCGCGCCCGAGTCCCGGCGAGGAACCCAGGGGGAGCAGACACGATGACAGCGGGATGGAGCACGACGACGGAGGCGGCCACCGCGGCCCCGTACACCTACCGGACCGAGGACGTCGCGGTCGACGGCGGAACGCTGCGGGTCGGGGTGTGGGAGCCCGACGGCGGCGCGGGCGCCGCCGAGAGCGGCGGCACGGTGCTGGCGGTGCACGGCATCACCGCCTCGCACATGGCGTGGCCCGACGTCGTCGCGGCGCTGCCCGGCCGCCGCGTGATCGCGCCCGACCTGCGCGGACGCGGACGATCGAACGGGCTCGGCGGGCCGTACGGGATGGCCAGGCACGCCGACGACCTGGCTGCGGTCGTCCGGGCCCTGTGCACAGGAACCGGCGCCGGAGGGGAGGGGACGGCCGTGTCCGACGGCGTCCCGCGTCCGGGTCGCGTGACCGTCGTCGGGCACTCCATGGGCGGGTTCGTGGGACTCGTGCTGGCGCACCGGCACCCGGACCTGGTGGAGCGCCTGGTCCTGGTCGACGGCGGGCTGCCGCTGCCGCCCGTGCCCGGGGTGCCCGAGGACGCGACGGTCGAGGAGCTGCTGGCGGCGCTGCTCGGGCCGGCGGTGGAGCGCCTGTCGAAGGTGTACGCCTCGCGCGAGGCGTACCGCGAGTTCTGGCGGGCGCACCCCGCCTTCGCCGACTGGACCCCCACGATCGAGCGGTACGTGGACTACGACCTCGACGAGGTGGGCACCGACGACGCCAGGGCCACCGGACCGGGCGAGTCCACCGGAGTGGCCGGGTTCCGGCCGGCGACTTCGCCGGACGCCGTGGTGGGCGACTCCGTGGACATGACCAACGGCGGCGACCTCGTCGCGGCCCTGGATGCGCTCGCCGCAGGCGCGTTCGGCCCGGTGACGCTGCTGCGCGCCCCGCGCGGGCTCATGGCGGAGCCCGGGGGGATCTACCCGGAGGCGGTGGCGGCCGGGTGGGCGGAGAAGATCGAGCCTCTGACGGTGCGGACCGTGGCGGATGTGAACCACTACTCGATCATCATGTCGCCCGTGGGCGTGGCAGCGATCGCGGAAGCGGCCCGCTGAGCCCGGCTGAAAGGGCGCAACTGGAAGGGGCGCAACGCCGGTCTCCGTGCGATGTGCCGGGAGAGCCGGGGCTGCTGTCGTAAGCGCGACCTGGAGAGAGGAAAGTCGATGAGCAAGCCCCTGGAAGGCCGGCGCGCCCTGGTGACCGGCGGCGCCGGCGGCATCGGTGCCGCCGTGGCGCGTGAGCTCGCCGCGCGTGGGACGCACGTCACGGTGGCCGACATCTCGGCCGACGGCGCCCAGGCGGTGGCCGACGAGATCGGCGGCGAGGCGTGGGTGGTCGACCTGAGCGACACGAAGGCGCTCGATGACCTGACACTGGACGTCGACGTGCTGGTGAACAACGCCGGGATCCAGCGCGTCAGCCCGATCGAGGAGTTCGACCCGGACGCGTTCCGTACGATCCACGCCATCATGCTCGTGGCGCCGTTCCTCCTGATCCGGGCTGCCCTGCCGAGAATGTACGCCAGGGGATGGGGGCGCGTGGTCAACATCTCCTCGGTGCACGGGCTGGTCGCGTCCCCGTTCAAGTCCGCGTACGTCTCGGCGAAGCACGGGCTGGAGGGTCTGTCGAAGGTGACGGCGCTGGAAGGCGGCGCCCATGGCGTCACCAGCGTGTGCATCAACCCGGGATACGTCCGTACCCCGCTCGTCGAGAAGCAGATCGCCGATCAGGCGAAGGTGCACGGGATCGCCGAGGACGAGGTGGTCTCGCGGGTGATGCTCAAGGAATCGGCGGTCAAGCGGCTCGTGGAACCGGCCGAGGTGGCATCCCTCGTGGGGTGGCTCACCGGCCCGGACGGCGCCATGGTGTCCGGTGCCTCGTGGACGATGGACGGCGGATGGAGCGCGAGATGACCGGGCCGGACAAGATGGTGGCCTCGGCCGCCGAGGCGGCTGCCGACATCCCCGACGAGGCGTCGCCGGCCGTGGGCGGGTTCGGCCGCTGAGACAACCCGATGGCGGTCGATGCGCGTTGTAGTGCTCGATGGGTCTGCCATAGCAACACTTCTGCACACAATTGCCGACTTGTTCGGTCGGATGATCTCAAACGAGCCGCCGTCACGACGGCCTCTTGCTCGAGTACCCCGCGTCGCGTCAGAGCGTGCAGCATGCGGCCAGGCCGCCGACGTCACCACCCGGGCAGCCCCGGCCGAGGCGGGACGAACACTGTGGCGACAGCAGGCCTCGCGGCACCGGCAACCGTGATGCCCATAGGAATTCCCTATGGCAGCCGCTGATATTTCATCTTTGCCTCTCGTTCTTTTCGGACATACCGTGAATCGGGTCGACGAGGCGCACACCGCGATTGCTCGAAAGATTCGCGCTGTGCCCGCGCCGAGCGAATGAGCGAACAATCGAAAGGAATGGCGGCATGACCACGTTCGAGAACGAAGCTGAGCCGCGAGAGCTTAAAGGAAAGCGAGCTCTGGTCACAGGTGGTTCCCGCGGAATCGGAGCGGCCGTCGTGCGCCGGCTCCTGGACGCGGGCGCCGAGGTCTTGGCCACCGCCAGGTCGACCACGTACACGGCGCCGGAGGGCGCCGCCTTCGTGACGGCCGACATCCGGACACAGGCCGGGACGGAGGCGCTGGCCACGGCCGTGCAGGAGACGCTCGGCGGGGTGGACATCCTGGTCCACAACGCGGGTGGTGCGCGCGCCAACGCGGGCGGCAGCGCCATGACGATCCCCGCCGAGGACTGGCAGGACACGCTGGAGCTGAACCTCCTGGCGGCGGTGCGGCTGAACTCGCTGCTGGCACCGGGGATGCGGGAACGGGGATCGGGGGCGATCGTGCACATCTCCACGGCCGCGCTCCTCCCGCCAGTGCCGGCGTTCGCGCACTACCAGGCGGCGAAGGCGGGGCTGGAGAGCTACAGCCGGGCCCTGGCCGCGGAGCTGGCCCCGTTCGGAGTCCGGGTCAACGCCCTAGGCCCCGGCAGGACCGCCACACCCGGTGGCGAGGAGACGCGGAGGCGGTGGGCGAGCGACAACGCGGAATCGGGCGCGATCGCCACACCCCCGCTCGGGCGCGACGGCCGGCCTGACGACATCGCCGACGCGGTGCTTTTCCTCGTTTCCGACCGGGCGAGCTGGATCACCGGGACCTATTTCTCGGTGGACGGCGGCGAATACCCCAGGAACTGACGCCGAAGGGAAATTCGGCGGCGCACTTCAACGTCAAGCAACGAAGGAATCACGGCATGGAAAAGTACAGCGACAAGAATGTAGTGGTCACCGGTGGCAGCAGCGGCATCGGGCTCGAGATTGCGAGGTTCCTCGCGGACGACACGGGGATTCTGGAGCGCTCCATGACCAAGGAGGAAGCCGAGCAGTTCAAGGCGGAGCGCCTCGCGGACAATCCCATGCGGCGTTTCGGCACCCTCGACGAGATCGCCACCGCGGCCGCGTTCCTCGCCTTCGACGCGACGTACACCGCGGGCATCGAACTCGCAGTGGACGGCGGAGTCACCCAACTCTGACCGGCCCCCACGTCCCAGCCTCTACGCCTCATGGCACGCCGCAGGCCGGATCGCCTTCCCCCACACCGTCCTCGAACGCTCACCGGAACAAGCGATCACGGCCCAGGACGAACCGTTCGGCGGCGTGCACCATGGCAACCTCATCGTGCAGCTCACCGGCCCCAGCGCCTGCCCGGCGAAAGGAGGTGGAGCTGTCCCAGGTCTCCTCACGCAGGACCTCCAGCAGTGCGGTCGCCGCCGGGCCCGCGTCGGACCGGACCACGGCGATGACAGGCTGGGACACGGCCGGGAACACCGGACGCGCGAGGTGCTCATAACCACGGGGCACCGCGGAGGCCGGGACGAGCGTCACCCCCAGGCCGTCGGCGGCCCACCGAACGGCTGTCGCCGTCTGGGACACGCGGGCGACCGTGGCCGGGGTCAGCCCGTCGCTCCGCGACGCCTCCAGCAGCACGCCGTCCAGTGCGCTGTCGCGGTCGAACCTGACCCACGGTTCCCCCTCCAGCTCGCGCAGCTCGACCCGGTCCGCGGCGAGCTGCCGGTGCCCGGCGCCCAGCACCACGACGAACTCCTCCTCGCCGAGGCGGTGGGCGTCCGCGGGACTCCGCTCGCACGCGGCCATCAGGGCGAGGCCCAGCGCACCCCTGCGGCACAGCCGATCCAGCTCAGCGGCGCTCGACTCCTCGAAGACGGTGACCTCCAGCCGCGGGAAGCGGCGCCGCAGCACGCTCAGCGCGCCCGGCAACTGCCGCGTGCCGAAGCCCAGCTGCACCGCGACGATCAGCTCCCCCACCAGGTCATCCGCGCCGGCCCGCGCCGTTGCCCGCGCCCGCCGAGCCGCGTTCACCGTGACCTCCGCCTCCTTCAGGAACGCCCGGCCGACCGCGGTGGGCACAAGTCCGGCCGACGTCCGTGTGAACAACGTCACGCCGAGGTCACGCTCCAGGTTG
Organism: Sphaerimonospora mesophila; assembly: GCF_001417795.1. Taxonomy (NCBI): domain Bacteria; kingdom Bacillati; phylum Actinomycetota; class Actinomycetes; order Streptosporangiales; family Streptosporangiaceae; genus Sphaerimonospora; species Sphaerimonospora mesophila. The sequence goes on along the minus strand of NZ_BCBX01000030.1, from coordinate 222,773 downwards.
CGGATCTGCTGGGACATTGAAGGCTGGGCGACCTGCAACAACTCCGCCGCCGCCGTAACCGAGCCCTCCGCCGCGACCGCCAGGGCATACTCGAACTGGCGAAGGCTCATCGGCTCCCATCCCTCCTGCGTGGCCCACCCCGCCGTCATCGTGTCCCGAACCACTTACGTCAGCGGATTCCGCGACCGGCGATGATGAGCATTCTTCAGCCCACCCGGCACCCTCGCCTCAACACACTCCCGTCCCGAACCCTTCCCAAAGGCGACGCCGTTCCGCCCCACAACGATCATGATGTAGACGGCGTTGTGGTCCTACGGTTGGCGTCCGTCGCGGCCCGCACGAACTCGCGCACCCGCTCGGTCGTGTTGGTCTCCGGCCAGACCAGTCCTCGCTCGATCGGCGGCGCATCGTGGATCGGCACGTACGCGACATCCGGGCGGGGGTAGTACCGCCTGCTGTGATCGCCCACTGGGAGAACGCCCTTGCCCATCGCGACGAGGGAGAGCATCTCGGAGAACGTGTTGCCCGCCGGTCCCTTCGGGATGGGTCTGCCCGAGGGGGTGTGGTCGGGCGTGCGGTCGCGCTTGAAGTCCGCCGAAGTGACCGATGGATACTGCACGACGGGGTGTTCGGCGAGGACTTCGAGGGACACAGACTTCTCGCGGGCCAGCGGGTGCTCGGCAGCCACGGCCAGTACGCGGTCCTCCAGCAGCAGGGTCGGACCGCGGGCCATGCCGTCGAAAGGATACGAGGCGAGGAGGATGTCGACGGAGCCGTCGACCAGGCTCGATCGCGAGTTGAACAACTGCGCCTCGTGAACCTCGACCTCGCAGTCCGGGTGGCGCTCGGTGAACAGACTGACACCCCTGAGCAGCACCGGCGCGGTCCACTCGCCGAGGAACGCCACCCGCAGTCGTCCGACCACACCGCGGCCGGCGTCGATGGCCCTGTGGATCGCCTTGTCCATCTGGGCCGCCAACGGCGCCAGGTCATCGGCGAGTTGCCGCCCGATCGAGGTGAGACGCACGACGCGACTGGTGCGCTCGAACAGCGGAGCCCCGATGCGACGTTCCAGCTTCTTGATCACGTGGCTGATCCGTCCGGTCGTGACCCGTAGGCGTTCGGCGGTACGGCCGAAATGCAGCTCCTCAGCGAGCGTCAAGAAGGTCTCGATCTCGTGCCGTTCCAGCATGGGCTCCCCACCGTTGAACCTGATTCAACGATCGTAGCCCGATCGTGGCTTGGTGGCCGCCAGCGCATCGCGCATCGTTGAGAGCGGCATCCGGTCCAGGGGAAGCCCCCCGGAAACCGGCCCGACCACAACACACGGAGCTACTCGCATGTTCAACGCCACCGGGACCCGCAGGATCGTCGCGGGACTGTTCATTTCTCTCGACGGCGTGGTTGAGGCACCCGAGACCTGGCACTTTCCGTACGTGAACGACGAAATGGGCGCGGTCGTCGGCGGGATCATGGCCGGTGCGGAAACGCCGCTACTGGGACGGACGACGTACGAAGCATTCGCGGCGACCTGGCCACACCAAACCGATGACATGGCCGACGCGTTGAACGCGATGCCCGACTGGGCGCGTCCAACACCATGCCCCGGCCCTGGCCGCCTCGGCCACCTTCAGTCCCGGCGTGGTTCACCTGCACTACCAGCCGGCCTGACACCTTCGACAACCGAGACAGGAAAGCCATGAACACAACGAACATCACCGACTACCTGGCCGGTCTCGACGACACGTTGCAGGAGATCGGCGAGAAACTGCGTCCCGTCATCGACGCGGCCCTGCCCGGCGTCAGCGGCGCGATGTGGCACGGCCACCCAACCTGGAGCCTCGGCGACAAACCGGGCCAGAACCCCATCTGCCTGCTCAAGGCGTACCAGTCGTCCATCACCTTCGGGTTGTGGCGCGGGCAGGAACTCGCCGACTCGTCCGGGCGCCTCATCTCGGGTGCCCGCACGATGGCCTCGGTGAAGCTCCGTGCCGTCGACGACATCGACCCGGCCCTGTTCACCGACTGGCTGCGTCAGGCCTACACCCTGGAGACGAGATGACGACCATGCACGTGAAAGCCTTCGACCACCTGGTGCTCAACGTCCAGGACGTCGAGCGCGCGCTTGAGTTCTACTGCGGACTCCTTGGCATGGAGCCGGTACGCGTCGCCGAGTGGCGCGCCGGCAATGCCCCGTTCCCCTCAGTGAGGGTCACCCCGGACACCATCATCGACCTGGTCCGCCGCCCTCGCAGCGAGTCGAACGTCGACCACATCTGTCTGGTCGTGGAACCGCTGGATTGGCAAGAGGTCATCGAATCGGGCGTCTTCACCATCCTCGAAGGGCCAGTGGGCAGATTCGGCGCACGGGGCAGCGCGACCTCGATCTACGTGCGGGACCCGGACGGCAACACCGTCGAACTGCGCTGGTATCCGCAGGACGCCGAAGGATCGTCCGGCTGAGGCGGAGACTACGGCACCTCCGGAATCGAAAGAGCCCCTCTCGCGGATGTCGTGAGAGGGGCTCTGAACTGCGGAGGCTCGGGGAATCCCGGTGCCATTGGCGCCAACACCTGTCTCGTGATGCCCTGCGCCGCAGCGGCGGCGGTCAGGTGAACCTGAGTGTCATGGCATCGGCGTGCCCGGACCAGCTCAACCTCAGGTGCCAGCATCCTGCCTTCGGCAGGTTGACGGACGAAGGCCCGGGGCCGGTGGCGATCTCGCGGATCACTGACGTAGTCGTCCCGTCCAGCGTGGCCTCGATCGTCAACGGCTGCATCGGCTGCTGTGGCAGCCGTGAGACCCAGAGGATCTTGTTCGAGACGGCGAGATCGGGGGAGGCCACTGGCGGGTACTTGAATAGCACGGCGATGATGTCGCCGTGCTCGCTGAACACGTGGGGGACGCCCGATCCGTCATCGCTGAACCCCGCCCGCGCCCAAGTGGGCAGTGCGTCTCGCGTGACGTTGGAAACGCACGCGTCGGAGGGTCGTCCAGTGCCTTGTGCCCCTGCCGTCGGACCATCCACCGAGCATCCGCCGGCCAGCATGGCGAGCACGCCTAAGATCGAGATGCCACGTCTGCTCTTGATCACACTCGACCCCCACAGCGCAGAAGGAATCCTCTCGCGAGGATTGTCCGCCGCGGCTCGTAGGAAGGCCAGCGGCAGTGGGGACCGAGGGGCTCGGAATCGTTCCGGGGAGCGGCGGAATCCTGGAGCTGACCTGCGCAAACGTGGCAAAGATCATTCTGGATATGTTACGGGAGTGGCCGCCTCGGGCCGCATCTGATGGCGTACGGCTGCGTAGGCAGCCACGGGGCGATCAAGGGAAAGCCCAGGTCAGCCAGGGTTTGGGCTGATGGGAGGAGCGCGCCCTGCAGGATTCGAACCTGCGACCGTCGGATTAGAAGTCTCCTGGTTTTCGTGCCGGGCTATTCCGAGCGGTGTCGCGTTTTCCTTTTCTGCAGGTCGGCGGAGTATTGGCCGTGCCGGAAAATGCGGTTATTTCCGGTAGGGGACGGGACCGTCTGCGACTGCCGGTCCCCGTTCGGTCTCCCACGGTCCCCCGAGGTTGGTTGGTCCCGTCCCCGTTGCTGCGCCCGGTTTAGAGGCAGAGGTCCACGCCGAGGATCGGCAGTTTGATGTCCACGTTGAGGATGCGGCAGTCCCGCCCTGCCGGTGGTGGAGCACTCGCCGTAGGAGCCGGGGGAGATGACGGCTCAGGCGGCGGGGCCGAGCTCGTCGCTGTCGAGGTGGGGGTCGGCTCCGAAGCAGGGACATCACGAGTGGGGGATGGAGCGTTCGCCGTCGGAGTCGGACGCGTCGATGGCGGCGTGGTGCTCCGGCTCGGCGCCGTGGGCCTCGGCGCCGCGGCGGAGGACTTCACGCTCTGGCGGGAGTGCTGAGAGGACCGGCCAGGCGCGGGAGAGGACGCCTGCTTCGGTGCGGAAGTCGGCGACGGCCGGTCACCTGGTGCGGGCGGCTGCGGCCCAGGGGAGAGGCGCGGCGGCACCGTCGGCTCGGCATGAGGTCGTCTGGTGTCCCTCATCGTAGGGGCCGGGGACGATGTGGGCTGTGCCGCGGCATCGAGTGCGATGGGGACGGACGGCCGCGCCTGGGTGAGAACAGGAGCCTGGCCGGTGGGGTGATGGGCCGTCATCGCGACCGCAGTCCCGACCGCTACAGCGGCCACGACGGCGACACCGGCCTGCGCGGGACGCCGGCGTGCCTGGCGCCAGATCCACGCGAGTGGTGCGGGGAGTGCGAGGGCGGGGAAGCGCAGCATCCTGAGGGCCGCGCGGACGGCGAGGCGGGACTGCGCGGTGTTGACCAGGGTCGCGGTGCCGATCTCCACGACGGCGATCGCAGGGTCCATGGACTGTAGCTGTCGGCCGGGGGAGAGTGCTGGTCCGACCGTTGTGAGGTGCTGCCAGATCGCGGCTTCTCGGACGGGGTCTGGTTCGCCGATGGGGTGGACGACGATACGGGCGCCTTGGCCGTCGGGGAGGTGGAGAGGGACGGTGTGGAGCGTTCCTGTGGGGGCGCGGAGCGCCTGGGTGAGCTGGATGGGCACCTCGTGAAGGGTGAGCGCAGCATCCAGTGCGCACTCCAGCCCGGCGATCTGCTCTTGGAGGCGTCGTCGGGCTGTTAAATCGGCGATGCTGGCGCTCTCGGGCGAGTCATCGCGCTTGGTCATACGAACTCCTGGGACATGCGGGTTGAATGTATGACTTTTCCCGCTAATCCACATTTTCAGGAGGATTTAAGGCTACCGTGATCCAATATTTATCTACGTTCCGAATCGTCGGATTACGGTCGAGTCGTTATTCGTTGCGCGGTCCTGTCCCTGCCTGAACGCCAAATAGACCCGCACCAGCGCCTCGCGCTGACTATCCAACAGACTAGGGTCCGGCGCGTCCCATAGGTACTGCAGTACCGGATCGTCGTAGCGGGGAGGCTCGGACGAGGCGGGCCCTGGCGGTGCGCCGGGCTCCGCGTCTAGGTGCTCCCGGACGGGCAGCTCGTCCGGCTCCGCGAGGCCGGCGTGGACGAGCATCTCGCCCAAGGAGTAGCCCAAGGCTTTGCCGAGGCGGCGGAGGAGCCCGATTTCCAGGCCCCGGTCCTCGCGGAGGACGCGGTTGATGACTGATGGATGTATGTCCGCTTCTCTGGCGAGTCTGGACTGGCCGCCGCGTGCTAGGTCGTAGCCGCGCCGGGTCAGCTCGCCAGCCAGCCACACGCCGAGCGGACCAGCAGTTTTGCCCACGCGCACAAATGTAGCTTGCGCTCGTGCTGTGCGACAGAGCACAGCTTGAGTGGTATGTCCCGTCTGGCGTGGATACGTGCAGGTGAACCCCACTCCTGGGACTCCAGATTTTTTCTGGGAATCTCTTGCTGTGCCGCACAGCACAGCCTAGGGTGATTGTGCGTCACAGCACAGACCGCTAAGCGATCGGAGAACCCCCGTGGGCCATCCCAAAGGCCACCGCGTCGCCCTCAAGAGGAGGGCCTTCGAGGACCGCGCCCACCGCCTCGGCCTCACCACACAAACAGCCCAAGCCGCAGCCATGGGCGTGCACTTCACCATGCACCACCGCGCCCTGACCGGTGAACGACAGGCACTCAGCGGCCGATACGTCCTCGGAGTTCTCCGCCTCCTCGGCGACGACAACGTCCGAAAGCACATCGACGCCCTGTTCGACGTTTCCGACTCGCCGTGAAACGGCGGCGGGCCCAACCGATGCACCCGGTCAGGCCCGCAAAACGCCCAGCTCCAACAACCCATTCAAGTCTGAGAGGAGAGCCGGACGGATGTCCATCATCTCACCTCCCGCCCCTACAACGCGCTCAGCGAGCGTGAAGTGGGAGCAGCTCGACGCCTTCCAACCCCGCCTCGCGGCCCGTCTACTCGCCGCGCTGGACGCCGGCACCTACACCGGCCCGATCCCCGTCATCACCACCGCCTCCGACCTGGTCGTCGGCGACGTCTTCGTGACCGACGAACTCGACATGCTCCCGATCGCCCAGATCACCGGGCCGGAGTTCTACGAGGTGTGGTTCGACGGATGGGGGTTCGCCTTCACGGCTGACGAGCCGGTCGCGATCCTGCCCCGCGACGAGGACGGGCAGGTGCACCATGGCTGACGCCCTCAACGCTGACATGCGGGAGCTCCTCACCGCTATCCGTGAGGTCCTCGACGTCCCGCAGGCTGCCGCCTACGAGCACCTGGCCGCCCGTGACCAGCTCATCGTGGATCGGGCCCTGGCAGTCCGTGGCGTCCTCGCGGCGATCCTCGAGGACTCCCACGGGTTGAGCACCTTGCAGCAGCACGCCGACCGCCTACGCGCGGTGGTCACCGAGGTCGCGCCGGTCACCTACCCCACCGCGCAGGCCGAGAAGGCCTCCGGGGGTGACCAGTGACCGGCTCCGAGATCAAGATCGGCACCATCGTCGACATCACCATCAAGGGCGTTCGCGTCCTCGCGAGGCACTCGGACGGCGCCGTGGTCGTCAAGTGCGACGACGACAAGGGCGGATGGGCTATGCCGCCTCAGGCCGCGATCACGCCAGTCGCCCCGGCGGAGTTCCCTCCGCAGTTGGGCGACCTATGGCGCGACCGCGACGGCGACCTGTGGTTCGCGATTACGGCCTACGACATGGATGGCGATGCGTACGTCGCGTTCTGCTCGCCCCAGCGGAAGTCCGTGGACGACTGGGGCGAGCACGGCGTCTACCACGTGGCTGAGCACTACGGCCCTCTCGCTCTCGTCCACCGTGAGGACGGTGAGGGCCAGTGACCGCGACCCTGCCCGAAACCACTACGGCCGCTGAAGAGGTCATTCCCGGGGTGTACGACATCCCGGAGGAGGACTACCACGCCGACCCCGTGCCCGGCCGGAGCCTGTCATCCACAGGGGCGCGGAAGATCCTGAAGTGCCCGGCCCAGTTCCGGCACGAGCAGCTCAACCCGCCGGCCCCGAAGCGGGAGTTCGACTTGGGGACCGCCGCGCACAAGCTGGTGCTCGGGTCGGGCCCGGAGCTGGTTGTGGTGGACGCGGCGGACTGGCGGACGAAAGCCGCCCGTGAGAAGCGGGACGCTGCTTACGACTCGGGGGCGACCCCGCTGTTGCGGCACGAGTTCGAGCAGGTCCGAGCGATGGCCGAGCAGGTCCGCCGTCACCCGATCGCATCGCAGCTGTTCAACCCGGAGACCGGGGACCCGGAGCAGACGCTGATCTGGCAGGACCGCCAGACCGGGATCTGGCGGCGTGCCCGCCTGGACTGGCTACCGACGATCGGCCCCGGTCGGCTGATCGTAGGCGATCTGAAGACGACGAAGAGCGCGCACCCGGACGCGATCCAGCGGTCGGTCTTCGAGTACGGCTACCACCAGCAAGCCGCCTGGTACGTGGACGGCGTCCGAGAGCTCGGTCTCGCCGACCAGGCGGCGATGCTCTTCGTGTTCCAGGAGAAGACCCCTCCCTACCTGATCACGGTGGTCGAGCTGGACCAGGTCTCACTCCGGCTCGGCCGTGAACGCAACCGACAGGCCATCCACACCTACGCCCACTGCGTCGAGACCGGCCACTGGCCCGGCTACACCGACGACATCGCCCTGATCCGCCTGCCCGCCTGGGTGGAGAACGCCTACCTTCGGGAGCTTTCATGAACCAGATCGACCGTGTCGCCCCCAGGCTGCCCGCGCCGACTCGGATCGGGCAGGCCACCGCCGTCGAGCAGTCCCGCGCCGTTGCTGAGGTGCACGCCGCGATCGTCGTGGCGCAGCAGTGCCCCCGCGACATCCAGGCCGCCCGCGCTGCGATGCAGGATTCCTGCGCTCAGAAGTTCCTCGCCGAGCGGGCGTTCTACCGCTACAACCGGGCCGGGAAGAACATCACCGGCCCGACAGTGCACCTCGCCCGCGAGTTGGCCCGGTGCTTCGGCAACGTTCAGTACGGCGTTTCGGAGATGCGCCGCGACGACGAGTACGGCCAGTCCGAGATGCAGGCGTGGGCCTGGGACGTCGAGCGGAACACCCGGTCGTCGCTGAACTTCATCGTCCCTCACGCCCGGGACACCAGCGACGGCGCCACCGCGCTCACCTCGGCCCGGGACATCTACGAGAACAACGCCAACGCCGGAGCCCGTCGCCTGCGCGAGGTCATCTTCGCGATCCTGCCGCCGTGGTTCGTCGAGGAAGCCAAGGAGCTGTGCAACAAGACTTTGGCCGGTGGCGGGGAAGGTAAGACCCTTCCCCAGGTCATCACGGACGTCATCGAGGGCTACGCCGGGATCGGTGTGTCGCCGGACCAGTTGGAACAGAAGCTCGGCCGGAGCAAGGACGAGTGGAACGGCTACGACGTTGCCCAGCTCCGGGTGATCTGGCGGAGCATCCGTCGCCGCGAGGTCACGATCGAGGAGGAGTTCCCGCAGCCACGGGTGACTGTCGAGGAGATCACCAAGCCGCAGAAGCCTGCCGCAGAAGGCACGGAGAAGGTCTCGGAGCCGGAGGAGGGGAGCGAGCCCGAGCCGTCGGAGAGTGACCCGTTGCACTACTCGGAGGAGGAGATCTCCGAGACGGGTGGCGACTCGTGAAGCGGACGCCTTTGGTTCGCCGGTCTGCCCTGGTGCGGCGTACGCCGCTCCAGGGCGGCCAGCCCCCCAAGCGGAAGACCCGCATCCGTGCCTCGCGCCGGTACACCGGCCCCGGCCCGGACGTCATGAGCGTGATCGCCGACCGATCCCGAGGGTTGTGTGAGATCGGTGTCGTCTGCCACGGGCGCGCCCCGGCGGTGGACCCCTCGCATCGGCTCGCCAAGGGGATGGGCGGCACCCACGACGCGCGATCGAACACGCCGGCCAACAACCTCCATGCGTGCCGTCCCTGCCACCAGGTGGTGGAAGGGGAACCGGCGCGGGCGTACGCGAACGGGTGGAAGATCCGCCGCGGCGTGGTCGACCCCACCCGCGTGCCCGTGCGGCACGCCCGGTACGGGTGGGTGCTGCTCGCCGACGACGGCACCTGGACCCCCGCCGAACCGGTTCGGGAGTCGTCGTGAAACCGCCGATCCCGTACTACGGGTCCAAGCAGACCCTCGGCCCAGACATCGCGCGTCTACTGCCCGCCCACGAGCACTACGTCGAGCCGTACGCCGGAAGCCTGGCCGTGCTGCTGGCGAAGAGGCCGTCGCGGATGGAGACCGTCAACGACATCGACCAGGACCTCATGGTGTTCTGGCGGGTCCTGCGGGAGAACCCGCTCGAGCTCGAGCGTCTGTGCGCTCTCACCCCGCATTCGCGGGCGGAGTTCGAGGCGGTGAAGGATGTCGACCTCGAGGCCTTGCCCGATCTGGAGCGTGCTCGCCTGGTGTGGGTGCGTCTGACGCAGGGCCGGGCTGGGACATTGAGGCAGACCGGGTGGCGGCACTTTCAGGACCCTGCGGGGTCGTCGTCTGGGATGCCTCGCTACCTCGCTGGGTATGTGTCGCGGCTCGCCCCGGTGGCTGAGCGTCTCTCCTGCGTCTCGCTGGAGTGCCGTCCCGCCTTGGAGGTCCTCGATGCCTACGGGCGCCACCCCGGGGTGCTGCTGTACGTGGACCCGCCCTACCTCGGCTCGACCCGTGCCCGGAACTACCGGCACGAGATGGGCGGCGAGGCTGAGCACCGCGAACTCGCGAAGCACCTCGAGGCATGCCGCGCCACCGTCGTCCTGTCGGGCTATCACTCGCCGCTGTACGACGAGCTGTACGACGGCTGGCATCGGATGGAGATCGAGGCCCACACGGGTCAGGCGAACGACTGGCAGCGCCGTACAGAGGTGCTGTGGTCGAACCGGCCGTTCCCGAACATCACGCCATCGCTGTTCGACCTGGGGGAGGCGTCATGAACCCTAACCTCCACGACCACGACCTCATCGTCATCAACAGCAGCGCCGGGAAGGACTCCATGGCGCTGACCGCCTACGTCGCACGCCTGGTCACCGCGCAGGGATTCACCGGCCCCGTCGTGGTCTTGCACAACGACCTCGGCGTCACGCGCTCGGGTCACCCGGTCGAGTGGCCCGGCGTGGAGGCGCTGGCGCGCGAGCACGCCGAGCGGTACGGCTTCCGGTTCGAGGTACGCCGCCGCGAGCGCGGCGGGCTATGGGACCAGCTTCTCAACGAGCGCCGCAAGTGGATGTCGTCGGCCGCGCGGTGGTGCACGTCGGACCAGAAGACCAGCCAAGGCATAAAGCTCGTCACCCAGCTCGTGGAAGAGTTCCGCGCCGAGGCCGGCATCACCAGCCGCCCCGTCCGTGTGCTGTACGCCCTCGGCATCCGCGGTGAGGAGTCCGACAACCGCGCCCGCAAGTCGATCCTCGCCGTCGATGAGGCGCACTCGTCGCGGAACCGCACCATCACCCGCTGGCACCCGATCCGTGACTGGACGGTGGGCGAGGTCTGGGCGGAGATCAAGGCCGCCGGGCTTCGCCCGCATGCCGCCTACTCGTGGGGCATGAGCCGCCTGTCCTGCTCCCTGTGCGTGTTGGCGAGCCCGGAAGATTTGTTCCTGGCTGCGTGGCTGCGCCCCGAGCTCGCCTCGGACTACCTGTGGGCCGAGCAGGAGCTTGGCCACCGCTTCCGCCTTGACCTGTCCATGGTCGAGATCGTCGGCGGTCTCCACGTCGCCGAGCTGGAGCAGGCTGGTAACCCGGACGCAAGGACCGCACTGGGCGCGCTCGCCGGGGTGATCCGAGCGGTCGTCCAGGAGCAGCAGGACGCCAAGAACGCCGATCGTGCCGCCGCTGGCAAGCCGCCGTTCCCGGCCAAGCGCGTCAACCGCCGCACGGTCGCACAGCTTGACAAGGTCATGCGCTGCGCTCGCCGTGCCGTGTCGCTCGCACCCGGCCGGACGCCCTCGCGGGAGGCGGCGTGAACGTGATCCTCTCCTACGGGTTCGGTGTCGACTCGACCGCGATCCTCCTGCGCTGGATCGCAGAACCGGAGACGCGGGACTTCCCCTTGAAGGACTTGGTCGTCATCAGCGCGCAGACCGGCAACGAATGGGAAGAGACCGGCCGCCTGGTCGAGACCCATGTCTACCCCCTGCTCGCACGGCATGGCATCCGTACCGTCCAGGTCGCCCGTAAGAGCGCATCCCAGACGGACGGCATCACCGTCCTCAACGACACCACCACGCCCACGCTGTGCCACATCCGCCCGACTGCCGAGCGGCCGTACTACACCCTCGCAGCGGAGATGCTCACCAACGGCACCATCCCCCAATCGGGCGGCACCCGGAAGTGCTCGATCAAGGCGAAAGGCTGGCCCCTCGACTACTGGATCAGCCGGCACACCAGCGGCGCCGGGTTCCGGCATGTGGTCGGCTTCGAGGCCAACGAAACGTCTCGGATGGTCCGCGACATGCGGGAGGGCAAGGTACCTGGCCGGATCCCGTCCTATCCGTTGATCGAGTGGGGGTGGGATCGGGATGCCTGCCTCCGGTACATCCGGGCGCAGCTCGGGGTGGAGTGGCCGAAGTCGGCGTGTGCATTCTGCCCCTATGCCTTCGCTTTGCGTGACGGTGGCCGGAACCGCACCATCGCCCGCTACCTCGCGAACCCCGAGGAGGCGATGCTCCCGCTGCTCATGGAGTACGCCGCCGTCGCGCTCAACCCACGTCAGGGGCTGATCGGGGGAGAGCGCCTCGCCGATGTGCTCGCCGCGCATCCCGGGACCGCTGATTTGCTTGCTCGGTTCGCCGCGGTGCTTGATGCGGATGAGTGGGGCGTGTACGACGTCCGGCGCGCGTTTCGTGCCCGCCACGGCGATGTCATGCGCCCCGGAACCGCTGTCAGATCAATCGAACGGCTCACCACTGGCACCCGCACGCAGACGCTCGACTACCTTCATGACCTTGCAGCCGCCCGTAACACCCGCGTCCAGAACGAGCGCGGCTATCACCGGGTGTGGCTCACCGAGCGCGGCCTGTACTACCCGTGCCGCGAGCACGCCCTCGTAGCCGCCCCGGCCAGGGCCGTCGAGAAGGTTAACGCCCAGTTCGGCCAGGTGTGGGATTCCGCCGCCGCGACACCGTCCCAGCTCACCCTGTGGTCTCGGGAGGCGTCGTGATTCCCGTCGAGGACCTGCACTACTGCCCGTGGGAGGCGCAGACCCTCCCCGTCGACCACCCGTGCATCGGTGACTCACGGATCCCGTGCGTGGCCCGCAGTGACGGCCAGGTCTGTGGGATCTGCCCCGCGTGCATCTCTGCCCAGGTGGCGGACCCCCGCTACGCCCGCAACGACAACGAGGAGAACTCCTGACATGAGCACGCAGCCGAACCTGTCCGGATCGCCCGCAGACAACTTGCTCGGCACCGTGCGCCGCAAGCCGAACGGCAAGGTCATCGCTGTTCTCTGGCCGTCCCCGCCGTCTCCGAACCGGTGGATGGTCACCGACGAATGGGGCTCGTGCGGCTACGAGACGGACGAGAAGGTCGCGGACTGGCCGGTGGTCGGCGCGGTGCCGTTCTCTCCGGCGGCCGGTGTCCCGCTCACGCCCATCGCAAACCCAGTGACTACGGCCTGACCTCACCCTTTCCCAGTCGTGCGGGTGGCGGTGCCCCCGGATCGGGGGAGGGCACCGCCCCCGCCACCTCGCAGCACAACAGAGAAAGAAACCCAGCAAGGAGGCCCCTCATGGCCAAGCAGAACCTACCCCCGGCCCATTCCCAGAGCACCGCGCCGGCGCCCTTGACGCAGGCCGCCGCCGCTGTCCTGGCCACCGAACTACGACGCGTGGAAAACGAACGGGCGAACCAGTCCACGTACCGCGCTGACTTGCTCCGTAAACGAGATGAACTCGCCCGGCAACGCGATGATCTCGGCCGGGAAGTCGACGCCACGGACACCGTCCTCGCCGAGTTGGACGGCACTGCGGACAGGTACCGGCGGCGGCTCGCTGAGGCCGGGTATCCGCTGCAGGACACGGCGGTGTGGCCGCTCCCCGGCCAGCAGGGCGCGTCCCAGCACGCGGTGTGGAACGGCGGTGACGCCCCGCACACCGGTCTCATCGCCGCAGTCCCGGCCGCACCGACGGACAACCCGCCCGTGGGGCACTGCATCTACTGCGGCAACCCGGTGTGGTGGGACACCAACGAGCGCGGCGAGCGGCAGCTGAACCACGCGATCGGATCGCTGTGCAACCCCGCAGACCCGAACTCGCGGGTCGCGACGATCGGCGAGGAGACCCCGGAGCGGCCGTCATGAGGCTCCGCGCGCTGCTGCTCCGTCTGGTTCCCCCGCCGCGTGGCCGACACCACATGCCCGAGCCCGCCCCTGGGTTCGACCCGGACGCGACTGTCGCGTTCGACCCGATCCGTGACGAGGCTCCCCGTCACATGTCCCCAGGGGGTGCGTGATGGTCCTGCGCGACCTGCTCGCCCCCAGCACAGGCCGGCACACCGCTCCAAGGACGGCCCGCCGCCGAACCGGAGATGACGAGCCTGTCCGGTACGTCCGCCCGCCCCGCCCGGTTGATGGGCGTTGCCCGTGCCACCCCGACACCGACCCCGCCACAAGGAGAAACCAATGACCGCCCACCTGTCCGACGAGCGCCTCAACGAGCTGCGTCAGCGTTGCAACGCCGAGGTCTGGTTTGGCCTTAGCCAGGAGGAAGCATGCGCCCTGGTGGGTGAGGTTGAGCGGCTGCGCGCCGGGAGACCGCCGATCGTCGCCCTGTGCGGCAGCACCCGCTTCCGTGAGGAGTTCGCCGCCGCCAACCAGCACCTCACCCGCCAGGGCGTCATCGTGCTCGCCCCCGGCGTGTTCGCCCACTCCGGCGACCCCCTCACCGACGAGGAGAAGACCCGCCTCGACGAGTTGCACAAGCGGAAGATCGACCTCGCCGACGAGGTCCTCGTCGTCAGCGACGAGAGCGGCTACTACGGCGACTCCACCCGGTCGGAGATCGCCTACGCCGAGCAGCAGGGCAAGCCGGTCCGCTACCTCGTGGGAGGCGACCATGACTGAGCTTACCTTCCGTGATCAGCTCCGCGACGCTCTCCGCTCCGTGCAAAACAGCCTCGCCACCCAGGAAGACGACTTCGTTGAGCTGCCCGCCGAGCATGCGGAGGTCCTGCTGCATGCAGCGTCCGCGCACGCCTCGTGGATGGGGGTGCGTGATGTCTGAGCCTCTGACCGACGAGCAGCTCGCCGCCCTCCGCGCGCAAGCTCCAGTTGGCTTCTTCTGCGATCACTCTGACGAGCCGCACACCGCGAGCAGCCATCACGAGTGGGTGTGGGTCGACGGCCAGGGTCTGGTGTTCCAGCAGCAGCCGGACGTGTCCAAGGCGCTCACGTGGCCGCAGAACTACCTCGGTCCGGAGCGCGCGGCGCAGCGGTGTTCTCGTGCGGTCCCGGTCTACGCCGTGGACATGCCCCGCCTGCTGGGCGAGGTCGACCGGCTCCGCGTCGCTGGCAAGCACCTCGGCGGTGCCCTCGACGCTCTCGGTGAGGTCATCCGCTCTGCCGTCCGCCTCGCCGCCGACACCGGGGACCCTGCCGCAGGCCTGCGGGAGATCGCCTCGTGCGCGCAGCAGGCCGGGGCCCTGGACGACCAGGAACCCGCTGGGAGCCCGTCATGACCGAGTCGCCTTCCCGTCGTATCAAAGCGTCTCGGGCTGTGCCCGTGACCGCTCTGGTCGCCTTCTCGTTGGCCTTCGCGGCTGCGTGCAGCAATGACCGGGGCACAGTGACTGCGGACTGCGCGGCCAAGCAGCGCGACGGCTCGTACAGGGCGGTCGCTGACAGCTACTGCGACAACCACCGCAGCAGCGGAGGCCACGGCGGTGGCGGGTTCGTGTGGATCTACGGCGGCAGCCACGCCTCCAACGGCACCGTCACCGGCGGGACGTTGACTCGGCCGCAGAACACCAACATCTCCAGCAGGTCGGGCCGCGTGATCGTCGGAGGGTTCGGCGGCAACGCCAAGGGCGGAGGCGGTTCGTGATGCACCGTCACACCGGCACCCGCCGCCCCGGGTGGGAGCGGATCGTCGAAGCTCAGGGGCTTGGGTTCCACCAGGCGGTGGAGCCCGGCGCGGAGGGCCGCCCGTACTGGGACGAGGGCGTGCACTACCGCGTCACGCTCGCCCAGGTCGAGGACCTCGAGGTCGTGGTGGAGGAGCTCCACCGCATGTGCTTGGACGTGGTCGACCACGTTGTGAAGCGGCGCCGGTTCTCCGACTTCCGGATCCCCGAGTGGCTGTGGGAGCCGATCACCGCGTCGTGGCGGCGGCGTGACCCGCACGTCTACGGCAGGTTCGATCTGTGCTGGGATGGCGTCTCGCACGCGAAGCTGCTGGAGTACAACGCCGACACCCCCACATCGCTGGTGGAGTCGGCGGTTGCCCAGTGGTACTGGAAACAGGACGTCCGCCCCCACGCCGATCAGTGGAACTCCCTGCACGAACGACTCGCCGCCGCCTGGGCCGCACTCGCCAAGGGCACCATGGTGCACTTCACCTACACCCAGACGGACGAAGCCGGCGAGGACGCGCTGAACGCCGCCTACATGGCCGAGGCCGCCGCTGACGGTGGCGTGAACGCGGTAGTCCAGCCGATCGAGACCGTCGGCTGGGACACCGGCCGCCGCATCTTTGTGGACCAGCACGGCGAGCCGATCGAGCGGATGTTCAAGCTGTACCCGTGGGAATGGGCCGCGGCTGACGATTTCGGCCCGGCCGCGGTCGACGCTCAGCCCCGCACGCCGTGGGTGGAGCCGTTGTGGAAGATGCTCCTGTCGAACAAGGCGCTGCTCGCGCTGTTGTGGGAGTTGTTCCCCGACCATCCGAACCTGCTCCCGGCGTACCTCGACAGCCCTCGCGAGCTGGTCTCGTACGTGGCCAAGCCGCTGCTCGGCCGTGAAGGCGCGTCCATGCGGGTCGTCACTCCCGGCCAGGTGATCCACACCGAAGGGGAGTACGGCGCCGAAGGCTACGTCCACCAGGAGTTCTGGCCGCTCCCCGACCTCGGCGGCTGGCGGCCCGTCCTCGGCGCATGGGTCGTCGGCGACGAAGCCGCCGGCCTCGGCATCCGAGAAACCCGCGGTCTGATCACGGATAACACCTCGTCGTTCGTGCCGCACCTCATCACGGACTCCGCCGGGATGGGGGCGTTGGCATGACCGCCGGCCAGTTCCTCAACGGCATGCTCATCGTCGCTGGCGTGGGGGTGGTATCCACGTGCGTGCATGTGTGGCACCGCCACCGGGCCCGCCAGTATCCGCGGCGTGCTCGTCGGGTGTCGTACACCAGCGCCTGGGTGCCGGACTGCACCCTCGGAGGCCGCCACGGCGGGCGGGGGAGGGCACGGTGACCCCCGGCACCCCCACCCGCAAGCCTGTGCTGCAGCCGTACTCCACCGCGCTCGCCTGCACGGTCATCATCTGCCTGATGGGCCTGTGGTGGGTCATCGGCGGCCCCGACTGGATGCTCGCCGCCTGGCTCACCGGTGGGTTCGCGTTCGCCTACGGGCTCCTCTCGGGCCGGCAGATCGAGCGTGAGGTGACCGACGTCCACCTCCGCGCGGCCCGCGAGGACCTCGAGGGCCTGCAAACGTGCCTGGCTGCGGCCCGGCGGGAGAACACGCGCCTGTCCGAGCGGGCGGCCCGCGCCGAGCAGCAGGCCGACCTTGCTTCCCAGCGCGCAGAGTCGCACCTGGCCGAGCTGAACAGGCTCCGCCGCGAACTATCAGACGCTCCGACCTCGAATGGAGGACTGACGTGACCCTCACCACGGATGCTTCGCCCGACCTCGTGGAGACGATCGCAGAAGGGGACATCGACCACCTGCGTTTCCTTTTCCGCCCCCAATCCCGCGTCAGCCGCGCCTCAAACGGCATCGTCGACCAGGGCACCGTGGACGACGTCGGCTACCTGCGG
The DNA here is from genome assembly GCF_001417795.1 of Sphaerimonospora mesophila. Lineage (NCBI taxonomy): Bacteria > Bacillati > Actinomycetota > Actinomycetes > Streptosporangiales > Streptosporangiaceae > Sphaerimonospora > Sphaerimonospora mesophila. Next base: position 205,850 of record NZ_BCBX01000030.1, on the reverse strand, counting down.
GGACGGCCGGTCGCCTACGTCAGCTGGGACTACCACCCTGGCGACGACCTGGAGCAGCCGCGCCGTCGGGAGACCGTGTCCGTTTTCCACCTCCGCTGGGAGGGGCTGTGACCCGCCGTCTACCGCATGAGGGACTGCTGGACGAGCCCGTGCGGATGCCTGCTGGTCACCCCGAGTCGTACAGCACTCGCCTGGACGCCCTGGACGAGGAACTGGCCGGCCTTCACGACCGGTTGTGGCCGCGTGAGGAATGGGCCGAGATGGAGGACTGCCCCCGTCTGGATCTCGACCCGTACCCGACGTGGAGACAGGCCAGGAACGCGCTATACGCACACCGGCGCCGGAACGGAGTGTTGCGGCATCTGTTCTACCGGATCCACTCCTGCCGGTGCGGGGCCTGGCATGTGGCTCCGTGGTGGCTCCGCCGCGACCGCGCACTGACCCGACGTTCCAGCAACCACCCCGGCACGGAGGTATGACAGCGATGAGCACCAAGACCTCCATCGAATGGACGGACCAGACCTGGAACCCCACCACCGGATGCGATCGCATCTCGGCTGGCTGCGACCACTGCTACGCGCTCCCGATGGCGAAGCGCCTCAAGAGCATGGGCAGCGCGAAGTACCAGAACGACGGCGACCCCCGCACCAGCGGCCCCGGGTTCGGCCTCACCCTTCACCCGGACACGCTGAACGAGCCGTTCACCTGGGCCAGGCCGCGCAAGGTCTTCGTCAACTCGATGAGTGACTTGCTGCACGCTCGGGTGCCGCTGGACTTCGTCCGCCGCGTGTTCGAGGTGATCGAGGCCACCCCGCAGCACACCTATCAGGTGCTGACCAAGCGCGCCGCGCGCCTACCGAAGATCGCCCACAAGTTGCCCTGGCCGCCGAACCTGTGGATGGGCGTCTCCGCAGAGAACCAGGAGCAAGCCGACGCCCGGATACCCGCGCTGCTGGAAACCCCGGCTGCCGTGCGCTGGGTCTCGGCCGAGCCGCTGCTCGGCCCGGTCGTTCTTCGTGACGACTGGGTCGGAGCCGACCCCTACCGGCGGGACGAGCCGTCGCTGAGCTGGATCGTGGTCGGCGGCGAGAGCGGCAGCGGCGCCCGGCCCCTGGATCTGGAGTGGGTGCGTTCCATCCGCGAGCAGTGCCAGGACGCGGGCGTGCCCGTGTTCGTGAAGCAGATGGGCGCGGTCTGGGCATCCGATGTCGTGGTCGGCGGACGTTCTGTCGCAGCTCAGGGTGACCGCAAGGGCGGCGACTGGTCGTTCTGGCCTGCCGACTTGCGGGTCCGTGAGTACCCGCAGCTGGCCGCCTGACCCCAAGTCTCCACGGGCCTGCCCGGTTTGAGATCCCGATGGTCTCGTGCGTTGGCCCGTCCAGGGCGGGCCCGTGGCCCCAACTCACCCCCTCATCCCCGTTACCCCGTCACCCGTGAAGGGAGGACCCCGGGTGTCCAGAAGACGCAGAGCGCAGGAGTACAGCCAAGAGGAGTTCGACGCCGCTGTGGCGTTGATCCAGACAGACCCCGCGCTACGCGCCGACATCGAGGCCATCGTCGGCCAGAGCCTGGATGGCCGGAGCCCGCGCGAGCTGTTCGACGCGTTCCGCGCGATCGAGCATGCGACCCGGCTGCAGCTCACCGTCGCCGAGTTCGGCCGGGCCCGCCAGCTCATCCGGCAGACCCGTAACACGCTGGAGGAACTGCCGCCGCCGGACATGCCGCCGTCGACCGCCGCCTACGTGGAGGACCTGCAGACGCGGTTCGACCAGGCCAAGGCCAGGGTCAGGGAGTTGGAGGCCGCGAACGCCGCGCTCCGCGCCGGCCGGGTCACTCCGATTTCCCGGGTCGTGAAGGGTGAGGTGGCGTCGTGAGCGCGTTGGATGTGTTTGCCCAGCTCGGCGTCGAGTTGGATGACCAGTTCGCGACCTACCGTGTGCGGTTGCGCTGTATCGACAAGCTCGTCGGGGGGATCCCGTCGAACAAGTCGGTGATCAAGAGCTGGTTGAAAGCGAAGATGCAGCTCGGGGACCGGGATCTGCAGGAGATGGTCGACCAGGTCCTGCACTCGCGGTTCCCCGATGGGCAGCCCGGCACCGATCAGCTCGCTGACGCGCTGATGGAGACCGACGCCGCACCCAGCGTGAACGGGTTTCTGCGCCATCCCGTCACGGGAGAGCTGGTGTTCGAGGGGCGGTGCATGAAAGCCGCGATCAAGGAATGGGCCAACTCGGCGTACCCCGGGTCCGACTGGGACGGCAAACCCCCCGCCAGCAAAGACACAAAGACCAAGAAAGCGCATGACTCCGGTGTCGGCCGGCCACTCCCGCCGGGCTTCAAGAAGGGCCTGATGGGCACGATCGTGGAGCGGGCGTTCGTCGAGGAGATCTTCATCCCGCTAGGCGTGACCGAGCCGACCGGGGTCGAAGAGCGGTTCAAGCACGTCATGACCCCTCAAGGCCCCGGAACTCGATCAGCCGGGTCGAGTACGTCTACCAGCCGACGCTGGAGTTTCGGCTGCGGGTGCGGGACGACTTCCTGCCGCTGACCGCGTGGGCGAGGATCTTCCAAGCCGGTGAGCAGATCGGCATCGGCGCCGATCGCGGCCGCTCAGACGGCCGGTTCGAGCTCTTGGAATTCGCCCGCTGCTGAGACGCGCCGGGCCCCTACCCATGCGGCTGAGGCCCGGCCCGGACATCACAACCCCGCTGATCACTCCGACCCCGAGAAGAGACCCCCAGATGCCCGTCTGCGACGCCGTGACAGATACGGCTAGCCCACCCAACACCGACGAGCCTGGCCTTCCCAACCCAACCGACTACCCGATCCTTGGCAGCCCGCCCCGAGCCTCTACGACACGTCAAGCCGAACCTTCCCTGACCTGCACGACGAACCAAGTCAGGTCATTCCTCGCCGTTGCGACATCCCAAGCCGATCACGTTTCACGCCGACGAACCGAACCGTCCCCCGGCCGTGCCCACCCACGCCGACAAACCAAACCGTCCCCTGCCACGTCGACGAGCCGAGCCTTCCGCTGCACCAACCACCCCGTCGACGTCCGACGAGTCGTCCCGAGACCCAGAGCACCACCGTCACGGCCCTCCCCGTGCCGCGCCAAGTCGACGCGCCAACCCGACCTATCCGCAGCCCACATCGACTACCCGGCCTGGGTTGCTGTTCCACCTGCCCATCCGCACCACCAAGAGGAGGTAACCCCGATGCGTAACCCCTGGACGTGGCAAGACCGAGCCGCCTGCCAAGGCGAAGACCTGGTGCTGTTCTTCGGCCCCGACGGCGAGCGCCAGGCAGAGCGTGACATCAGGGAGCGCAAGGCGAAGGCCATCTGCGCCCAGTGTCCGGTGCGCGCGGAGTGCATCGACTACAGCCTCCAGCGGCCGGAGAAGTACGGCACTTGGGGTGGCCTGAACGAGGACGAGCGTGCCTCTGAGCGGCGCCGTCGGATGCGCCGAGGCTGGGCCGCGGCATGACCGAGACCGAGCTGCTGACGCTGCGGGACCAGCTGCTGGCCATGCGCGCCCGCTGGGCCGAACGCCGCCTGGTGTACGAGCGGCGCATCCACACCACTGACGGCAGCACCGTCACAGCGACGGCGTGCCGCGACCTATGCGCCGAGGTCCTCAACGACCTCGACCAGGCGCTCGCCGCCGCAGCGGACGACTCGGCCGCTGCCGGCCAACCCACCCACTGAAGAGAGGAAGGCGTTCGTTGTTCACCCGTTTACGCGCCCGCTGGGCAGGTGCCCGGAGGGACCTCCACGAGCCGCTTGACGTCCCCGACTGGCCGGGGGATGACGAGCAGCCGACGATGCTCCTCACCCCCGTCCCGGCCGCCGACGACGGAGAGGAGCGGCTCCGCGCCGAACTGGCTGACGCGCACACCCGCGTCGACCAGTTGGAGTGCGAGGTGGCGAAGCTGCGCCGAGAGGTGGAGGCCACGGCCCGGCGTGTCCGCGAGCAGAAGGCCCCGGCCCGGCAGGTGACCGTGCCCAGCACGCCTGCACGGGCCAGCCACGAGGATCTACTGGCCCGGATCGACCAGCTCCAGCGCGACAACGCCGTGTTGCGCTCGGAGGGGCCGCAGGCGTTGTACCTGCTGGAGCGGGACCGCGCCAACGCTCTTGCCGAGCGTCTCGCCCACTACGAGGACAGGCGGTGGCGTCGTGGCTGACCGTCTCCTCACCCCTCGCGAGGTCGGCGCGATTTTCCGGGTCGACCCGAAGACCGTCTCCCGCTGGGCGAAGCAGGGCCGGATTCCCGCGATCCGCACCCTGGGAGGGCACCGCAGGTACCGCGAATCGGATGTCCAGGCGCTGCTGCGTGGCGAGACCCTCGAGGACGCCAGTGCCTGACGAGCGGCCGGTGGTGGAGGTAGCCCCGTACCAGCGGGGCTGCCTCACCGTGTGGCGGGTCACTCTCCCCAAGTCGCCAGTGCTGTCCGGCCGTGCCGAAGTGGGGAGTAGGGAGGGCGCGCTCAGGCTGGCCGGGTTGATCGCCGACGAGTTCGGCTGGACTGTCCACGACCGCACCGGAGAGGAGCCTCCGGCGTGACCGCCCCTCCCCGTCCGCTGTCGCCGTTGTTCGGCCCATGCAACGCTGGCCCGGGCCCATGCGGTGCCCTACCCACGAGGCCGTACGTGTGCGGGCCGCGGTGCGCGTACTGCACGCCCGGCCACGGCCCACGCGCCGGGGTGCCGTGCCGGCTGCTGGTCACCGGCAGCCGCGGTTGGGAGGACGAGCAGCCCCTCCACGAGACCTTCGCCCAGGTGGTCGCTGATCACGGCCCCGAGTACGTCACCGTGGTTCATGGCCACTGCCGACAGGGCGCGGACGAGCTGGCCGACCGCGTCGCTGCCGTGATGGGTCTGAAGGTGGAGCGGCACGCCGCGGACTGGGAGCCCTGCGCCCCGGACTGCAAGCCTGGCCACAGGCGGACGCGGAGGGACGGCAGCACCTACTGCCCGAGCGCCGGGTTGCGCAGGGACGCCGTGATGGTCGACCTCGGCGCAACCCTGTGCCTCGCGCTGATCAACCCCTGCGTGCAGAAGGGCTGTCGTCGCCACGAGGTGCACGGCTCCCATGGCGCTTCGCACACCGCCGACCTCGCCCAACGCGCGGGGATACCCGTGAGGCGGTGGCCCCGACCTTGACCACCAACCTGCACACGGCGCGCATGAAGAAGGCCGGCCACCCGCCGAACGGGGGGCCGGCCGTCGTGCTGTCCTCAGGACTCGGCAGAAGCGGAGGCGGCATCCTTGGCCGCTTTGCTCAAACGCCGAACCTGCTCCCGCGTGAGCTCCAGGAATCCCGCGATGTCCTTCTGTGGGACGCCGGCCTCTCGCGCTTTGAGGATTTCACGGCCCAACTGCAGACGGGCGGCGGCGACGATCGCCCGGGCCTCGTCCTCGGCGCGCTTCAAGGCGGACACGGCCTCGCTGATACCGGTCATGGGGTCGGTCACCTTCCCATCATCACACCTCTAATGAGGCCACATTAGCATGTTGCAGCCACGTCAAGGGTTGGCCTATATTGAGTAGGCCACACGGAGAGTTTGCATACGGAGTGATGGTGGGGGGATTTGTCAGGAACGGAAATCGAAGACAGCGGCAGGCCCGGAAGGAGTGATCGGTAATCCCGGAAGGACGACATGAGCAAGCTGCCGGATGGTTTGGAGCCCATCGACCCGCTGACCTGGCGGACGATTGTGGCTCGCTGCCTTCTGGGCTCCACGGTCAAGCTCGTCGCTCTCACGCTTGCCAACTACGCCAGCCCCAACGGGGCCGATGTCCGGCCCGGGGAGAAGCTCCTCGGCAAGGACACGGAGCTAGGTGAACGGACGATCCGCGACGCGTTGCGGAAGCTGCGCGAGGTCGGGCTGATCTACCGGGTTTTCGAGGCGTCCGCGATGGGGCTGGCTGACCTCGCGGATGAGTACCAGCTGACTTTCCCGAATGACTTGGAGAGCCGTATCCCGATGTGGGACCCCAAGCGCAAGAAGATCACTAAGGGGGGTGTCGAGCAGGCACCGCCGACGCCGCATCGCAGGAAGCGGACACCCAAGGCACCGGCAACAGATGCCGGTGGTCCGGCTGTGGATAACTCACCCCCACCGGCAACTCCTGCCGGTGGTTTCACCCCTGAGAATCACCATGAAACGGACGCGCCCGAGGGGCTACCCGAAGGTAACCACCGGCAACTGATAACCGAACCACCGGCAACTCATAACCAAACCACCGGCAGGAGTTGCCGCCCACCTAGCCATACACCTAGCCAATCACCTAGCCATAACTCAGGGACCTCTCCGTACGGCGCTGAGGTGGAAGGGAAGACAGCCGAACGCCGCGAGCCTTCGGCCGAAGATTCCCCGATCACGCTCCCCAGTCCCGGACCCGGCCGCGTCGACTACGCGAGTGCCCGTGACGCGCTCGCCCAGTTACCCGACCTCGGCTCCGCGCTCATCGACCAGGCCCGCGCCGAACTCGGCGACACAACCTCCATCACCCGGCTCGTCATCCACGCCGCAACCCTCGCGAGGAGTCCACGATGACCCGCACTACCCGCTTGCGCTGCATCAGCGTCGAGGCCGCTGCTGCCGTCGTCGCCGAGGCCACACGGCCCGGCGACCGCGTGCACACGGTCTACCAGGACGGCCCGACCGTCGTCATCAGCTACGCGGATCTCCGCTTCCCCATGGATGTCGCCGAGTGGGCGTTCGCCAACGGTCACGCCCACGACGGCGACGCAGCCCGCGTCATCACCAACGCCCAGATCGGCGTGTGAGGCCAATCCGACCCCATCCCTGGAAGGGACCACTAGACGTGAAGATCTACTACGACACCGAGTTCCTCGAAGACGGCGAGACGATCGAGCTGATCAGCATCGGCATGGTCGCCGAGGACGGACGGGAGCTGTACGCCGTCAACGCTGACATGCCGTTCAGGCGGGTCATCCGCCACGACTGGCTACGCGAGAACGTCGTACCGTCGCTGCCGGTCGCTCCTTGCCTGCCTGGACACCGCTGCTCTTCGCATGGCGGAGGCCACCTCGATACCGACCACCCCGATGTGCGGCCTCGCGCGCAAATCGCACGCATGGTCGAGGCGTTCATCCTGGCTTCCCCTGAACCGGAACTGTGGGCCTACTACGCGGCGTATGACCACGTGGCCCTGTGTCAGCTCTGGGGTCGGATGGTCGATCTGCCAGATGGGGTGCCGATGTTCACCCACGACATCAAGCAGGAGGCCGCCCGGCTGGGGAATCCGCCGCTGCCAGAGCAGGCCAGTGGTGAGCACAACGCCCTTGCGGACGCTCGCCACAACCGCGAGATGGCTGAGTACTTGGCTGGATTCGCGAACGGGGACGTTCATGCCTGAGATCTCCGCTGAGGCCCTTGTGGATCAGGCGACACGGGATGCTGTCGCCGCTCTGGCCGCGCGTGTCCGCCGCAGGGACGAAGCCGCCCCCGACGACCGCCCAGACGCCGAGCCGTTCGCCATCGAGTTCCTTACCGCGTTGCGGGCGCAGGGCTGGCGGCCTACCCCGGCCTGGCCGGTGGTGCCGTGGCAGCGGACCACCCCGCCTCCGAGCCCTGGCACTGCCGCGCGTGGCGCTGCTCTCGCCCGCCGAGCCATAGCAGGGGAGACGCCTTCACCAGGCCAGGGCCGCAACGAGAACGAGATGGAGAGGACATCACAGTGCTGACTCTCATGGACTGGTTTTGCGGAGCCGGCGGCTCCTCCCAAGGAGCCCACGCCGTGCCCGGCGTCGAGGTGAAGCTCGCAGCAAACCATTGGGAGCTTGCTCTCGAAACGCACGCGGCTAACTTCCCGGATGTCGATCACAAGCAGGGGAAGATCCAAGAGTCTCCCGTCTATGACTGGCCGGTCGCTCACATCCACTGGGCGTCGCCTGAGTGCACCAAGTGGACGGTGGCGAACGGCAAGAAGCGGACGTTCCATCGTTCCCGGCAGGACGAGCTGTTCCCTCGGGAGAAGACCGAGGAAGAGATCGCCGAAGAGCAGTCGCGCGCCCTGATGGAGCAGGTGCCCACCTACCTGGAAGGTGTCGTAGCCCGGGGGAAGCTGGTCCTCGCCGGCGTCGTGGAGAACGTCATCGACGAACGCGCGTGGGACGGCTTCGACGACTGGCTTCGCCGCTTCCACCGCATGGGATACAAGACCCGCGTCATCGCGCTCAACTCGATGCACGTCCAGCCTGTTCGCACGCTCGCCGCGCCGCAGAGCCGGGACCGCTTGTACGTGGCGTACTGGCACCGCTCACTCGGCCGGGATCCGGACTGGGACAAGTGGCTGCGTCCGCGCGCCTGGTGCCCGGTCTGTGACGAGATGGTCGACGCGATCCAGGTGTTCAAGAACCCGCGCAAGGACATGGGCCGCTACCGCCAGCAGTACCTCTACCGGTGCCCCCGCGCCACTTGCCGGAACGCGATCGTCGAACCCCCGGTGCTGCCCGCGTGGACGGCGATCGACTTCACCCTGCCCACGAGGAAGATCGGCGAGGGGAGGCCGGAGAAGAAGTTCACGCCGTACGCACCGGCGACCATCGCGCGGATCAAAGCGGGGATGGAGCGCTATTGGGTGCCGCTTCTGGCTCCTGCTGGTGGGACCTGGCGTAAAGAGGCAACGCCGGTCACCGTGCCGATGCCGACCCGGACAACGACCGAGAACGACGGCCTGGCGGTGCCGCCGCTTCTCGTCCCGACCGAGGGACGCGAAGGCAAGGCGGCGATCCCCGCGACGGAGCCCGGCCGCACGCAGACCACGCGCCGCGAAACGGGGGTGGCTTTCCCGCCGTTCATCATCCCGATGCGCGGTGGCGGCGACAAGGAACAGGCCCGGCCGATCAGCGCACCCCTTCACACGGTCACCGCCGGGGGCAACCACCACGGGCTGGTCACCCCGGAACCGCTACTCGTCGCCTACTACAAGAACGGCACCGCCAAGCCGGTATCCGAACCGGTCGGCGCTCTCACGACCAAGCACCGGTACGGCCTGGCTACGCCCGCGCCCGTGCTCGATGTCAACGAGGTCGGGTTCCGGATGCTCGAACCCGAGGAGATCGCCCGGGGAATGGCGTTCGGCGACGGCTACGTGGTGCTCGGGAACAAGAGAGCCCGCGTAAAGCAGCTCGGCAACGCGGTGACCCCACCAGCGGCCGAGGTCCTGGTGTCCGCACTCGTCGAGGCCATCACTGGCGAGGAACTGGAGAGGGCGGCATGACCGCCGTTCACCCGTCGTTGGTGGCTCGTCTCGCTGAGATCCGGCAGGAGGTCGCCGGACTGCTGGGGGACATCGACACCCGCGTCCGGCCCAAACCGGACCGCATCGACACCGGGCGTCTGCCCGGCCCGGTGTGGGAGCCCGCCACCGGGTGGACGATCCGCGTAATCGACCCCGACGAGACCCCCGCCAGCGTGTTCGTGAACCACCCGCACATGTGGGACGACGACATCGTCCCGGCCGACCCGATCGACGCGCGGCGGATCGGGATGGCGTGGCTCGCCGCCGCGGACTGGGCCGACAAGCTCCGCGCCCGCGATACCGCCGTGTGAACCCGTGGGGCGGCCTGTGGGAGGCCGCCCCGCCCTCTGGCCAGCCCCAATCCCCTGAAGGAGAACGCCATGGCCCTGCCTCAGATCCCGCTCGATCAACGCCGGGCTCATCCCCGCCGAGAGCTGACCTGTCGAACCCCATCGCCAACCGAACCGAACCGAGGAGTAACCCCGTGACCGAATCCCCTGACGGCCCCAAGATCGACCGGGCCGCCGCAGAGAAGGTGCACTACGTTGACCCGCGTGTCCGACTGCTGGCCTCAACCCGCTGGCGCCTCGCCACCGGCTGGAGCCACCGGAGCTGGCTGGCATTCGGCAAGAACAACCCGGACGCGCTGATCCAGGAGGCACGGGACTGGCTCCGTGCCGCCGTGGCCGCCGGGATCCTTCCGCTGGACGCCGACGCAGACGTTGTGGCCGTGCCCGCCGCCGACCTGCGGAACGCCGTCGAGGTGTTCATTGAGGAGGCCGCCACGTGCGCGAACCCCGACTGCGCCTCACCGATCTGCCGGGCCATCGCCCGCCTGCGCGGCGCCCTGAACGGGGGCGGCCGTGGCTAGCCGCGAACGAGCGCTCCACCCGGATCGAACTCCCAACCGATACCGAAAGGACCACCTCAGCATGAGCATGATCCCCGAGCAGACCACCGCCCCCGCCTGGCGCCGCTCCACGCGTTGCGCGTCGGCGAACAACTGCGTCGAAGTCGCGACCGACCCCGACTACGTGATGGTCCGCGACAGCAAGGACCCTGAGGGCCGGCCGTTGGTGTTCACCCACGCCGAGTGGGCCGCCTTCGTCGAGGGGGTGAAGGCCGGCGAGTTCGACCCGCCCACGCAGCTGCCGGACTACATCACGATCGACCCGTCACGGGGCGATTGCGGGGAGCAGGGCGCGCACTGGCACTGCACCATCCACCGGCACTGCGGGACGTGGGTCGGCCAGGACGACAACGCCGCGGCGGCCCGTCGTGAGGCGGTCGAGCACCTGAACGAGCTCCACTCCGGCTGGGACAAGTGAGGACCAGCAGTGTGCTACGACGAACCGCTCCTCCAAGTGTGGTGGGTGTGCACCAGGCACCCCAAGCCGCACTACAAAAGCCTGTCCGCTGACAACCCCGACGCCAGGCACCGCATGTACTGCACCCGCTGCGAACGATCAGGGATCGCAACGGAGATGACCCCTTGCGAAGAGCCCAACGAGGGGACTACCCATGCCTAAGCGCGTCAAGGTCCAAGGGGACCTGTTCCACGGCCGGGTCCCCGATAGCGCGGTGTACGTGGGCCGGGGCGCTCCCGGCCTGCCCGCCTCCCCCTACCGCAATCCGTTCCCCGTCCGCCGGTATGGGCGGGAGGAGTCCCAGCGGCGGTTCCGCGAGTACGTGGCCGCCAGCCCCGAACTTGTCGAGCGCGCCCGCCAGGAGCTGGCGGGCCGTGATCTCGCCTGCTGGTGCGGCCCGGACGACTGGTGCCACGGCGACGACTGGCTCCCGATCGTGAACAGCGAGGCAGCCCATGTCTGATCGAAATTCTTGGGCGCAGACCCCCGGCTTCAGCCGTGGGGTTAGCCCATCCCTCTCGACCCTCAGACATTAGATAGCTCCAAGCTGTATACTGTTCGGGTGGCTGTAACACTGCGGTCGAACAGCAATGTCGTCTTCCAGTGCGCGTACCACGTCGTGTGGTGCCCAAAGTACCGGCGGCGCGTGCTGGGCGGCCGGATCGAAGAACGCCTGAAGGACCTCATCCGTGAGGTCGTGGATGAGAAAGGGGCATGGCTGGTGGAGATGGAGGTCATGCCCGACCACGTCCACCTCCTGGTTGAAGTCGATCCGCAGTACGGCATCCACCGTCTGGTGAAGGCCATCAAGGGCCGCTCGTCCCGCGTGCTGCGGGAGGAGTTCCCGCACCTGAAGTCCCGGCTGCCGACGTTGTGGACGAACTCCTACTTCGTAGCCACGGTCGGCGGCGCGCCACTGGATGTGGTGAAGCGGTACGTCGAGCAGCAGAAGGGCCGTTGAATGCTGACCGGCCGCCGCTACCTGCTGGCCTTCACCCCCGAGCAGGAGGAGTTCGCCGAGAAGATCGGTGACGCCTGCCGGGTTGTGTGGAACACCGCGCTGGAGCAGCGCCGACAGTACCGGCGGCGCGGCGCGTTCATCGGTTACGTAGAGCAGGCGCGGCAAATGGCCGAAGCCAAGCGCGAGTTCCCGTGGCTGGCCGAGGCCCCGTCGCACACGCTTCAGCAAACGCTGCGCGACCTTGAGCGGGCATGTAAGACGCACGGCACGTTCAAGGTCCGCTGGCGCTCCAAGCGGAAAAACGCGCCGACGTTCCGCTTCCCCGATCCCAAGCAGATCACCGTGGAGCGAATCTCCCGTCGCTGGGGCCGGGTCAAGCTGCCCAAGCTGGGCTGGACCCGCTTCCGGTGGACACGCCCGCTCGGCGGGCAACTTCGCAATGCCACCGTGCTCAAGGACGGTGGGCGCTGGTACATCTCCTTCTGCGTCGAAGACGGGCTGATGGAGTCCGCACCGAATGGCAAACCCCCGGTGGGGGTGGATCGTGGTGTCACTGTCGCAGTCGCTACCTCGTCCGGGTGGATGCGTGACCGCGAGGTCGTCACCCCAGGGGAGGCGGTACGGCTCAAGCGTCTTCAGCAGCAGCTCGCCCGGCAGCGGAAGGGCTCCAACCGGCGCGCGGCCGCCCGGGCGAAGCTGACCAAGCTGAACGCCCGCATCCGCGCCCGGCGTACCGACTTCCTGGCGTGGACCGCCAACCGCCTCACCCGTGACCACGGACTGGTCGTTGTGGAGGACCTCAACATCCGGAACATGACCGCCTCTGCCAAAGGCACGCTTGCCGAGCCGGGGAGGAACGTCGCCGCCAAGGCTGGGCTGAACCGGGCGATCCTGGCCAAGGGATGGGGCGGTCTGCTGACCGCCTTAGAGCACAAGGCTCGTTACAACGGCTCCCGTATTCTGCGGGTGCCACCTGCGTTCACATCGCAGACCTGCCATGCCTGCGGGCACTGCGCGCCGGACAACCGTGAGAGCCAAGCGGTGTTCCGGTGCCGCGCCTGCGGCCACCAGGCCAACGCCGACGTGAACGCCGCGAAGAACATCCTCGCCGCCGGGCTGGCGGTGACAGGGCGTGGAGACCTCGCCGTTGGGCGGTCTGTGAAGCGCCAACCACCCAAGGTAGAGGCAGCGTGAACGCGCCTCAGCCACGGGAATCCCCCGCCTTCAGGCGTGGGGAGGAAGTCAACTCTCCCATCTCGCCCTGCTGGACGTGGACCCCGTCCGCGTGTACAAGACGCTGCGCCGTGCCGGGCTCAACCCGTGGCCGCCTGTCCCGTACGGTCCGGCAGGAATCAAGGTCGTCCTCGGCGACTGGGCAGCAGGGTCGGTGATCGTGTCTCAGGCCGAGATCGATGGCGTGCAGTGGATCCACGCGTCGATCGCCTTGAACACCCGGATGCCCTCCTACGAGGACCTGACCATGCTCAAGCAGGCCGTGTTCGGGGACCGCCGCGAGGCGTACCAGGTGTTCCCCAGCAAGCGCCGGCACGTGAACATCCACCTTCATGCCCTTCACCTGTGGGGCAGAGCAGATGGCGCGCGGGTCCTGCCGGACTTCGGTGCCGAAGGGACCATCTGATGGCTACTCACTCCGCAGTCCGTTTCGCTGCCGCTCTGGCGGCCTTGTACGCCGCCCACGAGGTCGGGGATCACTGGGTTCAGACGCATGCGCAGGCGAGCGCGAAAGGCGGCACGGGAGCACAGCAGCGTGCCGGTCAGGCGGCGTGCGCCCGTCACGTTGCGACGATGACGCTCACGAAGGCAGTCGTGCTCGGCGTTACCGCGAAGGTGACGAGGACTCGGCTTCCGCTCGGCCGCACCGCCCTCGCGCTCACCCTGGACGCGGTCAGCCACTACTGGGCAGACCGCCGCTACACCCTGGCCGCTCTGGCCGCGCGGCTCGGCTCGGGCGAGTTCTACCGACTCGGCAGGCCTCGCCCTGGCCACGATGACAACCCCACCCTGGGGACGGGCTCCTACGCGTTGGATCAGGCGTGGCACATCGGCTGGTTGTGGGTGGCGGCCCTCATCATCGCCAGCGGAGACGCCGATGTCTGAGATCCCGGCGGAAGCCGTACAAGCCACCGAGCACGCGATCGAGGCGGCGTTGAGATCTCGCCCGTTTGACCCGTTCTTCAAGGGCGACGAAGACTTCGCACGCGCTGCAATCGAGGCCGCCGCACCGTTCATCGCCGAGCATGCACTCCGGACGGCGACCCGCGAACAGCACGAAGCGATGATCCGGACTATCACCGCCGAGGCCATCAACGAGGAGCGGCCGAAGCTACTCGCCGCGGTTGAGCAGGTCACCGACGAAGCCGTGGCGAAGCGGGCAGTTGCCATCGCTGAGCAGGCTCGCGCTGAGGAGCGTGCCCGCATCATCGCCGACCTCCGACGCGCCGCCGCTGGCCGACGGGAGTACGCCCAGGGCGCACCCGTAGAAGCTCGCCGGGCGCTGCTGGTCGAGGCGGCAGCGTTCGACAACGCGGTCAAGCTCGTCGAAGGCGACGTGCTGACGATGACGGGGCTGCTGCCGTCGTGGCGGTGGACCGCTGAGGAAGCGGAGTTCGTCGCGCAGTCGAAGGGAGACGCCTCCGATGCCTGACCTCCCGTCGACCACGTTGGAGCTGGCTGCGCGGGCGGTGCTGTCCCACCCGTGGGGGTCCGGCCCGTGGAGCGCACACAGCGAGCACCGGTTCGACATTGAGTGTGCGGTCTGCCAGGGGGACGTGCGCCGGGTCCTCGCGGTCGCCCTGGCCGACGAGACCGAGCATGCCCATCAGCTTTCTAACGCGCATGCCAATGAGCATGCTGACCGCCACCGGTACGCGGCCGCGCTCAACGCCGAATGGGCCCGCCTCGCTTCCGAGCAGCGGATCGTCACGAACCTTGGACCTGACGACCTCACCGCCGCCGTCCTGACCGTACGAGACGCCGAGCTGGAGCGGCTGCGCGAGCGCGTGGCCGAGCTGGAGCGCATCGGCGGCAACTGCTCCTACGCCTGGGACGAAGCCACCACCGAGCAGGCTCCCGGGCGGGAGGTGACGGCACCGTGAGCGCGTGCGTGTTCTGCGCCATCATCGCGGGGGATGCGCCCGCCCAGGTGGTCCGCTGGTGGTCGGACGCGGTCGCGTTCGTCCCCCTCGGCCCGGTCACGCCGGGGCACACGCTGGTGGTGCCCCGGGTGCACGTCGAGGACGTGGCTGACGACCCCGCCGTCTCCGCGACAGCCGCTCGCGCTGCGGCGGAGTTGGCCGGCGGGTGGGACGCCTGCAACGTCATCACCAGCCGGGGAGCCGAGGCGACCCAATCCGTCTATCACCTGCATTGGCATGTGGTTCCCCGACGTCAGGGTGATGGGCTCGCGCTGCCGTGGACACCCCGCTAGCCCTGGTCCCGCTCGACTCTGAGCCGGTCGAGCCGTGCCCGGTCGGCAAGTGCGAGGACTGCCACCGGCGCCTCACCGACCCGCGATCCATCGCCATGCGACTGGGCCGGGACTGCGCAGCCAAACGTGGCATCACGCTCACCACGCCTCGGGTGCGGTTCGGCCGGGCCCGGGCCTGGGTGGACGTGGACGGGCAGCTCGACCTGTTCGAGGACGGCGGGGACGGGAAGCCCACCCAAAGGTAAAACTATGTCGCGTTGAACTTGACAGCGATGCCGCCCAAAGGGCAAACTAAGTCACGTTGAACACGACAGAGCGATTGAGGGGGACGACGCGATGACCACCACGGACATCACCACCGCCCAGGCCACGGTGAACACCGTCAACAGCGCCATCACCCGGATCGCTGACCGGCTCGTCGCCGACGGCGCCCACCGAGGCCGCGCCATCGACGCCGCGACCGACTACGTCCTCACCCGGATGGCCGCCGAGCGGCCGACCGCGTTCGGGGCGTACGTCCGCTCCCTGGCCGTCCTCGACGCCCAGGCATGACCCCGCCACCCCCACCCCTCCCAGGGCGGCCCCCGATCAATACGCAACCAGGAAGGCACCAATGGCCGAGATCGAGATCCACGAGCTGACCGAGCAGGAGTGGGAGGCAGGGAAGTCCGCGACGCTCGACCGGCTCGGCTGCACCGAGGCCGAACTCGAGGAGATGGCCGCGACGGGGGAGTACGCCTCGCCCCGGCACCGCAAGGCATGGCTCGCCATCAAACCCGCCCGATGACCACCATCGGTAACCGCTCGACCGACCCGGAGGAGACGATGACCACCGCTACCGTCAACACCGCCGACGTGGTGGAGCTCCTCCGCGCCGAGCTTGCCCTGATCGGCCGCACCCCCACTCCCACCGACGTGCAGGCCGTCATGCGGTTCGGCTTCACCCCGACGAAGTACCTGATCCTCGCCGACGACCGCCCCGTCCGTTTCGCGATCAACCGCCTCGCTGCCATCGTCGCCGCGCGCTCCGCCGACCACCTCCACCCCGAGGCCCGGATCGAGGTCGAGTACCGGCCCACTGGGGAGCGTGCCGTCGCCGGCATGGACGGCCGGTTCGTCCACACCGTGGGCGTCTACCACTGGAACTGCTCCGCCTGGCACGAAGACGACGAGGACGACTGCCCGTCCTGCACGGGCTACCGCAACCACTCGACCGAGGAGGTCGCATGAGCACCGCCACCAGGACGTTCACCCGTATCACCGCCCCCGACGGCCGACGGATCCTCTACCCCGGCACCCAGGCCCAGGCTGAGGCCTGGTTAGCCCTGCAGGAGACCCACGACACCGACCCTGAGTTCCCCGTGCTGCTGGCCCAGCTCCGCGGCGAGACCGACCAGACCTGACCACCTCTGAAGGAGAGGCCATGACCGCCACCACGCCCGAGGCCGTCATCATCACCAAGCCCGGATACGACACCGTCCGCATCGGCCCTATCCACTTCCACCACCAGGCCGCCGCACACGCGGCACGGGCTGAATCCCCAGCCTTCAGGCTGGGGAGCGCGTCAACGGGCCGAGTTGATGACCCGCGCCCGGTGGGAGGCTGAGGTCATGCCCCGCGTGCTCGGCCGCGCCAGGGCCAAGGGGAGCAGCCGGTGAAAGCCCTGACTGTGAGGAACCCGTGGGCGTGGGCCATCGCCCACGGCGTGAAGACCATCGAGAACCGCACCTGGAACACCACCTACCGGGGCCGTTTAGCGATCCACGCCGCCGCACGACCCGACCGTGAGGATGCGTTCGCCCGCGTCTACGAACTGACCGGCGCGTACGTCCTGAAGTCACCCGCGTCGGCGATCGTCGCAGTCGTTGACCTGGTGGACGTCTGCACCGCCCAAGACTGCGAGTGCGGACCCTGGGCGGTACCTGGGCAACTCCACTGGCAGTTCGCGAACGCGCGCGAACTGCCCGACCCGGTGCCTTGCAAGGGACGGCTCGGCTTATGGGACCTCAATTCCGAGGCGGAGGCGGCAGTCCACGCGCAACTCGGTGCTCGCGTTGCCCCAGGTTGCTGACTCGGAGCGGGGGTTTTGCCGTGTCGTGTGGGGTCTCCCTTAAAACTTTGTCGTGTTCGGCTTGACGGTGGACGTATCGACCGGGAAACTATGTCATGTTGAACGCGATAAAGGCGATTGGAGAACCAGGATGGCCCTCGACACCAACAACCTGATCAACCGGATCGACACCCTCGTCGAGGGCTACACCACCCACGACCTCACGGTCAGCGACGACGCGATGCGCTCCACCCCCGAACCTCACAACGAGCCCGACGAGCTCGACGACATCTTCGGCGAGGTCATCCACACCTACACCCGCGCCCAGGCCCTCGCCGACGGCACCCTCGTCGCCGTCCCCGAACGCCTCGCCCGTGAGGCCGGGCTCCGCGCCCCCGTCGCCATCACCCGCGCCGCGTGGGAGGACTGCGTCGCCTGGGACGACGCGGACAACCGCCGCAAGGGCACCATCCAGGACGAGGACGGCCGCCTGTGGGACGTCCTTTGGATGGCCGCCGCTGGGATCCGCCGAGCCCCCGGCAGCACGAGCCGGATCAGCTTCCCGCTGTACCGGACCCCGCGCCCCGGCCGGGCTCGCGCACCCCGCATGGTCCGTCTTGACGTGGTCGCCGGCCCTGGTGATGACGGCGAACTGGTGCTGACCATCATGCAGCAGGACGAGGACTAACCCATCGTGGCGCTGGTGCCGCACCCTGTCGGATGCGACACCAGCGCCCCTCCATTCCCGATGCTCCGAAAGGACGCACTTGACCAGCCACGACAACCACCCCGACGCCACGCTCAGCCTCACCGAGCACCTGCCCGACGGCAGCGTCGTCTACCAGTCCTGGACGATCTGCGCCTGCTCTGCGCCCGGCCTGCGCGGCATGCTCGGCGACCCTCACCACGAGACGTACGCCACCCGCGAGCAGTTCGAGGCCACGGCGCAGGCCGTGGCCGACGTGGACTCCGGCCCCACCCTGTGACGTGAGAACCCTGACAAACCGAAAAGAGGAGTAACACTGTGACTGAGAAGACGTCCGCTGAGCAGCTGCGCGCCGCCGCCACCAAGCTCCGCGCCAACCCGGAGCGCCCCGTAGACGAGCCGCTCGCCGCCCTGCTCGACGATGCGGCGGCCAGGCTCGAATTCTTCGCGAGGTTCAGCGAGAAGGCGCTCCCGACCGTCCAGTACGAGCTGGCCGTGGCTCGCGTGATCCTCGGAGGCGACCGTGGCTGACAACGACCTCCGCCAGCGGTACGAAGACACACTCCTGGGCGCCCAATGGCATCCGAGACGGCAAGAAGACCGCGACCGCGTCCTATCCGCACTGCTGGCCGTACGGGACGACGAGCTGACCGCTGCTATACAGCGCGCCGAGCAGGCCGAGGCCGCGCTGCCGCAGTGCAACGGCATCTGTCTCCGCGCCTCGGACGTGCTCGACGACCTGAGCCGTGTCGTCGGGAATCCCGTGGCCCGTGCTCACCGGTCCTGCCCCCGGCATGGGGACCTGGAGGCGGCAGCGTGGGAACTAGACGCCGCGCTGTCCAAGGCTGAGGCCATTATCGCCCGTGTCCGGGCCGCTATCGCGCATCCGGTGATGTGCGGACCTAACGCAATTCCCTCGGTTCCTGTCGCGGCGATCCACTCTGCGTTGGAGGGAGAGACATGATGATCGTTCTGCCTGACCTTCACCACGTCGACCCGTCCGCGCTCAAGCCGGGGCATATCATCCGCGTCACTGACGGGCCGCTGGCCGCGAGCGACCTGTACGGCATCGTCCGCGCCATCAAGCGGTACCCCGCCGGGTGGCGGATCCGCTGGGACATCGCCGTGCCCGTCGGCCCGCGTGAGCCGTCCACCGGCGTCTTGCACGTCCCCGCGGGGGATCGCGTCTCGTGTGTTTCACGGGAGCAGTGGCGGCGTCTGTGTCCTCGCCGGGTAGACCTCAATGTGCCAGGGTGCACAGCGGGGCCGGGCGATGGGACGCCATAATCCTTGTGTGGTTGACATGGACGCAGATTTTTGGAGCCCGAAGGAAGTCGCGGAGTATCTGGGCGTGAAGCCGCAGACCGTGCACAGGTATCGGGTCCGTAGCGATGACCTCCGGAAGCGGCAGGCCGCTGGTGAGGAGGTGACGCCGACGCAGCTTGCTGGTGCTCTCCCGATGGAGGATCAGATGATGGGACGTACCCCGGTGTGGCGTCCGGAGACGATCGTGGAGTGGAAGAAGCGCCGGCGGGGGCGGGGTGTTGGTGGTGGGCGTCCTCGGAAGAAGCCTGCCGAGGGGTAGCCGGACCGGGGTTTGTGGAGCCGTTCGCGTGGTGGTCGCGGGCGGCTCTTTTGTTTGCGCTGATGTTGTTGGGGTCACAGCCTAAAACTTTGTCGTGTTCGGCTTGATACTGTCTTCCCTCTCTGGAAAACTTAGTCCTGTTGAACGGGACAGCAAGTGATTGGAGAAGGGCCATGACCACCACGCAGAACACCACCACCGCCCGGTGCCTCAGCTGCCACCGCCCTCTCCGCTCCGCCCGCTCCATCGCCAACGGCCGCGGCCCCCGCTGCCAGGCCAAGGTCGCCGCCGCCGCCAACGTGGTCGACCTCACCGACTACAAGCCTGCCCAGGCCGACAAGGCCCGCGAGTTGATCGAGCAGGGCGCGATCCTCCCCACCCGCCGCCCCGGCATCTACCTCACCGTCGCCTCCGACGGCACCACCACCTACCTCACCCACTCCGCACAGTGCACCTGCAAGGCAGGCCGCCACCAGCGCCGCTGCTACCACACGGCAGCAGCCCGCATCCTGACCGCCGCCGCCCCGGCCCGCCGCGCCGCCTAACGAGCAGAAAACGAGCAGAAAGGGAACGTTCCATGACTGACCTCACCACCTACGCCGAGTGGGAGTACGCGCTGGAGAAGGCCGACTACGACGGCCCCTACGACGACGAGGACTACGACGAAGACCCGGACTACTACTACGGCGAATGATCTTGCTTTGTGAGAGTGCCATACGTACGGGAGGAGGTTGATGTGGAGATCCAGCGCGGCACCAAGTTTCGGCTCTACCCGACCCCTGAGCAGGCCTCCATCTTGGAGGAGCAAGGCCACGCAGCCCGTGGGTTGTGGAACCTTCTGCACGAGTGGTGGACGTGGGGTGGGCGTCACCGTCGCCCGAGCCTGAAGCAGGCTGACGAGGCGATCCGCCAGGCACGTAAGGAAATCGACTGGCTGACCGTACTTCCCGCCCAAGCGGCACAGCAGGTGCTCAAGCACTACACGCGGGCGTGGGCGAACTTCTGGGATGGCCGCGCCAAGCCGCCGCGCTTCAAGTCCCGTATCCGGTCCCGCATGGTCATCGACGTTCCCCAGGGGCGCGACCTGGACGTGACGAAGCTGTCACGCCGCTGGGCCACCGTGAAGATCCCCAAGGTTGGCGTGGTTCGCTTCCGCGCCCACCGGGCTATCCCCGGCAGGGTCACCGGGGCGCGGCTGGTGAACGAGGCGAACGGCTGGCACATCGTCTTCCGTACCACCTGGGAGCAGCCCGACCCCGCCCCGCACGCTGGCCCATCGGTTGGCATCGACCGGGGTATCGCCGTCCCACTCGCGTTGTCGGACGGCAACCACCAGCATCACGGGCCGTGGCTTCGCCCGAAGGAAGCTGAACGGCTGCTGCGGCTGGAGCGCCAGTCCGCCCGCCGGAGGCGCACCCGCGTGCGAGGCGAGGCCGACTCCAAGCGGCTGACCCGTACCTACGACCAGATCGCTGATCTTCGGGGGCGTGCCGCGCGTCGCCGTGCCGACTGGCAGCACCAGACCACCCGCCGTTTGGCTGACACCTACAGCCTCATCGGCGTTGAAGACCTCAACATCGCTGGCATGACCCGCTCGGCGCGCGGCACGGTCGCCCACCCGGGCCGCAACGTCCGCGCCAAGGCCGGGCTCAATCGAGCCATTCAAAGCGAGGCATGGGGCCAGCTCGCCGAGCAGCTCACCTACAAGACCGCCGAACGTGGCGGCACGATCGTCCGCGTTCCCGCTCCCGGCACCTCCCTGCGGTGCCACGTCTGCGGGTTCATCACACCCGGATCGCGTGAGAGCCAAGCGCGGTTCGTGTGTAAGAACCCCCAGTGCGGTTGGGCCGGGAACGCTGACCTCAACGCCGCCCGCAACATCCATCACGCCGCCGTAAGGGCGGCAACCGCGCCGGGAAGCGGCGTGGCAGGACGCGGAGCCCTCCAGCCGTTGGGCGGGGCGACGAAGCGTCAACCGAAGCGAAGGGAACCCGTCTCATGAACGGGCATTCGCTGGAAGCCCCCGCCTTCAGTTGGGGGAGCCTTCACTACTACGGCCAATAGCCCCCCCCAGGGCCCGACCCCCTCCGGGGCCCACCCCCTTCGGAAGGAACCCCGCGATGCCGAAGAACACCCCCGCCCCTCGCACGGGCGCCCGCCTGGTCGAGCTGCGCCGCTCCAACGCCTCAGGCCGCCACGACCCCCGGCCCCGCCGCGCCCGCACCCGCGCAGCTGCCCGTCGCGCGGCCCTGCGCGACCAGCAGAACTAACCCCCTGCCCCGTCCCCCTGCACCCCCGCTGAGAGAACGAGGAAACGCGATGCACGCCACAGCCCAGCTCATCGGCAGCCGCTCGCACCAGTGCGACGCCACCGCCACCCACACCCACGCCGGCACCCGCGCGTACGTGTTGCTCGACGGCATCGGCTCCTCCGACACCGTGCGGGAGTGGACCCGTACCGCAGCCCGACGCCTGGCCCGCGCCGCGGCCCTCCAAGCCAGCGCCGAGGGCGGCCTGCGCACGATCCACGCGGTCGCCGCCGCCGAGTGCGACTACTACGGCGCGCCAGCCGCTGTCGCAGTCGTCGCCGTCGCCGCCCCGGGCAAGCCGTTGGAGGTCGCGTGGTGTGGCGACGCCCGCGCCTACCTCCTCACGGCCGACGGCACGCTGGAGCGGCTGACGAAGGACCACAACATGCGCCAGACGCTGCTAGACCTCGGTCAGGAGCCCGACCAGTACGCCCGTAACCACGTCACCTCCTACCTGGGCGACTCCAGGGACGCCCCCGCCATCGGCGCCCGGAGCACCGCCCAGCATGGCCGTTTGCTGCTCGCGTCCGACGGCGCGTACGAGCCGCTCGAGGACGACGGCTGCGACCTCGCCTCCTACCTGACGGGCTCCCCGCGTACCGCCGCCCGTGCCTTGACCACCGCCGCGATCGGGCACGCGACCCGGCACGCGGACAACGCGACCGTCCTCGTAGCCGACCTCGACTAAGACCGCACCGTCGATCAGGGAGGAAACACCATGTACGTCTGGGTGACCCAGAGTGGCGAGTTCCACCAGGGCGGCGGCATCGACAGCGTCTACGCGACCAAGCGGGCCGCCCGCGCCGGCCTGCCCCCGTACACCGAGGAGGAGTGGACACGCGAACGCGAACGCACCCTCACCGCGTTCCTCGCCAACCCACCCGAACCGCTCCCACTCGCCGAGGCCGTACGCCGCCACTGGCGCCCAGGCCGTGCCGCGTGGGAACGCTGGCATGCGGAGAACCCCGGTGTCTGCGACTGCCAGCCTGGGCGCCCGTCGCAGTTCTGCCTACCGGACGTTCCCGGCTGAACCAGCAGAACGCTAGGCCAGCAGAACACCGACGGGCAGGCACACTTGAGAGGCAAGATCCGTGATCGGGGGAGGGGCACGCATTGTCCGGTGTGAGAGGCGGTGACGGCCGCTACACGCGCGACCCTGAGACTGCCGTCCGGGACGCGGAAGCCTGCCGGCTACGGGCGCGTGGCCTGTCGTATGAGCAGATCGCCGAACAGCTCGGCGTATCGCGAAGCAACGCCTATCTGGCTGTGCAACGGGCCATCGCCGACATCGTCCGCGAGCCAGCCGAGGAGGTCCGACAGCTCGAGCTTGTCCGCTTGGACGAGATGCACCGCGCCGCGCTGGGCGTGTTGGAGGCCACGCACTACGTGGTGGACAAGGGCAAGGTTGTCATGTGGGACGGGCAACCGTTGATCGATGACGGGCCGGTGCTCGCGGCGGTGGATCGGATGCTGAAGATCCAGGCCCGGCGTGCGGCGCTGCTGGGGTTGGACGCGGAGAAGAAGGTCAGCCTGTCCGGCGGGGTGACCTACGAGGTCGTCGGTGTCGACCCTGCCCAGTTGAAATGACCACCACGTCTGATCACCTGGTGGTGCGGTACGAGCCGCGTGGCGCGGCCCGTGCCCTGTTCACCGAAAGATCATCCGAAGTCGTGATCGCCGGTCCCGCTGGGACCGGGAAATCGCTCGCGGCGTTGTTCCGTGTCCACCTCGCCGCGCTGTCCACGCCGGGCATCCGGTGCCTGATCGTCCGGAAGACCGCGGTTTCGCTCGGCGCCACCACGCTGGTGACGTTCGAGCGGAAGGTCGCCGCCGAGGCACTCGCCGCCGGGCTGGTCCGCTGGTACGGCGGCAGCACCCGGGAAGCCGCCTCCTACCGGTACTCCAACGGCAGCGTCATCGTCGTCGGAGGCATGGACCGCCCTGAGCGCGTCCTGTCCTCAGAGTTCGACCTGGTGTTCGTCGACGAGGCGACCGAGCTGACCGAGACTGACTGGGAAACCCTCGGTACCCGACTGCGAAATCAGGTGCTGTCGTGGCAGCAGCAGATCGCCGCGTGCAACCCCGTCCACCCCACCCATTGGATCAAGCAGCGTGCCGACCGCGGCGCGATGGTGATGCTGAACTCCCGCCACCGGGACAACCCCGCCTACGTCAACGAGGACGGCACCCTCACCGAAGCGGGCCGGGACTACATGGCCAAGCTCGACGCTCTCACCGGTGTGCGTCGACTTCGGCTGCGCGACGGGTTGTGGGCCGCCGCCGAAGGGCTGGTGTACGAGGAGTTCGACCCCGTCGTGCACCTCGTCGACCGGTTTACGCCGCCCGACGATTGGCCTCGCTGGTGGTCCGTCGACTTCGGCTACACCAACCCGTTCGTCTGCCAGTTCTGGGCCGAAGACGGCGACGGCAGGCTCTACCTGTACCGGGAGATCTACTACTCCGGCCGCCTCGTGGAAGACCACGCCCGGCAGATCCTCCGGCTCGTGCGACGTTGCGAGCAGTGCTGCGGGTCTAAGGCCGCAGACCACGACTGCCACGACTGCCGTAAATGCCGCCTCGTGTGGGCCGAACCGCGGCCTCGGGCGGTGATCTGCGACCACGACGCCGAAGACCGTGCCACGTTGGAACGCCACCTCGGCATCCCCACCGCCCCAGCGAAGAAGACCGTCACCGACGGCATCCAAGCCGCGCAAGCCCGCTTCCGAGTCGCGGGGGATCGCCGGCCTCGGCTCCTCATCATGCGCGACGCCCTCGTAGAGCGTGATCCGAAGCTGGAAGAGGCGAAACGCCCCTGCTGCACTGCCGAGGAGATCCCGGGGTACGTGTGGCAGTCCTCGCCGGGTAAGCCGCCGAAGGAGGCCCCGGTCAAGGAGAATGATCACGGTGCTGACGCGATGAGGTACGTCGTTGCTGCTCGCGATCTCGTCGGTTCCAGCGTCGTCCGTTCACCCGCCCGGGCGCGGCCGACTGAGGCGAGGACGGGCCGAGGGAGCGCTGCTGCTCGGTACGGCCGGCCAGTCACCGGAGGCGGCAAGCGATGAGCACCGGCATGTTCCTCGCCGTGTTCGGCGGGCCGTTCCTTCTCGTGACCGGCGCGTGGGCGTGGCTCGTCTTCGACCTGTTGCTCGTGCGGGACCGGGGACTGCTCGCGCTCGGCGTGGGCCTCGGCGGGTGGGCCGCGCTCACCGTGACCATGTCCCTGCTGTCCTACAACCTCATCGAGTAACGGCTGTGCCCGCGTCGGATGGTGAACGGCGCTAGAGGTACCAGCTTGATAACGCTTGAAGACTAACCAGGCCCCACGAGCGCTCACGAGACTTCACGAGCGCTCGCCAGACTCCACGAGCGCTCACCAGACCCCACGAGACACGAGTTGCGGCAGCTCAAGGGCATCACCCATCGTTGGCCTATGCACTCATTCCATGATCGGAAAAGCTTTGGAGAAGCCCACGAACTCCGCATCTGCGCAGAACTGGAGACACGCAACTGGGCTGTAAACCCATGGGGGCAGTCCATCCTCCGCGAAGAAATCAGACGCGCTATCGCACGTACCCGCTGGGCCAATTTTCCTGACCTGGTCGCAGTACGAGACGGTGATCTGGTTGCGATCGATGCGAAGGACCGCATGAGCAGCGCAGACACTGGCCGGTACGCCGTCTCCCAGAAGTGTGTGAGCTTCGGGCTCCAGTTCATCGCCGCGTTCGGTGTGCCGATCTTCTATGTGTTCGGAAACCTCGGCGTTCTCACGCCGCAGGAGGTGATGGCCTACGGGTCTCGCGGGCCTCGTGGTCTTGGGGGCTCGTACTACCTCATCAACGGCAGGCTGGCCCATCAGTTTGACGACGTGTTCGGTCATCCGGCCGTCTACGGGCAGAAGGAACGAAATCAGGACGAGGTCGCCTGAAAGCTGATCCACGCTGGGCGCTTCCGGGCCCGGCTGGACGGCAGCGGACGCTCCCGGACGGATCCGGACGCGAACTGTTCCCTGTGCGGATAGTTGTGGGGCGAAATATCTCTGACTGCGGCGCTTCAAAGCTGCTGTTTTCTGGCCCGATTTTAGATTCACGGAATGCCAATTCCCGGAACCTAAGCGTGCTAGAGTCGAGCCACCCGACCCCAAGACCAACGGGAGCAACGATCACCATGGCCCGAGAGAAACACTCAATCGAGATCTCCGCCTGGCTCGAACCGGACGAGCATGACGACGAAGCCCAGGCATGGGAGACGCTGCAAGCTCGGCTCCGGGAAACCTTCGAGCAACTACGTGCCGACCCGGCACTCGCACCGATCGCCGACAGGCTCGACCTGGACATCAGCCCTTACAAGATCCCGTAGGAGTCCCCCATGAGCCTCAAGTCCCGCTCCAAGCTGGACCGGAGATCGTTTCAGGCTGAACGATCACGCCACGCCAGGGCGGCAGTTAAGGCCGCTGCTGCCACTCCAGCAACAAGTGTCTACAGATGCGCGGAATGCGGTGACGGCACCCGCCTGTACGCCTGGACGCATGTCGTGGCGCACGGCCCGGTCAGCGCTAAAGGAGTCATCGACCACTACGACTGGACCGACGACGATGACGACGTCATCGAGGAGTCGATCATCTGTTCGGTCCACGGCGAGGGCTTCGTCGAGAAATTGATCGACGGCCTGTACAGCTCCGCGATGGTCGACGGCCGTTACGTTTCGCCCACGGTCGAACTGGCCACGGCCCTACTGAACGAGAGCGACGTCAAGTGGGACGTACGGCATCGCGAGTTGTACAACCTGGCGTTGAGGATCAGTGGTCGAGCCGTGCGTCCGATGGCCCCGGAGGACATCGCGAGGTTCGAGGAACTGGCGGAGGCCAGGGTGCGGCAGGCGGTGGCCGATGACCGACCTTGAGCCGCCAACAATGGATGACGCGACCGGCCTCGTCCCCGTTGTCGTCGAGCACGCCCATCTGCCTGCTGTCCCGGCCGCGCCCGCGTGTAACCCGTTCCATGTCTACTTGGACAACCTCAAGAGCGAGGAGTCCAAGCGGACGATGCGCGGCTGCTTGAACCGGATCGCCCGCCTCATAGCCGAACTCGACGACGAACAGTGGAACGCCATGCCCACGATCGAGCGGGAGAACTTCGGCGCCACCCTGGGCTGGGACCGCCTCACCTACGGCCACACCGTCAAGATCCGCACGAAGCTCTTGGAACAGGGCTGGTCCCCCAGCCATGTGAACAAGCACCTCGTGGCGCTGCGCCGCGTCCTGAAGGAAGCATGGAAGCTCGGCCTGATGGACGCCGAGACATACCAGCGCGCCGCCGACCTCGAAACCGTCAGCGGGAGTCGAGTCCCCGCCGGGAAGGACGTCCCCGGCGAAAGCCTCGCCGCCGTGCTCCGTAGCTGCGACGCCGACGCCGAAACTGAGGGACACCGCGTGATCGGCCTCCGCGACGGTGCCCTGTTCGCCACCCTGTTCTCCACCGGCTGCCGCCGAGCCGAACTCGTCGGTCTCACCCTCGCCGACTACAACCCCGGCACCCGCTCCCTCAAAGTCCGCGGCAAGGGCGACAAGGAACGCCTCGTCTACCTCATCCCCGACGCGATGGCCCGAGTCGAAGCCTGGCTCGCCGCACGCGGCCGTGCCCCCGGCGCCCTGTTCCCCGCGCTGCGCAAGAGCGGCCAGATCCTCTACGACGACGGCGGCCGGATGAAACACATGACCCCCCGCGCGCTCGGCGTCGTCCACGACCGCCGGTTCGGCAAAGCCAAGACCGCCCGCCGGACCCCGCACGACTTCCGCCGCACCTACGTCGGGGAGCTGCTTGACGCCGGGGTGGACCTCGCCACGGCTCAGGCGCTGGTCGGCCACGCATCCCCAGCGACAACCGCGCGGTACGACCGGCGGCCGGAGCGGCGCCGGCGGGAGGCGACAGACCGGCTGAGCCTCCCCTCGCTTGACCCCGAGGAGCAGCAGTGACGGTTACCTCGTCGAGCCGCGCTCCTACTGGCAGAGCTTCAAGCCCTCTTCGATCAAACGGTGAGTAGTGATCTTTATCGGCGGGCCGATCTCGACCGGTACGGTTTCGTCGCTCAGCCACATCGGGTCATCGGGCTCTAGCCGCCGGTACTTGCCGGTTCCCATGGCTCGGCCGTTCAGCGCGTACGTCGTCGAGGACCCGTCCGGCGTGAATACCACTTCGTTTCCGAAGGGGCATGCCAGCCGCCCAGCTCCGGCGGCGAAAGGCCAGGGTGTCACTTCAGCTGAGGTGACGTGGCGTCCGGTTTCCTCCTCCGACGTCGCCGGGCTGCTGCATGCGGTCAACGCCATGACAGCGGCAGCAGTGGTAGCGGCGGCGGATTTGAAGGACAAGGGAGGCTCCTCGAGGGCTGGGATGCCCCAGTATCGCAGCGGAGCCCACGGGAAGTAGGGAAAACCGTCCGGTTAGAACAGCGGCTCTTGCAGAGGGACTGCGGGGATCTGCCTCGCCTCCAGAAGGTGGAGGCAGCGGCGGCAGGTGACCGGCGCTTCCGACACGTGCAACCGGCGGGGGTCCCATCCGGCGACGCCGACGTGACAGGCCGGGGCGGGCAAGGTCTCACCGCGGTGGTCGGTCGCGGTCCCGGCCAGGTGAACCACGCGGGAGTTGTCGAGGCGGAGAGCGACGTCCAGCACGCTGAGCGGCGGGTCGGCTGTGCGCCGGCCGAGGCGGCGCAGGGTGTGCGCGCGTCGAGGCGTGGAGGGGGCCATTCACCCACGGTAACAACCAGGACTGACACCGTCACAGGGATTACTTTTCTGGCAGGTCGCTTGACGAACAAGGAATCACGACCTTGACCCCTATGATTGGCGGCAAATCGGGAGATCTTGGGGGGTTGCCCGTGATCAATATCGCCGTGCTTGCCGTGCTCGCGCTCGCTGGTTACCGATCAACCCAGTTGATCGTCTGGGACTCGATCTTGGACCCGATCCGAGACCGCATCCACCTGTGGCAGGCACACCGCCCCGAATCGAGACCCCGCGAGCTGATCACCACCCTCATCAGCTGCCCATACTGCATGGGATTTTGGCTGTCCGGGATCATCCTCGCCGTCTACCTCACCTGCACGGGCACCTGGGGTGACGCGCACTGGCTGCTGCATGGCGTCGAGTGGTTCGCGATCGCCGGCGGTGCGGTCCTCCTCAACCGGTGGGACGACACCCGGGCCGCGGTATGAGCGCCACGACGTGCGTGGATGAGGTGATCCTCGCCGCCGACGTCGCGGTCTGGCGCGCACTCGAAGTCAGCGGCAAACGCCTCCTCACCCGTGACCGGCGGTCCCGCTACCAGCACATCCCCCCGTACCTGCTGCACACGCAGATCCGGGTGGATGACGACGACCTGGATCGGCTCCTCACCGGTGCGTGGACGTGCCTCCGCCAAGCCCTCGCCGCTACCCCCGGCGGGAGCGTGGACAAGGACCGGCTGATCCGCGCGGCCGACGAATACGTTCGCGCGCTGCTCCGCTCGGGTGTGCCGCACGAGCTGCGGTGGCTCGCTGCTGCCCTCCAAGGCGCGGAGATCTGCTCCTGACCATGGGCCGTCGCTAGGCTTACATGAGTACCATCGCGGGCTGCTGGCTACGGGCCGGGCCGGACTCCACACCTGATCCGAGGTGCCGGGATGCCGTCCACCCCTGCCAGCAGACGCGGAAGCCGTGGCGTCCGCGAGTTGGCGGCTGCGGCTGCCCGCTGGACCACCCGCCGGTTTCGTGGCCAGGCGCAAGCCCCTGACCAGTCCTGGCAGCACACAGCCTGGGCCTTCTACGACACGGTTCCGGAGGTCAGGTTCGCTGCCACCTGGGTCGCGAACGCCATGAGCAAGGCCCGCCTCATCGCGGGAGTACGCGCCCCAGACGGCACCGTCGACCCCCTCCCGGACAGTCACCGTGCGGCCGAGCTCGTCGCTACGATCGCGGGCGGCCCGGCCGGGCAATCAGAGATGTTGAAGGCTTTCGGCCCGCACCTGGTGGTGCCCGGTGAGGGCTGGATCGTCATCCGCCCCACCGACCCGACGGGGGAACGCGCCGAGGTGGACTGGCGGGTCCTGTCCACGGAGGAAGTCACCCGCGCCGGCCGGAACCTCGAAGCGGAAATCGACGGGGAGAAGGTCGTCATCCCAGGTGACGACCCCGACGCACCAGCCGATCCAACAGCAGCAGTGGCGATCCGCGTCTGGCAACCCCACCCGCGCCGGTACATCGAAGCCGACTCACCCGTCCGGTCATCCCTCGGCCTACTGGAAGAGCTGCGGCTGCTGAACGCCTCCGTTGCGGCGATCGCCCGTTCCCGCTTGCACGGGCGTGGGGTGCTGCTCGTCCCGCACGGCGTCCGCTTCCCCTCGACTGGTCAGCCGGGAGACGAGGGCGAAGACGACCTGATCGAAGTTTTCATGACCGTCGCCGAAACCGCCTATAAGGACCCCGAAAGCGCTGCGGCGGCAGTGCCGATCATCCTGGAAGTACCCGGCGAGGCCATCGGGCAGATTCAGCGGATCACGTTCGAGTCGGAGTTCGATGAGATCGCGATCAAGTTGCGAGAGGAAGCCATCCGCCGGTTCGCCCTTGGGCTGGAGGTCCCCGCAGAAATCCTCCTCGGTCTAGGTGATGTCAACCACTGGGGGCAGTGGAGCCTTCAACAGGAAGCGATCCGGCTCGGCATCGAGCCCCGGCTAGCGACCGTCTCGGACGCCCTCACCGGGCAGTGGCTCCGCCCCCTCCTCCAATCCGAGAACATCGCAGACGCTGATGACGTGCTGGTGTGGTACGAAACCAGCCAGTTGCGGGTCTACGCCAACCGCTCCCAGACCGCACTCGAGGTGTACGACCGCGGTGTCATCAGCGCGGAGGCGCTGCGCCGGGAGACCGGGTTCGACGACACCGACGCCCCTGACGCTAACGAGCAGGCCGCGCGCCGCCAACGACAGCAGGAGCGGGGGGAGCGGCTGCCGGCCGCCCCGGCGCTGCCGGTGGACGAGACCACGGAGCCGCCGGACACACTGCCCTCCTCCGCTGCTGGCGAGGAGGTGCGCTGTGGCTGAGTCCAAGATGGCTGAGCGTGACCATCGTGACGGGCTGCGAGTGGCATCCGAGCGGACGCTGCGCGGGTTGGAACCGATGGCCGAGCGGGTGGTGCAGGCCGCGCTCGACCAGGTCGCGGAGGAGTATGCCGCGCACCTGACCGCCTCCGGCTATCCGCGCGTGCTGGTCGCCCAGGGCGAACCCGTCGAAGAGGCGGACCTGCAGGCCGTGGCCGCGCTGTGGTGGGCGCAGATCCCCTCCGTGTTGGCGCCGCTGGTGGCGGTGTACG
Source organism: Sphaerimonospora mesophila (assembly GCF_001417795.1). NCBI lineage: Bacteria > Bacillati > Actinomycetota > Actinomycetes > Streptosporangiales > Streptosporangiaceae > Sphaerimonospora > Sphaerimonospora mesophila. The sequence continues at coordinate 174,807 of NZ_BCBX01000030.1, read as the reverse complement.
GGGCGGGGGCAGGGGCGATGCTCCGCTGGCTCGCCGAGCGTCGGCTCGAGGATGACCAGGTGCCGGAGGATGAGCGGCCGGTCCCGCCCGCCGAGCCTGATCGCGACGACGAGGACGCCCGCGCGGACCCCGTCGACCGCTCCGTCGACCTCGTAGACGCCTACCTGCGGGACCCCGAGACCCTCCCGGAGCGGGTGCAGCGCTACCTCCGCATGGCGGAGAACCGGATGCGGGACGTCGGTGACGACCTGTGGAAGGCCGCGCGGGAGACTCTCGCCCAGGGCGTGGCCGAGGGCGACGACATGGACGAGCTCCGCGACCGGCTGAAGGAGACGTTCGCCGCACACGGCACCGAGCTTGGCGATGTGCGGGCGCGGAGGATCGCCCGCACCGAGGTCCTGTCGGCCTGGCACACCGCGGCGTACGACGAGGCATGGGACCTGCCCGACGAGGACCGTCCCACGGTCAAGGAGTGGATCTCTACTCTCGACACCCGCACCAGGGCGGCGCACTGGCGTGCCGATGGCGCCCGGGTGCTGCTCGACGAACCATTCCTGGTCGGCGGCGCCATGTTGATGTTCCCGGGCGACCCGCTCGGCGGACCGGAAAACGTGATCAATTGCCGCTGCTCGATGGTCATGGACTGGGACGAAGAGACCGTGCCGCGCGGGGCCGATCGGGACCGAGGCCGGCAGTTCCTCACCGAAGACGAGATAGCCGCCGTCGTCAGCGATTTCGAGGAGAGAGGGATCGTGCGGGAGATCGACGAGCAGTCTGAGGTGACCGCCGCTGCTGGGGGTCCGCATTCGGGTGCGATGGTGGCGCTGGTGCCCACCCAGGAAGACATTGAGCGGCTTGCCGTGGAGGGCGGCCTGCCGCCGGAGGAGCTGCACCTGACGCTGTTGTTCCTCGGCCCGGCTGAGGACATCCCGGATGAGGCGCGGGCGGCGATCGTGGACCGTCTCCGCTCGCATGTCGAGGAAGCCCAAACCGCGGGGAACGGCCCGGTGGAGGCGAACGGGTTCGCGATCAGCGTGTTCAATCCCGGCGGTGAGGAGCCGTGCATCGTGCTCGGTGTCGGCGGTGGCGAACTGTCGGCGATCCATGACGCGGTGGCCGGGATGGTGCTCGAGGTGTTCGCGTACCCGGAGCAGCACGACCCGTGGGCGCCCCACGTCACGCTCACCTACACCGATGACCTGACCCAGCTGCCAGGCCTGGCCGACAGGGTCGGCCCAATCACGTTCGACCGGCTCCGCATCGCCTACGCCGGTGACATCACCGATATCCCGCTCTCCCTTTCGCAGGAGGAGTCCGCTGTGACCGCCGACGCCACCGAAACGACCCCGACGCCGCGCCGCTGGTCCACACCCGGCAGTGACGCGCTGGCGTTCGAGAACCAGCAGACCGGCGACGGCCGTATCTTCTCGCCGGGCGCGCTGTACTGGCAGGACGGTCCGTGGCCGCTGCAGTACGCCGACGAAATGCTCTCCGGGCATGAAGGCGCGGAGCTCGCCGGGGCGATCGAAACGCTCGACCGGGACGGCGACCGTATCCCCGGCACCGGAGTGCTCTACCCCTCCCAACCGGCAGGGGCGCAGGCGATCCGCCTCCTTGAGGAAGGCGCGCCCCTGGGCGTGTCCGTGGACTTGGACGACGTCGATGTGGAGTTCGTGGATGCCCGCCCGCCAGAAGAGCGCGAGGAACCCGATAGCGGGGATGAGGTGGTGCTGCTGGCCTCCCTCGCCCACACCACGATCACCCCCCTGTCCGAGGGCGGGTACCGGGTGAGGGCGACCCACCGGGTTGAGCACACCGCCAGCGGGACCGCAGTCCGCGCAGACCACACCGTCGAGTGGACCACCAGCCCGGCCGGGCTGGTCGCCGGGGCCGCGCTCCACGCAGCTCTCACCGCTGCCGGGGTCGTTACCGCCGCAGCCGGGGACGCCGACGACGCCCGAGGCGAGGTGTTGATGGCCGAACGCGCGGGCGATTTCCTGATGCGGATCACCCGAGGCCGCCTGCGAGGCGCAACCCTCGTCAGCATGCCGGCGTTCGCAGGCGCGCGGATCACCCTCGACGCGGCGGAAGTGACCGCAGACGGGGCTCCCGAGCGGGGCCGGATGCGTGAGGTCATCGCCTACGTCGCGACCAGCCCCATCCCCGTCGCAGCCGACGACGTCGCCACCGCGCTGGAGATGACCACCACCCAGGCACGGGACTACCTCGCCCGCGCGTGCGAGGCCGGGCACATCGTCCGCTTGTCCCGTGGCCTGTACGTCGGCGCCTCCACACTGCCGGAGGACCGGCCTGAAATCGTCGCTGCGATGTCCGGCGACCTCGAGCTGCCGATCCACTCGGAGCGGGACGCCGAATGGGACGGAGACGCCGCCGGATCACGGGTGCTCGCCTGGGCCACCGATGGCGACGGCACCGTAGACCCTGACCGGCTCGGCGCGGCGTTCCTGTGGCGAGACCCGGACAAGGATCCGGCGACCCTTTCGGCGTACAAGCTCGGCGTCGCCAGTGTCTATGACGGGGACGGCGGGCAGCGCTTGGAGATCGTCGCCCATGGCGTGTTCGCCGTCGCCAACGTCCTGTCCGGCGGCCGGGGCGGGGTCGACATCCCCGAAGACGAGCAGGACGCCCTCCGCGAGCGGGTCAGCGCCCTCTACCGGCGCATGGGCGAGGCGTTCGACGAGCGGATGGTCGCGCCATGGGACGAAGACGAGGACGAGATGGACGAGCTCGAAGCGTCAGCCTGGCAGGAGATGCAGTCCCTTCCGCCGATGCCCGCCGCGTGGTTCCGCGAGCCGACTCCGGAGGAACTGCCACCGGGCTCGGGCGGTGTGCACTACGCGGACGGCAGGATCTACGGGTGGGTCGCTCAGGCCGGTGTCCCGCATGAGGCCTACCCCGGGCGGAACCTGACGATCGAGAGCTTGGGGGATGTCGACACCACGGCGTTCCTCCGGACGCGGTTCCTGCTGGACGATGGCACCTACGCGAAGGTGGGGGCGTTCACCATGAACGTGGGCCACCACAGAGACGGCGCTGAATGTGAGACCGCAGCGTGTCAATGGGATGACACGCGCACCGTGGCCGGGATCGTCACCGTCGGTATGTCCGAGGGCGGCCTGTGGTTTTCCGGAGCGGCAGCCCCTTGGCTCAGCGAGTGGGACCGGATGGTCTTCGCGGCCTGCCAGCCGAGCTATCACATGCGGCAGGAACGCAACGGGCAGTGGTCCCTCCGCGCCGTGCTGTCCGTCCCGGTGCCGGGTCACCCGTCGAAGCTGGCCGCGTCGGCGGTGATCGGCCGGGCCAACCTCGCGCTCACCGCGTCCGCAGCGCCTACCCCCGGACAGCCAGCGGCGCCTGCGGTGGACTACGGGACGCTCGCCGCCGCGGTGGTGGACGAGATGGAACGCCGTGCCGAGGTGAGGGCCGAGATCGAACGCATGGCCGCCGAACTCGCGCCCGTTCGTGCAGAACTCGCCGCCAACCTGGCGGCCAAGGTGAAGGAAGGTGTCTGATCATGGGATGCGGGTGCAACAAGAACAGGCAGCAGTACGAGGTCGTCACCGCCGACGGCCGGATCGCGTACACCACCCCCTCGAAGCCCGCCGCTGACGCGGTCGCCAAGCGCTACCAGGGCGCCACCGTGCGGGAAAAGGGCAAGCCCCAGACCGCGCAGACGACCGGAGACCCCCGTTGAGCAGCGAAAGCAACGACGAGAAGGAATACGGCCTCGTCCTGCCGTTCGACACCGACAACGAGGAGTTCGTGCGCGGGTGGGCGCTCGGCGAGATGTGGAAGTCGCTGGAGCTCCAAGGGTGGGCGCATGGCCTGATTCATGCGCGGTCAGCGGAGATGGTGATGCGGATGGCGGAAGCGAAAGGGCTTCCGTTCACCGCCCACGTGTACGACGACGGCGTGTGGATGGAAGCCACGATCGGCACACCAGTCAAGGAGGATGCCCGATGAGCCAGACGCCGAGCGTCGGCCGCGTCGTCCACTACGTGTCCCACGGCACGCCCGTGCGGGAGGACGGCAGCCAGGCGTACCAGTCGGTGTGCCGGGCCGCCGTCATCACCGAGGTCGGCGCGTGGGTCCCCGCGGTTGTCCGCGCACCGTACATCTCCGAGGACAACGTGAAGCTGCGGGAAGTAACCGAGCAGTGGCACCCGGACGCGTGCGTGTTGGAGGTGCACAACCCGACCGGGCTGTTCTTCAACACGTGCAAGCATCACGAGCCGGTCGAGGGCCGGTACCTGCCTGGGACGTGGCACTGGCCGGAGCGCGTCTGATGGCCACGCCTGAGGACCGCCGCCCGTACCGGGGCCAGCACGAGCCCGGCGAGGAACGGACCGTCACCCATGTCCACTCCAACGGCGAGACGTACCGCATGGTGCTGCGTCAGGTCGGCTGGCACGGCCAGTCCGGCGCGTTCTACGCACTCGGCGAGTCCCCGCACCTGTACGAGACCGGGTCCTACCAGGCGTTGTGGATCATTGCTCACGCAGACCAGCTCGACGAGGAAGGGAACCCCACCTGATGACCGCACAGCATCTCGCTGTCATCCGTGCCGCGTTGGAGTCCCTTCCCGCGCAGTGCCGGTACCACGGCGAGAACACCGACCCGCCGGATGGCCTGTTCCGGCGTGAGGCGTGCTGCGATACCGGCATCCCCGCGCAACGCCGCAAGGCCGCCGAGCAGGCGCTGCACCAGCTCTCTACGGAAGCCCGGGCCGGCTGATGCTCACCGTGTACGTGTCGATCGGCAACAGCGACGACAAGCTCGCCCAGCGCGAGTGGGCCGCGTTCGTCAACGAGATCGACACGACGGTCAGGACGCACGCGGCCGAGATGTACGGGCACTGGTTCTCGGCGCCGGCCGTGCCGTGGCAGAACTGCTGCTGGTGCATTGGCATCCACCAGCACGAGGTGGACAGTCTCCGCGCCGCCCTGACGGAGATCCGGACGGCATACCGGCAAGACAGCGTCGCATGGGCACCCGTGTCCGAGACCGACTTCATCTGATAGGAGGCGGCGATGCCGTATACCAGGCACGGCCACCCGTACGGGGTGATCGATACCAGCCAGCCGAAGCCGACCGCTGTCGCCCGGTGCGGCGGCCTCGGCCTGTGCAAGGTCTGCCGCGAGGAAGCCGGAGGGGACGCCGGGATGGAAGCCGTCGAGCAGCCGTCCCCGGCCGGGCAGGCGGTCAACGTCGGCACCCTCCCGATCTACCTTCGGATCGGCAACACCGAGGAGGCTGAGGTCGCCACCGTCGACGTTCCGATCACTCTCACCGGCAAGCCAGACGCTGGCCATGCCCTCGGGGTCAGCGCCGACTTCGACCAGGCCGAGTTCTGGAGCCGTGTGGCGGGAGCGCTGCGAGGCGTCGCTGACGAGCTGGAGCGGACCGGCGCCCGCACCTGACCATGCGGTCCGGGTTCTGCCGCAAGCAGGACCCGGACCGATAGCATTAGCATGAACTTTTAGGTAGCCGCTGGTATGTGGGCCGGGCTCTCACCCCGCAAGAGGGAGAGACCCGTGGACGCATTCGAGCTCCCCGAGGACATCACCAGCCTGCCCGACGACGAACTCGCCGCGCTGCTTGACGGCGCGGTCCAGGCTTTCGACGCCCGCTCCAACTCCTCCACCGTCACCCCCGACGATCTGGAGCAGCTCCGCACGCTCGCCACGGCGGTGAACGACATCCGCGCCGAGCAGCAGGCCCGCAGGGAAGCCGCCGAGCAGGCCGCCGCCGAGATCGACGCCCTCGCCGCCCAGGTCCGCGGCACCACCCCCGACGACGACGATGAGGCCGAGGACGGCGAGGGGGAGGGCGAGGTGGAAGCCGCCGCCACCCCCGACCCGGAGCCGGAGCCCCGCGAGGTCGCTGCCACCGCCGTCATCGCCCCGCGCCGGCCGGTGCTGGACCTGTCCGGGGTCCGCCGCAGGCAGCCGCGTGTGCTGCCGCCGGACCCGAACCCGCGCCCGGAGATCACCGCCAGCGTGGACGTCCCCGGCTACCAGCCGGGCCAGGCGCTGGACATGGACGGCGTCACCGAGGGCATCATCCGCCGCGCCAACGCCCTCAAAACGGCGGGCGGGGGCGTCGGTCTGACCGCGTCGTACCGGCTGCCGTTCGACAAATCCCTCATCATCAACGACTCCTCCAGTGGTACGGAGGGCACGCGGGCGGTCATCCTCGCCGCCGACCAGTCCCGCCTGTCTGGCGGGGACATCGTCGCGTCCGGCGGCTGGTGCGCGCCGTCGGAGACGGTGTACGACCTGGCGCAGGTCGCCTGCCCGGAGATGCTGTGGGACGCGCCGGAGATCCAGCTCGCCCGGGGCGGGCTGCGCTACTTCCCGATCCCGTCGCTGGATGTCGCCAGCATGACGTTCGTCCACACCGAGGCGGACGACATTGCGGGCACAGAGAAGCCCTGCTTCAAGATCCCCTGCCCGGAGCCCGTCGAAGTCCGATGTGACGCCGTCGGTGTCTGTCTCGAATCGGGCATTCTGACGCAGCGGCACTTCCCTGAGCTGGTCGCCTGGTACCAGAAGGCCGTCATGGTCGCCCACGAGCTGCGGATCCGGCAGCACCTGTTCGAGCAGGCCGTCGCGCAGGCAACCCCGGTCGCGCTCCCGGAGACCTTCGGCGCCCTCAGCGCGATCTACGCGGCTATCGCGCTGCAGGCCGCGGACATGGTGGAGCGGCACTCCCTGTGTGACAGCATCAACATCGAGGTTGTCCTGCCCTGGTGGTCCCGCTCACTGATGCTGGCGGACCTGGCCCGGCAGAACGGCCGCTCCCTGTCCGAGGTCCGCGTGCAGGACCTCGTCAACCTGTTCGCGACCCTGGGTGTCGGTATCCAGTGGGCCCGCGGTCTGGGTCCGGCAGTCCCGGACGAGATCGGCGGTCCTACTCCGGCGACGGTATGGCCGGCTGAGATCCAGATGCTGATGTACGTGGCGGGGTCGCTGCAGATCGGCCGTGGCGGTGAGATCAGCCTCGGCGTGATCCACTCGCAGGAGAAGTTCAAGACGAACGACTACACCGCAATCTTTAGCGAAGAGTGCGTCGCCTTGATCAACAGGGGGCCGGACCTGCGCCTCATCACCCTCCCCATCTGCCCGTCCGGTGCCACCGGCGCGCAGACCGAACTCACCTGCCCCATCCCCTGATCTCCCCGCACAGGGTCCCGCCCGAATCTGCCGGACGGGGCCCCATGCCTATGAGAGGAGGTGAAGGGCAGATGCCGAATGCTCTACGGCACGTCACGCCACGTCCGGCGATGCACCACATCCCGGATCGCCTGCGGCTTGACCCCGAACATGTGCGCCAACTCGGCGACGTTGCTGTCGAACTGGTGCGTGCCGAGCATGCACGTGTCCCGGATGAACCGGACCGCGCCCTTGTTGAGACGCGACCGGCCGTTGCCTTCCCCGCGAGCTCCCCGGCCCTTCGCGTCCCGGTCATGGCTGTTGGCGGCCGGGGTGCCTTCCCACAGGTGGGACGGCTCGACACACGGCGGGTAATCGCACGTATGGCAGGCATGCGTGGCACGCTTCAGCGGCCTGCCCAGCTTGAGGCTGAGCACCAGTCGCGTGACCCTCACGCCGCTCTTGCCTTCGACGCTGGTCACCGGATACCCGCACGGATCCTGGGGGAAAATGCCCGTGCTGTCCCGGCATCCCGTCGCAGGGTCTGGGGTGATGCCCATGACGATCGCCATGATGTCGTCAACGCTGCGGTTGTACCGGTAGCGACGATCATTCGGGTCGCCGCCGTTACGCCACCACCAGCCGTAGCAGTCTCGGCACCAGCCGAGCACCTCGGCATCTTCCTCGCACCAGGAGACCTTGCACTGCTTCCCCTTGTTCTGCTGGTGGAACGGCCGCTCGGCGGGGTCGTTTCCGCGCTGGATGCGCTGGTAGCAGCGGTCACAGACCTTGATCTCACCGCCCTTCGAGGGGCGATCACAGCCTGGGGTGATGCACTGTGGGTTGCTGGCGTTGTTCCTGCGAGCCCACTGGTAGCAGTAGTTGATGTGCTTGCCGCCCTTGAGCCGGTTGTCCGGCGTAGGGGGATCGCCGCACACATCGCAGACTGCATCCGCGTCGGGGACGTCCAGCTCAAGGTGCCGGATATTGATGCAGCCGTCGTCGCCGCGCCCGCACGTGAACCGCAGGTGCTTGTCTCCGGGGTCGCTGCCGTTGGCTTCCCACCAGACGGCGCGAGCCGCCCCCATGGGCTTACCCCGGTACATCAGGCTCGGCCTGCTGCGCTCGCACGGGGCGAGGATGCACTCGTCGGTGTCTCCCTTGGCGGCCTGCTGGACCAAGGCGAGGAGTTCGCCCTTCTCCCGGCGTCCGCTGGTGTCGGTGGGGTCGCCATGCTTATTCCACCGCTGCAGGTGCTTGTTGCACCAGTCGCGGCCTTTGATCGGCTCGGGGCAGCGTTCCCCGCTCAGGAGGGGCATAGCGCAGCGATTGGGGTCGGCGGCGATCCATTCCGGGTTCCGGTACTGCCGGAAACAGTTTGCGTGAGCTTTCCGCGTCTTAGCGGAGATGACGACGCCGCAGTCACCACAGTTCACTGCGGGCTTGCCGTTCACGGCAGGGCTGTCCGCTGTGGTGTTTCCAGGCAGCGTAAGCTCGCTCATGGCCGGACTCCTTCCACACAAGGGTTCGGTCAGGGTCGGCGGCGGTCGCAACGCCGTCGGCCCCCTCATTCTGTTGAACGCTCCTCTATTCATAGAGGTTTCGACCGACAGATTGCGGGGGGGTAACGATGCCCCCTGCTGGAATGCGCCGCCGCGTCGAGGCCATTGCGGGGACGCCGCTGCCAGACGGCATTCTCGGCGGCTGTACCAGGGTCATCGACGTGGACGACCCACACGAGCTGCTCGGCGTCGAGTGGCTCGGTCTCGGGTGCTGCCCCGTCCGTGACACTGACTGGTGCCCTCCAGACGGTGGCCCGGTCCCCGCGAAAGAGTTCTGCCGGCCCGAGGTCGAATCGGCCGGGCCGGTCACGCTGTACGCGGGGGTGGAGTGCTCAACGTTCGGCCTGGGCTACGAGGAAGCGATCGAGCACGTCCGGGCGATGATGCTGCTCGGGGAACAGCACGCGTTGGAGGAGTGGTTCTGGACGAACGTCCTCGCTCCTGATGCGGTTGATCTGACCCCGGCTGGTGGGCCGGTCAACATCGCCCAAGGGGTGGCCGCGTTGGAGGGCTGCCTAGCCGAGTCCTATGGCGGTACTGGCGTGCTGCACGTTCCGGCCGGGGCGGCGGCATTGCTGGGTTGCTGCAACCTCGCCCACCGGGAAGGGGAGAGGCTGCGGACGCTCACCGGGCATTGCGTCGTCGTCGGCGCCGGGTATTCGGCGGCGAACACTGGCCCCGATGGGACTCCGGCGGAGCCGGGTACGGCGTGGCTGTACATCTCTGGTCCGGTGGAGGTTCGGCGGGGGCCGCTGGACATCATCCCGAACAGCAGCGGCGCATCTCTTGATCTTCGGTTTAACGACAGGCGCGTCTTAGCTGAGAGGACTTATGTTCCGGCGACGACGTGCGTTGTGTGCGCGGTGAAGGTGACGACCTGCCCATGAGCATGATTCGTGTTCAGCCTGCCCGGCATCTGCGGCGGGAGTTCGCCCGGTGGGCCGTGGCTCAGACCCCCAAGCTGCGGACTGTGTCTGAGACCGAGTTTGGCGTCCCGGCCGCCTTGTTCACGGCCATCCCCGAGGCATTGCTCACGGAAGCCCTAGTGGATGGCCGTCCGTACGTGGTGCCTGGTCCTGCTGCCGTGCCTTGGGAGGGGGACAGCCGGGGCCAGGCACCACCACCAACCGACGGGGAGGCCGAGCCCGGGCGGGATGTCGAGCCCGTGATCGAGCACGTGATCGAGCCCGTGCCTGCGGGCGAGGCTGGGCTGCATCCCGAGCCTGCGGTGACACCAGAACCCACCGAGGACACCGCGGCGGCCGAGCAGACCACCGAGCGGTATCCCTGCGGGATCTGCGAACGCACCTACGCAACCGAAGGACGCGCGTCCGCGCACCGCCGCCAGGCACACACCGACACTGAGGGGTGACCAGTGGCCGTAGAGCCGATTCCTTGCTCGCCTGGCGGGGGCGGTGAGCCGGTTGAGGTCACGACCTGCTGCGCCCCGTCGATCGCCTCGACCGCGCTGTGCCGGGCGGACGGTACCACGATCCTCGCTGTCGTCCGCTCCGGCTGCGTCGAATGCGGTCAGGAGGCCGAGGATCCCGCTGTTGTCGGCTGGCTCGACACCGCTGGCGTGTTCACCCCGGGTGTGCTCCCCGCCGATGCCGGGCCATGCGAGACGGGCTGCGTCGACACGATCTGTGTGCAGCGGTGCGATGACACCGACGGCGACGGCGCCGCTGACGCCACCTACAGCGAGCTGTGGTGCGTGCACGCGGATGGCACGGCTGAGCTGGTCCTGACCTACCAGTCGGACCCCTCAACGCCGTATGCGCCTGTGTCGCCAGTGGAGTGCACGTACGGCTGCCCGGAGTCGGAGACGCTGCAGCTGTGTGACGACTCGGGGCCGTTCCTCCGCCGGTACACGTTCCTGGCGGGCACGGCCAGCTATGAGGACGTCGCGCTGGACGGGCAGGCCCCGCACCTGGTCACCGGCACCGTGCGGGTGTGCGCGACCTCGACCGAGTGTGAAGAGCCGACAACCCCCACCGCGACCGTGGGCCTGTGCTTGGCGGACGGCACGCCGATCGCGGTGGTGGTCACCCGCGACTGCGACGGGACCGTCAGACAGGACGGCTGGCTCAACCTCACCACCGGCGCCTACAGCGCGGGGGATCCGCCGGCCGGGACGATGGCGTGCGGCAACCCGCGCAACATCACTACCGCCGGCGTCTTCTGCGACGTCGCCCCCGTCACCGGCGACGTGCTGGGCCTGGTGCTGGTCGAGTACACCTACGGCCCGGACGGCGACGTCGCGTCCGTGCGGCTGGTCGACGCGACCAGCGGCGCCACCTACGTCCCGCAGGGCGAGGTGACCACCTGCCCCGCCGGGGTGGAGCAGCCCGAGCGTGACCTGCTGCAGATGTGCGACACCGCCGGCGACGGCGGCGTGACGGTGTTCGTGCGGGACTACGCCCGCGACGAGAACGGGCAGATCACCGGGCACTCCGACTACCTGCTGGACGGCACCCCCTACACCCCCACCGGCGAGGTTGGCCTGTGCCAGCCCGACGCCGAACCCTGCCGCGACACCACCACCGTCCTGCTGTGCGACACCGCCGAGCAGGAAGCCCTGACGGTGTTCGACCCGATCAACCGGCCCGGCGACGACGGCTGGGAGATCGTGGCCTTCACCGGCCAGCCGGGCTTCGGCCCCGAGCAGCCGCTGCCGTACCCGGCCGTGCACCCGCCCGGGAACCCCGCCTACATGGGCGCCCGCTCCGACATGTCGGCCGGGCCCAACGTCGGGCCCTGGGCCGGGTATGAGAGCGCCCCGCTGCGGTGGGTGATGCGCAAGACCTTCCTCGCGCCGCAGGACGGGGTCGCGACGGTCTCCTCGGTCGGGTTCCGCGGCGACGGCGGCGCCCGGGTGCGAGTGAACAACACCGACGCAGGCATGTACGGGCAGTGGAACCAGCCCGCCACCTCGGGAACGGCGCAGATCCCCGTCACCGCCGGCCCCAACACCATCGAGATCGAAGTCCGCGACATTGGCGGCGCGAACTGGATCACCGGCCGTCTCGACATCGCCATGGTCCAGACGCGCCAGTTCATGCGCACCGTCACCGTCGACTGCGAGAGCGGCGAGGTGGTCGCCACCACGGACACGACCCTCGACGGTGAGCCGTACACCCCCACCGGCGAGGTCGGCCTGTGCGAGCCGGTCGCCGAATGCTGCCCCGCGCCGCCTCCGGAAACCCGCCTCGACGTCGAGACCGTGCTGCTGTGCATCCAGGACGCCGGCGGCGGGATCACCGGGCAGGTGCTCGCAGAGCGCGTCTACGACGACCAGACCGGCGAGCTGACCGTCCAGCGCCTGATCGACCTGTCCACGGGCGAGGAGGCCGACCTCCCCGACGGCGGCGAGCTGGTCGCCTGCCGGTCCGAGACCGGCGGCGCCGATGTGGAGACGTGGCCGCTGTGCGTCATCAACACCGACGGCAGCGTGTTGCAGCACATCCGCGCCGAGCAGGTCTACGACGGCGACGGCAACCCGGCCGGGCCGCCGCGGCTGGTCGACGCCGTCACCGGCGGGCCAGTCGCGGTCCCGGGCGGCGCGACCATTGGCGTGTGCCCCGAGCCGTGCCGTGACACCTCGACGCTGCTGGTGTGCGACCTGCCGGGCGACGGTGGGCCTGCCCCCACGGTCACCGACAATGATCCGGCCGGCGTCTTCCCGGGCACCGGGCAGGAACCCGTCGCCGGCGGCGCCGCCGCCCTGTGGTCGGGCGGCAGTCTGATCATCCCGCCCGACGACGCCCCACCCGGCGACGGCACCTCCCAGCTCGTGCGCACCTTCGCCGCGAGCGTGCAGGCCGACCGGCCCGCATGCGACGCCGGGACCGCCACCGTCACCGCCAGCATCCGCGTCGAGCGGACCGGTCCTGACGACGGCTGCCAGGGCACGGGCAGCTTCCGCATGCTCGTGGGCGGGACACAGATCGCCGCCGCCGGTGTCACGCCGAGCAGCATCCCTGTCGGCACCGTCCAGACCCTCACGGTCACCGGGCAGGTGCCCGCCGCCGACCTCGCCGCCGGGACCGTCCGCCTGTTCGGCCTGATGGAGACCTACCAGCTCGCGCTGGCCGCCTGCCCCGGCAGCGGCCCCGGCGGCGCCCGCGTCGGCGGCTGGGTGCTCGACGAGGCCACCGTCACCGTCGCCTACGACCAGGACGGCTGCGCCCAGCAGGTCCTGGCCACCGTGGTCACCGACTGCCAGAGCGGCGAGGTCACCTCTGTCACCTACACCACCTCGGACGGGCAGCCGTACAACCCCGTGGGACAGATCGGCGCCTGCACCACCGCAGGCGGCCAGTGCTGCCCGGCAGAGCCGTGCCGTAACTCCACCACGGTCCTGCTGTGCGACATCCCCACCGACGGCGCTGCTGGCGAGCCCACTGTCACCGACCTGCCCGCCCCGCCCGGCGGCATGTTCCCGCCGATCGGCGGCACCGGCACCTACCGCGCACTTGCGGGCGGCGGCGCCGCCCTGTGGTCCGGCGGGAGCCTGGCCTTCCCGGCCGAGCCCGGCACGGGGAACATTGAGCAGACCTACCGCACGGTCGAGGCGAGCGTGCAGGCCGATCGGCCTGCCTGCGACGACGGCACCGCCACCGTCACCGTGTCGGTGCATGTCACCCAGCTCGGGCCGGACGCCGGAGTCGGGTACTCCGGCGCGCTCAGGCTGTTCGACGCCGGCCGCCAGATGCTGGGCAACCGCAGCGTGCCGACTGATGTGCCTGCGGGCTGGGACGGCGTCCTGACGGTGACAGCGAGCGTCCCCGCCGTCCAGCTCGCAGCCGGGCAGATCGGCGTGCACCTCGATCTGGAGACCGGCCACGGCGTCACACGCAAGTCCTGGACCGCCGACGCCTTTAACATCAGCTACGCCTACGACGTCGCCGGGTGCGCCACCCAGATTCTGCGCACGCTCACCGTCGACTGCGCCACCGGCGAGGTCGTCCAGGTCAGCGACACCACCCTGGACGGCGCCCCGTACGAGGTGACCGGGCAGGTCGGCCAGTGCCAGGCTGCGGGAGGCGGGGAGTGCTGCCCGCCCCCGCCGCCGGAACATCGCGTGGACGTCGAGCCGGACGTCCTGTGCATCCAGGACGCCGACGGCGAAATCCTCGGCCAGGTGCTGGTGGAGCGCGTCTACGACGACCAGACGGGCGACCGGGTGGTGCAGCGGCTGACCGACCCGACGACCGGGGACGAGGTGGAGCTCCCGGCCGGCGCGGAACTGGTCCTCTGCCAGGAGCTCGCGTGCCCGGTCGCGTTCTCCACGGAGTGCGTGGGCATCGTGGAGCGCTCCGAGGCGAGCTACGACAACACCTCGTTGATTGGCGGCGTGCCGGGCCAGTGCGGCGGTATCCAGGGCCCGGGCGGGCAGTTCCCGTGCCAGCCGACCACGGGCGGACTCACCATCACGAGTTGGATCGTGAACGGGGAGGAGGTCATTGGGGACGGCGGGCGGTCGTTCGCCGGCGGCCCCTGCGGCGAGGGCACCCCGGGCAATCTCGGGATGCACCACAACTGGGCGCTCGCGCTCACCAACCTCGACCCGTCCGGGGCGACCTGGTCCGCGCAGAATCAGCCGGGCTGCGCGTGGTTCGTCGGCTCGACCGGCGGCACACAGACCGTCTACGGGCCGATGGTGGTGGAGGACGTCGACGGCCGGGAGTGGACGCTCACCCCCGCGCAGTCCTGCCAGGAGACGCAGGTCACGAAGGTCTACAGCCAGGGGTGCGACGGCACGGTAAGCGTGTCGTGGCTGGACGCGGACGGCGTGGCCACGGACGCCCCGGAGGGCCAGCAGGTGCCGTGCGGCACCGGTTGCAGCGCGGGCGGCGGCCGGGGCCTCGACGTCGAGCCCGTCGTCCTGTGCGACACCCCCGAGGACGGGCCGAGCGTCCCGTTCCTGCGGCACTTCTCCTACGGCAGCGCCGGACAGGTCGCAGGGGTCATCGACACTGCGTTGGACGGTGCCACGCCCTACGTGCCGACCGGGACCGTCGGCCGGTGCCAGCCGGACCCAGCCGAGGGCCGGGACGTCGAGCTGGTCTCCATGTGCGTGGTCGACAACACCACGGGCAGCGTCCTCGCGCGCATCCTCGCCGAGGTCACCTACGACACCGCCACCGGGGAGCGGCTGTCCGTCGACTACGTGGACCCGCTCACGTGGGGGCCCGTACCGGTCCCGGGCGGGGCGAGCATCACCACGTGCCCGGACCCGGAGCCCGGTCCGGACGTGGAGCTCCTGGCGCTCTGCGACGTCACGGAGGACGGCACCACGCCGTTCCTGCGGCACCTGCGGTACAACACGGCCGGGGAGGTCATCGCCTCGGCCGACACCGCTCTGGACGGCACCACCCCCTACACCGTCACCGGAGAGCCCGGCCAATGCGCCACCGCGGAGGGTGAGGCTCCCGAGTGCACGGCGCAGCACGTCATCGAGGCGTGCCGCTGCGACGACACAGATGGCGACGGGATCGGCGATGTCGACTACGTCGAACTAATCGCCGTGGATTCCTGCTCTGGTGAGCTGGCCAGTCTGGGCACCTACCTGCCGGACCTGACTGGCCCGTACGAGCCCGTCGCGCCTGTGGAGTGCCCGGTCGGGGGCGCACCCTCAGCGCGCGGGGTGCAGGCCCACCGGGTGGAACTCGCCCCCGGGCAGACGTGGGACCTGTCGGCCCATGTCCTTGTGCAGTCGGTCACCGTCACTGCGCACGGCGGTACCGCCCTGATAACCACCGCGGATGGCACATCAACGCTGTACGCGGGGGAGTCGGTGACGTGGTCCGTCGTCCGGGACGAGGATGCGGCCCTCACCGGGACTTTCATGACCGAGGCGGGTCCGGGCACCGTCACCGTCGCCTACACCCGCATCACGGCCAGCTAGGAGGATCGATGTCAACGCACGGAGCCATCGGGGCCGGCGCCCACCTGGTCCAGGAGAAGCTCTGCGACCAGACCGTGGACGCCAGCGGTGAGGTCGTCTCGTCGGTGTCGTTTCTGCGCCGCTACCTGGTCGACCGGGACGGGCAGCAGACCACCACGGCGGTGGACTACCAGCTCGACGGCCGCACCCCTTACACCCCGGTAGGGACGATCATCGCGGACTGCTCCACCTCGGCGCCTTCCCCGGCGCCTGACCCGTGCGCGGGTGTGCCCGCCGGGGCGCTGGAACCGGAGTGGACGCCGGTGTATGACCCGCCAGCCTCGGAAACCACAGTGCGCCGGACCACACCGCTTACTGTCACGTTCGGCCAGCCGGTGTCGCCGGTCGACACGCTCGTCGCGGTGGGCGGCCAGCCGGCGTCGCTGTCGCACGTGGCGGGGGCCACCTACCGGGTGGTGGTGGCGGAGCCGCTGTCGCCGTGCGAGACGGTGACGGCGACGGTGTGGCCCGTCGCGGTGAACGGCTGCGCGGACCCTGCGGGGTCGTACACGTCCGACCCGTACACCACCCGGGCGGAGGCCGCGCCTGCGTACGCGTGGGGGTATGGGGCGTGGGGGCGGGTCGGTGACGGGGCGTCCACCAACCGGCTCACGCCCGTGCCGCAGGCGACCGGAGACACCCAGCTGGTGACGATCGGGGGTGGTGCGGAGGCGCTGAGCCTGGCGATCGACACCGAAGGCCGGGTGTGGGCGTGGGGGTACAACGGGTCCGGCGGGTTCGGCGACGGCACGACCAACTGGTCCAGCACCCCGGTTCCGTCGACGATGCCGCCGGGGGTGACCGCCATCGCGGTGGACGCGATGCAGTACACCGGGGCTTTCTTGGGCAGCGATGGCCAGGTGTATACGACGGGCGAGGGCGGGCTGGGGCAGCTCGGCACCGGCGGCACCTCGGACCGGACGACGTGGGCGGCGGTGACGCTGCCAGCGTCGGTGACACAGATCGCGTGCGGCCTCGACCACATGATCGTCCTGACGGAGGATGGCGAGGTGTGGGGCTGGGGCTATGACGGATACGGGCAGGCGTCCGGCACCACGACCAGCAGCAACAAACTGACCCCCGTTCAGACGCCGTTCCCAGCCGGGACGGTGATCACGTCCATCGCAGCCGGGCGATACCACAACGTGGCGGTTGATGACGGCGGCCAGGTGTGGACGTGGGGCATCGACAACTGGCAGCAGTTGGGCGACTGCAACCCGGACACCGCGACGCAGCAGGTCCCGTCGCAGATCCCGATGCCGCCAGGTGTGACAGCGGCGACCGCGCTGGCCGGGTTCCCTTCCGGCGGGTTCGTGACCCCATCCGGCGACATGTGGGTGTGGGGCAGCGACGTTTTCGGCAACACCGGCCAGGGCACCTCCGGCGGCACGACCCCGTGCGCGGTGCAGGTGCCGCTGCCGGGGCCGGTGGCCGATGCGGACATCGGCTACGACTCGATGATCGCGATGCTGGAAGACGGGCGTATCTACACCTGGGGGTACGGCGGGTCAGGGCAGATGGGCAACGGCGGCGCCGCGGCCACCAACCCGACGCCGGTGCAGGTGACGGCGCTTCCGGCGGGCCCCCCGACCGGCGTGTCCATGTGCGACTACACCTGCTACGTCACCTACGAGCCTGACCCCTGCTGACCGGCATGGGCTCCTCTTCCACCCCTTGCGGGGTCCAGATTCCTCCCGGCTCTGAAGGGTCGGGCTTCCTCCGGAGGTTTCGGTGAGTGGTTGTTGCGGGCAGGGCCCGGTCATCGTCACCGGCGCGAACGCGACGCCGAGGCTGGACGTGGAGGCGATCGTCCTGTGCGACGTCCTGCCCGACGGTAGTACGGCGGCGACGGTACTAGTGGAGCCGGTTTACGACGCCAGTACCGGGCAGCGGGTCGGCACACGGGTGGTGGACCCGGCGACCGGGGCCGATTATGTGCCGCAGGGCACGCTCGGCCCGTGCGCGTCGGGCGGCGGCGGTACCGTGTCGGATTGCGAGCAGCCGACCGAGCCGGTGGCCACGCTGGGTCTTTGTTTGCCGGATGGGACGCCGATAGCGGTCACCGTGGTGCGGGACTGCGCTGGGGTGGTGGCGCAGACCGGGTGGATCAACCTCACGACGGGAGCGTTCTCAGCTGGTGCCCCACCGACCGGTGTGATCGCCTGCGGCGACTCCCGTTCGATCCAGGTGTCCGGGACGTTTTGTGACCTGAATGCGGCGACAGGCGAGGTCCTCGGCCTCGTGCTGATCGAATACTCCTACGCCGCGGACGGCACCATCAGCAGCGTGCGCCTGGTCGACGCGGTCACCGGGGACACCTACACCCCGACCGGGTTCATCACGATGTGCCCGACCGGGGTGGAGCAGCCCGAACAAGACCTGACCCCCCTGTGCGACACCGCCGGCGATGGCACGATCACACCGTTCGTCAGGGACTACCGGCGCGACCTGAACGGCCAGATCATCGGCTATTCGGACTACGCCATCGACGGCACGCCCTACACCTCGACTGGCACCGTCGGCGTCTGTGGAGACTGCACCCCGCCGGCGCCCAGCCCGCTGAACACCGGGGTACGTCGCGTGACCGGCACGTCCGCCCAGGACCTGGTAGCGGCGTTCCCCGGCCTGCAGAGCGTCACCCTGACCGTCCTGTCCGGCAGCGTCCTGGTGACCATGACAGATGGCGCGGCCGTGCCGGTCCCGTCGGGGACGTCGCTTACATGGTCGATCGTCGGGGACGACGACGGCACCCTGGCGGGCGCTTCCTTCCAGGGGGCGGACGCCGCGTCTGAGTACCTCCTGGTCTGGACCTACCGGCCCTAGCGCCGAACACGGTTACGGCACCAACATCCGATACCGGCGGATCGCGTAGGACCGCCGATCGCCCCGAAAACACTGGCAGCGAAGATCCCTGAGGAGGAGCATTGTCCGGCACCAACGGCAGCATCTCTGGCACTGCGGCACCTGACGTCGAGTTCACGATCCTCTGTGACGTGGCTGCTGACGGCACTGTGACACCGTTCTTGCGGCGCTACCAGTCCGACAGCGCGGGCACGGTCACCCCGGCGGACTACGAGGTGGACGGCGTCACCGAGTACACGGCGACCGGCACCGTGGGCGTGTGCGCCGAGCAGACCAACCCGGACCCGGAGATCGCATCCACGGCGCAGCGGCAGACCGGCGCTGGCACGGTGACGATCCCGTCCGGGGCCCGGTCGGTGACGTTCATGGTGTTCGCCGGGGCGCCCACCGTGAGCATCGGCGGCGGCCCAGCAGTCGTGCTCCCCGCAGGGGCGACGGCGACCTGGAGCGTGGACAAGGGCGGCCAGGCCGGCGAATCCCTCCAGGACGAGTTCGTGTTCACCGGTGCGGCCGGGGCCGACTTCATGATTCTGTCCACGCGCGAGGTCTAACCGGTGCCCACCGGAGGCGAGTACACCCGGCCCGCCCCCCGAGCGGAGCGGGCCCGCGGCGTCACTAATGGCTCAGGGGACGTGACGTTCAACTGGCCCGCAGGGGCGTTCACTGGGCCGCCGGTCGTCACGTTGGCGGTCGAGGCCGGGGCCGGATTCCGCTCCGCACGGATCGCGGCGAACACCGCCAACTCGACGACGATCAACGTGCAGCAATCAGCCTCTGTAACGGTGCTTGGGCTGGGTGTCCTCGCTGTCGGAACCGCGGCCTCGGGGGTGACGGTGCACTGCATCGCAGTGGAGCCGTAAGTCTTCTCCGAGGTGTGCCCTCGGAGAGTGGTCCACTAGGGAAGGGAGGACAAGATGATCAACGTGCTGAATGACGTGCTGAACAACATCCTGATCTTCGTGAACATCCTCTAACCAGGGTGGTCCTCCCCGGTTCTCGCCGGGGAGGACATCGCTTGCCACGCCGCCGCTAGCGGCAGCTGCAACGAGGACGGCGATCCGGACGAGATCCGCAGCGGTGACATCACACTCGCCGAACCTGCCAGCGGCGATGGCACAGTGATACTGACTTGACATCCTCCCCCGCCTGAAGGCGGGGGATTCCAACCCGTCGCTCTACACAGAGAGGAGGACGGGCTGAGGTTCGCGGTGCATCGGCCCGGCAACCCGAAGCCCTTCCCGCGCAGCCACCGCATGCCCTGCGGCGGTATCCCTGATGTTCCTGGCCGCGTTCACATCAGCGTTGGCGGCGTATCCGCAGGACCGGCACCGGTAACGTGCTTGGCTCTCGCGCGCTTCCCGGTCCACGATCCCGCACGCCGAGCAACGCTGGCTCGTGTACGCGGGATTGACCTTCACGACCCTTCCCGGAGCCTTGTGCTCCAGGCGGGTTACGAGCTGTCCCCACCCGGCGGCGAGGATGCTCCGGTTGAGCCCAGACTTCTGCCGGACGTTACGGCCCGGCGCGTCGAGGGTGCCTTTCGCCGAGCGGATCATGTTGGAGATCTTCAGGTCCTCGACGACGATCATGTCGAACCGGCGCGCGAGGTCGGTGGAGGTCTTCTCCACCCAGTCCTTGCGCCGATCGCTCTCACGGGCCCTCAGCCGGGCGATGGCCAGCTTGACCCGCGCCCGCCGGTTAGATCCTCGCTTAGCTCGGGCGAGTTTCCGCTGCAACCGGCGCAGCCGTGCTTTCTCCGTCTCGCGCAGGCCTGGCGCGGTCAGCAGTTCCCCGGTGGACAGCGCCACCGACACGGCGACACCCCGGTCCACCCCGACTATCTCGCCCGTGCCCGGCGCGGGGATCGGGTGTGGCGCGACGGCGAACGCCACGTGCCAACGGCCCGCACGGTCCCGGGTGATCCGGTACGACTTCGCTTCCGGTGGAAGCGGGCGTGACAGGCGGAACCGCACCCATCCCGCTTTGGGCACCCAGACCTCGCCGACCTTCCGGGATACCTTGCGTACGCGGTAATCCTTGCCGACGACACGGAATCCCTCATGCCGTCCCGCCTTGCGCCAGGTCGGCCGCCTGTGCGTCCCGGCGAAGTAGTTCGCCATCGCCTGGGCGAAGTCCCTGAGCGCCTGCTGCTGGATGTTCACCGACCCGGCGCGCAGCCAGTCGAACACGGCGCGGGCCTCGGTGAGCTGGCGGCACTGCTCGGCGAACCCTGGCGCGGACCTGCGGCCCGGACGCCAAAACGACTGCTGTTCGACAGCGAGGTTCCACACGTACCGGGCGTGCGCGCAGTGCAGAAGCATCTGCTGCTCCTGCTGCGGCGTGGGGTACATCCGAAACCTCGACATGGGACCATCTTAGCATCACAATGATCCCATGAAGCATGTGAACCTGAGACTGCCCGACGATCTGCACGAGCGCGCCAAGGCCGCTGCCGCCGCCGACGACCGCTCCCTGAACTCCTGGTTGATCGCCGTAGTGCGGCGTGCCGTCGAAGAGGCTGAACGCCGTTCCGCCCAAGAGGCGTAACGGCTTTCCTTGCCCTGCTCCGCAGGGGTCGCATTCACCCCCGGCCTGAAGGCCGGGGCACCCTGCGAAAGACCCTGGTGGACAGAGGAATGAGGCCGTTTGTGCTCTCGGCACGCTGCCCTGCGTGGCGGTAATCTTGATTTAGCCGCTGGTACGAGGGCCGGGCGCTCTTCTCCGTCGAGGAGTGTCCGACTTGACTTGTTGGCAGTCGGTGCGTGGCCGCGTGATGCGGGTCACCAAGCTGGACGAGTGCGGCACCCCGGTCGAGGGTCCGTGCTCTCAGGTCGTCTCCAAGGGCTTCGTCTCCGTCGCCTACTCCGCCGAAATTTCAGAAGGCGACGAGGTGGAGGTGAAAAATGCAGCCGGTGAACTGTGCATATCGGACAAAGCGTGCGACGAGTTGAAGTGGATCAACCTCACGATCACGTTCTGTGGGGTCGACCCTGACCTGTTCACGCTAATGACGGGCTACCAGACGGTCCTCGACTACGCGGGCAACCCCGTCGGTAACCGAATCGGGCAGAAAATCCTCTGCGATGGCGGGGTGGCCTTGGAGGTGTGGTCGGACATCCCGTCGCAGCGCTGCGCGGAGACCGGCAACCGCCTGTACGGCTACTTCCTCGCTCCCTGGGTGAAGTCGGCGATCCTCAACTCGTTCGCGATCGAGAACGACGGTGCGACGTTCGAGATCACTGCCCGGACGGAGAAGGGCGGCAACTGGCAGAACGGGCCGTATGCGGTGGATCCCACCGACAACGCGACCCCGCCGACCGCTGGCCCGCTGCTGACCCCCATCGGTCCGGAAGACCACCTCGACATCCACGCGACCAGCGTGGCGCCGCCCGAGCCGGAGTGCGGCTGCCAGGAACTCGTCCTCGACCCCTCCTAAGGGGCGAGTGGTGGACTGGGTGATCCCCGTACGAGTCGGAGAGCCAGCCGAGGAACTGCGGTACGCGCTACGCAGCATCGCCGCGCATGTGCCGCATGGCCGGGTCTGGCTCGTCGGCTACCGCCCGTCCTGGGTCCGGGGGGTGAGGCATGTGCCGACCAGGCAGCTCGGATCGAAATATCGGAACACCACGCTCGCCGTGCGGGTGGCGTGCGAGCACCTGGAGATCAGCGACCCGTTCATCCTCGCCAACGACGACATGTTCGTGCTCCGCCCGATCTCGGAGGTGCCCGTGCTGCACCGTGGCCCCGTCCGCGACGTCGAGGCGTACTACGAGGCCCGCAGCTCCGGGGCGTACCTGCGGGGCATGCGCGAAACCCGGGCGCTGCTCGCCGAGCTCGGCCGCCCGGATCCGCTGTCGTATGAGCTGCACGTCCCCCTCCCGGTGTCGAAGGCGGGCATGCTCCGAGCGCTCGACCTGGGCCGGCGGCTGGACGTCCTACACAAACGATCGATGTACGGGAACCTCAGTCGGATCGGTGGCGAGCAGACCGCCGACGTCAAACTCATCGACCCCCGCGCGGCGGTGCCGGAGGAGTGGACGTTCCTGTCGACGCTGCCCACCGCGTGGCGAGGCGAGGCCGGGCGGCATGTACGAGCGCGGTTCCCCCGCCCTTGCCGCTATGAGGGGGCGCGATGAGCACCGGGGATCACACGCCGTGCTGGCCAGAGCCGGACGTCACCTGCTGCGAGGCCTGGGATGGGGCGGCACCGGAGCTGAGGGAGCGGGTGGGCAAGGTCGCCGCCCAGATCTTGCATCGCCTATCGGGGGCCCGCTACGGCCTGTGCGAGGTGACCGTTCGCCCGTGCGGCAAGTCCTGCGGCGGCGCCGACACGCCTTCGTACGGTCCACCATTCGTGCCGATGATCAATAGTGCGGGGGCGTGGATCAACTGCTGGTCCGGCGACTGCGACTGCGAAGACACCTGCTCCTGCTGCAAGGTCTGCTCCGTCGTGCTGGACGGGCCGGTCCAGGACATCGTCCGCGTGCTCGTGGACGGAGTCGAGATCCCGGCCGAGGTGTACCGGGTCGATAACCATCGCGAGTTGGTACGGACGGACGGGGTGTGCTGGCCGCGCTGCCCCGACCTCCACGCACCCTGCGACGTGGAAGGCGCGGGCGGGTTCTGCGTGACCTACCTACATGGGCTGCCTCTCGATGACGCCGCCATGTGGGCGTACGGCATCTACGCCTGTGAGCTGATCAAAGCATGCACCGGGGCGTCCGGATGTCGGCTGCCCAAGCGGGTCCAGTCGGTGACGCGTGAGGGCGTCACGATGACGTTCCTCGACCCCTTCGACTTCCTCGACCATGGCAGGACCGGAATCCCCGAAGTGGACATTTGGCTGAGTGCGACCAACCCTGCGGGCTTGCGGCGGAAATCCCGCGTGTTCAGCCCCGACTACACCCCGCCGAGGCGGACCACGTGGCCGTGACCCTCGACACCGCTGTGCTGCCCCTCGCCGAGGAACTCCTGGGCTGCTTCTGCCCCCTGCTCGCCGAAACGGTCGGCGGGATGCCGGAGTGCGGCTGCTGCCTGTCTCTCGGCCCGGCCGTCGCCGACGTGGAGCATGCGTGGGTGCGGGTGGTCCGCATCTACCCGTCCGGGGGGCGGTTCCCCGCGCAGGCGTTCGACGTGGAGTCCTGCCCGGCGAACGAATGGGGCGTCGAGTTGGAGCTCGGCGTGTTCCGGTGTGTCGCGACGATCGACGACGACGGCCGACCACCGTCGTGTGACCAGGTGCGGCGTGACGTTGAGGTGCAGCTCGATGACGCCGCCGCGATGCGCCAAGCCGTGAACTGCTGCTTCGCTGATGACGACCGGTTGATGGTCGTCGGTCCGTGGGAGCCGATCCCCCCGCAGGGTGGCATGGCCGGCGGGCGGATAACCGTGACCGTGCTCATCGGCGACTGCTGCCCGGGTTGACAGGAGAGGGGGCTGCGGTGGCGAGGGTCCGGGTCACGATCAACCAGGCCGAGTACCGGCGGTTGACACAGGCGCGGAGCGGGCCCGTCGTACGGCACGCCGATCGGATCTCCCGCCGCACCGTGAACCAAGCCAAACGCAACGCGCGGGTTGACGAGGGCCAGGGCAGGGCGAGCATCCACCACACCATCGACATCCACGCGACACGGGTCATCAGCAGGATCGGCTCCCCGCTGACCTACATGTACTGGCAGCACGAAGGCACCGGCATGTTCGGCCCGAAGCGGCGGCGGATCACGCCAGTGCGGGCGAAATTCTTGAGGTTCGAGGTCAAAAGCGGGAAGGCCGCGAAGGGCAGCAGGCCGGTCGTGTTCGCCAAGTCCGTGGCGGGCGTCAAGGGCGACAAGTGGCTCGTGCGCGCCTTCAAGGCGGTTTCGCCGTACCCTGTGCGCGAACGCTAGCTGATCAGGACAATGAGGGGGCGTGGGCGTGGCCGAGAACGCGGTAGCGACCAAAGACGAGGACGCGATCGAGGGTGTGGTAGTCGCACCCGAGTTGGTGTTCACCACACCGAAGCGGGACGAGAAGGTCGAGGACGTCGCCGCGCGGACGATCCCGTTCGATCTAGACGGGGAGATCTACCACGTTGTCCGCCCGCACAAGCTCGAGGAAACGATGGCGGCGCTGGCGGAGGCTGAGGCACGGCGGGCGACCATCGCCGACCGCCTGTATGCCGGGTCGGCGTTCCTACGGAAGGTCCTGACCCCGTCCTCGGCGTCCAGGTTGCAGGCACGCCTGGACGACGACACCGACCCGTTCCGGCTGGAAGACCTGTACGACATCCTCGGCCGGATCGTCGACGTCCTCGCCAAGGACAACCAGGAGACGCGTCCGGCGAGGGCGCGGGCTCGGGCCCGCCGGTAGGTGGAGGCGTGGCGGGCGGCCCTGGGAGGACCGCCCAAGTCGTTTGAACTCGACAACGAGGTGTACGAGCTGACCGGCCCGTGGTCGTGCCTGCTGGAGCATCTGCCCACCGCCGGGTGGCACACGGGCGTGCTGTACGCGCTGCTCGACGTCGAGGACGCTGACGCTCTGGACGACCGTCTGGAGGACGATGAGGACCCGCTGATGCTGTGGGATGTGCAGCGGGTCGCCGAGCGTGTGGTCGAGCAGGCGACCGGCCGCCGATGGTGGGTCGCGCAGCGCCTGTATGGCACCCTCGCCGTTGAGTGGGCTGACCTTGACGGCCTGCTCGCGCTGCGGGGTGTGGACTTGCAGGGGCTGCTGGACCGGCCGGCGAAGGTCTGCAACGTGGTGCACGCGTGGCTCACGGCCGGGGCGGACGAGCAGGGCCGGGAGCGGTTCGACGCACAGCTCGAAACCCCGCCACCGGGGGTGGATCTGGATGTGTCGCCGTTGTGGACCCCGGAGGAGGAAGGCGACGCGTTCATGGCCGCCCTGTCCACGTCGGGCGGCAGGATCGGCGGCTCCCGCGTGGGTTCGGCGTAGCCTTAGAGCAGTCGCTGAGCTGAGGGCCGGACGTCCCTTCCCGAGGGGGCCGGGTGGCCGGGGAGCTCGCCAAGGCGTACGTCGCGCTCGAGGTTGATTTCGACAACCTCGACGAGGACATTAAGCGTGGCCTTGAGAAGCGGGTCCGCGCCGCTGCGAAGAAAGCTCAAGCCGAACTCGACCGCACCGAGCTAGCTGCCGCTGCTCTCGGTGACACCATCGACAAGGAGGTAGGCGGCAGCGCGGAGAAGGCTGCTGTTTCGATCCGTAAGGCAGCTAAGGCGGCGTCTTCGGATCTTGCCAAGGGGGCAGCGAAGGCCGGTACCAACCTTGATCGCGCCGCGAAGGCTGCGGAGAAAGCCGCCAAAGCGTCAACGGATCTTGCGAAGGGTGCTGAGAAGGCCAAGGAAAGCCTTGGTGGTGCTGCGGAGGCTGCGGAGAAGGCACGTAAGGGCACGAAGGCGGCGGCCGACGCGGTCCGGGACATTCCCATGCTCGATGGGCAGGGGATGCTGTTCGACATCGACGACGGCAAGATCGTCCGACTACGGCATCAGGTCGAGGCAGTTCAGGAGGCGCTTTTCGATCTCGACACAGTGGAGATCGACAAGGTCACACGCTCCGTCGACAACGTCACACACTCCTCTGATCGGGCTGCTACCTCGCTACGGTCCCGTCTGCTCGCCGCAGTGGTCGGTGTGCGGAACGCGTTCGAGGGCCTCGGCCGACGCGGCGGCAGCGGCGTCCTCGAGGACCTCGGGCGCGGCGTTGAGGACCTGGGTAGGCGCACCGACCGCGCTGGATTGAGCCTGGATAGCTTCAGCGGCCGACTGGCGGTGCTGGTGTCGGCTATCGCGGCTGCGGCGACGCTGGCCCCTGTGGTGGCTGCAGGCGGCCTCGGGCTCGCCGCGGGGGTCGGCCTGGCTATTCCCACCCTGGTACGGGTCATAAAGAGCCAGGAGGAGATGGCTGACCTGTGGGACGCGCTGTCGCGTGAGGAGCGGATCGCGTCGGTCGCCACCAGGCAGTTGGTGGATGATTTCAAGGATCTTTCTGCCGAGCTGGCCCCCGACAGCTTGCGGGCCTACAACGGGGTGTTGTCGGAGACCGCCCGCATGCTGCCCCGGCTGGAGCCGCTGGCCAAGGCGGCGTTCCAAGGACTGTCCAACTCTTTGATTGATCTTGGGCGGGGGTGGGACTCCCCTCGGGCGACGCAGTTCTTCCGGGACATGGAGCAGCAGGCCGCTCCCGCGCTGGAAGCCGTCACCGGGCTGCTCATGGACACCGGCGCAGCCGTCGCCTCGTTGATCACTGCGCTGGGTCCGCTGGTCCCGGTCGGCATGGGTGCCGTGACCATGCTGCTGCAGCTGATCACCGCCGTGGATGATCTCGCGCCTGGGCTGACACAGGCCGCGGTGCTGGCGCTGGCACTGCGTGCCCCGGTGGGTGCGATCGGCGGCATGCTCGGTCGGAGCGTGAAGGGTGTCAAGGAGTTCAACGCCGCCACGCGGGGCGCGGGTCTGGGGACCAAGCTGTTGAACGCGGCCACACGCGCGGGGCCCAACATTTACCTCGCCGCCGGTGCCGCGCTCGCCGTCTTCGCCTTGCATGTCGCGCAGACGGAAACCGCAGCCGAACGTGCCGCCGCAGCGATCAACGCGAACGCAAGGGCCGTCGGTAACAATTTGGAGGGCTACCGGCGAGCCAATGCCCTCTTGCGGGGGCAGTACGCGCCATCCGTGACTGCGGTCAACAACGCTCTTGGCCAGCTGAACCAGTCGGTGAACGCGAACAACGTCGCCATGCTGCAGGCCGCGCAGGCGAACCAGAACCTCGACTCCACCTACCGCGCCGCCGGGCAGAAAATCGAGGAAAACGACCGAAAGTTCCGCAACGTCACCGAAGCCGCGAAACTTCTGGCGCGGGAGTACGGCATCACCCAGAAGGCGGCGATCCAACTTGCGAACGCCGCCGGGGTTGACCTGTCGCGCGGCGTGGTCGAGTCGGGAAGCCTGATCGCCTCCGCAGCCGACAAGATCGGCCAATACCGCGACGCCGCCAACGTCGCCAAGTCCTCGACGGAGGTCCTCGACGAGCTGTTCGAGACGATGGGCAACACCGCGCTCGGCGCCGCCGACCGGGTCGATGCCCTCAACGGGGCCTTGAACCGCCTCGCCAACCCTGCCGTCCAGTTCGCTGACGCTGGTGTCCGGATGCGGAAAGCGGAGACGGACCTGGAGAAGGCCCTACGGAAAACCAACCTGACAGCCGACCAGCGGCAGGAGAAAGCCACCGAATACGCACGGTCACTCCTGACGTACACCGAGGCGGAGTTCGCCGCCACAGAGTCGACCCGCCGCAGCGAGAAGGCATACAAGGACAACCGGGTCGAGCTGGAAAAAGCCCTCCGCAAAACTCGGGAGGGGCCTGAGCTTCTCGCGGCCCTTGAAGAGACGTTCGGGCGGCTGGGGGTCAAGGCCGAGGAGGCTGCCGGGGGTGTACGCGGCGCGAAAGATGCCGTCGAGAAGCTGGCCGGGTTGGACGTGGCTGGAGGTCTGGCCGAGGCGGGCGCGCAGGCCGGTTTGCTCGGCGCGAGCGCGGGAGGCGCAGCGGGGAACGTCGGCACTCTGGCGATCGAGGCGGATAAGGCCGGCAAGAAAGGCAAGAATGCGGCTCTGGGCCTGTCGGAGGCCGCCGCGCAGGCTGGCAACCTCGCGGGGTCGGCGAGTACGGCAGCAGGCCCCGTGGGCGGCCTGGCGACCCAGACCGACCGTGCCGGGCGCAACGGCCTGACCGCCGCCGGAGGTTTGTCTGCTGCCGCGCAGCAGGCGGCAGGACTGACCGGGAAAGCGGGCGAAGCCGCGACACGGGCGGCGCTCCTCGCGGCGGAGAGCAGCCGCATCGGAAGGGGCGGGTTGTCTGCTGCCGCTGGGATGTCCGAGGCCGCCGCGCAGGCTGGCCATCTGTCCGGGACAGCGAGCACCGCGGCGGCCAATGTCGGGTCGCTCGCGCAGACCGCCCAGGGGGCTGGCGGGAAAGCCGCCACGGCTGCGGGGAAGGTCCGCTCACTCGGCGCACAGATCAACAACCTGCCCAAATCGAAGAGCATCGACATCACGGCGAACACCGCCCCCGCCCGGGGCGCGCTCGCCAGCTTCCTCGCGCTTATCGGGCAGCAGCGTCCATCCATCCCGGTAGCGATCCGCGCACCCGGCACCGCCGGTGCCACGGGCGGGCTGCTGTCGAGCGGGGTGATCCGCCGCGCTGGCGGCGGTCCTGTACGGCAGCCGCGTGGCGGTGGGGTGCTGCGAGGGCCGGGCACCGGAACGTCGGACAGCATCTTGGCGTTGATCGACAAGGGCCGGCGTGGGCTGGCGTGGCTGTCCAACTTCGAGTTCATCGTGAATGCGAAGAGCACCCGCAAGTATCTGCCGTTGCTGCAGGCCATCAACGCCGACAGGTTCGCGTCGGGCGGGCAGGTCAGGGGTCGTGTCCCTGGGTACGCCACGGGCGGAAAGATCAGTGGGAAGGTCACCCGCGCGCCGATGGTCGACATCGGCGCACTGCTCGGCGCGGACATTCGCCGAGGGCTGCGCGGTTCGGCGAAGGCGATCGCCGCTGAGGTGGAGCGGATCCGCAAGTCGCTGGAGAAGAAACTGCTCGCGATCGGGGAGTCAGTCGGGCGCGACTTCGTCAAGACGATCTCCACGGGTAGCGCGTCGCAGATCAACACCGCGTTCCGGTCCCTTGAGAAGCGGATCACGGCGGCGTTCCGGGGGATCCGCACCACCGTGGATGACCGGCTTGTCGCCCGCCTCGACAAGCAGAACAAGAAGCTGTCGGACCTGGCTAAACGGCGTGACAAGCTCAGAGCGCAGATCGAGGAGGCGACCCAGCTCGCCGCCGACGTCACCAGCCGAGCTAGGGACTTCGCCAACCTGGCCCGTTTCGACGATGCGCAGCAGGCCAGCGCCCGCACGATCGCCGACACCCTCCGCCAGCGTCTCAGGGCCATCCAGGATTTCCAGCGGAACATCGAAACCCTCGCCCGGAAAGGCTTGGACAAGGGCGCCCTCCGCCAGATCGTGGAGGCCGGGGTAGACGAGGGCGGCAGCCTGGCGCGGATGCTGGCAACCGCCTCGCAGGGTGAGCTGAACCAGATCAGTTCGCTGCAGCGGCAGATCGACAAGGCCACCAAGAGCCTCGGTACGCAGAGCGCGGATCTGCTGTTCGATGCGGGCCGCGCCGCAGGTAAGGGCTTCCTGGCCGGGCTGAAGGCCGAGGAAAAAGAGATCATCAAACTGATGACGGAGATCGCGAAGTCGGTCTCTCAGACCGTCAAGAAAACCCTGAAAATCAAGTCGCCGTCGCGGGTTCTCGAACGGGACGGCATGAACACGATGGCGGGTTACATCCTCGGCATCCGCAAGCTGGCCGCTCGGGCGCGATCAGCCGTTGCCACTGCTGTGCAGCCCGCACTGGCGACAGCGGCGCGCATGACCCCGCCCAGAGCCGCCACAGCAGGGGCGCCCGCGTACGCCCGTCCGACGGGGCCGCGTGAGGTCCACCACCACAACAACCAGTTCACGATCAACCAGGCGTACGACCCGCGCACTGTGGCCCACCAGATCGAGACGCGGCTACTGGCCGCCGTGCGCTAGGAGGGGGGAGAGGTGGCTGATCGGTCCTGGTTGTGTGTGGGGGGCGTGGAGGTGTCCAACGCCTGCCGGACGATCACCTACGCGCGGGCGGGACTACGACCGCACACCACGCAGGTGGGGGACTGCTGCTGTGGTGACCTCGCCGGAATGCTCGGCGATGAGCCGTACACGCTGCCGGGGCCGGATGAAGCGCCGTGGGTAGATCCTGCAGAGCCCGACAGCGTGGATTTCGCCGGGCTGCTGATCACGGACATCGACGGGTTGGACTCGGCCCCCGTCGAACGGGCGGTGACCCCGCGGACCGGCGATGGGGTGGTGATCGGCCGTCGCCGGTACGGGCCTCGGACGATCGTCGTCACCGGCGCTCTGCTCGGGCGGACCTCGTGCAGCGTGGACTATGGCCTGCGCTGGCTGTCATCGGTGTTGCAAGGGTCGCTCGGTTGCGGCTCCGGTTCGTGCGGCGGGGACGACTTGCAGTACATGACCTGCTGCCCAACCACCACCGGCAGCACCGAGTGCTGCCCCGGCCCGTGCACGGCGCAGACATGCGCCCAGGGCGTGTTCCGCACCCTCAAGGACGTCTCCCTGATCGAGGCCCCGACCATCATCGGCCGGTTCGGCGGCGGCTGCGGATGCTGCCCCGCCACCGGCCTGCAGATCCAGTTCACCCTCCTCGCGGGCAGGCCGCACGCGCTCAGGGCTCCGGTCACGATCGCTGAAGCGGTCACCTGGCCACCCCCGAGCGGCGGCGACGACTGCGTCGAATGGGTGACGGACCCGGGGTGCATGGACGAGTACGGCGAATGCGCTGCTCAGGCACCGCAGCCCTGCCCGCTGGACCCCAACTGCCCGCCCCCCGTGGTGCCGGACCTGCCGCTGCCGAGGAATGACTGCCAGTGCGAGCCGTGGGAACGCCGCGAAGTCTGTGTCACGGTGTCGCCGGCAACGGCGCCGATCTGGGCGGACATGGTGCCTGTACTGGAGCTGTATGCGGGGAGCGGGGTGCTGCGGAGCGTGAGGGCGCGGTTCTACCCGAACCCTGGGAATGTTCCTGCGTCGGAGTTGGATCCCTGTTCGTGGTGCTCGGAGATCAACATCTCCTATCTGCCGGAGTACGCGCACCTGGTGCTCGACGGGACCCGCCGCACCGCCTACGTGCAATGCCCCGGCCGGGCTGAGACACCAGCGGCGGGGATCGTCTCCGGGCCGGACGGCAGGCCGTTCTCCTGGCCAGTGCTGGAATGCGGCATCCCCTACACGGTGTGTGTGTCCGCCGACTCCGACCTGATCGCTGAGGACGCGTCGGTGACGCTCCGCACGGTCGTACGCGAAACCTGATGAGAGGAGACGAGCGTGGGACCGCTCGGGTGCGCCGACGAATACGTGGTCGAGATCCGCGACCGGGAAGGCCGGGCGGCCTACGGCACCGTCGAACCCTCGACCGGGCAGTGGGGCAGGCTGCTCGACGACACCTCGGAGGCGCAGATCACAGTGCCGTACAGCGGCCCGGACTGCTGCGAGCTCCTCGGCAACACCCGGTCGTGGTGCAACAACATCAACATCTTCCGGGACGGGAACCTGGTGTGGGACGGCCCGATCGTCCGGATGGAGTACACCGACGACGCCACCACCATCAACGCCCGCGACGTCTCCCAGTGGCTCTACCGCAGACGGATCGCGAGCCTGCTGGACTTCACCGGCTCTGCTGAGGCCGACCTCGCCCACATCGCCGAGGCCCTCGTCCGGCACGGCTACTCCCGGGACGACCCAGGCGTCCTCGAGCACCTGCTGGTCACCCCCACAGGCATCGTGGGCGCACGCCAGTACGCCGCCGACTCCGGCTACGTCCTCGACGCGCTGCGCGAGCTCGCCCGCACTGGCGTCGACTGGACCGCTCTCGGCCGGCGGATCCTCATCACGGGGGAGACGCCACTCGCCCGGCTTTCGACGCTGACCGATGAGGATTTCGCCGGGCCGATCACCGTGATTGAGGATGGCCTCGCCGCTGTGACCGATGCGGTGGTGCTTGGGAAGGGCGTGCGCGGCCAAGCAGGCGGGACCGGCCCGTGCGGACTGCTCGAGGTCCTGGTGACGGAGGAGGAGATCCTCGACGAACGGTCCGCCCAGGCCGAGGCGGAGGCGATCGTCGCCGCCGGGAGCCCGTCGCCGTTATATGTGGAGGTGCCCGACGGGACGCAGCTCTCCCCAGAAGCCCCGGTCGGGATCAACGACCTTGTCCCCGGTGTGGTCGTCCCGGTCGCGAGTGAGCGGACCTGCCGCACCGTCGCGACCGACCTCAGGTTGCTGCGGGTGAACGTGACGTTCGACGAGAACGGGGAGCGGGTCGGCGTCACCCTGGCACCAGTCGGGATCGACACCGCCTACATCTAGGGGAGGGGACACGGTGGCGAGGAGACCACGCCGGGCACGCACGCCAGAGGAACTGCTGCGGGACCTGGACGACCGGATCCGCGTGCTGGAGCACCGCACGTCGGTGGTGGTCGGCGTGCCACCGAACGCCTACCTGCTGGCAGTCGACCAGGACGGGCAGCTCGTCGCAACGAACACCACCACCGGCCGGGCCGCGGTAGTCGCCAGCCCTTAGCGCGGCCAAGCCGTACGCTTGACCTTGACGCCGCAGTGCTGTGGGCCGGGCGACCCCTTGGGATCCGCTGGGAGGCCCGGCCATGGAGCACGGCGAGTCACAGCGGCATGTCGCCATACCGGTCGATGATTTCCCACGCCCAGGAGAGCATGTCGGTCACGCGCTGACCGGCGGGCTGGGCTCGGGTCCAGAGTTCGAGGTTCTCGATGCGGTTGTCATCTCTGATCCCGTTCTTGTGGTGTACCGACTCGCCCGGCAACAGGCGACGACCAATGTGCTCCTCCATGACGTGGACGTGCTCGCGCAGCCATCCTTTTTCGGTCTTGATCTCGATGTAGCCGTAGCGCATTTTCCGCCGGTGCCCGATCGGAGCCGTAGGGACAGATTTGGCGGGGCACTTCGGGCAGTTCCTGGACCGATAGTCGATCAGCGTGTCACATCGAGAGCATTTGCGGTCGGCCAGCTTCTTGCGTCGCCG
This sequence comes from Sphaerimonospora mesophila, assembly GCF_001417795.1. Classification (NCBI taxonomy): domain Bacteria; kingdom Bacillati; phylum Actinomycetota; class Actinomycetes; order Streptosporangiales; family Streptosporangiaceae; genus Sphaerimonospora; species Sphaerimonospora mesophila. The sequence goes on along the minus strand of NZ_BCBX01000030.1, from coordinate 141,582 downwards.
GTAACTGCACTGGCTGCAGCGAGTCGAGTTGTTACGCGTCTTGAATTGCTTATCGCAATCGACGCAGTTGCGCAGCTTGGTCGTTCCAAGCGCGTAGCAACCGGCGCAGACCGGCCTGCCTATCTTGTGGATAACTTCGCTGGTGCCGCATTTCCAGCACTTGCGTTCTCGCTTCTTGGCTGCCTTCGACTTGGTTGGAAGGACGCGACACTCCTCGTGAATGGCGGCGAGAGGACGGTCGGGGTTGAAGGGGATTTCCTTATCGCATCGGGGGCAGATGCGAGGCGGCCGTTTGGCGCGCCGGATGTCCCTGTAGCGCGTTCGCGAAGCCTGTTTCGATGCCTCCTTGCAAGCACTGCATCGCGGGGTTCCGGTCCGGTTCAGGGCTATGCCGCCGCAGGCGCAGAGACGTGGGGGACGAGAGTCGATCTCCTCTTGAGTAAGTCTCCGAGTCATTTAACAATTATACAAGGACAGGAGGTTTAATTTGCGTTGCGGATGCAGTGGATCATGCGCTTGTTCGTTAGCGCCTGGCCCTGGCGTGACTATTAGTGGGAACGGCTCCGCGTCCAATCCGTACGTCATCAGCGCGAGCGCCGCCAGCGATTGCGAGATCATCCAAGACTGCGTCGGTGCCGCTGTCGGGCCGGGTCTGGAGTACGACGACGCTGCGAACCAGTTCCGGGTGAAGATCTCGACGGCGGCTGGGAACGCTGCGGCGATCGGGGTGGACGGTGGGATCTACGCCGCTGGCGGTGGCGGTTCGGGTGGGTTGACGTTCGTCTCCACCCAGGACACGCCGTGTATCGACCTGTCCGGGCAGGGCACCACTGGAGCCCCTCTGTCGGCGGCGCCGATCATCGACCCCAACCCAGGCCAGCTCCTCGCGTGCACTGCGACTGGGCTCCGGGCGGCGCTCACCGTCGGCGCGTGCGGCCTGACCGGCACGGGAGCGGCGGCCTCACCGCTGGCGGCCAAGGTCACGCCGTGGCCGTACTCGTGCCCGGTCGACGCGAACGCGGGCCGTGTTTTTTGCGACTCGACTGGCACTCTCCGGTCCGAGCCGAGGGGTCGAGCGACGTATGTGCAGGACTCGGTCAACCAGTCCTACCCCGCCACCGCCGTACCTACCGGGAGCGACAACGTCGTCACCACACGCCATCTTTCGATCACCAACCCCGACCCGTGCAGGGAGGCGTTCGTCGTCTGCGAAGTCGAAGTCGATGTAGCTTTCGACCTGCCCGCGAGCTCGGGGGCGGAGTACGGCATCAGCACCGACAGCATGGTGTACACCGCCAACCGAGGCAGCAGCGCGGCGACGAATGTCCACTGCCAGACGACGAAGGTCTACAACCGGGTGATCGCCCCGGGAGCCACGCTGAACGAGCCGCTCGACGTGACAATGGGCCGCGGCTCCGGCGGGGCCACCTACAGCAGGATCCAGTCGTTCATGCGCGCATTCGTGTTCGTCCTCTAAGGAGCCCTGTGGACAAGATCCTCTACTACCAGTACGAAGACGGGTCGGTCTCCAAGCGGGAGATCCCCCCACCTCCCGGCGCGGTGGAAATCACTCGCGAGGCCTACGAGAGCGTCCTGAACAGCATCGAAGCGAAGACTGCGGCGCATCGACAGCAGCTCCTCGACGCCGAGCGGGAGCGGTTCACCACGTCGGTGGCGCAGTTGATGCGGCTTGGCATGGATGAGGCGACCGCCCGGCAGATCCTCGGCGTCCCCAACGATGTCGAGCTGCCTGGCCTGGCCGACCTGCTCAACGCTCTCGCGGGTGGAGGGGAGTAGCCGTGGCCAGGGTCTGCGTCTGTGACGACCGCCTCACCGTCACCCCGTCCGGTGAGCTATGCGTAATCCCGGGGAGTCTCGGCCTGCGCCAGGTGCTCATCTACTCCACGCCGGGTGTCCACCAATTCCGGAAAGCCGACTACCCGTGGCTGGCTCGTGTTTACGTGAAGGTGCAGGGCGCGGGCGGAGGCAGCGGCGGCGCGAACGCCGCCGCCGGCGAACTCATCGCCCGGCCAGGCGGCGCTGGCGGAGGCTACTCGGAGGCGCTCATCGAGGTGGCCTCCCTCGGCGCGACAGAGAGCGTCGTGGTCGGCGCGGGCGGCGCGGCTGGTGGTGGGAACAACCCCGGCGGCAACGGCGGCACCTCATCGTTCGGCGGATTCGCGGTCGCATTCGGCGGTGACGGCGGGACTGCCAACATGACCACAGGCACCGCCTTCTCCACCTCGACGGGCATTCCCGGACCTTTGGTCGGCACCGGCAATGGCAACTCCGGAGGTGGCGGCGCGGGCGGGGGCGCGATCCGTCTGTCCGCCACCCAAGGCATGTCCGGCGTCGGAGGCGAAAGCCGCCTCGGGCATGGCGGTTTCCAACGCGGTGGCGAAGGCCCGGGAAGTGCGCCGCGTGGCCGGGGCGGAGGCGCTGGCGGGGCGCTCAGCACGGGTACCTCGGTTCCCGGCGCCGAGGGCGGCCATGGACTCGTAATCGTGGAACTCCACGGCTGATCGCCTGCCAGGTGGTCGGGTCGTAGACTCGCCTTAGCTGCTGGCGTTGCGGGCCGGGCGCTACTCCGACACATCGGAGGAAGCCTTGGCTCAGTGTTGCGGGGCCCGCCGCTGCACCTGCACCGTCACCGCTGGTCCTGGAGTCACCGTCACCGGTGACGGCGGCACCACCAGCCCGTACGTGATCAGCGCCGACGGCGGCGGCACAGTGTCCTGCGATGACGTGCGGCCTTGCCTGTCCGCTGGCGACGGCATCGACTACGACCCCGGAACGGGGGAGATTACCGCCCGGCCCTCCACGGACGCCGGGAACGCGCTGGAGATCGGGACGGACGGCGGGCTCATGGTCCCGCCGAGTTCGGCCGTGCCGACCGCGCTGGGTGTGGCAGACACCCCCACGGTGGATCTGACATTGGCAGGCACGGGCACCCCTGCAGACCCTTACAGCCTGTCGGCTGACGTGCAGCTTGACCCGGCCCCGCCCGGCGGCGGAGCCAACCTCATCCACGAGGGACCGGACGGGCTGTACGTCGAATGTGGTGACGTGCGCGGGTGCCTGTCGGCCGGTGACGGCGTCGACTACGACCCTGCTACCGGTGGGATCGCCGCCCGGCCGTCCACGGATGCGGGAAACACGCTCAGGTTTGGCACTGATGGGGGTCTGCTCGTCACCCCTGGGGCGGTGTCCTGCGACGACGTCCGCCCCTGCCTCAGCGCTGGGGATGGCCTCACTTACAACCCGGGAACAGGGGAGTTCACCGCCCGGCCCTCCACCGACGCAGGAAACACGCTCGCCATCGGCTCCGATGGGGGCCTGATGGTCCCGCCGGGTGTCGGCGACCCGACCGCGCTGCAGGTGGCAGACTCCCCGACGCTGGACCTGATGCTGACCGGCGACGGGTCTACGGCCACCCCGTACCAGGTGACCGGGGCGGTACGGATGGACGCCGCCCCGCCGGGCGGTGGCAGCAACCTCCTACAGGAGGGGCCCGACGGGCTGTATGTCGAGTGCGCGGATGTTCGCGGCTGCCTGACCGCAGGAGACGGCGCCGCCTACACCCCCGCGAGCGGGGAGATCGCAGCACGACTCTCGGCCGATGCCGGCAACCAGGCAGCGTTCGGCGCTGACGGCGGCCTGTACGTCCCGCCAGCGCCCCCGCCGAGCGTCGGCTGCGGCCTGGACGGCGACGGCACCCCCTCCACGCCGCTGATCGTCGCCACCTCTGGCGTATGGCCGCTCGCCGACCGGATCGGCCAGCCGTTCGCCTGCGACGACACCAACACCACGTCCGAGATCTACTGCGCAGCCGACGGCACCCTGCACTCCCGGCCCGAGGCAACAACCATCATCGGCACCTTCGAGCGTTTTCGGCATGTGCCGACGCCTGGTGGTCCGCCTCTGGACATGACATCCGGGCAGGTGTACACCTTCACGCAGGGCGTGTCCTACGCGAACCCGTCACAGTGCCGCCGCCTGCACACGATGGGGGTCGCGTCGGCGACGGTGACGTTGACTGTCGGGGCGGGTGCGCACTGGCGGGTGTACATGTCGCCGGTCTGCTCGGTCGATGCGGCACCACTCGGCCTGGTGGTCTTCGAGGACGTGTGGAACGGCCCGGGTTCCAAGCCGTGGGTCTACACGGCCAGCGGTGTGGATCACGAGTTCAACATGCCGCCCGGGACCAGCCGCATCTATCAGTTCCGGATGGATATCGAGTGCGTCGCCGGGCCGGTGAGTTTCACCAGCATCAACGGTGACGTCCGCTACCACGGCACCACGATCTGACCGTGTCGGCTTCATCTGAGACCGAGTTGGCCGCGCAGGTGGCAGTTGTTTCGGCGCAGCAGCAGGCCGACCACGACCGGATTACCGATCACGAGGCTCGGTTGCGGCTTGTGGAGTCCGCCGTGGTAGCCCTGTCCTCGTTACCCAAGCTCGTCGAAGACCTCGAGGGGCGGCAGCGGGGTGATGAACGGTACCGGTACGCGCTTCCGTTGACCGCGCTGACCGCGCTCGGATCCGTCGTAGCGACGATCATCACGCTCATCGTCAAGTAGAGGAGGGCTGCCGTGGTTGATCTTGTGACACGCGCACAGTGGGGTGCCCGACGGCCGAAGGGCGGGTACTCGCCGCTGCGGTCCACCCGAGGGGTGAAGGTCCACTACACGGGCGGCCGGGTGGATCCGGGCGTCGTGGACGACCACAACAAATGCGTGGCCCTGGTCAAGTCCATCCAGAACCACCACATGGACGGCAACCAGTGGATGGATATCGGCTACAGCCTGTGCTGCTGTCCTCACCGGCGAGTCTTCATGGGGCGAGGGCCAGGGCACTTGCCCGCCGCCAACGGTCCCGGCCTCAACAGCGGTCACTACGCGGTGCTCGCGCTGGTCGGCAACGCCGGCCTCGTACAGCCACCCGACGGCATGCTCTGGGGGATCCTCGACGCGATCGACTACCTCCGCGCCAAGGGCGGTGCCGGGTCGGAGATCAAGGGCCACCGAGACGGCTACCCCACTGACTGTCCCGGCGACCCCATCGCTACGTGGATCCGCCGCGGCGCGCCCAGACCCGGCGGGAGCACGACACCCCCGCCAGCCGGGAACACGACCAAACCCGGGGTGAAGGCCCCGGCCTGGCCCGGCCGGCTGCTCGCCTACCCGCCGCTCACCAGCGGAAGTGACGTGTACACCTGGCAGGCCCGTATGCGGGAACGCGGCTGGGCGGTCGACGTGGACGGCAAGTACGGGCCGCAGTCCCGCTCGGTGTGCGTCGCGTTCCAGCGGGACTCCACCGCGCACGGCTGGCAGCTGGCGGCTGACGGAATCGTCGGGCCACTCACCTGGAAGGCCGCGTTCGAGCGGCCCATCACCTGATCAAGCGGTTTTGTCGGTGGCATCCGATAGAAATGAGACCCCGGCACCTGCTGGAACAGGCCCGGGGCGTGGAGAACACCTTCTGGGAGGTGCCCTCATGGGCAAGCGTATCTGCAACGTAGACGGCTGCCCGCAGCCGCATGACTCAAAAGGCTTCTGTAGCCGCCACTACATGGTTTGGCGACGACACGGAGATCCCCTCTGGTGTCCACCATCGGCGGCAGAACTGTTCTGGGCCAAGGTGGTAGAACAGGGTGATTGCTGGATCTGGACCGGCAGTGGACAGCGGTACGGCAAGGTTTCGATCGGTGGTCGAGACCTCCTGGCGCACCGTTTTGCCTACGAGCACATGGTGGCGGAGATCCCCGAAGGGCTCACTCTCGATCACCTCTGCCAGAACAAGAAGTGCGTGAACCCCTGTCACCTCGACCCTGTGCCGCAGTCGGTCAACGTCCGCCGACGTGATCTCGCCCACGACATGAGCTCCGCCAAGACGCACTGCCCTCAAGGCCACGAGTACACCGAGGAAAACACGTCGCGACGCAACGGACGTCGCCACTGCAAGGCCTGCGACCGAGAGCGACAGCGCCGTAACTACAACCGCAGAAAGGCGGCAACGTGAACGGATTCCTTCCAAGCCTCGTTCGAACGGTGGTCCCGGTCATTGTCGGCGTGCTGCTCGGCTGGGCCGCCCGGATCGGCCTGACCCTGCCCGAGGGTCCGCTGACCGAACTGGTGACCGTGGTCTTCACTGCGGCGTACTACGCACTCGGCAGGTGGATCGAGTCGCGCTGGCCAGCGGTCGGCCGGTGGTGGCTCGCCGCCGGGCTCACGAAGCGCCAGCCGGACTACGACCTGGCGGCCTGACGTGGACTTCCCGACCGCGTGGGCGATTGCCCGCAGCGCGCCGATAAGTGAGCACGACCCCCGATGCTCCTATGCCCTACACGATGGCGGTTTCCTGTGCGACTGCCATGTCCTGACGCAGCACCCGCAGTACCTCGCGGACTACGGGCCAGTTCCCGTGAGCTGTTGAGTTGATGGTTCGTTTGAGGACCACGAAGGCCCCGCCCACTCCGGTGCGCGGGGCCGTTCTCGTTCCATGGGCCGGCGCGACGTTAGCCCCGGTGGCTGTTTTGGTCCGGCCTGGCGGTCGGGACCGGACAGTAGGCGTGCCGATGCGGCACCGTGGCCCGATCGGCTCGTCAACGCGAGAGGAACCACCATGATTAAGGCCGGACGGGTCGCCTGCTTAGACGGCGGCCACACAGATGCGATCACATACGCCCACGCGCCCCAGTGCACGTGGATCATCCGGCGACACTGCGGCAAGTGGGTGACCGCCACCTTCTCACCCCAGCACGTGCTGCAGTGCCAGCGGCACGACGCACCGATCTACATCAACCTCGAGGACCAAGCAGGTGTCCGGGTCGGGGACATCCGGATGCTGGAGCATCCGGAGTACCTCGCCGCGCTCGAGCGCCAGGCCCAGAAGCTCGGCAAGCTTCCCGTGCTCTCCCCGTGTTCGGTGGACGCCACGGCAGACGGTTGGGTCATGGTCGACGGGGTGGTGGTGGCCAGTGGGACGTACCGGATGGACGTCGGCGCCAGCGTCCCCCACATCCTGATCGCACCCTGACCGGGCACGAGCTGTCCGAGGACGGGGCTAACCCATATCGGTTTCACATATCGCCGGTTTTCGGTGCGCACCCGGACGTGCGGCGGCTTATGCTGGCCCGTGACCCGGTGAGGAGTCCAGGGGACTCCAACACCCGGCGCACGGGCTGACTGCGCCGTACGGCGGTCAGCCCCCCACATGCGAGGGCGCCCTGCTCACCTTTGCCCACGAGCGCGGCGCCCTTTCGCGTATCCTGGCCCGCGCAGACGGTGCCCAGGCTGCCCAACTCCCGCGACCGGATAAGCGGGACGGAAGCAAGGGCAACCCGACACCCACGATGGTCCGGTCACAGCGGTGCCGGGCGTGAGCGGGGATCGCCTCCCGCCAGCCCCTGCACCAACCCCATATGCTTCCAAGCTAGTTGGTCACTGACCTGGGATTACGTCCGCTGCTTGAAACCTGCTCGAAAGCTCTCCTGCCGGAGGGTTGTGGTTTCTCTCGGCGACGCGCACTGGTGAGGCGCATGGCCTCCCAGTGCAGGGCATCAATCAGCGTGAGCTCCAGTCGGAGTTCATCGACGAGGCGTTCAAGTGGTTCCATGCGGCCTCCTGTTGAGGACAGGACGCTTCACAGGTTGCGGGGGTTCACAATTAGGTGATTGGGGCTGGGTTTACTCGCGCCCGATGCGACGGCGATCACCCGGGGGACGGCAATCAAGGGGTACTGCCCGCCATGCCTGGGCCGTCCTCGTAAGATCATCCCCCGAACCAGCACACCAACCGGGGGACTCATGGCCGACTACGACTTCCCATCTGATCTGATCGAGGCGCAGCGCGCATTCCTCGCCGCCGACGCCCGATGCGAGGAACTCGCCCAGCAGGGGCCGCCGGCGACCGCCATCGTCGAAGGCACCGCGGCCATGCCTGAGAATCTCCGTCAGGAACTGGAAGCGGCCCGTGCCGAGCGGCTCCGCCTGATCAGCGTGCTGTACGGCCATCCCTTTTGGGGGGAGATCCCGCAGAGCGACTGGTTCGCGGCGCGGATGGCGCTCAGGGAAGCGGCCCAGTCCTGACGGACTGGTGGGGGAGGGGAACCACCTCGACGAGGTCAGCCAAGTCCAGGTGCTGGGCGACCTCACCCACGTTGCGGCAGTACGCGACCAGATAGCCGAGGTGCTGGACACGCAAGAGCGGGCGGCCGTCGAGGACGATCCCCTCAACCTCCCACCCGTCGGTGCCTACCCAGCGTGTCATGCGGGAGATGGTAGGAAACCGCAGGTCAAGGCGGAGCAAAGAGCGTCCGCGCACGGTGGTGGCGGCCCCCTGCAGGATCGAACACATGAGCGATACTGGCTGGATGCGGCGCTACAACGAACCGGCCCAGGTCACGACCGGCCCTGACGGGCTCCCGGTCGCGATCACGGCATGGGGCCGCACCTACCGTGTGGCCGAGCAGGTGGAGCCGTACTGGGAGGCGCAGGATCCCTGGTGGACGGGGGGCGGCGCAGGGTTGCCGATCGAGGCGCTCACGGTGCGGCACTACATCGTCCGAGCGGTCGGCCCAGACGGCTCGGGCGTCCTGGAACTGGTCGAGCAGTGTGGCGAGTGGCGTGTTGCGGGGGTCTGGGATTGACCTGAGGAGAAGAAACTTACACCCCAGCCGTAGAACTGCCACAAATGATCTACAAGGTGCGGCGACGCTAGACGTGCAGGTGGTGTGCAATAGAGCACATCGAGTTGTCGCTTTCGGCCAAAACCTTGAGTGACGCTTGTCTACCCTGGCATAGTTCACATCCCCCATCGGGAGCTACCGTTGCGTCATGACGACGACTCACAGAACGACGGGCAAGAGTCCGGCGCGGAGGAAGACGTCGCGTCTGTCGACGGGGTTCGACATGCTGACCCTGGACCCGTCGCCTCATCTCAGGGCAACCCGACAGGAGCTCTCCCAGCGCGAGCCAATGGCCGAGGCGTGGCGCGTCATCGCGAAGGCAATGGTCACCGCGATGAAATCGATCTCGCGGGACTTAGGGACCTCCAGGTAGAGGAACCCGAAACCGCGCAAGCCGAGCTTGTCTTGACGAGCTCCTTCCAGGGCCCGTTGCCGCCGCCTGAGGTGTTCGCCCAGTACGAGGCGGTACTTCCAGGTGCCGCCGAGCGGATACTGGCGATGACGGAGAAGGTCGCGACCGGACATATCGACAACGAAGCCAAGCTCATCGATGCCGAGATCGACTCCGCCAAACAGGGGCAGGCGTTCGCGTTCCTGCTGACCCTCATAGCGGTGATCGCTTCCATCGTGTTCTTCGCCATCGGCAAGTGGATAGCAGGAACTGCCCTGCTCTCCTTCCCGGTCGTCATGCTGATCCGCTCCTTTCTCACCGGCCGGTCGTCGGGTGGGGTGAAGGAGCCGAAGGAACTGAAGGAGAAGTAGACAGCGGAAGCCCCGCCTCCCAGAAGGCCGGCGGGGCAAGACGCAGCAGGTCACCACATCAAGTCATGCACCGCGGCGGGGTCCTTCTGCGCCAAGCGCGCCAACTCAAGGTGCGTCATGCCGCGGCGCTGGGCGCCCTCCCAGACCAGCTTGGGGGACGCGGCCCCCACGATGAACTGCATGATGTCCGCGCAGTACAACGCCATCGCTTCGGCGTCGTCTGCGTTGGCGTTGCCGACCTTCCGGGCCTGGGCCAGGGTCTTTTCGTACGTGGCCATGGAGTCCTCCTCGGGACTAGCAGATGGGGGAGCGTCCCGCCCACCGAAGCGAGCGGGACACCATGGGCTACGCCTTCGCGTACGCGGCGAGACGTTCCTCGAACCCGTCCTCGTCGTCCTCGAAGTCCCGGAGACGGGCCGTGTAACTGTCGGTGCTGGAGAAATCGCCAGCCAGACACCTACGGACGGCCTCGACGACCTCGGCCGGTTCGGGCAGTACGCCGTCGCAGATCCCGTAGATCGCGTTGAGGGAGTCGTTCTCGGGGCCGGTGCCGTACATCCAGCCCTTCTCCTCGGTCCAGGCGACCACTCGCTGACGCCCCGGCTTGCTTCTGGCCAGGGTGATGCAGGAGTCCCTGGGGTCGTTGGCGTCGGCGAACCAGCCGTCCACTTCGATGCCTGCGACTTCAAGGGCGTGGGCCACGGCGTCGGTGTAGGGGGCGTGCGCGTTGTGGTAGTCGATCTCCGCCATCTCATTCCTCTTGTTCGTGTCGGCAGATTGCATCCCGCCCACCGGAGTGGACGGGACGCGGGGGGGGGTCAGCTGGCGATCTCCTCATACAGTTCGGCCAGGCCGGTCAACGTCATGGCCGCACACGCGCCGACGAGCGGGGCCACGACGTCGTGCAGGGCGGTGCACAGCACCGCCCGCTTAGCGGGGTCGGGCTCTGTGGCGAGCTGGTCGAGCAGCTCCCGCCCGACCTCCTCGATCCGCGGGTCGGTGGCGGGGACGCGCGGCTGACCTGTGGCCAGTGCCCGCTCCGTGGCGGCGACCGCCCGGTGCAGCACGGCACAGGACGCCAGCGCCTCGGACATGTCCCGGCCCGGCTCCCCGGGGACGGGCTCGGGGCCGAACGCTGCGGTGTGCAGGCGGGCCTGGTGCTCGTCCTCAGTGGCCATCGTGTCCAGCAGTTCTGCCCGACGGGCGGGATCACGCTCGCCAGCGAACTTGTTGATCGCAGCCTCGGTGACGGCCTCGTACATGGAGTACTCGCGCTCGGCTTGGGCGGTGGTGGTCATGTGTGTCCTCACTTCTCGGGGTAGGGCGGGCGGCCTGGTGCCGCCCGCGCGTGTTCTGGTAGTCGCGGCCTCGGCTAGGTGTGGGGGCGCGTCGTCATGCGGCGGCCAGGACGGCTGTGACCTGGCCGCCGGTCAGCGTCTTCCGCCTGGCAAGTTCGCCGGCGAGTGCGAGCACCCCGCCCCAGAGCGGGACCAACGCCTTGTCGGTGCGGTCACAGATGTTGGCGTAGTCGAAGTGGTCGGAGGGGTTCCGTCCGTAGGTCAACGTGCCGTGCAGTTGACTGCTCACGATCTGTTCCAGTTCAGCGCGGTCGTCGAGGGCGTGGCGTTCGACCGCCCACGCACGCTCTGGAGTCCAGAGCTTCTCCTGACGCAGCCACCTGTCTTGGGCGCGCTCCCCTGCCGCGAGGGCGGAGGCGATCACGTGGTAGTCGACGGAGTAGTCATCGTGGACGGTTTTCGCAAGGCACGGCTGGTCTCGCGCTTCCTCCTGGGAATAGACGGTCATACTCACGACCCGGATGCCGCCCTGCAGCATCATGGCCGCGTGTCCGGCCTCGTGTACGGCGATGCCCAGCATCGCCAGGTCGTCGGATAGGGCCAGGGCCTGCCAAGTGGAGGTCACGGTGTTCCCCCACCCGCGCGGTGTGGGGTGGCGGGTGTAGACGGGCCGGTCCACGTTCAGGTGCCAGGACATGGTCTCCTCGGGGGCTAGGTGGTGGGGTGCCCCGCCCATGGGAAACACGGACGGGACGGATCGCGGTCAGCTAGTGCGCCGCCATACCTCGGCAGCGGCACGTGCGGCGGCGGCGCTGTCCTCTGCGGCCTCTACTAGCCGGTCCTTACCGAGGCGCTTGTACTCCTCGGCGCGGGCATCAGCGTTGGCAGCGATCTTCTCGAAATCCTCGGCTTGCATCACAGGTGAACTCCTTGCGGGTTGGCGGCGGCCTGGTCGATCGCGGCGAGGTCCTCCGGGGTGACGGCGATGAGGCCGTAGTCGGACAGCCACTGCACCCACACGGGCTCGATACCGGGCCGGTCCTCGAACTCCCGGGCGGTGATGTGACCGTTGGCGTACGCCACGGTGACGTCGGCGAGCTGCTGGAGTTCGGCGGGGGTGAGCCAGCGGACGTTCCGCGTCTCACGAGCCGACGGCGCGAGACGGCCGGCCACGCTCGCGCGGTAGATCTGCCACTGGTGCCCGACCCCGCGCGGGCCGGGCTGGCGGCGGCACCGGTTCGGCCGCCAACCACCCACCGGCAGCAGCTCGAGTGACGTGACGGTGAGGCCGAGCTCCTCGGCGACCTCGGCGCGGGCCGCGCTCTCGTACCCGGCGTGGTCGTCGAAGACGTGCCCGGCCGCCGGGGCGACACCGGGTGGGAACGTTGCGCGTTCGAACATCAGCCAGCGGCCGTTCTCGTCAGCGACGAGCACGCCGACGCTGGCGTTGTCACAGGTCTTCGTCATGCTCGGCTCCTGTTTCGGGTGTGGTGCTTGGGGCGTTGCTGATGTCCTGCCCGAGCATCGACGCGAGCGCGTCATAGACGGCATCGTTAGAGGTGACGGTGATTTTCTGAGGATCCACGTGTTCTTCCTTCTCGTCTGGTGACGTCCCGACCGCGCGATGGGACGCGGGGGATAGGAGTCAGTCCACGATCCGGTCGTCGCAGACGGCGTCAGCGACCACGCTGGCGATGTCCGCGCCGACACCAGCCGTGGTGAACGCCTTCGCGATGACCGCGCGCACGTCCGCCTCGACGAAGCCGACGTGGTTGCCGATCACGATGTCCTCGGCGAGGGTCCGGGCGAGGAACCCCGGGACGATCGGGTGCAGCGGGTGCCCGATGGGCCACCGCTCATAGGTGAGGCGGATGCTGTAGGTGGCCCCTTCGATCACCTCCGCGAAATCGGCAGGGGTCGGGGTCCGGGTGGCGGGGATGGTGTACACGTCTCTTCTCCAGTCGTGGTGGGGGTCCCGCCCGACGTGAGCGGGCGGGACGTTTGAACAGGGCGGTTGGCTGCCCTGGGGTTAGTGCTGGATCACCGGGCGGTGGACATCGCGGTGCTCCACCTCGGTCTTGGCGCCGTCACGGCGCAGCACTGCGGCGAGTTCCTCCGCGAGGGCGACCGATCGGTGCCGTCCGCCGACGCAGCCGATCGCCACGGTGACCGGGCCGCCGGTCGAGTGGTGCAGGTCGGTGACGAGGTCGGCGGTGTCCTCGACCAGGCGGACCGCGCCCGGCGTGTCGAGGACGTGCAGCCGTACGGGCTGGTCGAGGCCGGTCAACTCCCGCATCCGGGGGTCGGCGTGCGGGTTTCTCAGGTTGCGGCGGGTATCCAGCGTGACGTCGGCCTCGGGAGGTGCGCCGTGGCCGTAGCCGAAAGACACGACCGTGATCACTTCTTCTTCCCCGAACTGCTGCGGTCCTTGCTGTGGTCGTGATTGATCGGGCTGGAGCTGATCATTCCGCAGGAGCAGTAGTAGACCGGCTTCTTCGGCCCGTCATTGGCCCCGTCTGGCCACTGGCCATAGCTGCATGTCATCGTAGGTAGTTCCTTCCTGTTCTCTTCTCGGGATGGGATGGGCCCCCTGGGGTGTGGTCTTGGCGGACAGGCACCCCAGGGGGCGCTGGTTAGGGGCGGGGCTACGACCACTTACCGACGACGAAGGGCTCCGCCCCACGGATCGTCTTTCGCCGGTCGATGACGATGTCTCCGTTGTCCTTCAGGACCACCTCGCCAGGACGGACATCGTCAGCCGCGAATCTGGCGGCGACCATCTCTCGGATCTCCTGCTTCGTGTGCTTTTCAGTCATCTCGATCTCCTTCGATGGTTGGGGGTTCGGGCGCGGGTGTCAGCCGGCCGCCAGCCCGACGGCCAGACCGCCGTCCGAGCAGTTGTGTGCGAGCGGGTTGTCGGTCTCCCCGCACTCATCGCACGCCCAGGTGACGGTGACCGGACCGAGCTTCATGCGCGTGTCTCCTTCTCGTGTGAGCTGGGTGATAGGGGCGGCGGCTACGACTTGACGACGAGCCGGACCGAGTCGAGCGAGACGTGCGACCGGCCGACCCGGCACAGCTCGGCGTGGATCCGCGCCGGACCCCACTGGGGGTACTTGCTGCGAATGTCGGCGATGGCCTGCTCGTCCTCCGCTGACGGGTAGGGGGTGCCGTCGGGGATCGGGGCGTCCGTCGAGCGGATGGTGTGGTGCGGCAGTTCGCGGCGGTCGAACATTGGTTGTCCTCCTGTCGAATGACGGGTCGAGTTGGGTGGAGCTGACTGCTCCGGCAGTCCCCGCCCGCACTGTGTCGGGCGGGAACCCGCAACGGTCAGCCGAGGATCTCGGCGAGCATCGCCGGGTGAGCGGTGAACACCCGCCCACCGAAACGCGTCCTGAGGTCGACAGTCACGATGGTTCTCACTTAGAGAGAAATCCGGTTGGTCCGACCGCACTGCTTGCAGTCGGCCAGCGTGATGGCCTGCGTAGGGGACAGCGGGTCGGTGGTCGTCTCCTGGCAGTAGCCACACACCCATTCGCCGAGGTTGCCTACCTTGCGCCAGGAGCTGGCGCAGTAGACGTCGTATCCCTCGGTGTTGGATGCCCAGGACTTGCGGTGGGCAGGGACGTCGTCGTTGTCCCGGCGCTTGAACAAGCTCATGTAGGGCTCCTCTTGTACGAGTGGATCTGGATCTGGTGGTGGGCGGTCGCCCCGGGCACCCCGCCAGCCGGAGCTGGTGAGGCACCCGCAGCGGCCGTCACACGTGCGACTTGGTGCGGAGCTTCGCGAGGACCTCGCCGAGGTCGTCTGGGCTGACGATCACCTCGCGGGGCTTGCTCCCGTCGGCCGGGCCGACCACCCCGACCTGTTCGAGCAGGTCCAACAGTTGAACGGCCTTCGCGAAGCCGACCCGCAGCTTCCGCTGGAGCATCGAGGTCGACCCGAACTGCGTCGACACGACCAGCTCGGCAGCGTGGACGAGCAGAGCCCGGTCGTTGTCACTGATCTCGTCGCCCAGGTCACGACTGGCGTCCGGATCCGGGGCCGCGGCGTCGGCCGGCGCATCGTCATCGGTGAAGGGCGTGTGGTGCCAGTGCGCAACAACCGCCGCGATCTCCTTCTCGGAGATGAACGCGTTCTGCAGCCGCTCCGACTTGCTGGCTCCCATCGGGAGGAACAGCGCGTCGCCCTGCCCGATCAGCTTCTCGGCGCCGGGCTGGTCGAGGATGACGCGGGAGTCGGCCAGCGACGAGGTCGCGAACGCCAGCCGGGAGGGCACGTTGGCCTTGATCAGCCCGGTGACGACGTCGACCGACGGCCGCTGCGTCGCGATCACCAGGTGGATGCCCGCGGCTCGGGCGAGCTGCGTGATGCGGACGATCGAGTCCTCGACGTCCCGGGGGGCGACCATCATCAGGTCGGCCAGCTCGTCCACGATCACCAGCAGGTACGGGTACGGCCGGTACTCCCGCTCGCTGCCGGGCGGCGGCGTCAGCTTCCCGGCTCGGACGGCCTTGTTGAAGTCGTCGATGTGCCGGAACCCGTGCGCTGCGAGGTCGTCGTAGCGGCGGTCCATCTCCCCGACCACCCACTCCAGAACTTCGGCGGCCTTCTTCGGGTTCGTGATGATCGGCGTGATCAGGTGAGGCACCCCGGCATAGATGGCCAGCTCGACCCGCTTGGGGTCAACGAGCACCATCCGGACCTGCTCGGGGGTGGCGCGCATCAGCACCGAGGAGATCAGCCCGTTGATGCACACCGACTTGCCTGCGCCGGTCGCTCCGGCGATCAGGAGGTGCGGCATCTTCGCCAGGTTCGCCAGGACGGTCCTGCCCTCGACGTCCTTACCCAGGCCGACGATCAGCGGGTGGGCGTCGTTCTGCGCGGCCGGCGAACGCAGCACATCACCGAGCGACACCAGGTCCTTGTCCGCATTGGGGATCTCCACACCGATCGCGGACTTCCCCGGCACCGGCGCCAGCAGACGCACGTCAGCAGAGCCGACCGCATACGAGATGTTCTTGACCAGCCCCAGTACCTTCTCCACCTTCACCGCGGGGCCGAGCTTGATCTCGTACCGGGTGATGGTCGGCCCGCGGGTGAACCCTGCGACCTCGGCCTTGACCTTGAACTCGGCCAGCACGCCGTTGATGGCGTCCACGACCGTCTGGTTCGCCATGGTCGTGGGGCGGTGCGTGGTGCCGGGGCGAAGGATGCTCAACGGTGGCAGCGTCCCCCCGCTCGGCGCGGGCGCGGCCTGGACGAAGTCCGTCCTCGGCGGGGTCGGCTGCTCGGCGGGGGTGTCGCCGAGGAGCGGGGTGTCGAACGGCAACGTCTCAGCGACTAGATCCGGGTCAACCCGCCGCTGGGAGCGCGACGGCACAGCCTGATCCTTGGGCGCTTCGTCGGCGGTGGGAGTAGCAGGCTGGGCGGCGGGCGGCGTGCTCCCGGCGGGCTCGGCTGGGCTGGTGTCGTTCCCACCCAGCGAGCCGTGCCGGGGCACCACCAACCGTCGGGGCAGGTCCCGCAGAGAGATTCGGGCCACCAGCAGCGCTCCGACACCGGCGAGTACGACCAGCGCGAGGATCGCGACGAACCACGGCAGCGCACCCAGCGGGGCGGCGGCGAGCGCGCCGACCCGCCCGGCCGCAGTGTTTGAGTGGGCGGCGTCGGGTCGGCCGTTGGCGACGTGCACGACCCCGGCGATCCCGGCGAGGAGGGCGGCCCAGCCGATCACGACCCCCCGGAGGTCCGACCGGGAGTCCACGCCGCGGAACAGCTGCCACGCGAGGACGGCAGCGGCGATCGGCGCCAGACTCGTGAGAGTGCCGAGCACGCCCCGGGCGAATGACTCGGTTGCGGTGAGAAGCGGCCATGTGAGGGTGGTCCACGCGGCAGCGGCGAGCAGTACTGCGAGCAACACCATGGCGAGCCCGGCACGGTCACACACCACGGCGGGTGTCGGCCGCGTGCCGCGGACCGTCCGGCCGGCGCTGGTGGCGGCTTTCTGCCAGCCCGTCGAGATGGCCTGAGCGAGCCGCGACGGCTGCTCGTCGGTGTATCCGGTGGTGTGGGACCGGCGCCCGGTCGGACGACCCGGCCGGGTCGCGGCCTTACGCGTGTGGGTGTTCCTGGAAGTCATCAGGGTCTCCTCGGAAGGGAAGTCAGGGTGGGAACTGGCGGGCGTTCCCTCGGGAAGTTGGAGCGGCTGCGGAGGGGAACTCGGGTGGGAACTGGGGCGGGAACAACCCGCCCCGGAGAGGGGGAACAGGCAGGGAACTCGGAGGGGAACTAGGGCACTCGGGGGGAGGGAACTCGGCCGGGAACTGACAGCCCGGGGAGAGGGAACTCACGCGGTGGAACTCGCCTCTCCCGCGCCTGGGGAACTGTCAGGGAACAGCCCTTAGGTGCACCTCACCCTCGGGGGTTTCTTCCTGGCCGTTTCCCCGGCCGGGCACCAGCTCGTGGATCAGATTGCGGGCGTACTTGGTGGTGCAGCCGAGCATCCCGGCGAGATCCTTCACACTGATCTCCGGGTCGGTACGGAGGATGCTCTCGGCCCGGTCCCGCTTGCTCAGACCACCATTCGCCTGGTCACCGGCCCCCTTCTTCGATGCCTCGATCTCCTTGGTCGGCCGCTTGGACCCACCACCGGCCCTGGTTATCTCCAGTCGGACCCGGGCCTCGGCAGCGACCACCGCGTCCCGGACGCGCTGCTCAATTTCGGTCTCGGCCTGGCGGCGGATCTCCTCCTCGGCGGCTCGCACGCGGGTGATGAGTTCCTCGCGGATTTCCTGTTCCTGGGCGGCGAGTTCCTCGCCGTACTTCCCGTCGAGTTCCGTCCGGAGTTCCCTCTCCCGGGTAGCGAGTTCCGTGTCCTTGTTCCGCTCCAGTTCCGCCCGGAGTTCCCTCTCCCGAACCGTGAACTGTTCCCGGAACTCGGCCTGGAGTTCCGCCCTCACGGAGGGGAGGAGTTCCGCGCGGAGTTCCGCCTTCCGAGCCTCCGCCTGGTAGCTGTAGCCCACTCCGGCAAGGGCTAGTAGTGCCACGATGGTCGACAGGTCCAGCACCAACGGGAACACGATGTCGAGGTCCTCCCCGACGATCGGGCGGACTGTCTCGGCCTGCGCTTTGACGCTGAGCGTCATCGCGCCGAGGAAGACGATCCCAACGCCGATCTTCAAGGCCATCGTGGAGTAGGGGTCAGCGACTAGGTGCGACAGCATCGCGGCGGCGATGACCGGCGCGATGCCGGTGAGGAGCGCCACGATGGCACCGCTGTTGTCGCCATCCTTCACCTTGTCAAAGGCGTGGATCACGCTGAGCGTCAAGGAGATGCTGCCGCAGAACACCAGCAGCCCCCACAGAGGCCAGTGGATCTTCTTCTCCGGGCCGTCGGTGGCGTTCATGGACGCCTCCTTCCAACAACGTCATCGTCACGGTGTGTCACGTAAAAGAACCGACAAGTTTTGTTGTCACGCGTGCGCGCGTGTGCACGGGCGCGTGTAGCTCGCATCCGCAGGTCATCCAGGGGGCAGACCCCGATGAGAGGAGAGAGGAGAGAATCACGGACGGTAGTCACGACGCCGCCACCTCGTACACCCCGCGGGCGGGCTGCGTGAGCACCTTGTCCGCCTTCAGCTCGTTCAGGAGCCGGTAGGCGTGGGAGGGAGCGCAGATCCCCGCTTCCTGGATGTCGGACATCTCGATCCGGCCTTTCTCGACGGCGAGCTGCACCAGCGCGTCCCGGGCCGTCGCGTCGTCGGGGGCGCCCACGGGCTGCAGGGGAGTGACGCTCGCCGCTGCCCAGTCGTCGCTGTTGCTGTCGTGGAGGCGCTCCAGCTCGGCCAGCGCCTCCTGGTAGCCACGCTCGAACGCCTCACCTGTCCGGTCGTCCAACGGCGACCCGACCGGCACCTGCGCGAGGAACGCCTCCTCACTCATGAACTGAGTACGGGACGGAAGCTCGGACCCGCCGCCGGTCAGGACATAGCCCAGGCCGGTGGTCGGAAGAGTCTGAGCACGGTCGAAGAACTCCGGTAGTTGATCGGGGTGGACCTCGACGTTGCCCTTGCGGATCATCCGCGCGGTCTGCGCCGAAGCGACCCGCAAGGCGATGACGTTCCCGGCAATCAACTGGTCGCGGAGCGTGGAGAAGTCGTGGAACCCCTCGTCAACGCTGGGGTCCTGCGTCGCGACGGTCAGCTTGATCCACAGCTTGCGGCCTTCCTTCGACACATCGGTCAAGGTCTCGCCGATGCCCCGCGTGCCGAGAACCGTCCGGTGGGATGCCTCATCGACGACCGTGTGGAGGATCGGGTGCCCGTACTCCGGGCCCATCCGCTGCTCGCCGACCTCGCCCAGGATTTGCAGCCGCTCGTTCTTGGCCGCTTCCAGGCCGCGCATACCGGCGTAGATCTGCTCCGGGCCGAGGAACGACCGGGTGACACGAGGCAGGATCTCCTTGAAGCTGCCGCCGTTGTGCGGATCGAACAGCATGACCGCAGAACCGGAGATCAGCGACTCCCCGGCGATCAGACGCAGCACCGCGCTCTTACCGGCGCCGGGGCAGCCGACGAGCAGGTCATGCGGGACACCCCATCTCGGGGTGTACAGCACGTAGTACGCCCAGCCGGACCCGTCCGGGTACACGGACAGGGGGATGAGCCCTGTCGCGGGGTCAAGGCCGGGCCGCTGCCAGTTGATGACCTCGGCCAGAGGGTTACGCTCCAGCACCACCAGTCGGCCGCGGGTCTTGTACTGCTCGGGGTCCTGGTCGAGGTAGATGAGTGAGTCGGCGTTCGGCCGGTCGAGGGTGGCTTTGATGTCCTCCAACGCGAGCCGCATCGAACCGTAGGTGTGCCGCTGAGGGCCGCCGTCGATGATCCATGCGGTGCCGTTGGACCGGCCTTCGTGGTCGAAGATCGGCTCCGGGTCTTTGAGCGTGCTCCCGGCAAGTGCCTGGCCTCGCGCGCCGACATGACCGGCCCACTCCAGCTCATGCTCGTGTGGCTCGGCTGGAGCTTCGATCGCCGCCACAGGGGCGGGGGCGGGCAGCTCGGCCTTGGGCGCGACCCGGGCGACACGCTCGCGGACGCGGGGCCGGTGCAGCCACCACCACGGCGCGGCCAGCAGACTCCCACCGGTCACGAGCACGGACGGCAGCAGACTCTGCTCCATGCCCGTGCCTACAGTGGCGGCGGTGGCGGTCCACGCGGTCGCCGCGGCCAGACAGCCGCCAGCCCAGCGCAGCCGCCACGGCGACTTGCCCAGCCACGTGCGGACCCGCCCGACCGCTGTGCCGGCGACCACGACGGCTGCAGCGCCGCCGAACGCGACCAGCGGAGACGTCCCGTTCTCGTGCATACCGGTGGCCACAACGTGCAGGCCACCCATCACCGCGAGCGGGTAGAGGCTCTTGCGGGACGCCCACACAAGCGAGCGCGTCGCCTTGCGGAGCTCCCCACCCACCGGGGTCTTGTCCTGGACATCCTCGTGGGTCCCCTGAGGAGGGGTTGCGGTAGACGGCTCAGCGGGGATGTCGGTCGTGGTGTTCATGATGTGGTCCCTCCTTTCAGGGGACGGGCCGGGCAAGATCCGGCACGCGGGGCTGATCAGTGCTTGCCGTAGTAGCGGGTGGAGTTCGCGGCGCTCTTACCAGCGGAGGTGACGGCCTGCTGGATCGCGTCACCCGTCTTGCCCTGGGTGCGCTTGGCAGCGGTGACCGCTTCCTTCGCCGCTTCGACCTGCTGCTTGAGCTGGGATGCGGCCCTGCGGGTTTCCTCAAGGGAAATCACTGCACCGGCCCACCGGTCCATCACCTGGCCGGAGATCCCGACCTGGGCGAGCCCATCCACGGCAGCCCACGCGGCTTTCAGACTCGCGGTGATCTGCGCTTCGGCACGGGCGATCGTGTCGCCGGTGATGTTCACCGCCTGCTCGATCTTCCGGGAGAACGCCATTGCGTCCGTGTGCGTGCCGCCAGCGGGCGCCAGGCCCCCACCCGGTCGGGTGGTGCTGGGCGTGGTCCCGGAGCTGGTGCCGGGGATGGCGAGGTTCTGACCCATGTCGATCTCGGTCCTTTCTTCGACGGTGCTTTCGCCTGTGCGGGCGAGGACAGCTACAGCGGATGCCGCAGCCACCTCGGAGGGGACGATCGGCGGGGGGAACACCGGGCCGCCCGTCTGCGGAGGGCCGGGCTGCGGGACGGTCGGGGTGTCAGACTCAGGGGCAGCCAGCGCGGGGATCGGACGGCCGAGCGCGGGCGGCGGCGGAGTGTTCGGCCGGGTCCCAATGACCTCGACCTCAATCTCGAAGTCCTCGTCGCCGCGAGGTGCCCACCCTGGGGTGCCGTCCTGGCCAGTGCCGGGCGTTCCCTGCCGGGGAGTGTCCCAGCGGGGGCTCCCGTCCGAGCCGCCGCCGGCCGTGGTGTCGTAGGTGTCGTCGTCGTGGATGACGCTCTCAGGCTGCTCGTCGTCCGGGGCAGAGCCGGACGTACCGGGCCGGGCGGAGGCGGAGCGGTCTTTCCAGCTCCACCCCCTGCGGGCGCGGCTCTGGTCGTCACCGCTGCCACCGGTTGGGCCGGTCGGCGTGTCCTCGCTCCCGGCCCCGGCGGTGTCGGCCGCCTTCGGGTCGTCGGTGCGGCCAGTCACCTTGTCCCGGACCCACCGAGCTCCCGCTACGGTCGCCTTACCGGCACCGGCCGCCCCCGCCACCGCCGCCCACAACGGAGCGGACAGGTTGCCCTTGGCCCACTGCTGGGAGGCGTAGGCCATGCTTCCCCGGCGGGGAGCACCATCGGAGTCCTTAGGCGTCTTCGTGCGGGGGCGGGCCTGCTCTTCACGCTTCTCGGCCAGAGCGGTGACCGCTTCATGCGCGCGGAGCAGCGTGTACCCAACCACCCACGCCACGACGAGGAGGCTGATGGTCTGAGCGACGATGTGCTGCGCGGTCTCCACCAGGCCACCGCCCTACACCAGGCCGGCGAGCTGGGTCGCGAACCAGGTGTTGACGCCGCCGGACATGCTTGTCACGAAGGCGGCGAGGCCTCCGCCGCTGGCTGCGGCGACGATCGGCATGCCGAACGCGATGCCGTAGCTGCTGACCTTGATGCCGCCGCCGTCGAACATGTCGATGATGAACAAGATCACACCGGCGACCATCAGGGCGGTGAAGACCTTCAGCCCGGTCCCGAGGATGTCCACGTTGAGCCAGCCGATCAGGTTCGCGACCCAGTGCTGGGCCAGACCGAACCCGGCAGCGAACAACATGACCAAGTTGAGCCGGGGCAGGATCGCCTTCTTCGGGTCCACCAGCCACTTGAAGAGCTTGACGTTGTGCAGGCGACCCTTGGCGCCGTAATTGAGCGCCCAGTAGATCACCAGGAGAAGCAGGGAAACCGCTGCGGTAGTCATAACGTGATCACTCCTTTCACTGCTGTCCGGCCGACACGGCGGAGATGTTGTTGGTGACGATCCACACGCCCACGAAGAGCAGGGCAGCGCGGCCAGGCCGCTGCTGCATCCACCCGAGGGCGTAGCAGGCGAGGGTCAAAGCCAGCGCCCAGGTCAGGCCGTAGGCCACGTAGGCGACGGCGTGGAGGTTGTTGACGGCGGGGATTGAGGTGCGCAGACCCCAGCCGCGGCGCCCGTCCGGGCGCTCCTCACGCTGGTTGAGGTAGTAGTCGACCAGGTCGACCACGCTGGTGGGCTGCTCGCGCATCCACCGCATCGCCCACGGCCGGTTGCCGCCCCGGGCCTTGCGGGCCTGGGCATCGCCGCGGGCGGCCTGCACCCACTGCGCCAGCGGGCCCGGCTCACGCCTCTGCTCCTGGGGAGCGGTGGTGGGCTCGGCCGGCTGCGCGGGAACGTCTCCCGCTGCGTCTGCGGCGTCCGCCAGTTCGGGGTTGGGCGTCTCCTCGGTGTCCTGCTGGTCGGGGTAGGGGGTGCGGCCACCGCGGAACAGCGGAGGCGCAGTACGCGCCTCGCGGCGGCCGATCGGCATCACCCCCTCAGGGGCACGAAGGTCAGTCATGTCACAGGCTCCTAGGGATGCGATCGCTCTGGGCGATCAAGTGGTTGAGGGTTTCCAAGCCGATGGCCTGTGCCCTCTCGGCGTTGCTGGTGTTGATCAGCTCGGCCCGGAACAGACCGAACGCGACCTCCAACTTCTCAACGAGGCTGGGCGCGGCCTGCAGACGGCCGAGGTGGAACGCCTTACGGCTGGCCCGCCGGTCCTTGATCCGCTGCCGGGCGTTCGCCATCACGCACCCCCGCAGCGGGCGGAGGACAAGGTGGCGACGATCCGCGCCGCACGCCCCTCATGCCGGGCGTAGCCGTTCGGGTGGGCGGACCGCTGCACGGCCTGAGCCGCCTCAGTCAACGGCCGGGTCTTCCAGCGGGAGACCTTGACGAGCCGCGAGTAGAACCGGCGTGCTGAGACCGCGGGGTCTGTCCTCGAGCCGCCCCAGTGCGGGTGCTGCTGGAACAGGCCGACCGCGCGCCCACCGTCGCCGACCGCGTACCGGTTCAGGTTGGACTCCTGCAGCGTGGTCGCGATCGCGATGACCTGAGCCCGCTGGGGGAGCCGCATCTGGTCACCGACCCTGATCACCGCGCGGGCGCTAGACGCCTGCGCCGAGGACAGCCCGGCCCGGCACGACTTGCTCGTCTTGACCTTGGCCGACGCCATGGCGGTGGAGGCCTCGCAGGACTGGGCTGCCATCGGGATTGCTACCGCTGCGGCGGCGAGAGCGACCTTCACGAACATCAGGCATCTCCCCGACCGCAGGTGTCCACGTGCTGGAGCACCTCGGCCTTCGTCATGTAGTCCTTCTTGAATCCGCAGTTGAGGCAGGACACCAGGCCTGTAGCGCCGGGCTCTTCTGCACACAGAAAGCCGGAGACCACCCAGATGACACGGAAGTTGCTTCCGGGAATCGGGAAGCGGCTTCCGCTGAAGTGGTACTCGTCGCGGAAGTTGCGGGGCCGGTAGATGTAGCACTCGCCCTGGTCGATCACATGCACTCCGACCGGCTTCATCTTGGGACGCATGCGGTAGCGGATCTTCTTCAGGAACTCGTCAAGCCACGAGGACATCAGGCACCTCCACCAAGCAGGGCGGCGATTTCGGTGTCCATGTCCACCGACGCCAGCTCGGCGTCCGACGGCACGATCAGTCCGGCCAGGTCCAGGAACTCGGTTACGTGCTCCCGGTAGGCGAGCACCTCGAACGGGTAGGCGTCCTCCTGCCGGAGGGTGAGCACCAGCAGGTGGCCGGCCGTCTCGTGCGGGCGGACCTGCACGTCCCCCACACCCGAGGGCCGGGCGAGGCCGTCCTCGAGGAGTTCGCGGGCGAACCGGTAGGTCACCGTCGGCTCCCCGCTGTCGCGCAGGAACGTGAGGGTGACCGCGTGCGGGTCGGCACCGGTGTAGGCCAGCGTGACCGGGATCAGCACGGTCGGGTCGTCACTGGCCCAGACGGCGACGGGGTAGGAGATGGCGGGGGCGTTCACCGGGTCACCTCGCCGAACTCGTGGTACACGTCGGCGGCGGTGGCGGAGTGGCCGTTGACGCACCACCAGTGGACGGGGCCGCCGTCGAGGGTGACGGTGAGGCCCTTGGCGGCGCAGCGGGGACACGTCGGCGTGCGGCGGGTCATCACGCGGTCACCGCCCCAGCTCGTCAGGCTCGGCGTAGAAGCACAGGATGTTCCCGTTGGTTCGGAACCTGTTGTCCAACTTGCCGATAGCCCAATTGAGCAACTCGAACCGGGACGTCCCAGGCCGGACGGTCACCGTGTCGGAGAAGGTGACCACGCCCAGCCCTTCGGACAGCGGCTTCTGCATGGTCAGGATGACGAGGTACTTCATCACGCGGTCACCGCCTCGGCGAGCAGGTCGTCGAGGATGTCCCACGCCGCGTCACGGCGGGCGCGGGCCTCTTCGGGAGACTCGTTCGGCAGGGAGCGGACGAGCAGCCCGGGGAACATGTAGGCCAGGGCGGCGGCCAACTGGTCGGGGGAGACCGGCAGGCGGCGGCGGGGGGTGAGGTTCGATCGCAGCATCACCGGTCACCGGCCCTGCTTGCCGTTGCTGCCCTGCTGGGCGGCGTCGGCCTGATTCGCGCGGATGAGCTGGAGCGCGAGCCGCTCCATCTCCTTCTCGTGGTCGGTCAGCTCCTGCTTCATGCCGCCACCCCCGTCGCGGGGTCGGTACGGCGGGCCAGCATGTACGCCAGGCCGATCATCAGCGCCTGAGCCTCGTCCTCGGTCATGTCGTCGATGCCGTGCCAGGTGCTGCCGAGGACCGAGATGGAGGTACGGCTGTCGGCGTATGCCATCTGGACCTCGACACCACCCATCGTGATGGGCTCGGCCTCGCACACCTCGTGCTCGCCCTCGACCGAGCACCACGAGATGCACCCCCGTGCGGGGGCCAGGTGCAGGTGCCGGCGGACCCGGCCGTTCTGCCGGACCGCACAACGCGTGCGGGATGGGCTAGTAGCCTGAGTCACGGATACCTCCTCATTGATGTGGGTTGGGATTCCAGGGGCCTGTCGGTGAGGCGACCAACCAGACGCCGACGGGCCCTTCTGCGTGTTTGGGGCGGTCATCACGTCACCTGCTCTGCCTCGCCGGCCGTGAGCCAGGCTGAGGCGTACTCCTCGAAGTCGACGCGCTGGCCGTGCTCAACCGTCCGGATGAAGCCCTCGATGAACGCTCGCGGGATTCCCCATGAGCGGCCAAACCTCGCGCCGGGGAACCGGCCCTCACGGAGCCCCAAGTAGAGGTACTCCTTCGAGCGGGCGAGCATCCTCGCTGCGTCCGGCACTGGCATGAGCGGCTGCGTTCTGCAGGTGCATGTCGTGGTCACCGTGGCGTCACGACTCTTGATTGCGCTTGCGGTTGCCATGCCAGCCATGCTGAACTATGCCAGTATGGTTTGTCAAGGCGAACGCAGAGAGTGGATTGGAGGAGGCCCATGTGCTGCACTTGACGCACATTGCTGTGCCAAGTAGACCAGGAGATTCGTTGAGCCACCCGATCGGTTCGGCCTTCTACCTCAAGCTCGCAGACGACCTGCGGTCGCAGATCTCGGCGGGTTCCATCGAAGTGGGCAGCGCCATCCCATCGACAGCAGACCTAGCGCAGAGCTATGGCGTGTCCAGGACGGTGGTGCGAGAGGCCGTGAAGCTGCTCCGTAATGAAGGGCTGCTCCAGGGCCAGCCCGGCAAAGCCGTCTACGTGATCGCCAAGCCCCAAGAAGTCGAAGAAAAGCGCATCACGCTAGAAGACCTGGCACAACAGGTCGCCGGCCTCAGGGAGGACGTCCGCGCACTCAACGAGCGCGTTGGCGCTGGCCGCGAGGACAGAGATCTCACCGCCGAGGTGATCGAGCTGCGGAGCCTCGTGGAGCAGCTCTACCAGCGCCTCGGACACAACACGCCCAACAACAGACAGACCGCCCCCAAGCCGCGACGGCGCGGCACCGGAACATGACCCCACGAAAGCGAGGATGACGGTGCTTGAGCGAAGCCAAGTCGTTGACCTGCGCACCCGCTCCACGTACCAACCGGACTGCGCCAGCCTTGCCCGAAACCGGCTGGTCATGACCCGTAACAGCCTGGGCTACACCCACGGCGAGTTCGCCGCGCTCCTGACCCAGATCGTCGGCTGGCCAGTCTCTCCCGAAGCTGTCGAAGCATGGGAGACGACCGTGGTCCCCCCTGGCGACGTGCTCATCGCCGCGACCACGGTGACACCGGCACCGGCCGACCGACTCGGCGTGCGATCCCACAAGTTCATCGCCGCCTACATCGGAACCGATGCCGTGAAGCGACTTGCGGGCAACGCGGTAGGCGGCGCCTCACCGGGGCTCGATAGCCGCTCGCTACCAGTCGAGCACCCGACGGGGGCGTGCCAGCTCCACCTGTGGCCCTTCGGTGTCGCGGTCTTCCATCTCGTCGAAGACCTCGACCTGCCCGACATCGCGAACCTCGCGCTGTGGAGGTACCGCTCCTACGAGGCGAACCTGTCCTGGGCCACCGACTACCTGAGGTCGGCGACCGGCCTCGGCGATGTCGCTGCGTCCTACGTGCTCAGCCTCTACTGGCTGCACTCCCCGCCATGGTCAGGCCGCGTGCTCGACACCGCCGTACGACTCATGTGCGCCCCACGGATCCTTGTCGACCGCGACACCGACAGCGACGACTGCCTGCCACTCGCCCAGCAGGCCGAACGGTCCCTGCTCGCCGAAGGGTTCGACCACCAGGAACTCCGCGGGTTCGGTCTCAACGGCGTGTCCATCGGCTACGCCTCCTGGTCGGGTGTGGCCTACCACCCGATCGACCCGGCCCGGTCCCTCACCGAATACGAGCTGGTCACGTGCGAGCTCGCCGTCCAGTCGATGTGGGCCTACTGCGAGCACATCAACGGCCGAGTCGAACAAGGCGAGGACCCGTCGGTGGCCGACGGCTTCGGCTGGAACTTCCTGCGCGCGGCCCGTTCCCGACTAGCGAACCCCCGCCCGCAGGAGACAGGCCAGCACCGCTCGATGCGGGACACGATCCTCGAGACCAGCGGACTCATGGGCCATCTACAACAGGCAACCGAAACCCTTCGAGAGACAGGAACGAAATGAGCGAAGTCCCATCCCGGGACGGATCGGTACTCGTGGTCGTCGACGTCCAGAACGGATTCGTCCGCGAGGAGTCAGCCCACGTCGTGCCCGTGATCGCAGGACTCGTCTCCCGCTGGCAGACCGCCGGAGGGAACGTGCTGTTCACCCGGTACATCAACTATCCGGGATCGCCGTTCGAGCGGCTGGTTCGATGGTCGGAGTGCATGGAGTCCCCGCAGATCGACATCGTGGACGAACTCCAGCCGTACACCGAAAAGGCCATCGTGATCGACAAACGCGGCTACGGCCTGTTCGCAGACTCCGCCGGTGCGGCCCTCGTCGCTAAGCGCGGCTGGCGGGACATCTACGTGTGCGGCATCGCCACCGAAAGCTGCGTCCTAGCCACCGCCCTCGGCGCGTTCGAAGCCGATCTGACCCCATGGCTGATCGAGGACGCCTCAGCCAGCCACGCAGGCGAGCACGTCCACGACGCCGGCGTGCTGGTCACACGTCGGTTCATCGGCGAGAGGCAGATCATCAGGGTCGCCGATATCCCCGGCGGGCTGCTGACCGCTCCAGCGGAGTGCGCCATGTAGACACCCCGTTAACCGACGAACGGCGGCCCTCAGGACCGCCGTTGCCGCCGGAAAGGTGTGCGACCACCTGACCGGATGGCGTCTCACTTCACCCTCTGCACGAGACGAGGAGACCAGGTGAGCGTACCCAACGCTGCCCACGGTGACGAAACACCCCCCGCACTGGACCTACGACTTCCCGAGCAGCCTCGCCTCGACGGCTGGAACCTGATCATTCCGCTGAGCGAATTTAGGCGCACTGACACCTTGCGCCGCGCGATCGAGGCCATAACACCGTTCATCCCACCGCCGGTGTCGGAAGTCCCATATGAGTACGTGGACACGGGGAGGTATCGGATGTACGTCCGGGACCAAGCTCGTGAACAGACAATGATCACCGTCGCCACCATCGTCGCAGCTCTGCTCGTGGACGCGATGAAAGAGGTCCCGTTCGGTTGCGGGGTCCCCACACTGGACGCCGACGGATGGGTAGAACGCGCCGCGAGGAGGTACGGCGCCCCCAGCGACTTCCCCACGTGGAACCAACCCCAGGCACCCAAGAACCTCAACCCCGAGAAGATCCCCGCAGGGCACTTGAAGCTGCACCGCATCGCCGAACGCGACGGCGGATGGCGCTGCGCACACTGCGGCATCGGCCTGATCGACGTCTGCACCGACGACGACATCGAGTACGACCAGAAGGGCCACCGGTACGTCAAGCCCGGTAGCCACCGTGTCATGGCGACAGTAGACCACCAGGTTCCGCAGTCCCTTAACGGTTCGCACCAGGTGCGCAACCTCGTGTTGTCGTGCCAGCCCTGCAACTCCAGTCGAGGGGCGCGCGTCTGATGGCCATCGAGTCGAACCACAGCGCCATCCGCCGCATGCGAATGCGCGGCGACCACTTCACGCAGGTGTCCAACGACCTCGCCCGCGACCGGAGGCTTAGCCGCCGCGCCCGGGGTCTGTTCGTGGAACTCGCCTCTCATAAGGAGGGGTGGAAGACCAGCATCGCCAAGCTCGCCGAGAACGGCCCCGAGGGCATCCACGCCATCCGTGTCGCTATCTCCGAGTTGGAGAAGTACGGCTACCTCGTACGCGTCCAGGTCCGCGATCCGAAGACTAGGCAAGTCGTCGGCACCGAGTACTGGATCACTGACTGCCCGGAAGAGCATATCCCCAGCTCAGATCCACTGTCAGAAAAGTGTACGACGGCCCCCGAAAACGATCCTCCCAGCTCAGAGCCACTGTCAGAAAAGCTGTCATCAGCTCAGCCGACGACGGATGAGCTGATATCAGCTGAGCTGATGTCGGAGGATCGCACGCCCTATAAGAAGACCATTCCTCAGAACACCAAAGAGAAGAAGACCACCCCTTCCCCCCTGCCCCCCGTCGATACAACGCCTCCCGAGCCGCAGCTGCCACACCGCAACGGGGAGGCGGAGGACCTTCAAAACGACCATCAAGCAAAAGCCGACCGGCTCGTGCAGTCGCTGCCGTGGCCGCGCCAACCCGCCGTGACTCAGCGGAACCGCCTAACCAAGCTCGTCGCCGCATGCCTGGCACGCGGCTGGACCGTGGAGACCTTGCAGCCCGAACTCGTCACGAACCTGAGCGGAGCGCAGAGCGTCTACGCCGTCTGGACGGCACGCCTACGGGACCTGCCCGATCCACCCACGGAAGCGGCGACAGGTCCGCAGACGCTCCCGCCTCGCTGTGACGACCCCCGCCACGACCCGGCCATGCCCGCCGACCGGCACCTGTACGACGAGGAACGCCGGCCGTCGATCTGCCCTCGCTGCCACCCCCGAGCGCTGAGAGGAGTTCCTGCATGACGGTCGAGACAAGCGCGGCACCGTCCGAGGTTGAGATCGAGACCGAGGCTGCTGTCCTCGGCGCGGTCCTCGCAACCCCCTCGCAGGCGTACACGCTCATGGAGCGCCTGGCGGTGGAGGACTTCGCCCGGCCGATCCACCAGGTCGTCTACCGGCTGATCCTCGATGTGGCCGCCGAGGGGCACGAGCCGGGGTTCCTCGCGCTTTCGCAGGCCGCCCAGCGGCAGCACAACGTCATGGTGCTGCGGTACCTGCCCGAGCTCGTCACCCGCGGCCAGCTCGTCACTCGGGGCCAGTTCGACACCCAGGTCGCCGAGGTGTCGGGCTACGCCTACATCCGCCGCATGTCCCGCCTCGGCCTCCGCCTGGCGCACCTGTCCGCGGGGGCGGGCCTCGACGAGATTGAGGCGATGCGGGACCAAGCGCGGGCCCTGCTCGACCAGGCCGGAAGCCCGGACGTGGAGGACCCGGATGCGGTCACCTGGGACGAGCTGTACCGCCGCAGCATGGAAGCCGCGGAGAACCCCACAGCGGTGGCGGTGGTGCCGGTGCCATGGGTTGACCTCGCCGAGCTGCTACACGGCGGTCTACGCCCGGGAAACGTCATCGTGGTGGGTGCCCGCCCGGCCGTCGGGAAGAGCTTGGTCGGCACGGAGATGGCCCGCTATGCCGCGATCAAAGGCGTCAGAACGATGCTCGTCACGCTGGAGATGGACCACCACGAGGTGTCCGCCCGGCTGATCGCCGCCACAGCCAAGGTCGAGCTCCGCAAAACCCTCACCATGACCGAGCGGCGGGACGTCCTAACGGACGCCGACTGGGACCGTCTCGCCAAGGGCTACGCGCTCGCCGCCGAGGCCGGGCCGCTGCTGACGGTCGTCGACCCCAGCACAGCGTTCACCGTCGCGAGCCTGGAACGGCGCCTAGTCGCGATGCAGCGCAAGGGCACCCCGTACGGCTTCGTTGTGCTCGACTACCTCCAGCTGCTGAAGAGCCTGGGAGAGAAGGCGGAGAATCGGCAGGCCGAGGTCCAGAAGATGTCCCGCGACATCAAGCTGCTGGCGAAGCGGTTCGGCATCCCGATCGTCGTGCTGGCCCAGCTCAACCGCGGCCCCGAGCAGCGCGCCGACCACGTGCCGATGATGGCCGACCTCCGCGAATCCGGCGGCCTGGAGAACGACGCGAACGTGGTGATCCTGCTCCACCGCCCGGACGTCTATGACAAGGAGTCCCCGCGAGCAGGCGAGATCGACTTCATCGTTGCGAAGAACCGCAACGGCCCCACGGGGACCGTGACAGCCGTTTTCCAAGGCCACTACGCCATGATCAGCAACTTTGCCCCCGAAAGCTGACCACCCGCACAGGCCCGACAGTCCCCCAACCCAGGAGATCCTCGTGACCGAAACTGATCCCTACGGCGCGACCTTCCAGCACATCGAACTCATCGCCCGGAAGATCGACAAACTCATGCAGGCCCAGCTTGACGCCGAACGGCAGGTGCTCCACCGGATCAAATGCGACTACGCCGCCGGCAAGCTCAACTTCGAGGAGTTCCTCGACATCTACACCCGCTACCGCAGCTTGATGGTCACGCCAGGGTTGGACGGCAAAGAGGCCCACAGGCACCAGCGGCCAACGATCACCGCGCTCTGGAACGAGGCCATGCCAGTCCGCTACAACTCGATGTACCAGCAGAGCGCAGGACGCTTCAGCAAACGGTACGAGCAAAACGAGGACGGCTTCTGGTCCGGGCTTGCCGATCTCGAACCCCACGACCCGCGGCCACGAGACGGGCAAGCAGTCGTCTACGTCCTCTTCGACCGTCTGAACGAGCCCTGTTATGTCGGCAGCACGTCGAGATTCAAGACCCGCCTCGATGCGCACTACCACGGCAAGGGGCAGGCAGGGCAGGCGAGGAAGGACTTCGCTCGCTGGGTGGCCTACCCCTGCACTGACCGGGAGGCCGCCTACCAGCTCGAGGATCGCCTTCTGAAGCAGTACAAGCCATACCTCAACAAGAAGGCCAGCAGATGATCATTCCGGAACGTACGGACCAGTGCATCCCCACCGGACACGACCTCAAGGCGTGGTGCGACACCGAAGCCCGGCCTCCCCGGCCGATCGGCCTGACCTGCACCCGCTGCCAGTCCTGGTGGCCGATCGCAGTCAGCCACTACGTGGTGTTCAACCACGGAGGTAGCCCCCGCGACGACGTCGGCCACACCATCGACGGTCGGCATCTCGACCGGACACGCTGCGGCAAACGGCTGACTCCCGGAACGTGGACGGCCAAGCGCTGGCCGAACCTCGGCTGCACGGCCTGCATGCCCCGACCCGTCCAGCCCGCCGGCGCCGTGACGCTCGACGACGTGGCCGCCGCAACCGAGTCCGACGAGCAGATCGGGCTATGGCAGGACGTCCAGTAACAGCAGCTGTTCGTCGCTTTGTCGACCCCCGAATTTCATCTCTTCGAGGCGACGGGAACATGCCCCTTGTGACGACTATCCGGACTTGTCCATGCTTCGTACCGTGGCGTTCAGCGGCACCTTCCCGGACTCTTGGCGAGGGGACTCCATGGGGCTCAAGGCGCTGGTCACACGGTGGGTCGAGGAATGGGCAAGCGACGAGTTCGACGCCCGCGTAGACGCGCGGCTTCAGGCCTGGGCTGGCGCAGAGCTGAAGGAGCAGATCGGCGCGTACTTCGACGCCGCGTTCCGGGAACAGTTCGACGCCCTACCCAAGGCCGACCTGAAAGAACTCCTCGACGCGTACTTCGACGCGAGAGCAGACGACTTCATCGGAGAGAAGTTCGACGCCAGGTTCTTCACCTGGGCCGACTGGTGGGCGGACAAGAATCTACGACAGCGGCTCGACGACCACTTCGACACCCGACTGACTGGGCGGTTAGACACGCTGGTACAGGCGCGGGTCGCTAACCGAATCGATGATCGGATCGACCGGCGGATCGGACAGTGGATCGCCAACAGCCGAGTGCAGGCTCATGATGATGTGGAGCCAGCAACGGCCGAGCCAGCAGAGGACGATCCAGCGCAGGGGGCCGACAAGCCTGGCGGCTCGCATCCTTCGGCTTCGTCGGAGGATGCGGGGATGTTGGTCACAGCGGCAGACCTGGCCCGGATGCTGCGCAACGGGAAAGTCAGCGCGCGCCGAGTGCGGGAGTTGCTGCGTGGGCACGAGGTCGTGCCGGGGCATCCTTACCGCTACCACTTGGGAGATGCTGCGGCGCGGGTGTTGCTCCGTAGAACCCGGGGAGCGAGCCGCAAGCGTCGGAGGCGCCCAGAAGTGTGACGGGGACGGCTCAACTCGGTGGCGCGGTCGGGTATGCCCGCGGCGCTCCGAAGTCCACGGCTATCAGGATCAGGGTACGAGGGCGATGTCATTCGAACATGTCAGCGAGTGCCGGAGTGGCTGCGCTGAGTGCAACCTTCCATGATCCGATATCTATTGCGATTTTCGCAACCCCAACGTAGAATCTTCTCATGGCCGGGGAGAAGACCGCAGGGCGAGTGCGCCAACTGATCACAGACAGTGGCCTCACGCAAGCAGAGTTCGCCGGCAGGGCGGGCCTGGACGCATCCAAGATGTCAAAATCTCTGTCCGGTGTCCGGCGATTCACATCACTGGACCTCGCACGCATAGCTGATCTTTGCGGGGTCACCGTCGACTGGTTGCTGGGCGCGGACCCCATAACACCATCAATGGCTGCACGCACAGCCACGTCTCCACTGTCCTCCGCTGATGCCGCCATCAGGGAAGCAGAGCGTCTCGCCCAGATGCGTGCTGACCTCGCATTTCTCGGTTACCGACAGGAAATACCGAGCTTTGAGCTGACTGGCGGGACAGCGGTAGAGCAAGGCACGAACTTGGCGGTCAGCGCTACCGAGTACGCCCTCAGCAGGCAGATCGCACTCTGGAAGAGCCGAGACTTGGCCAAGGCCGTCGAAGACGCGTTCGGAGTGGACGTCCGAGTGCACAAACAGCCGGACGGCTTTGACGGAATGTCTTGGACCGATGACTGCTCGGCATTGATCGTAGTGGGAACATCCGAGATCCCAGCACGTCAGAGATTCACCATCGCGCACGAGCTAGGTCACCTCCTCGCCCGAGACGATCAGAAGCTCAACGTGGACGTGAACATCAATGACGTCGAGCACAAGAAGCAGGCATCAGAGAAGCGGGCGAATGCGTTCGCCGCAGAGCTGCTTCTACCCGCGCGGGTGCTGCAAGAGCAAACAAGGGGTGCAAGTTGGAACCGGGAGGCGTTCGCCAAGCTGGCTTGCCGGCTCTGGGTTTCCCCAAGCACCCTCGCCTGGAGGCTGTTCAACCTCAGGATCATAGATCGCAACCTTTGCGAGTCATTCCGTACAATGACGGCGTGGGATGCCGCGTTCCTGGCCGGAGAGGTGGAGTCGCTTGGCGAGTGGCTCCAACAGGCATCGCGGTCCCGGATTCCCACGCCGCTAGTCCGAACCACCTTCCAGGCGTACGCTGAGGGGAAATCCACACTCCGCCCGTTCGCGGACCTGATTGGCGTTGATACGGCCACGCTTCGGCAGGCGATCAACGACATGAGAGAGGACTCTCCCCTCGCGTCATGACCTGGTACTGGTTCCCCGACAACACGGTTCTGTGTAACTTCGCCGCAGTAGATGAGCTTCAGCTTTTACGCAGAATCTTGCGGGAGCGCGGCCGTTGGACTGAGGCAATCGCTTACGAGGTCAGCAGGTCTGCGCAGTTCTATCCAGACCTGCGAAGTGTCGCCTCAGACGGCTGGCTCGGGGAACCCATCGAGATTGACATCGATGACGCACAACAGGTCGAACGTGTGCGACGGGCGGTCTTCAACGGTAAACAGCAGGAGCCGCTGAAGCATCTTGGCGAAGCTCAAACTTGCCATGTGATCCGCAACTGGCCAGCGTATGCGGGCTCGTACTGGATCACAGATGATTACGATGCTCAGGAGTATGCCCGGAACATCGGGATCACGACGCGGGACACAGCGGAGCTGATCAGTGAAGGCGTGAACGATGGATGCTGTTCGCGGAGCGAGGGCTATAAGCTTCTCCAGCTCATGCAGCAGCGCGGCCGGAGTGTGCGAGTTCCCCGAAGCCAGGCGAACCTCTGACCTCCTTGGCCAGTTTCGCCTGCTTCTTCTTAGCCAGCGCTCCGCCCATGGACGTCGATCGCTGGCGGCAGGGCACGCACGTGCTCTGCCAGCTCCCGCACCGCGGCAGTATCCACGCCCGTCAACGCTGCAGCGAGTCGGTCCAGCCTGGCACGCGCCGTGGAACGGAGCCGCTCGGCAGGGACCCGGGCCAGCACGTCAAGCCCACGGCTGGCGGCGTCTCCTGCCTCGCGGGCGGCTTCTGCCTGGGCGAGCACCAGCGTGGCGGCAGCCCACCCCGGCGTCTCAGGGATGCTGTTGGCGGCGGACGCTTCCGCCCGCGTCGCGGCCTGGTCGTGCTGGCCGAGCGTCAGGTGCGCGTCTGCTTCGTGTAGCGCCAGCTCGGCGGCGTCGAAACCGAACCGGCCTGGTTCCCCTCCTGCCGCCGTGTTTAGGGCGTTCGTCGCGTCTCTCAGGACCTGGTCGGCTGCCGCGGCCTGGCCGAGTCGGGCCAGCGCGGGGAGCATCGCCCAGCCGAGCACTTGGGCGCGGGCGAGTGGTGTAGGGGCGTGGGCGAGGCCTGTTTCGGCGAGCTGCTGCGCGAGTACGGGCGCGCCCCGGTGGAGGGCAACCATGCTCTGCGCCCCGTATGCCCACGCGGTGAGCCGTGCGTCGCCGACGTGCTGCCCGAGCGTGGCTGCCACCGCGAGGTGAGCGCGGGCGCCGGTGTGGTCGGCCAGGTGATAGGCGAGGTTGCCCAGCAGCCCTGACAGCCAGCCCGCGGCGCGGCGGAGCTCCAGCGCAACGTCAGGCGGTGCTGGCGCTGCTAGTGCGCCGGCCAGTAGGCCCCGGGTGGCGTGGACCTCATCGAACAGGACGGTCGGCGGGTGCTTGGAGTAGTTCAGGGCGTAGTGCTCGACGGCGGCTTGGGCCAGCTCCGCTATGACAGGGTCTCCGTGCGGGGTGTCGAGCAGGGCCAGGCGCAGGGATTCCCGGACGGCGGGCAGACCGCTGGCTGTCGTCATGAGTTCTCCCTGCAGGGGCGCGGGCGGCCATATGAAACTGTGATCTTTCTGACGGTATCCGAGGAGTCCGTGACCGCAGGTGCAACGCTGGGAGAAATCTCGGCTGGCGGGGCTGAGCGGCTTACGGTCGAGGGCATGGCGGAGCGCTAGCAGAAGCCCGTCCGCTCTCAGTGCAGTGTCCAGTGCTTTGACCTGCTCGGCGGGGATGAGGATCTCGCCCTGCTCGGCCCGGCTGATCCTGGTGTGGTCGTAGAGAGCGCGTCTGCTCAGCTCCCGCTGGGACAGCCCGGCCCGTTGACGTAGGTGGCGGAGTGCCTGGCCGAACATGTGCGCGGCCTCGGTGTGCTCGTGCATCGGTACCAGCTCTCTCGGGGTGTTGCTGGTGTGTTGCGGCAACACCCGCCCTCTGGGCAGTGGTCCACGAAGAGGCGACCGTGGGTGAAGAGGCGGCTGCTCGCAGCGTAGACCCGCTGGCGGGTGCCGCCCAGTCCTCGAAAGGAGACGGCATGACGATCATGCCTGGCGTTGTCGTGGACGCCGCCCGCCCGGCCACGATCCCCGACCCGAGAACACTCGTCAGTGAGTCGCTGTTCGAGCGGCTCGTGCTGCGGATCGTCGGTGACCACGGCACCAGCGTGGAGGAGGCCGATCGCATCATGAGCCAGGCGTTGGCGTTCCTGTATGCCTGCGCGAAGAACTCGGGCCGGGGACTTGCGCCCTCGGCGGCCGTGGACATCGGCTGGCACACCTTCGTCCTCTACACGCGCGACTACGCCGCCTTCTGCGAAACTGTCGCCGGGCGGTTCATCCATCACCAGCCGGACGACGACCCGGCCCGTGCCGCGGGCGGCTGTACGGTCGCGGAGACCGTGAACGTGATGCGTGAGCTGGGGATGGCCGTCGATGACGAGCTGTGGCACACCGCAGCCGCGTGCGACACGACGAATTGCCACCAGTGCCACCAGGGCTGCGTGGACAGCAACTGACATCGAGGGGAGCACCGGTGCGGCGATGGCAGTGGGACGACCTCCCGCCTACGGCCCGGGCCGCGGTCGAGGACCGCTTCGGCACGGTCACGAGCGCGTGGTCGGCCGAGGCGGGGCTGACCGTCGGGGTCGCTGCACGCCTGCACGCTCAGGCTGGGAGCTTGTTCCTCAAGGCCGTCCCCGTGCGTTCCCCTGCCCTGCACCACTACGACCGCGAGCAGCAGGCAAACCTCCTGCTACCCGAGAAGGTGCCCGCTCCACGCATGCTGTGGAGCGGGCACGCCGCGGGCTGGCTGATGCTGCTCTTTGAGTACGTCGCCGGGCGCGAGGCCGATCTCACGCCCGGCTCGCCGGACATCCCCGCTGTGCTCGACGCTGTTGCCGGCCTCGGTGAGGCGCTCACCCCGTGCCCGTGGCAGGAGGCTCCCAGCATCGAGGGGAAGATCCTGGGGATGCGTGGGTACGCAGACAAGCTCCTGGCCGACCCCAGGGACGCCGGGATAGGCCTGTGCGCTTCCGCTCTCGACCTCCTGGACGTCGAGGCCCTGACCGGTGACACGCTGCTACACGCGGACCTGCACGCCGAGAACGTACTGATCACCCCCACCCGGGCGCGGATCATCGACTGGTCGCTGGCCTGCCGCGGTGCCGCCTGGGTAGACGCTGTGTGGCTGGTGCCACGCCTGATCGCGGCCGGTCACACCCCAAGGGAGGCCGAGCATCAGGTCGCCGCCCGGGTCCCGGCCTGGCACGCGGCACCCGCGACGACGGTGACGGGACTCGCCGGCCTGCGCACGCTGTTCTCCACGTACATGGCCATCAACGGGCCGGAGCATCTCCGGGCTCGGCGTACCACCGCGGCTGCGGCGGCGCGGGCGTGGGTGGAGTACCGCTGCCGGTGACGGGTGGTGGGCGGCCCCGCCCCTGCTTCCGCTGTGCTTTCGTCAGTCAGCCGGGACGGGACCGCCGTCTAACACCCGCCTGCGCAGGGGAACCGCATCAGGCGGGTAGCTCTATCGGGCGGTGCCGCAGGAACGGCAGGTCCACAACAATGCACGAGACCGGCCACCCTGCCCGGTGGCCGGTCCATGCCACGGCCTCGTGCCCCTCGAGCGGGGCGTGCGAGTGTGGGCCGTGCTCGGAAGTGCCGGCCGCGTCGAGTGCGACCAGCGGCTGGAGGAGCTCAACGCGGCCTGGCATACGAGGACGGTACAAGCACGGCGGCCCGCTGGTCTATCAGTTGTCTCAAAACAAGCACGTCTTGTTCTGTTTCTAGGCGGCGTCGCCGCGGAGCAGCGCCGACCAGAGTTCCTCCCCGTCGGGGTACAGCATCGGGGGCGAGAGGAACGCCTCCCGGCCGTCGACCTTCTTGATGATGAGCCGCCCACCAGCGGAGAGCAGGTAGTACACCACCCGGCGGGACTGGCAGGTCCACTGCAACTGGCGGGCCCGCTGGTAGGCGTTGGTTGCGGGTGTCCATTCGATCGCCTGGTGGTCCTTGTTCGGCGTGTCGGGGACGTGGATGCCGCACCCTTCATGACCGGCGGTGGGGCGGATCACGGCTGCTCCCGGAGTTGCTCTTGCTCTGCGAGGACCTCGGCCAGATCGGTGAGGGTGTCGGCGTCTACGGTGACCGAGCACCCGTTGTCCATCTGCGCCTGGGTGATGGTGCCCTTACGGGTGGCCCACCAGCGGCCTCGGTCGGACTGCCAGCACGTCCACGCTGGGAATGCGGCGTGGACGGTATCGAGTGAGGTGGTGGCGACGTCGTTCATATGAGGCACGGTATAGCTACATGGCGTAATCGCTCTAGACCTTGTTCTATAGCAACCAAAAGATGTGCTAGATCACGCAAGCACCTGTAGTGCAACATAGATGCAGGAGCTAGCCCACCTAGCGTCTCCGACGTGCTCAACCCGAGAGGACCCGTGCCCCTATACGTGCAGGTAGCCGAGCAGATCCAGCAGGACATCACCGCTGGGCAGCTGCAGCCTGGCCAGTTGGCGCCGAGTGAGGCGCAGATCGTCGCACGGTGGGGTGTCGCGCGGATCACCGCCCGCAAGGCCATCGCTGTGCTGCGGGAGCGTGGGCTCGTTCACACAGTCCGCGGCCGGGGTACGTTCGTCGGGCCGGAGGGCACCCCGCACAACCCGAAGAGCACCAAGGCGGCGTCGATCGCGGCGGAGCTCGCCGAGGAGATTCGCGCCGGCCGGTACGAGCGGGACGTGCCCCTCCCGAGCGAGACGATGCTCGCCCAGCGGTTCGACGTGGCGAAGGGCACTATCCGCGCCGCGGTCGCGATCCTGCGGGAGCAGGGGTGGGCGTACACCGTGCCGATGCGGGGCACGTACGCGACCGACCCGGCCAGGTGGCCGAAGGGCTAACACGCGGCTGTGCAGGTCTCAAGAACACGATAGGGCCGCCCCGGGAAGTCGGGGCGGCCCTTACGCTCAAACGGTTCTGATCGCCTGGCACCGGCGGGTTAACGGAAGCGGGCCAGGTAGGCACCTACCTGGCCCAGGCCCGCTGAGGCAACACAGGGCTCCGGCTTTCTTCGTCACGGGACCGGGGCCCTTCGCTTGTTGGGCAGTCTAATGTGGTCGGCCCTTCGCGTTCACTGGTAGCGCCGAAGGGTCAGCTGCGGATCCAGTATCCGCAGCCCTGGCTCGTGAAGCCCTCGCCCGCTCGGACGGTGACGGTCACCCCGCGAGGGGCGTTGTTGATGAAGTTGTTGGCGATGATGTCCCCGCCGCCAGTGCTGCGCTCCCAGTAGCAGTCGCTGATCCGGCCCGGTGTGGTCTTGTAGGTGCCGGGCTTCATGTCCTCGCCGACGGTGTACTCGCCGTCGCTGATCGCGTCCTTCGCCTTGCGTAGGAGCGGCAGGTACTTCGGACACAGGTGCTTGATCGCCGGGCCGTACGGGACGTCCGAGGTGTCGTCGGCGATCTCATCGATAGTCGGCTTTCCCTCGTTGCACAGCTCGTGGCCGGCGTTCACGGCCTCGATGTCGTCGTCGTAGGGGTTGTAGTCGAACTCGTCGTTCAGCGCGCGTAGGTAGGCGAGTTCCTCAGTGGTGAACACCGTGGGCGCCGCCGTGTCCTCGAGGGTCGGGGTTGGTATCGGCTCGGTGTACGCCCAAGTCGATGGCGGCGGGGTCGCGGGGCCGCTGTTCTTGGCTGCGAGGGCGGGCACGATGATTGCGGACACTGCGGCCATGCCGGCGAGGGCGATGATGGATCCGCGTTTGGTGGGGCGGGCGGGCTTCTGCTCGGTCATGGCGGGCTCCGCGTTCGAGGCTAGGACAGTGGGTTGACGGCCGAACCGAGCGCGTAGATTACCAACAGTGATCATCTGAAATCAGATGGTTACACAAGAAGGGCCGCCCCGTTGCGGGCGGCCCTTCGGTTTGGCGAGCGTCAGGAGGCAGCCGCAACGGGTGCCTGGAGCGTGGCGGGCTGGACGTCATAGCCCAAGGCGCGGAGCAGGTAGACCTTCGGCACCCTGTAGGCGTTGCCTACCGGGAGGACCTTGCAGGGGAACTTGCCGCTTTTGGCGAGTTCGTAGGACTTGGTGCGGCCCATGCCAAATGCCCTGCCGGCGTCAACGAGGGGCACGCTCACAGGGAGGGCGAACAACTCTTCCTCGCTCATGTGGAAGTCTTCGTGGCGCTTCACAGACCTGCCTCCTACATGCTGCGGCCAGAGGATTCCGCTTGCAGGGTGAATCCATTCGTGATTCTGTGTGCAAACAGAATGCCGGGATGTGTCGGGATTTTCAACCTGGGTGCGGAACGTGCCGGGATGTGCCGGGATTTTCTGGACTGGTGTTGATCGCGCGGCTACCCTCGGCCGGGTGGGCAACACAGAGAATGCACCCCTCCAGCACACGCACGTGTCTGGGGAGGGGTCCGAATACGCCGACGTTCCAGGTCGGCACATCACGCCGAACATGGTCGTGGCGTACAACATGGCCCGCTGGCGGCGGGCTGCGGGGCTGACCCAGGAGGAGCTGGCCGATCGGCTGAACCGCGGTCTTGGTGAGCAGGTGTGGTCGAACGCGTCCGTGAGCGCGGCTGAGCGGTCCTGGGACGGCCGGAGGGTCAGGCAGTTCGACGCTGACACGATCGCCAGCCTGGCGACCGCTCTGGGCCTTCCCGTGAGCGCTCTGTTCCTGCCGCCCGCCGATGATGGGGTCGAGCAGCGGTACCTCATGGACCTGCCGGACGTGACAGGGCAAACCCGCTGTGTGGGCATGCGGGACCTCCTCGAGCTTGCCACTCACGCGGGCGGGTTCGACTGGGAAGGCGACGACGCGGCCCTGCAGCAGGCCCGGACGGTGACCGACCGCTACCGGCAGGCGCTAGACGCGGCGCTGTCCGCCTATCGCATCGAAGGGGAGGTGACCTACGCGGAGGATGCGTGGGGAGCCCGAGGGGAGACCGACCCCCATGTCCTCGAGGAGAAACTGGCCCGCACCCGCGCGCATTACGAGGCGTTGCGGCAGTTGCTGGGGGACATCGCACGCGTGCAAGACGCCCTCTACGCCCAGCTCGGCGACACCGGCGAGGCGGAGGCCGGCCGGTGAACGCCAACGGGTACAAGCGGTGCAAGTGCCGCGACGAGCCGGGCCGGGAGCTCGGCGCGAAGTGCCCCAAGCTCCGCCGGTCGAACGGCTCATGGAACCCCAACCACGGCACCTGGTACGGCAAGGCCGA
The DNA here is from genome assembly GCF_001417795.1 of Sphaerimonospora mesophila. Classification (NCBI taxonomy): domain Bacteria; kingdom Bacillati; phylum Actinomycetota; class Actinomycetes; order Streptosporangiales; family Streptosporangiaceae; genus Sphaerimonospora; species Sphaerimonospora mesophila. Next base: position 99,956 of record NZ_BCBX01000030.1, on the reverse strand, counting down.
ACTCCCCCCAGGCCCGGACGGTAAACGCCACTACCTGCGCTTGGGTGGCTTCCGCAGCGAAGCCGACCTCGAGGAGTTCTACGAGAAGGCCGGCCGTCTCCTCGACATTCCCGACGCCGGGCCGGACGGGCATGAGGCGCGCCTGCAGATCCTGGAAATGATCCGCGCCGCCCACCGCAAGAAGGCGCCACTCCCCGAGGCCGAGGAACTCCAGAGGAAGTTCAAGGCCGGCCAGCCGCTCCAGTCGATGACCTTCGGTGAGTACTGGGCAGAGTGGGTGGAGCGGCGCCGACGGCGGGGTGACATCCGCGAGTCGACGCTGGTGAACTACATCAGCCACCATGACGCGCATTTCGGTGAGGTGCTGGACGGGGAGCGGCTGGACCGGCTGTACGTGCCCACCGTCGAACGAGTGTTCACGCGGATCGATGAGAAGAACGCGGTGATCCTGCGTGACCGTGAGTCCCCAGATCCGCAGGTGCAGAAAGCAGCGCGGATGAAACGCCTGACGGGGCCGACGACGAAGCAACGCATCAGGGCGACGATCCGGACGGTGCTGTCGGACGCGCAGCGGGAGCACCTGGTGACGTTCAACGCTGCTGCTTTGGTGAAGCTGGACTCGCCGGGCAGAGCGAAGGGTGTGGTGTGGACGCGGGCGCGGGTGGAGGCATTCAACAAGGCGTTTAAACAGCGGATCGAGGAACTACGGGCCGAGAAGTCGACCATGTCGACGGTGAACGTGTGGATGTTGGCGGATCTGCGTCCGTCTCCGGTGATGGTGTGGACCCCGGCCCAGCTGGGAGTGTTCCTGGACCACGCCGTGGGTGACCGGCTGTACGCCCTCTACCACCTGATCGCGTTTGTGGGGCTGCGCCGTGGCGAGGCATGCGGGTTGCGTTGGGTCGATGCCGACCTTGACGAGGGCACGTTGACGGTTGCTAAGCAGTTGGTGGTCGTCGCCCGGAAGACGAAAGAAGGGGCGCCGAAGACCGACTCGGCTGATCCGACGGTTGTGCTCGATAAGGGCACGGTGGCGGTGCTGAAAGCCCATCGGACTCGTCAGCTTGAGGAGCGGCTGGAGTGGGGCCAGGCATGGCAGGACACGGGCCGGGTGTTCACCCGTGAGGACGGCTCGGAGCTGGACCCGACGTGGGTGAGCGGCCAGTTCGAGCGACTCGCCTACGCGGCGGGAGTGCCGCCGATCCGCTTGCATGACCTTCGGCACGGGGCCGCGACATTGGCGCTTGCTGCTGGGAACGAGATGAAGCTGGTGTCGGCGATGCTGCGGCACTCGTCCATTGGGATCACCGCTGACACGTATGCGTCGGTGCTGCCGGAGGTGGCGCGGGCGGCGGCGGAGGCGAGTGCGGCGCTGGTCCCCCGTGCGGTCGCGGTGGGGGAGGCGTCCGAAACTGGCGGTCTCCCTCCGGTCTCCCCGCTTCCTTCTCAGCCTCCGAAGAGGTCCCGGAAAGTGAGAAAGCCCCAGTAAGACCGGGGCTTTGTGAGCGCGCCCTGCAGGATTCGAACCTGCGACCGTCGGATTAGAAGTCCGGTGCTCTATCCAGCTGAGCTAAGGGCGCTCGTGCCTAATTCTGCATGATCCGGGGAGTGCGTACACAACCGGTTTCCCGGATACATGGCGGGCGGTCCCGGTCATCCGGCCCGCCCGCGCGTCCTGCAGCAGCAAGAGTACGTGGTTTCCTCCCGGGGGACCGCATCTCGGCGGTGCAGCCGGAGGAACCTCGGGCTGCGATTCGTCACCGGCCAACGGATGACATTGGCCGCGTTTTCGCAGGTCGTGACCTCTGGATCAAGCGCTACGCCAGCGGGCGCGATCTCCGCCCCTTGAGGTGCAGCGCATCAACGTGCCCGAGCTGGTACGGCCCAGAGCCCCCTGCGGCGAGCAGAAAGCCCCGGGACGGACGCCAGACTGCACAGACGTCCGGGGTGGACGCTTGGTGCTGTGCGTGGGCTTGTTCCGGTGTAGAGGCTTGGGCTGCACCTTCGCCCGAGCCTTCCCCGTCTTCGGTGGCGCGAGCGTGGGCGAAGGTGCAGCCGTGGGCGTGGGCGTGGCGGGCAGGCCGAGTGGTGTTGGTGAAGTCCACCAGTTCGGCGTGGAGTGCGCAGGCCGCTCTTCGGGTGAAGGTGAAAAGGTAGCCGACGGAGCTGTCTGAGCGGTCCCAGCTGCGCTGCAGCCAGACAGGAGCGCAGCGGCGAGCAGCATTGTCAGGACGGTTCGTGGAGTCATTCGAGGTGCTTTCTGTTCGGGGTGGCCGGGCCATATCCCAGCACCTTCAATCACAGTCCGCTATCACATTGCCACAATGTGCAACTATTGCTACTCGTGCATCGGTCGTGGCGCTTTGTGTAGGAATCACGCGTCATCGACACCTACGGCTTCGCGATCGCCATGCCAGGCAAAGCGCATGCCACCGTGCAGCGCCGCCTGCAATCGCGAGATGTCCTCAAGGCCCTTGCCGCGGCGCGGCATCCAGGAACCCAGTCCTGTGCCACTGGCCGCGGAACATACGCGGAATGCTCACAGGCTCGTTGTCCCAGGTGGGCGGTGATTACGGTCTCGCGAACAGCGAAAGGACCCCGAGGTGTCTCGGGGTCCTACTGTGAGGTGTAGGTCACGCCGCGAGCGCATCCAAGGGTTGGTGTGGGTGCTGGGCACGCTGGTGCTTGGACGGCTGGGCTTCGCGTACGGCTTCTCCCTCAAGGGAGCCGAACCGGCGAATGAGAACCTGGGCATGGTGTTGACCATGGCGCGCTCGGGCTCGAGGCGGAGCACCCGTCGTGAGTCTGCTCGCCGCCCTGGCGCTGAGCAACAAGGGCGCCACCTGTCGTGCTCGGCATGGTGCTCTTGGCCATCTTCGTGATGCGTCAGTATCAGAACGGCAGCAACCATGGGTGACAGGAAGACCCGCCGGTCTGCACGGCACCCCCAGAAAGGGCGCACGGCGTGCCCGGATGCTAGGAGACGGGGTAGGCGCGGACGGCGACTGGGCCCGATGGCCGGCGGACCGCCGTCAACGGGGGACCGGTTCGTCAGTCGGAGTGGCCGGGGCTGCCGCCACCGAGGCGGCCGATCACCTGGGCGAGTTGCTCGGCGTAGTGCTCGACCAGCTCAGGTGAGTTGCCGTCGGCGTCGAACAGGCCGCGGGCCAGCTGTGGGTAGACCACCAGGGCGTTCGCCGCGCTCATTCCGATGAGCAGCAACGCGGCCGGGTCGAACCGGTCGTCGAGCTCGCCCGCACGCTGGCGTTCGCGGATCAGCTCCACCTCGTGCCGGAGCCGGGCGTTGCGCTCCCGCGCCTCCTCGTCGTCCTCCCCGGCGTCGGCGAGACCTTCCCAGGCGAGGAGTCGCCCGCCGAGCCGGGGGTCGACGCTCACCCGTACGTAGTGCTTGATCATCTCGGCGAAGTCCATGTCATCGGGGACCGTTTGCGCCTCGTAGCGCCGCCACCGCCGGCCGAGCTCCCGGTACAGGCCCTCCTTGCCGTCGAAGTAGTACGCGATGAGCTGCTGGTTCACGCCGGCGCGCGCGGCGATCTCGGACACCCGGGCCCCGGCGAAGCCCTTCGCGGAGAACTCCTCGATGGCGGCGTCCAGGATGCGCGCCTTGGTGCGCTCGGGGTCGCGCTGCCGCTCGTGCGGGGCCGGTGCCCGCCGCGCCGACCGCCGTCCCTTCGTGGCCCCGTTCTCTGCCTGGCGATCTGTGGTCATAGTCAACATTCTGCCATCCGTCCGCCGGACTTAATCATATGTTTGGTTGACAACGTCATGCAGGCGAATGACACTGCTTATCAAGCATGTAGTTCGGTACCCCGATCGCTGAGGGAGACGACGAGATGACAGACGAGAAGACACGAGAACCGATGCGACCGGCCGGGCAGTACCGGGGGCGCTGGGCGGCGTTGGCCCTGCTGCTGACCGCGGTGTTCATGGACATGGTGGACAACCAGATCGTGAACATCGCGCTGCCGACCATCCAGCACGACCTGGGCGCCCAGCCCTCGGCGCTGCAGTGGACCGCCACCGGCTACACGCTGGCCTTCGCCCTCACTCTGATCACCGGCGGCCGGCTCGGCGACCGCTTCGGCCACCGCGCGCTGTTCGTGCTGGGTACGGCCGGCTTCGGCGTCGCCTCGCTCGCGGCCGGCACCGCGCCGGGCGTCGCGGTGCTGCTGGCCTCCCGCATCGGGCAGGGCGTGTTCGCCGGTCTGATGGTGCCGCAGGTGCTGGCGTTCATCCACACCGAGTTCTCCGAGGCCGAGCAGGGCAAAGCGATGGGGTTCTACGGCGTGACCTTCCCGCTCGGCGGCCTCGCCGGACCGCTGCTGGGCGGCCTGCTCACCGAGGCCGACCTGTTCGGCTGGCACTGGCGCACGATCTTCTTCATCAACGTGCCCATCGCCCTGGCCGCCGCCGTCGGCGCCGCGTTCGTCATGCCCGCGCCGCGCCGCGGGTTCGGTACCGGCCGCGGCGGCACGGACGTGTTGAGCGCGATGGTGCTGGCCGCTGCGCTGCTCGCCGTGCTCTACCCGCTGGTCCAGGGGCGTGAGCTGGGCTGGCCGGCCTGGACGTTCCTGCTGATGATCGCCGCGCTGCCCCTCATCGCGCTGTTCGCCGCGCGGCAGCGGGCGCGGGAACGGCGTGGCCGCGAGCCGCTGATCCGGCTCGGACTGTTCCGCAGCCGGGCCATGTCGGTCGGCAACCTCATCATGCTGATCTTCTACTGCGGGATGGGCGCGTTCTTCGTGCTGACGCTGCACCTGCAGAACGGGCTGGACTACTCGCCGATGAAGGCGGCCCTGACCATGCTGCCGGCGACCGTGGGGATCGTGGCGGGCAACGGCATCGGCATGCCGATGGCCCCGAGACTGGGCCGCAGGCTGCCCATGATCGGCCTGACGCTGCTGCTGGTCGGCACCGCCTCGATGATCGCCGTGGTGACGTGGTACGGAACCGGCCTCACCCCCTGGCAGCTGGCCGTTCCCGTCATCCTCTACGGCGCGGGCCTGGGCCTCGGCGCGTCATCACTGATGCTGATCACACTCACCGGGGCGGGCGCGGCCGACAGCGGTGCGGCCTCCGGCGTGGTCAACACCGTCGTGCAACTCGGCGTGGCGGCGGGACCGGCCACCATCGGCACCGCCTTCTTCAGCAGTCTCACCACCGATGGTGACTTCGCCGCAGCCATGCGGACGAGCCTGCTCATCGGCCTCGCCCTCTTCGCCGTGGCACTGCTGGCCTGCTTCCTGCTCCCTCGCCCGGCACCGCCGGCCCCGGCCGCCGCCGCCCGTGCGGGCATCCCGGAAGTCGGCACCGACAGCCGATGACCGGTCGATCTAATCGACTGTTCTGGCAAAACGGCACGAACACCCATCAAAAGCAGCGTGAGGACTTGCCAAAACCAGCGGGAGCCGCCATCTGGACGTGATTCGGCTCACTAAGCTGCGTGGCCATGTCCACGCGTACGGATCCTCAGGAGATTCCCCTGCACGGCGGCGACGTCACCGAGGGAGTCGTACGGGTGGGGGACACCGTCCGGCGGCCGATGCGGGCGTCGTCGCCGTCGGTGCACGCGCTGCTGAGGCACCTGGAGGCGGCCGGATTCGACGGCGCCCCGCGGGTGCTGGGCATCGACGACCTCGGCAGGGAGGTCCTCACGTTCGTCGAGGGCAAGGTGCCGATGCGCCCGCTGCCCGACTATGCCGCCACCGACGAGACCCTCGTCGAGCTCGCCCGGCTGCTGCGGCGCTTCCACGACGCGGCCGCGTCGTTCACCCCGCCGCCGGGCGCGCTCTGGGAGATCGGCTCGGCCCCCGACGACGCGCCGGAGCTGATCGGCCACTGCGACGTCACCCCGGACAACGTCGTGTTCCGCGAGCCGCGCGCCGCGCCGGGAACGTCCGTACGGCCCGTGCCGTACGCGCTGATCGACTTCGACCTGGCCCGGCCCACGACGCGGCTGTTCGACGTGCTCACCACGTTGCGGCACTGGGCGCCCATCGACGACCCGATCGACCGTGATCCGCTGCTGCGGACGGCGGACGTGGGGGCGCGGCTGCGACTGTTCAGCGACACGTACGGCCTGACCCGGCGCGACCGGCTGCGCCTGCTGGAGCTGGCCCGCGTCCGGTTCGACCGGTCGTACGGCCACATGCGGCAGAAGGCGCGGACGGTGGGCGGCGGCTGGGCCCGGATGTGGTCGAACGGCGCGGGCGAACGGATCAGGCGGGCGGCCGACTGGCTCGACGCCAACGAGGAGGCGCTGCGCGCCCACCTCGTCTGAAGCCCCCGGCCGGGCGTCGGCCGACGTAGGGGACAATTGCGGCCGTGATCAGAGAAGTCGTGATCAGAAGCAGGGCGACGGCGGCGGGCATCGCACTCGGCGCCATGATCGACCTGGTGGTGGGAGACCCCCGCCGCGGCCATCCCGTCGCCGTCTTCGGCGGCCGCGTCGCCGCCCTCGAAAAGCGGATATATCGCGACTCTCGTGCCTCCGGGGTCGCCTTCGCCACCGTATGCGTGGGCGCCGCCGCGGGCATCGGACTGGCCGCCGAGCGGCTGACCCGGTCGCGCCCCGCCGCCCGTACGGCCGTGACGGCAGCGGCGACCTGGGCCGTGCTCGGCGGCACGACCCTCGCCAGAGAGGGCGTCCACCTGTCCACCGCTCTGGAGGCGGGCGATCTGCGTGCCGCCCGCGAGCGGCTGCCGCACCTGTGCGGCCGCGACCCGTCGAGGCTGGACGCCGCGGAGATCGCCCGCGCGACGATCGAGTCGATCGCGGAGAACACCTCCGACGCGGTCGTCGCCCCGCTGCTGTGGGGCGCGGCCTTCGGCGTGCCCGGCCTGCTGACCTACCGGGCGATCAACACGCTCGATGCCATGGTCGGCCACCGGTCGCCGCGCTATGAGAGGTTCGGGTGGGCGTCGGCCCGGCTCGACGACGCGGCCAACTTCCTGCCGGCCCGGCTGACCGGCCTGCTGACCGTGGCGCTGGCCGGCGTCGCGGCCAGGGGCGGCACGGTGTCCGGCTCCCGGCGCCGGGCCGCCGCCGTGCTCCGCCGCGACGGCCACCGCCATCCGAGCCCCAACTCCGGCCGGTGCGAGGCCGCCTTCGCCGGCGCACTCGGCGTACGGCTCGGCGGCGTGAACGACTACGGCGGCAGGGTGGAGCACCGCCCAGAGCTCGGCGACGGCCCGCCGCCGGGTGTGGCGGACATCCGCCGCTCCGTGCGGCTCGCCCGCGCCGTGTCGGTCACGGCCGTCGCCCTGGCGGCGGGCACCCTGGGGGTGGCGAGCCTGCTCGCCCGTGGCCGCAGGCGACGATGAGCGCCGAGGGCGGGCTCGGGCGGGGTGAGAGAGACGCGGCCGGGCTCCGGCGGATTGATAGATTCGACATCGTGGGCAGTTCCAATCGGGTCCTGCTGCTGTTCGACGGGGAGTGCGGTTTCTGCCAGTTGTGCGTGAACACCGGGCGGAGGCTGCTGCCGTACATGCCCGCGGTGCGCGCCTGGCAGTTCGTCGACCTCGCGGCGTTCGGGCTCACCCGTGAGCAGGCCGCCGCGTCCGTACAGCTCATCGGCCCGGACGGGCTGCGCGCCCACGGCGCGCGTGCGGTCGCGCTGATCCTGGCCCTGCAGCCGCTGACGAGGTGGCGTGCGGCCGGCCGGCTCGTGCTCGCCCCGCCGCTGAGCTGGGCGGCCGAGGCGGGCTACCGGATGGTGTCCCGCTACCGCCGCCACCTCCCCGGTCGTCACACCCTCTCGCCGCACTGACGTCCCCGAAGATCGAGGCGTCCCCGAAGATCGAAGCGTCCCCGAAGATCAGGGCGTCCCTCGAAGATCAGGGGATGAGCAGCAGCTTGCCGGTGGTGCGCCTGGCCTCCAGGTCGTCGTGCGCACGGCGCGCCTCGGCGAGCGGGTAGCGCTGCGAGACGTGCACCTTGAGCGCTCCCGACGCCACCCAGCCCAGCACGTCGCCCGCCCGCCACAGCAACTCGTCACGGTCGGCGATGTAGTGGGTGAGCGAGGGCCGGGTCAGGAAGACCGAACCGGCGGTGTTCAGCCGCTGCGGGTCGAGCGGCGGCACCGCTCCGCTGGCCCCGCCGTACAACGCGAGCATGCCGCGCGGGCGCAGCGACGCGAGCGAGCCGTCGAAGGTGGCGGCGCCGACCCCGTCGTAGACCACGTCGACGCCCGCGCCGGTGATCTTCTTCACCTCGTCGGCGAAGTTCTCGTAGCCGATCACCTCGTCGGCGCCGGCCTGCCTGGCGAGCTTCTCCTTCTCGGAGGTGGAGACCGTACCGATCACCCGGGCGCCGCGCAGCTTGGCGATCTGCGTCAGCAGCAGCCCCATGCCGCCGGCCGCGGCGTGGACGAGCACGTGGTCGCCCTGCCGAATGGCATAGGTGGAGTGGGTCAGGTAGTGCGCGGTGAGGCCCTGGAGCAGTACGGCGGCCGCGAGGTCCGGCGACAGCCCTGCGGGCAGCACGATCGCCTTCTCGGCCGGGATCACGATCTTGGTGGCGTACGAGCCGAGCACCTGGGCCCAGCCGACGCGGTCGCCGACGACGACGTCGGTGACGCCCTCGCCCACCGCCGCGACCGTGCCGGCCCCCTCGGAGCCGGGGACGAACGGCACCGGCAGTGGATAGCGGCCCTCGCGATGGTAGACGTCGATGAAGTTCACCCCGCTCGCCGCCACGTCCACCAGCACCTCGCCCGGTCCGGGCACGGGGTCGGGGAGTTCGGCGGGCTCCAGCGCGGCGGATCCGCCGGGGGTGTTGACGACGATGGCACGCATGGTGCGACTCCTGTCTGCGGTATCTGCGGCGTTCTCTTCCTGCCAGTCCCCAAACCCACCGCCCTCACGCGTTGTTCCCCGCCTCCCCGGAGAGGCTCGCGGCAGGGGGACGTACGGCGTCACGCGGGGTGGGGCGGAGGCTGCGGCCCAGGTCGGTACGCATCGTGGTCGCGGCGTCGAGCACGTAGTTCTGCCGCACCCGCCAGGGCGCGCGCGGCCCCTGCCTGGGGAAGTCGCCGACGGAGCGCTTGATATAGCCCGAGGTCAGGTCCAGCAGCGGGCGCTCTTCGAGTTCGCGGTCGGGGTGCGGCACGACCGCGGCGTAATCGTGCCGGTCCATCCACCTGAGCACTTTGCAGACCAGACGCGAGGTCAGGTCGGCGCGCAGCGTCCAGGAGGCGTTGGTGTATCCGATGCAGATCGCGAGGTTCGGGATGCCCGTCAGCATCGCGCCACGCCACACGAACTGCTCGGGCAGCGCCACCTCGACCCCGTCGACGGTCGGCGCCACGCCGCCGAATGCCTGCAGGCGCAGTCCGGTCGCGGTCACGATGACATCGGCATCGAGCACGCGTCCGGATTTCAGGCGGATCCCCTCGGGGACGAAGCGATCGACGTGGTCGGTGACCACCTCGACGCGGCCCGACCGCACCGCCCGGAACAGATCCCCGTCGGGGACGGCGCACACACGCTGGTCCCAGACGTCGTACGGCGGCGTGAAGTGGTCGGCGACCAGACGCCGGTCGGCGAGGGCCCGCGCCGCCCGCCAGGTCAGGAGCCTGCGCGCCGCCCCGGGAAAGCGGCGGCACCACTGGTAGGAGATGGTGCTGAAGGCGATGTTCTTCGTACGGACGAGCCGATGGGCGAGCCGCTGAGGCAGCCTTCTGCGGCACCAGTCGGCGAACCCGTCCCGCCCGGGGAGCGAGGCGATCCAGGTGGGGGTGCGCTGCAGCATGGTGACGTGGGCGGCCCGCTCCGCCATGGCCGGGACGATCGTCACGGCGGTGGCGCCGGAGCCGATGACGATCACCCGCTTGCCGGTGTGATCGAGGTCGCGCGGCCAGAACTGCGGATGCGCGATGGTCCCGGCGAAGTCCTCGACGCCGGGGAATCCGGGGTCATATCCCCGGTCGTAGTCGTAGTAGCCGGTGCACGAGTAGAGGAAGCCGCAGGTGACCGTGTGCCGCGAGACCCCCTCGGCACCACGCCGCTCGACGGTCAGGGTCCACGTGGCGGTGGCGGTGTCGAAGTCGGCGCCGACCACTCTGCTGGAGAAACGGATCTTCCGCTCGATGTCGGACTCGGCCGCCGTCTCGCGGATGTAGGACAGGATCGTCTCACCGTCGGCCAGCGCCTTCGTCCCGTGCCACGGCTTGAACGGGTATCCGAGGGTGAACATGTCGGAGTCGGAACGGACACCCGGATATCGGAACAGGTCCCACGTGCCGCCGATCGACTCGCGGGCCTCGAGGATCGCGTACGTCTTCCCCGGGCACTCCGTCTGCAGACGGTACGCCGCACCGATCCCGGAGAGGCCCGCGCCCACGATGACCACGTCGAAGTGCCGGGCGTCGCCGTGCCGCGGCCTGGTTTCGTGACCCATGTCGTTCATGCCCCTGAGTTTCCGTCGCGAAGTCGTCCCATGCGACGCGAGCGTCTCACGGATGAGACCCGCCGACGCGGCGGGGTGAGCCGGGCCGGGGACGGGGGAGGGACCGTTTCCCGATGCGTTCGTTATCCGGATAGCGTCCCTCGTCTCGCGGATAGCGGGGTGTGACGCCGTCTCCTACGCTCCAATGCAGACAGGTCTTTCCGTACGCGTGAATCCCTGTACTCGGGAGGGTCACGGCAGGGAAACCGAGGGGGTCTCCCGCCGGTGACCGAGGAGCACAGCATGATGAACTGCCCGACCATTGACGGCTCGGCCGCCGTCATCACGGCACCGTCGTTCAAGAACATGTACACCTGTGAACTGCCGCACTTCCCCGAGGGAGTCGGCGCCGTACGCCGCCGCGCGCAGGGCGTGCTGACGGCCTGGGGGATGCCCGCCGCTGCCGCCCGGGAGGCGGTGCTGGTGATCTCCGACCTGGTCACCGACTCCGTCACGAACGGCCTGCCGCCGGCCGAGCTGCGGCTCTGCCTGCGCCGGGACGGCGTACGGACCGTGGTCCGCGTCGAGGTCGCCGAGACCGAGAGGGTGCCGGCGCCCGTGTGGCCGGGCGTCATCTCCCGGCGTGACGTGCTCGGCTGCGGCAGCGCCGTGATCAAGGCGCTGGCCGTTCGCTACGGCACCGACAGCCGTTCCGGAGTGATCACCCGCTGGGCGGAACTGCCGGCCTTCTGACCGCCGGAGGGTCAGTCGCGCAACGTCTGCGAGGGGGTCTCGCCGAAGCGCTGCCGGTAGGCGAGGGAGAACCGGCCGAGGTGGACGAATCCCCAGCGGAAGGCGATGTCGGTGACGGTCGTGGTGCCCGGGGCGCCCGCGGTCAGCTCGGCGCGCACGTGGTCCAGGCGCACGTCCCGCAGGTAGGCCATCGGCGTGGTCTCCAGGTGGCGGCGGAACCCCTCCTGCAGTGCCCGCACGCCCACGCCCACCGCCTCGGCGATGTCCTCCACCGTGAGCGGTTCGGCGGCGTGCCCTTCGATCAGCTCCATGGCCCGTTTCACGGCGGGCGGCGCGACCCGGGGCTGATCCCCGAGCAGGGCGGTGGTGTAGTTGTTGGGCTGGGCCAGCAGCAGCTGCGTCATCAGCAGCCCCTCCAGCTGGCTGACGGCCAGCGGCTGGCTCAGCATGGCGCCGTCCGACTCCGCCTCCTGCCGCAGCAGGCCGACGACCGACATCCAGGACCGGCAGGCGGCCCGGTTCAGGTCCATGCCCAGGGAGAAGTCGAGCGGCTCATGCACCTCACGGCCGATCATCCGGCTGAGGTGGGATTCGAGGGCGGCGCGGTCGAATCGCGTGATGAGCTGCGGAGTCCCGGCCGCCCACCGCAGGGTCAGCTGCTCGGTCGGTGACAGCACGGAGGCGACATCGGCGGTGGAGACGATCCGCTCCCGGCCGTGGGACACCTCCGCTGCCCCGGACAGCGGGATCATGACGAGAAAGCAGCTCTCCCACGGGCTCGGGGTGATCAACACCTCCGCTCCGTAATCGAGGGCGCACAGGCCGATCCGGTCGAGGTCCATCGCGTTCATGCGGGCGTCGAGCCTGGCCCCGCGCTCCGCCAAGCGCAGACCGAATGCGGGGAGGGTGCCCGTGACCAATGTGCGGGCGTCGTCGACCTCATACGTATGGAACCGCTCATAACCGGCGAGCGGGAGCGTTTGAGCGGCCACGTCCACCTCCTTAGGGATCGCGCGGCCCGGATGGCATTGCATCCCGGGGGCGGCGGCCGTTGGGTTCACTCCGGACGCGGTTTCAATTTCGCATGATAGGCGGAGCCGGTAAGCCGACGCCGACCCTGATGAACCTGCTGTTGTCCATGATGCCGCTGTGCCCCAGAGGTGTTCATCCGACTCCCAGCGCCGCACCGGATGAATTCCAAATCTTGGCCAAGAACGATCGCCCGTTCTTTTATGGGGCGGCATCGCGGTCTCCGGCGGAGATCCTTGCAGGAGCCTTCGGAGACGGGGTCAGCCGCGCAGCGTTTCCGAGGGGGTTTCGCCGAAGCGTTGGCGGTAGGCGAGGGAGAACCGGCCGAGGTGGACGAATCCCCAGCGGAAGGCGATGTCCGTGACCGTGGTGGCGCCCGGGGCGCCGATGGTCAGCTCGGCGCGCACGCGTTCCAGGCGTACGTCCCGCAGGTAGGCCAGCGGCGTGGTCTCCAGGTGGCGGCGGAATCCCTCCTGTAGTGCCCGCACGCCGATGCCCACGGCCTCGGCGATGTCCTCCACCGTGAGCGGTTCTGCGGCGTGTCCCTCGATCAGCTCCATGGCCCGTTTCACGGCGGACGGCGCGATCCTCGGCTGCTCTCCGAGCAGGGCGGAGGTGTAGTTGTTGGGCTGGGCCAGCAGCAGCTGCGTCATCAGCAGGCTCTCCAACTGCTTGAGGGCCAGCGGCCGGGTCAGTATGTCGCCACCGCTCTCCGCCTCCCGCCGCAGCAGGTCAACGATCGACAGCCAGGACTGGGACATGGGCTGGGCCAGATCCATGCCCAGTGAGAAGACGATGGGGCGGTGCGGATGCCGCCCCAGCATGTGACCCAGGTGGGTCTCCATGGCGGAACGATCTACCCGTGCGATGAGCTGCGGACTCCCGGCCGCGAACCGCATGGACAGATCCTCCGTCGGCGACAGCACGGAGGCGATCTCTGGCGTCGACACGATCTGCTCCCGGCTGAGGGACACCTCCACAACGCCGGCCAGCGAGACCGCGACGAGAAAACAGCTCCCCCACGCGCCAGGCGTTATCGACGCCTCCGTCCCGTAGTCGATGGAGAAAAGGCCGGTCCGGTCGAACGTCACCGCGTTCATCCGAGCGTCGAGACGAGCAGCGCGGTTCGTCAGGCGCAGGCAGTAGGGAGCGAACGCCTCCCCGATATGCGCGCGGGCCTCATCGAGGTCCTGCGTGTGGAACCGCTCATACGCGGCGAGCGGTAGCGATTGAGCGGTCATGTCCACCTCCATCAGGGGGCTCCGTCCGGGCGGCCCGCATCGAGCGGATGACCGAATTGCCTGTCTACCCAGACCTGGGCGCAACGCGCAGGGCAGCGGAATGTCCGCGTACGGCGTCGCGCTCGTCGTCGGCGTGGTCGGGCGCGGCCAGCCGGCGCGCCGCGTCGACGATCGATGCGAGCACGGTCTCGGCCTGCTCGGGGTCGTAGTCGAGGTGCTTGCGCTTGGCCACGCCGTACGTGTTCAGCAGGACGTGCTCGTCGGGAACCACGTCGTGGCGTTTCAACGTGGCGCGCACGCACATCAGGGGACAGCCGTCCAGGGCCAGGATCGGCCGCCCCGAGGTGGCCACCCGCACGAGGGAGGGCACGTCTCCGCCGACCCCGGCGATGCACGACATCTCCGCCAGTCCCATGCGGTCGAGGCGCAGCGCCAGATCGTTGGCCATCTGCGCGGCGCTGGAACAGCCTGAGCAGGAGTAGACGAGGGGGAGGCTCGCTCGGTTCGGCCGCGCCATGATGCGTCCTTTCCTCGGACGGCAGGTCGCCTCGATGCTGGCATTCCGCCGCCTCCCGGGCATCGGACCTTCGTCACCGATGACCAGGACGTACGACCTCTGCGGGAAAGCCTTCCACTGCGCCGACTGAAACCTCTGCCGTGGGCGAGATCGCCGAGTGAGCCGCCCGGTCGAGCATGCCCTGAAGATGCCGACCGCGGCACAGCGGCAGACCCCGACCCCGTGTCTCTCTGAAGTCCTCGCCCCTCAGGAGGCCCTGCCTCTTCAGGGGGTGCTTGCCCTTCTCTTTATCGGGGAGGGGGTCTTGGCGTTGGCGTTGGTGACGGTTCTCTCCGACTCAAGAGGTCATACGCCACGTGTGCCGGTGCGAGAGGGGCCGGTGTAGGTGAATTCCCAGCGGTCGGGGCCGATCTGGCGGAGTTCATATCGGTCGGGGTGCCGGTAGCGGTCGCGGTTGTGGTGCTGGCACATGGGGCCGAGTCTGGCCAGGTCGGTGTGGCCACCTTCGCTCCAGTTGTCGATGTGGTCGACTTGGCACATGCTCGCGGGGAGGGGGCAGCCTTTCACCATGCAGGTGTCGTAGCGGGCTTGGATGGCGCGGCGTTGGGCGGGGGTGGCCAGGCGGGTCTTGCGGCCCATGTCCAGGACCTGCCCCTCGGTGTTCATGACCAGGCGGACGAGGGTGGAGGTGCGGGCCAGGCGATGGATGTCGGTGATGGGCAGCAGTTGTCCGGTGGACAGCAGCAGCCCGGGCAGGGTGCGCAGCACCGACCGCCACCGCCGGTCCCCGATCCCGGAGTCGCCGTTCCCGGCGTCCGTACCCCCGAGGTCCACGCCCCCAAGGCCCTTGTCCTGGTGGTTCATGCCCCCGAGGTCCGTGCCTCCGAGGTCCGTGCCTCCGAGGTCCGTGCCTTCGAGGTCCGTGTCCCCGAGGTCCGTATCCCCGAAGTCCGTGCCTTCGAGGTCCGTGCCTCCGAGGTCCGTATCCCCGAAGTCCGTGCCTTCGAGGTCCGTGCCTCCGAAGTCCACGCGCCCACGGTTCCTGTCCCCGAGATCCCTACCCTCGTGGTCTGTGTGTCCGTGGTCGGTGGGCTGATCGGCTCGACCAGGGCGAGCGGTCCCGCCGGGATCGCCCTGACCTGGATCGTCCTGACCGGGATTGCTCCCGCTGGGATCACCTCTGCCGAGATTGCTTCTATCGGGGTCGCTCCTACGGGGTTCGTCCCCGCTGGGGCCGTCTCCACGGGCGGTGCTGGGAGTACTCGGGTCTGGCTCGATCTCCCGTGGTGGGCTCTGCCGGTTGTCTTCTCCCTGACCGGCGGCGGGGGCGGTGACGGGATCGGGGGTGCGGCTTTCGCTGGAGTTCTCGGGGCTCTGGCCGCGGGTGAGAACCTCGCCTGGATCGGCGCACCCTTGGCCGTCCCTGCGGCCAGACCGAGGAAAGGATCCCGGAGCGGATTCGGGAGTGGGGTCAGGACCGAGGTCCGCGTCGGCGTCCTCGCGGGGTCCCGGGCCGCTCCCCGTGCCGGTTTCACACTCCGGGCTGTCGTTCCGGACGGCGCCACCAGACGTGATGTCTTCGGGCACGGTGTCTTCGGGCGCGATCTTGTCGGGAGCGACATCGTCGGACGCGGTGTCTTCGGGCGTGGCATCGCCAGGTGCGGTGTTGTCGTCAGGGGCGGAGTCCCCCGGGGGAGCGGTGTGGTGGGTGGGGTCGTCGGGCAGGGACTCGGCGTTGACGATCACCAGTAGTTCGGCGGTGATCTGCTGTTCCAGCAGTGCGATTAGTGCGTCGGCGTTGCGGACCCGTAGCGGCCGGTCATCGCCCTGGGTCTTCGGTTTGGCGTAGGCGTCCAGCAGGGCCCGTAGCCGGGCGGCGGCCTCTCGCGGTAGGCGGAACTCTCCCTCCACACCACCCGTTTCGGTCTCTCGCAGCAGCAGGAACCGGGCGTCGTAGTCGACCTCGGCGTCCTTGATCTCTCCGTCGGGGTCCAGGACCGCCCGCAGATACCGTCCCGCTTTCGCGATCTCCTGCGGGCCGGCGGAATCGGCCAGCTCCAGCAGGATCGTCTCGGCCTTGGCCGCGTCCTCATCGCTGAGCCCGGTGGTGGCCGCGCAGATCGCCGCCACGATCCCCTCGGTCAGGTTCCCGGCGGCGTACCGTCGGCGGACTTCGGGCAGGCGCGCCAGCTCGATGCCCAGGGCCACGGTGCGGTTGGCGTTGCGGCGGCTCATCCCACACACCGACCGCAGCCAGGTCTTGGTCGAGGCATGCCCGTGTTCACGGGCGGCCCCGGCGGCATGTACCCGTGCGACGCGCTCCGCGATCGCCGCCTCCAGCCGATCCCGCGCGAACGCCAACTCCTCCACCTGCGCCAGACACACCTGCGGCGCATCTGGGACCGCCGTCACCGCCAACGCCAGCGCAGCCTCCCGGACCTGGCTCACCAGCGGCCACGACGCCCCCTCACCACCACCCCCGGCCTGGGCGCCCCCGTCCGCGGGGTGGGTGGCTCCATCACTCGCGTGATCACTCTCGCGGCCAGACGAAGCGTCACCCGCATCCGCATCGCCAGGTGTGTGATCACCGGCGTGCCCGGTCCCATGGTCAGCGGCGGGGCCGGACACATCATGACCGGCCGCAGGGGCGGCTGCGGGAACATTCACGCTGCCGCTGCCCACGTCGCCTTCACGACGGTCACCTGGGCGCACACCGCTCGAATCCACACCGCCCGGCAGCGCCGTGTTCGGGAGTGCGGCGTTCGCGGACGCACCGGGGACGGCGGCAAGCCAGTCGGGCCAGTCAGACCAGTCGGGCCAGTCAGCCCAGTCGGGCCGGTCAGCCCAGTCGGGCCGGTCAGACCAGTCGGGCCGGTCAGACCAGTCGGGCCGGTCAGACCAGTCGGGCCGGTCAGCCCAGTCGGGCCGGTCAGACCACGGCATGCGGCCCGCAGACCCGCCCCTGCCAGGGGCGGCAGCACGGACCTGCGCCTCGGCCTTCACGCCGGCCCACCACCGCGGACCCGGCAAGGGCTCGGAATGGGAAACCGGAAGAGCTGGATCGAGTCGATCCGCAGACTTCGTCTCCCGTGCTGCCGGACTCACCGATCCCCTCCCCTCCGACATCCACTTCCCCTTCGACATCCACCATTTCGAACGCCTGTCGCAATTCTTTCACCGGCAACTCGGCAAAGGCAATAGCCTCATCCAAGAAATTCAATGAAATTACGAGAAGTAAATACCTGGTCGTGCGCTATCTACTAAATGCCCCGCATGAGTTGCGTTCGCCCCAATTTTGGCAGCCCGTACCGGCGGGCACCGTCGCGCTAATTTAACTCAGTCACCAATGTCCAAATCGGGCAAACGGTGGAACCTCCCTGCCGTATGGGTGACCGATGTTCTCGGTAATCGACGTTGGAGGGTGCTCGGCTCGGCAGATGCGACCGCGATGGCGTCGCCACAGGTGGCGGTTGGCGAGCAGCACCGATGTTGGAACCCCGCGACATCGCATCTGGCAAGGACCGCCAGGCGCGCACAAATGTGAAGGTTCGGCGCAGATTGTTGATTAACAGGAAAGAGGGCCACTAACGTTCACCATCGTTGTCTGAAGGCCGACCGGAAGGGGAGCGACGATGAGGATGATCCGTGGTGGGCTGGCCCTGGTGGTGATAGGGGTCGCCCTGGTCGCGGGCGCCGTGCCGGCACAGGCCGCCGGAGCCGCTCCCCTGACCGAGGCGGAGGTCAAGAAGGCGCTCCTCACCAAGAAGGACCTGGGGAAGGGGTGGATTGTCCTCGAGGATGACTACAATGGCGCCCGTCTTTCGACCTATCGGGTGGACGTCGCCCGCTGCGCGGACGCGCTGGAGGCCCACGATGCGGTGTTCGGCGGCGCGCGGCCCGGTGTGTTGCTCTTCGGCGAGAAGGGCGGCGGGCTGCTCCAGGTCCTCACCGGGAACACGAAGGAGATCGGGCGGCTGAAGAACGCCGCCGCCAGGGTCGGCAAGGCGTGCGACGGAGTGGTCGGGTTCCGTGAGGGAAGCGCGTTCAAGAAGAAGAAGGTGACCACCCTCGGGGATTCGACATATGCCTTCGAGGTGACCTTCGACCATGCCTCGTATCCCGGGGCGGACACCTCGACCGTGGTCTCCGAGATCGTCGTCGTGCCCTACCGCAGCTCGGTCGTCGTCTTCCAGGGTCTCACCGGAAAGGGCCGCTCCACCTGGCCGAACACCATGAAGATCGCAAAGATGGCCGTTGCCAAGGTGAAGAAGCTCTACGCCAAGCGCAAGTAAGGATGATCATCGGGCCGAGCCGTACGGGATGAAAGTTTCATGGCCCGTTGACGGCCGGGGCACCCCGCCATCAAGATCTTGATGCCGCCTGGTCAGGAGGGGGCGCCGAACCAATGCCGCTATCCATGGCGAGGTGTGCCGTGCCCGAAAACCTATTGAGAGTCGCGTCAGCCGTCGTGCTGGTGGCGGCCACCCTGAGCGCTCCAACGGCGTACGCCGACGACGGCGACGGTGAGGTCACTCCCGTCGCGGTGACCGTCAACGCGCGCGCCGCGCTTTCCGCCGTCCCCGAGACCGGCATCGGCACCAACCACGCGATCTGGGACGGCCAGCTGGGCACCGACGACACCGCCGACCTGCTCAAGGACGCGGGAGTGAAGCTGCTGCGCTATCCCGGCGGCTCCTACTCCGACATCTACCACTGGGCCGACCACACCGCCCCCGGCGGCTACGTCGCGCCGAACACCGACTTCGACACCTTCATGGCGGGTGCGCGCCGCACCGGAGCGCAGGCCATGGTGACGGCCAACTACGGGACCGGCACGGCCGAGGAGGCCGCGGGCTGGGTCCGCTACGCGAACGTCACCAAGGGGTACGGGATCAAGTACTGGGAGATCGGCAACGAGAACTACGGCAACGGCCACTACGGCGCCGCCTGGGAGGCCGACGACCACGCCGACAAGAGCCCGGCCGAGTACGCACGCCACGTCGTCGCCTACGCGGACGCGATGAAGGCGGTCGACCCGACCATCAAGATCGGTGCGGTGCTGACCACGCCCGCCAACTGGCCCGACGGCCTGGTCGGCGGGGGAGACGAGGGCACCTGGAACAAGGTCGTCCTGTCGACCGCCGGGCCGAAGATCGACTTCGTGATCCTGCACTGGTATCCGGGCGCGCTGGACAAGACCGCCCACATCCCCGACATGATCCATCTCACCCGCCGGCAGATCGCCGAGTACGCCGGGGCCGGGTCGGACCGGATCGGCATCGCGATGACCGAGTTCAACACCGGCAGCAACAGCTCCGGCACGAACACCCAGCCGGGTGCGCTGGCCGCCGCCGACTCCTACGCGACCCTGATGGCCAACGGGGTGTTCACGGTCGACTGGTGGAACGTCCGCAACGGCATCGGTCCCGTCAAGGAGGTCGAGGGCCACACCGACTACGGCGACTTCGGCCTGCTGTCCAGCGGCTCGTGCACCTCTGACGGCAGCGTCTGCGAGCCGGCGCTGAACACGCCGTTCGCGCCCTACTACGCGCTGCAGATGGTGAGCAAGTTCGCCCGCCCCGGCGACCAGTTCATCCGGGCCGCCACCGACCAGGCCGAGGTCGCCGCGCACGCCGTACGCCGTCCCGACGGCTCCCTCGCCGTCATGCTGATCAACACGTCGTCCGGCACGTCCTACCCCGTCGAGATCGACTACTCCGGCTTCAGCCCAGCCGCCGGAGCGCCCACCGTGCTGAGCCACACCAACGGTGCCACCGCCATCACCAGCTCGACCACGGGGAGCGCGAGCAGCCAGACGCTGCCGCCGCTGTCGCTGACCACGATCGTCCTGCGTCCCGCCACCGCCCAGACGGGGCTGCCGGGAGCGCCGGGTCAGCCGACCGCCTCGAACGTGACGGACAAGGCCGCCACGATCTCCTGGCCGGCCGCCACCGCCGGCGCCCGTCCGATCGCCAAGTATGAGGTCCACCGCCAGAACGGCGCCATCAGCGAGCAGCTCGGTGAGACCTCCGGCAGGTCCCTGACCGTCGGCAACCTCAGGCCGGGCACGCGCTACACGGTCAACGTGATCGCGCGGGACGCCGGCGGCGCCGTCTCGTGGGCCTCCCCGCCGCTGACGTTCACGACCGGCACACCCGCCTCCAGCGCCTGCACGGTCCGGTTCACCGACCAGAACGACTGGGGCAACGGCTACGTCGGCGGCATCGACATCACCAACAACGGCGCGCCGATCGACGGCTGGACCCTCAACTTCAGCTGGCCCAGGCCGTGGCAGAGCCTGGGCAGCGGCTGGAGCGCCGTCTGGACGGAGAACGGCTCGGACGTCAAGGCCGTCAACGACTCCGGCAACGGAAAGCTCGACACCGGGGCGTCGACGACGATCGGCTTCGTCGGCAACTACAGCGGCCCGAACGTGCTTCCCACCGTCTTCACCCTCAACGGCACCGTCTGCAAGACGCTCTAGGTCTAGGTCTAGGTCTAGGTCTAGGTCTGGAGCTCTAGGTCCGGCCGTCGTCCGGCGGCCTACCTCCCCGGCCCGGGGCCCTCCCTTCGCGGAGCGGCTCCGGGCCGGTTCCATGCCGAGCCGAGGCGCCTCACCGGTGGGTCCGCCGTGTCGTGCTGATGCGGGTGTTCCGTCCGTACTGTCCTGACTGGAACGGTACAAAAACGCCCAAACATGACAAAACGCGTGACATCTGTTCAAATAGGAAGGGATTGCGAGGTGCCCTCCAGGTGCCGCGACCGTGAAAGTTCCCCACTTCTGATCGCTAGGAACGCCCTACGGTGACCTTGACCTACGAAGCCGCGCCCTCGGCTGTACCGTCCCTGTCCCCCAAATTCCGTGTATTCACCACGAGACACCTGGACGAGCTGCTGGCTCGTGCCGGCCTGACCCCCGATCAGCGGTTCGCCGCCCGGGCGGTCGCCACAGTGCTGCCCTTCCGTACGAACAACTACGTCGTCGACGAGTTGATCGACTGGCGGGCCGCCCCCGACGACCCGATCTACCGGCTGGTCTTCCCGCAGGAGGACATGCTCCCCGCCGAGGACGTCGCGCGCCTCGCGGACCTGCTGCGCCGCGAGGCGCCCGCCGGTGAGGTGACCGCCGCGGCCACGGCGGTGCGCAGGAAGCTCAATCCGCATCCGGCCGGACAGCTGCAGCTCAACGTGCCCGCCTTCGCAGGCGAGGAGCTGCTCGGTGTCCAGCACAAGTACGACGAGACCGCGCTGTTCTTCCCCAAGCAGGGGCAGACCTGCCACGCGTACTGCACCTACTGCTTCCGGTGGGCGCAGTTCGTCGGCGAGCCCGACCTGAAGATGGCAGCGGAAGAGGTCGGCCAGCTGAAGGAGTATCTGCTGTCGCACCCGCAGATCACCGGCGTCCTGTTCACCGGCGGCGACCCGATGATCATGAGAGCGCCGGTGCTGAGCAGGTACGTCGAGCCGCTGCTGGAGCTGGAGCAGCTCGAGGCCATCCGGATCGGCACCAAGTCCCTGGCCTACTGGCCGTACAAGTTCGTCACCGACCCCGACGCCGACGAGATGCTGCGCCTGTTCGAGAAGGTGGTGCGGTCGGGCAAGAACCTCGCCTTCATGGCGCACTTCACCCACCCCCGGGAGCTGGAGTCCCCGGTTGTGGCCGAGGCGGTGCGCCGGATTCACGACACCGGCGCGATCATCCGCACCCAGGCTCCGCTGATCCGCTCGATCAACGACGATCCGGTGCTGTGGGAGAGCATGTGGCGGCAGCAGACCCGCATGGGGATGGTCCCCTACTACATGTTCGTCGAGCGTGACACCGGCCCGCAGGACTACTTCGCGGTGCCGCTCGCCCGCGCCTACGAGATCTTCCGGGACGCCTACCGGAACGTCTCCGGCCTGGCCCGGACCGTACGCGGCCCCTCCATGTCGGCCACCCCGGGCAAGGTCTGCGTCGACGGCGTCGTGGAGCTGTTCGGCGAGAAGGCCTTCGCGCTGCACTTCATCCAGTGCCGGGACTCCGACCTGGTCAACCGGCCCTTCTATGCCAAGTACGACCCCGAGGCGATCTGGCTGGACGACCTCAGGCCCGCCTTCGCCGACCGGTTCCCCTTCGAGCATCTGCGGTCCGTGGAGGATCCGGCCTGACGAGCGGTCGGCCCGATCTCACGGCGGACGGCCGGGCCCGGCCGGAGAAACGACCGGCCGGGCCCGGCGCCGCCGTACGACGACCGGCTTCAGGCTCCTCTGCCACGTCCGGCCGCGCCGATCGCCTCGACGACGAGCCAGGCGTTGGCGGACGGATTACGCCCCTTGCGGTCCGGCCGATCATGATCCGGATCCGCCCGTCGCGCACGTTTCCCCGCCACCTTGTGCTCTCCGTACGGAAAATCCCCGGCAGATGCTTGTCATACCGAGGAAGGTGGCCGGTGATCTTACGCTGGACCTCGGCTCGATTCGTCGCCGACGCGTAGTCCTGGAAGTGGTAGAGCACCCATAGCTCGAAACAGGGTAACGAGACGATGACGTTCACCTTGTTACGACGGCTGTTGTGAGTGCCGTGTCCAGGGTCGTGTGCTCATCGACATCGACCAATCCGGCGCGACCAGCCTCTAATTCAATCACGCCCCCGTCTGCGAAGGAACTTTCCGTAACTCGCCCTGAGAGTGTCGGGAACCTGCCGAGGCGCCGATCCGGCCTCGAGGTGTGACGACTTGCGTTCGCGCTGCTGGGAACGTATGTTCGAGGTAGCGGCGAGTGAGTTCGCCGATCGATCCGCCCGCCTTCCCCCGGGTGGCCCGGAGCCACAGGGAGAAGGGTCTTGAGCAGGCTTTACGGCGATCCGATCGAGGTGTGGATCAGGGACGGGCAGCCCGTCCAGTTCGTCTGGCGTGATCGGCTCTACGCCATCCGCGAGGTGCAGGACCACTGGGTGGTCGCCCGCGAGTGGTGGAAGACCTCCGACAGCGACCCCGGCGAGCGGCGGTTCTGGCGGGTGGTGGCCGCCACCGGCCGGGAGAGCGGGACCTATGAGCTGCGTTTCGACACCGCCGGCGGTGATTGGCTCCTGTTGAGGGCATGGGACTGATGAGAACGTTCCGGTCTCGAGACGAGGTGGGAGGGCCCTGATGGCCCCCTTCATCCACCTGCACACGGCCTCTGCCTACTCTCTCAGGTACGGCACCGCGTTTCCGGACGCCCTCGCGGGGCGGGCGGCCGAGCATGGCATGGACATGCTCGCGCTGACCGACCGCGACGGCCTCTACGGCGCGATCAAGCACGTCCAGGCGTGTCACGACAGGGGCATCGCCCCGATCGTCGGTGTCGACCTCGTCCTCTGCGACGGCCATGCCGTACACGGCGTGGACAGCGGGGTGCACGGCGCGGAGCGGGGGAAACGCGCCGGATCGGCCGGGCACGGCGAGCCGCCCCGGGTCGTCGTGCTGGCCCGCTCCGATGGCTGGGCGGCGCTGTGCCGTCTGGTCACGGCCGCCCATCAGGTGGGGGAGCGCGGCGAGCCGTACGTCACGCCGGAGCTGGTGGCGGAGCACGCCGTGAGCACGGGCGGCGGGCCGCGGCTCACGGTGCTGCTCGGCCCCCGTTCCGACGTCGGCCGTGCGGTGGCGGAACGCCGCGACGACCGGGCACGCGCGCTGCTGGACGCCTGGCGCTCGGCCGTGCCCGACGTCGTGGTCGAGGTGACCGATCTGTACGGCTACCGCGACGCGAACACCGCGACCCGCATGCTCGGCCTGGCCCGCTCGATGGGCGTGCCCGCCGTGCTGACCAACGAGGTCCGCCACCTGCACGCGGCCGACCATCAGGTCGGCGACGTGCTCGACGCGGCACGCCGGCTCGTGCCGCTCCACCCGAGGCACGTCGAGCATCCCACCGCGCACGCCTACCTCAAGGACGGCCGCGAGATGGCACGGGTGGCCGTCCGGATCTGCGGCGGCGACCTCGACCTGGCCGAGCGGCTGCTGGCGCAGACGCGGCGGGTCGCCGAGCGGTGCGCGCTCGACCCCGTCGAGATCGTCCCGCTCCTCGACGCCGAGGACCCCCGGCTCCACCTGCCCGAGATCGGCGAGGACCCGGTGCCGCTGCTGCGCAGCCGCTGCGAGGACGGCCTGAACCGCCGGGGTCTGGACCGTACGGCGGACGCGCGGCACCGGCTCGCCGCCGAGTTGGCGATCATCGAGAAGAAGCGGCTGTCCGGATATTTCATCACTGTCGCCGACATCACGGAACTGATCCGTTCGATGGGCGTCCGCTGCGCCATCCGCGGCTCGGGGGCGGGCAGCCTGGTCAACTATCTGATCGGCATCGGCGACGTGAACCCGCTCGAACACGGCCTGCTGATGGAGCGTTTCCTGTCCGAGGGACGCCGCGGCCTGCCCGACATCGACATCGACGTGGAGTCCGCACGCCGTCTCGACTGCTATCGCGCGATCCTCGGCCGGTACGGCGAGGCCGGCGTGGCCTGCGTCTCGATGATGGAGACCTATCGGGCCCGCAGCGCCATCCGGGACGTCGGGGCCGCAATGGGCCTGCCCCCGCACGAGATCGACGTCATCGCCAAGGCGTTCCCGCACGTCCGGGCCAGGCAGATCCGCGCCGCGCTGTCCGATCTGCCCGAGCTGCGCGACAGCGGGCTGAACGACCGGTCGCTGCAGACCGTGTTCCGGCTGGCCGAGCGGCTCGACGGGCTGCCCAGGCACATCGCGCTGCACCCGTGCGGTGTGCTGATCGGCAACTCCTCGCTTCGCGATCACACCCCTGTGGAACGCAGCATGCTGGACTTCCCGATGTCGCAGTTCGACAAGGACGACGTCGAGGCGGCGGGTCTGCTCAAGCTCGACGTGCTCGGCGTGCGGATGCAGTCGGCGATGGCCTGCTCCCTCCGGGAGATCGAACGGGTCGACGGCCGGAAGATCGACCTGGACGCCGTCCCCCGCGACGACCGCGACACCTACGACCTGATCGGCGTCGGCCGCACGCTCGGCTGCTTCCAGATCGAGTCGCCCGGCCAGCGGGAGCTGGTCGCCAAGCTGGAGCCGCGCACGATGCACGACCTGATCGTCGACATCTCCCTCTTCCGGCCGGGGCCGGTCAACTCCGACATGGTCACGCCGTACCTGGAGGCCAGACACGGCTTCCGCGAGCCGGACTATCCGCACGAGAGGCTGCGGGAGCCGCTCAGGGAGACCCACGGCGTGGTCGTCTTCCACGAGCAGGTCCTGAGGGTCATCGACGTCATGACCGGATGCGGGCTGTCGGAGGCCGAGAAGGCCCGCCGCGCACTCGGGACGCCGGAGGGCCGGGAGGCCGTGCGTGCCTGGTTCGTCCCGCTCGCCCGGGAGAACGGCTTCGCCTCCGATGTGGTCGAGCGGGCGTGGCGGGTGCTCGACGCGTTCGGCGGGTTCGGTTTCTGCAAGGCGCACGCCGCGGCGTTCGCGCTGCCCACCTACCAGTCGGCCTGGCTGAAGCGGCATCACGCTGCCGCGTTCTTCGCCGGTGTGCTCACCCACGAGCCCGGCATGTACCCGGGCCGGGTGATCCTCGACGAGGCCCGCCAGTGCGGCGTCGACATCCTGCCCCTGGACGTCAACCACTCCGGCGGGACCTGGCAGGTCGAGCGGACCACCGGGACCGGGGCGCACGGGCACGCCGGGATCGGGCGGGGGTACGGCCTGCGGGTGCCGTTCTCCGCCGTGAAGGGGGTGAGCGACGCCGAGGTAGGGCGGATGGTCGCCGGGCGGCCGTACACCTCGCTGGCCGACTTCTGGGAGCGCGCCCGCCCGTCGCGGCCGGTCGCCGAGCGGATCGTGGCGGTCGGCGGCCTCGACGCGCTGCACGGCCTGCGGCCGGGCGAGCCGAGGTGGCGCCCGGGTGAGCTGACCCGGCGGGACCTGATCGCCCAGGTGGGCGCCCTCGACCGGGCCTCCGGCGCGGGAACGGCGGGGCAGCTGCCCATGGGGTTCGCCGAGCGGGTCGCGCCGGGGGAGCTGCCGGAGATGAGCGAGGCCGAGGCCGTCGAGGCGGAGCTCGAGATCCTCGGCATGGACGTGAGCCGCCACGTGATCACTTTCCACGACGAGCTGCTCGACGCGATCGGCGTGACCCGGTCCAGAGACCTGCTCCGGCTACGCAACGGCGCCGAGATCCTGGTCGCCGGGGCCAAGGTGGCCACCCAGACTCCCGCCGTACGGTCGGGCCAGCGGGTGATCTTCACTACGCTGGACGACTCCACCGGCCCGATCGACCTGACGTTCTTCGAGTCCGTGCAGGCGCACACGGCGGCGACCGTCTTCGGGTCGTGGCTGCTGGTCGCGCGGGGCGTGGTCAGGCGCACCGGGGGCAGGGCCGTCTCGCTGCGCGCCCTGCACTGCTGGAACCTGCTCGACCTCGACCGGCTCTGGCGCGATCACGGCATCGACGCGGTGCGCGCCGTGCTGAGCGAGACGCCCGCACCGCCGGATGCGGCGGGCGCGGGCGTCGGCGGGCGGCCCATCGAGTACGGCAACGGCTATCGGCTGTCGCCCTACTCCGACATCGGACCGGCCTCCGGCGTGCGGGAGGGGCGGTTCCTGCGCCATCCGGAGGAGCCCCAGCGGCGGCTCTGGCACGCCAGCTCGGGCAGCTCGGGCCCGGCCCCCTCCGCCCGGTGACCGTTCCGTACGGCCCGGCGATAGCTGGAGCGATGCGCCGGCGGGCGGGTCCGGCCGGGCCGGCCGGGATCGTCCAGGCCCTGCGCCGGATGGGCCTGGCGGGCCGTCCGGCTCTCCCCGGATCCGTCGATCTCGCCGTCCCGGCCCGTGCCGGTCTGACGCGTGCCCCCGCCGTCACGGCTCTCGTGGTCGTCGTGGTCCTCGTGCAGGGAAGTGATCTCGCGGACCGTGGCGGCGCACAGGACGGCGGCGACCACGACCGCGGCCAGCGCGGGCAGGCCGATGCCGGTCAGGTCTCTCCCCGGGTGCGTGGGCCGGGCGAACACCAGGCCGAGCGCTCCCAGCCAGCTCAGCCACCAGCAGCCGACCAGTAGCAGCCATCGCGGTCGCTGCGCGCCGCGTCCCCACGCGGCCCGGAGACCGTTGTTCCGTACGGCGTCGCGCCAGGCCAGGTCGGCGAGGATCGGCGGCATCACGAGGTTGACCCCGGGCAGCAGCCACACGGCGGCCAGCGCCGGCGCGGGAATGCCGGGCCGCACGCGCCGCAACCAGGACAGGTACGCGGATCCGGCCAGTGCCGTGGCCGCCGCGACGGCGATTATCAGGACTGCGAAGAAGCTCACGGCTCCGATCAGCCGACCCGCCTCCGGCGCGTCCGGATCACCGCCGAACGCCGCGAGCTGGGCGGCCAGCCGTCGCCCTCGCGTCTCCTCGAAGACGGCCAGCGCGGCCATGGAAACGGCCTGGGCCGCCAGGCCCGCGTACACACCGGCCGCCGCCCGGCTGAGGCGCGCCGACCTGTGGACCCCCGACGAAGTGGACCGCATGTGAATCTCCCCCCGGCATGCGCGTCACTTCCCTCACTCCTATCCCACGGGCGTTGTCCCTAATCAGTGTGGATCGCAGCCTCGGCGGCGCCGGACCTCCGCACCGAGGGGCGTGTTTCTCCGAGGTCACACCTTCGTGGACGTCCCGATCCAATCGAAAGAACGTTCTTCACAAATCGGGGTCTTTCCGTAATGTTGTCTCGCCGTCAATGATCGAGGAGGACACATGAGCCGCCGGGGCTGGCTGCTGTTCGTGATGATGTGCTTCATCTGGGGTGTCCCGTACCTCATGATCAAGGTGGCGGTCGAGAGCGTCTCGGTCCCCGTGCTGATCTTCGCCCGCACCGCGGTCGGCGCCGCCGTCCTGCTTCCGCTGGCGCTGCGCGGCGGGCAGCTGGCCGGGCTGGCCCGCTACTGGCGGCCGCTCGCCGCCTTCGCCGCCATCGAGATCATCCTCCCGTGGTGGCTGCTGTCGGACGCGGAGCGGCGGGTCTCCAGCTCGATGGCGGCCCTGGTCATCGCGGCGGCGCCGATCCTCGCCGTGGTGATCGCCAGAATCATCGGGGACACCGACCGGCTCACCCCCACCCGTTTGGCGGGCCTGGTGCTGGGTTTCGCCGGGGTCGCCGTGCTTGTCGGCCCCGACCTGCGCGGCGGCGATCCCTGGGCGATCGTCGAGCTGCTGCTGACGGCGTGCGGGTACGCCACCGCCCCCCTGCTGGCGGCCCGCAAGCTCAAGGACGTGCCGTCACTGCCGATGACCGCCGTCTGCCTGACCCTCGCGGCCCTGGTCTACGCCCCGGCGGCGGCGCTGACCTGGCCGCAGACCATGCCTCCGGGGCGGGTCCTGGCCGCGCTGGCCGGCCTGGCCCTGATCTGCACCGCGCTGGCGTTCATCGTGTTCTTCGCGCTCATCCGCGAGGTCGGGCCCACCCGCTCGGTGGTCTTCACCTACATCAACCCCGTCGTCGCGGTCCTGGCGGGGGTCCTCATCCTCAGCGAGCCCGTCACGCTCAACATGCTCATCGCCTCCGTGCTCATCGTCGGCGGCTCGGTGATGGCCGCCGGTCGCGCGCGGCCGGCCGAGGACGAGGCCGCGGACGATCCGCGGGGCGAGGTCGTGCCGGAGCCCCGTGACCGGGAGGCCGGTGACGGGGCTCACCCGTCAGGCCGCCAGGCGCTGGCGGACGCGGCCGGGCGGGCCGACGAGTGAGCCCCTCCCACTGACGGAGGCTGAGACGGTCAGAAACGCAGGACGGCCCCTATTCCGTCGGGCGACGGGAGATGGTCGACGAACCAGAAGTCGGCGTCCGTCCCGGCGACGGCCCGCGCCAGTGCGGAGTCGACCCGCTCCTCGAACGGCTCGGCCACGCCCCAGTCGAGCAGCTCGGCCCGGTCCGTGGACAGATGGGTCGGCTCCGGGCCCACCCACATCGTTGCCGTCGACGACGGATCGTCGTGCAGCAGCAGCGTCTGCACCCGTGCGTCGCGCAGCGCCCGGGCCGTCTCCTGCAGCCCGATCGCGTACGGCCCCGCCGCGTGGGCCTCGAGCAGCGCGGCCCGGCACCGTTCGACCCACGCCGCACACGCACGCTCCACGTCGGCCTCGAAGTTCCGCAGGTCGGCTCCGGCCGCGCGGCTGCCGTGCTCGGACGTCGTGACCTTCCTGGCGGTGTCCTTGCAGAGGCATTCCAGCACGAGCCCGCGCGCCCTCGGATCGCCGCCCAGCACCACGACCTCGGCGGCGGATCCCTGGGTCTCCTTGTCCACCACCTCGGCGACCGCGACCGCGTTGCGCCGCCAGACCTCCTCGACATCGCGCTCGTAGCGGGTCTGCGACCAGCCGCCCTGCCCGGTCTTCTGGATCGGCCACTCCTCCACGGCCTCCACGGTCTCCGTCCGCCGGGCTCCGTTCCTGAAGATGGTGAGTTCCGCGCCCATGCGATCGGCCAGCACCCGGATGTGCGGCACGGGCTCGCCACGCTGGGCCAGCAACGGGACCACGTGGGGGAGCGGCGACCAGCGCGCGGTCTGCCGGCGTGGCGGCGCGGGGAGGGGATGGTGGAGCACGATCTCGTCGCCCGCGGCGAAGACGACCCGGCCGGGCGCGACCATGCGGGGATCCAGCACCAGTTCACCGATCGGATCCAGCACCCGCGCCGGGGCCCCGGCCGCGGTGAGCCGCTCCCTGAGCATGGCCCACCGTCGCTGGACCACATTGGCCTGTCCCTCGTTCGACCGTTCCGTGTCGAGATAGACCGAGGCGTACGGCCCCGGCCGGTCGTACAGCGGCCGGATGAAGTCGAGTCTCAACGCCCCTCCCGTCACCAGCGCCGACGTTCGATCCCGAGCCCGAGGGCCTCGGCGACCTCGGCCACGTTGTGGAACCTGAAATGCTCGGGAAGCCGGCGGACCGCCTCGATCACGGCGTCCGGGGCGTTCCTGTCCTCGGCGTGCGCCAGCAGCTTTCCCTGATCGGCCGGGTAGCCGGCGTCGCTCAGCCACTTGGCGAGGTTGCTCCGGCGCTCCACGTCGACGGGGGTGATCCCATGGGGGGTTCCCGGTTCGTGCCGCGGTGAGTAACTCCGGGACTCGAGGTCCTCCTCGGGCAGATGAGACGGCTCGGGTTCCTTCCACTCCTGCGCATGACTCGAACCCGATCCGCGTACGAGGCCCTCCGTCTCGTGCTTCTGCTCATCGTCGAGGCGTGGACCGTGCTTGGCGCTCCCGCGTTGGATACTCATGACCTCACCTCCCGATTAGGGTCACTGTCGTGCCTCGTACCCGTGGCGACCGCGCCAAACATGGTGTGCGTCCGGGCCCGCGCGCCGCATCCGATCCCGGTGGGCGATGGGGGTCCACCGTTGGTCGTGACCGGGAACCGCGCCGTCCGGGTGGACACGAGGCGGACGGCATCCGCCGGGGAGGGTGTCCTGCGGCAGGCCGATCCGCTGCCGGTCGGGTGGGCGGATGCCGTACTGTTCGGGGTGCTAAAGGGGGAGATTTCATGACAATTGGTAAAGAATTGCTGCACGGTCTGTGCCGTACGGTCAAGCGGACCCCATGATTGGGCGCGGAAGGCTATCCTCGCGAGCCGGGACGACGGCTACCCGCAAGTCCAAGGCATGGGAGATCAGGTAGATGAAACCGCCGCTGCTGCTCATCGGTCATGGCACACACGATGAGACCGGCGTGGCCGAGTTCGGCCGGTTCGTTCATCGGCTCCGCTGCCGCCTCGACGGGCTTCCCGCCGAGGTGAGCGGCGGCTTCATCACGAAGGCGCGCCCGCCGCTCAGCGACTCCATCTCATCCCTGGTCACCCGGGGTCACCACCACATGATCGCGGTGCCGCTGAGCCTCACCGGCGACCGGCACGCCCTCGGCGACATTCCGGGCACGCTGGCGCTGGAGCAGGAGCGGCACCCCACCCTCGAATACGATCTCGGCCGCCCCCTCGGCCCCGATCCCCGGGTGCTCGAACTGCTCGCGGAACGGCTCGCCGACGCCCGCGCGGAGATGCCGAGGTTCGTGACCGAGGAAGCGCCCGAGGAGATCGGACCGGCCGAGACCGCCGTCGTGCTGGTCGGCCACGGCTCGACCGACCCCGCCGTGAACGCCGAGGTCCACCGGGTGTCCCGGCTCTTCTGGGAGACCCACGCCGGCGACCTGCTCACGGTGGAGACGGCCTATGTGTCGCACAGCCGTCCCGGCGTGCCCGGTGGTCTGGAGCGGTGCCGCAGGCTCGGCGCCAAGCGGGTCATCGTCTTGCCCTACGTCCTGTTCGCCGGTGCCGTGCTCGAGCGGATCTGGGCGCAGGCGCTGGCCTACGGCGCCAATCACGAGGGGCTCGACATCCGGTGCGCCGAGGTGATCGGCGACTGCGAGGGCCTGGCCGACGTCGTCATCGATCGGTACGAGGAGGCGCTCGCCGGGGTCGGCCTGCCGTCCGCGGACCGCCGGAACGCGTTCGACGAGATCGACACGGTGCCCGACACTGAGATCGACACCAAGCTCGACAGGGAGATCGACACGGAGATCGGCGCCGGGGCGGACTCGGAGCTCGACCGTGAGATCGAGACGGAGATCGAGACGGAGATCGGATCGGAGCCGATGCCCCGGCCCGGCGTCCCCAGCGCCGTTTGAACAGGTCCGGTAGGCCGTTTGAGCAGGCCCGGTAGACGGTCGCGCCGAGCCGGCTCCGAGACCGTGCCGAGCCTGTACGAGACCGTTCCGGGGCCGCGACGAGGAGCATGAGCGATGACGTCGATCGACGAGACGATCTCGGCCATCCGGCCGATCGACCCCGAGGCGATGGCGGAGGCACGGGCGCATCAGGACCGGCTCACCAAGCCGCGCGGCTCCCTCGGGGCGCTGGAGGACGTCGCGGTACGGCTGGCCGGCATCGCGGCCGCGTGCCCCCCTCCGCTGCCTACGCCGGTCGCGCTCGCCATCTTCGCCGCCGACCACGGTGTGCACACCCGGGGCGTCTCGCCCTGGCCGCAGGAGGTCACCGCCCAGATGGTGGCCAACTTCACGGCCGGCGGAGCGGTGGCCAACGCGTTCGCAGCGCAGGTGGGGGCCACGGTCACCGTCGTGGACGTGGGCGTGGCGGCCGACCTGCCGTCGGCGCCCGGCCTGATCTCCCGCAAGATCGCGTACGGCACGGCCGACCTGTCCCGCGGGCCCGCGATGACGGCCGAGCAGGTCGGGCAGGCCCTCGCGGCCGGGGCCGAGGTCGCACGCGACCTGGTGGCGGCCGGCCACCGCTGCCTGATCACCGGTGACATGGGGATCGCGAACACCACCGCGTCCGCCGCCCTGATCTGCGCGTTCGCCGGTCGGGATCCCGAGTCGGCGACGGGGCGGGGGACCGGTGTCGACGACGCCACCCATCGGCACAAGATCGAGGTCGTACGGCAGGCGCTGCTGGCCAACGGAATCCCCGTGACGGGAGCTCGGCCGGAGGACGGGCCCGAGGACGCGCTTCGGGTGCTCGCCGCGGTCGGCGGCCTGGAACACGCGGCGATCGCCGGGTTCCTCCTCGGCGCGGCGGCCGAGCGGGTGCCGGTCATCCTTGACGGAGTGATCGCGGGGTCGGCCGCGCTGGCGGCCGCAGCGCTCGTGCCGGACGTCGTCGGCTACTGCGTGGCGGGTCACCGGTCGGCCGAGCCGGGCCACGCCGCCGCCCTGGCGCACCTCGGCCTGCGCCCCCTGGTGGATCTGGAGCTGCGTCTCGGCGAGGGCACCGGCGGTCTGCTCGCCCACCCGCTGGTCGCCGCCGCTGCGCGGGTCATGCACGAGGTCGCCACCTTCGACGCGGCCGGTGTGGCAGAGAAGAACGCATGAGGCACCATGGATCGGGCCCGGAGGACGATGCCGCGGGCGGTGCCGTCGTCCGCCGCGCCGACACGCTCGGGGCCCAACCGGTGGATGCCGTCGCGACCCGACGGTAGGTTTGCTTCCTAACAAGGCATGCTTGACGGATTGGGAGACAGGGGTCATGGCGCCCTACCTGCTCGGCCTACGCCTCGACGGGCGGCGGGTGCTCGTCGTCGGCGGCGGACGTGTCGCCCAGCGGCGGATCCCCGCGATGCTCGCCGCCGGCGCTTCGGTGACCCTCGTCTCGCCCAGCGTCACCCCGGCCCTCGACGATCTCATCGCGGCCGGCCGGGTGACCTGGGAGCCCCGGCCCTACCAGGTCGGCGACTGCGACGGCGCCTGGCTGGTGCACACCTGCACAGATCAGCGAGACGTGAACACGGCGGTCGCCGCCGAGGCGGACGCGAAGCGGATCTGGTGCGTGCGCGCCGACGACAAGGACGCCTCGGCGGCCTGGACGCCGGCCGGCGGACGCGTCGGCGAGGTGAGCGTGGCCGTGACCGCCGGAGGCGATCCCCGGCGTGCCGCGGGGATCCGCGACGCCGTGGTCGGCGCGCTGCGCGACGGCACCGTCGACGCCCGCCGCCACCGCACCAAGCCCGTCGGCGTCGCACTGATCGGCGGAGGGCCAGGAGACCCCGGACTGATCACCGTCCGGGGCCGGCAGTTGCTCGCGCAGGCCGACGTGGTCGTCGCCGACCGTCTCGCGCCCCGGGCCCTGCTCGACGAGCTGTCGCCCGACGTCGAACTCATCGACGCGGCCAAGGTTCCGTACGGCCGCTCGCTCTCCCAAGACAAGATCAACGAGCTGCTCGTCGAGCGTGCCCGCGAGGGCAAGTTCGTGGTCAGGCTGAAGGGCGGCGACCCGTTCGTCTTCGGCCGCGGCGGCGAGGAGGCCATCGCCTGCGCGCGGGCGGGCATCCCGGTGGTCGTGGTGCCCGGTGTCAGCAGCGCGGTGGCGGTCCCCGCTTCGGCGGGCGTCCCCGTCACCCACCGCGGCGTCAGCCAGGACTTCCATGTGGTCTCCGTGCACGTCCCACCCGGTGACCCCCGGTCCACAGTCGACTGGCCGGCCCTGGCGAGATCGCGAGGGACGCTGATCCTCCTGATGGCGGTCGAGCGGATCACGGAGATAGCCGACACTCTGCTTAGAGAGGGACGTTCACCGGAAACTCCCGCAATGGTGGTACAGGACGGTACGCTTCCGACGCAGCGAGCCGTCTCCGCCACGCTGTCGACGGTGGCGGAACGGGTAGCCGCGGTCGGGGTACGGCCACCGGCGATCGCGATCATCGGCGAGGTCGTCAGAGTCGGCCAGGAGATCGAAATGGTGCGAGCGGAGCGGATCCCGTGAAATCCGCAGCCAGGCAGACGCCGGACGATTCCGCGAGCGGGGGCGGTGCCGCCGTGCCCGCGGATCCTGCCGTCGACGCGCACTCCATGACGCCGGATGAGCACGGCACGCGGGGGGAGACGGAGACGCCTGGCGAGCAGACCATCGCGTTCCGGGCGATCGATGCCGACGACCCCGGCCCGCGTCCCTCCGACACCGGAGCGGCCCGGCCCGCCTCCGCCGACGACGACACGGTGACCGACGCCGGCGGTTCCCCTGCCGGTGCGGCCGACCACGGCACCACCGACGGCGCCGAGGCGGACGAGCCCGAGGCGGACCCCGGAACCGGCCGCGAAGACGACACTCCCGAGACGGGTGGGTCCGAGCGCGACGGGTCCGTAGCCGCCGAGTCTCGGGAAAGCGCGGCTCGGGAGGACGACAGGCCGAGGGAGACTCCGGCCGGCGGCCGGCCCCGCCGGGAGCTGCCGTTGCCGGAGCCGGTGTCGGCGGCGCTGACCGAGGCGCTGAACCAGCTCCGCGTGGCGGTCAAGGGGCTGCACTTCGGGCTCGATGTGCCGGGATCGGACGAGGCGCGCAAGGCGCAGGCGGCCGTCTTGGCCCAGCTCGACGACTACGTCATCCCACGCGTCCACCTCAGCACGGCGCCCGCCCTGATCGTCGTGGCCGGCTCGACCGGCGCGGGCAAGTCGACCCTGGTCAACACGCTCGCCGCGCAGAAGGTCACGGCCACCGGAGTGCGCCGTCCGACGACCGCGACGCCCGTGCTCGCCTGCCATCCCGACGACTACGAGTGGTACGCCACGGGCGACCTGCTCGGCGGCTTGACCAGGCCCGGCGGTCCGGACGGCGATGCGGGACCGGGCGGGGTGACGCTGGTCCCGACGCCACGGCTGCCCCAGGACGTGGCACTCCTGGACACCCCGGACATCGACTCGGTCGTCGAGGAGCACCACGAGATCGCCCACCGGATGCTCGACGCGGCGGATCTGTGGATGTTCGTGACCACGGCGGCCCGGTACGCCGACGCCCCCTCCTGGGGACTGCTGCGCCGGGCCAAGGAACGCGGTGCGCGGCTGGTCATCGTGCTCTCCCGGGTGCCCGCGAAGTCCCGCGACGTCATCGTCAAGCACTTCGGGCGGATGCTCGACGAGTACGGCCTGGGCGAGGTCGAGCGTTTCGTGATCAACGAGACGGCGGTCAGGGACGGCCGGCTGCCCGAAGCGGAGATCGCCGAGCTGCGGATGTGGCTGGCCGAGCTGTCCGTCGACGACCAGCGGCGCGCCTCGGCCGTACGAGCGACGCTGAACGGCGTGTTCAACAGCTTCCGGATCCGGCTGCCCGCCCTCGCCCGCCACCTGGAGACCCAGGTGGCCCTCCGGGCCGACCTGCGTTCGGACGTCGACGCGGCCTACGCGGGCGTGCTCACCGAGATCGACGAGGCCACCCGCAACGGTTCGCTGCTGCGTGGTGAGGTGCTGGCCCGCTGGCAGGACTTCGCCGGATCCGGTGACCTCATGCGCACGCTCCAGTTGCGGCGTGGCGGCAAGAGCCGGCAACAGGGGCCGGAACGGGTCCTGGCGCTCAGATCGGCCCTGCGCACGGCACTGGAATCCATGATCGTTTCAGCCGCCCAGCGGGCGGCCGAAGACGTCGTCGTCCGCTGGGGGCACCGGGCCGGGGCGGGCGACCGGCTGGCCGCCACCCCGGGTCTGGGCCGCCACTCCGAGGAACTGGTGCGCAGGACGGCCGGCGCGATCACGTCCTGGCAGGACTACGTGACCGAGCTGATCCGGACCGAGGGCGTGACCAAGCGATCGGTGGCGAAGATCATCTCGTTCGACGTCGAATCGCTCGCGTTGATCTTCACCGTCGGCCTGCTCGGGTACGGCTCCACCGACATGACGGCGGTCGGCACCGGCACCAGTTCGCTGCCCCAGCGGCTGCTGCGCGGGCTGCTCGGCGCTGAGTCGCTGCGTAGCATCGGTGCCAAGGCCCGTAGCGATCTACGTGCGCGGATCGGCCTGCTCTTCGACGAGGAGATGCTTCGTTACGTGGACGTTCTGGACAGTGCCGGGATTCCGGACGAGGCCGCCGCCACCCGGTTGTACCAGGCGACCTACAACCTCGAGGCGGCGCGATGACCGAGCGTGTCCGCGGCCTGAGATTCCGTACACTCGCCCGCGATCCGAGGTTCCGTACGCGCGCCTCCGGTACGGAGTTCCGTACGCGCGCCTCCGGCACCGGGTCCAATACGCGCGCCTCCGGCACGACGGGGAGGAGTCGATGAGCGCTGTCAGTACGGCGGAGAGGCAGCACGGGCTGGGAACTCGGCTCGCGGCTCTCTCCCAGATCGTCGAACTCGGCCAGGGCAGGGTGGAACCGGCCCTGCTGACCGAGGCCGCGCAACTGCTGCTGCGGGCCGGTGACCGGATGAAGCTCTCGCCGGATCACACCGTGGTGGCCCTGGCCGGGGGCACCGGAAGCGGCAAGTCGTCCCTGTTCAACGCCGTCTCCGGGCTGGAGCTCTCGCCGATCGGGGTGAGGCGGCCGACCACGGCGCGCACCCACGCCTGCGTGTGGGGGCTCGACGGCGCCGGCCCGCTGCTCGACTGGCTGCAGATCCAGTGGCGGCACCGCTTCGCCCGTGCCAGCGCGCTCGACAAGGGTGAGAGCAGGCTCCACGGTCTCATCCTGCTCGACCTGCCCGATCACGACTCGATCAGGGCGCTCACCGACCCCGAGGCCCACCGGCTGATCCAGGCGGCCGACCTGATCGTCTGGGTGCTCGACCCGCAGAAGTACGCCGACGCGTCCGTTCACCGGCGCTACGTCACCGATCTGGCCGGGCACGACGCGGTGACCGTCTTCGTGCTGAACCAGTGCGACCGCCTCACGCCCGAGGAGCAGGCCGAGTGCGTCGCCGACCTGGAGGATCTGCTCGGGCGTGAGGGCGTCGCCCATCCCCGGGTGATCGCGACCTCGGCCACCACCGGCGGGGGAATCGACGACCTCAAGGCCGTCCTGGCCGAGTCCGTCGTCGCCCGCAGGGCCGCGCACCAGCGACTGGAGGCCGACCTCGACCGGCTGATGCTGCGCCTCGCCGCGGACCTGCCGGAGATCCGGTACGTCGAGCCGGCCATCGACGCCACCCGCAGGGCGGGGCTGACGGACGCGCTGTGCGACGCCGTCGGCGTCTCCGCGCTCGGTGAGGCCATCGAGAACGTGTACGGCGTACGCTCCCTCGACTGGGTCGGCTGGCCGTACGCCCGGTGGGCCGCGAGGCTGCGGCCCGATCCCGCGAGCAGCCTGCGGCTCGGCGGGGTGAAGGAGGAGATCCGCGGCCTCGTCGGCAGCACGGTCAGCGCCCAGCCCGCCGAGGTGGACAACGCCGTGCTGTCCCTGGCCAACGGGCTGTCCACCGGCATGCCCGAGGTGTGGCAGCGCGGGGTGCGCGAGGCCGCGCGGTCACGGCCCGGACGCATCACCGAGGCGCTGTCGCGCGAGCTCGCCCAGGTCGCTCCGCCGCTCGACCGGGTGCCCGCCTGGTGGTGGCTGCTCAAGATCTGGCAGTACCTGCTGGTCGTGACCTCCCTGGCCGGGCTCGCCTGGGGCGGCTCCATCCTCGCGTACGGGGTTTTCAAGCTCGGCAGCCCGCCCGCCGAACCGCTCGGCGACGTCACGATGCTGCCCTGGCTGGGATTGTTGGTGATCGGCGCGCTCGTGTTCGGCCTCCTGTCCGGGGTGGCCGGCAGGAATTTCGTACTGCTCGACGCGAGCAGGGAACGCGACCGCATGGAGCGCGACATGCGACGCCGGGTCGGCGCGCTCACCAACGACATGGTCATCGAACCGGTGGAGCGGGAGTTGCGCCGCTACAACGAGTACTTCGACGCCATGGCCACCGCCAACCGCTGAGCCCCGCGCGGCGGCCAGAACGCGAGTTGTCCACAGAACGGGGTTCGGCGCCGCGGCGCCCGGGTGGCGCGGGCCAAGGTGGGCTGCGGGTCCGGCGAGCGTCCGGACCCGTGGGAGGCACTCCATGAGCGACATCTACGTCACGCTGAGCGGGAACGTCACCAAAGACCCCGAGCAGTTCCGGTTCGCGGACGGCTCGCGTGTCACGACCATGCGGATGGCCGTCAACCGGCGGTTCCTCGACCCGCAGTCCAACACCTGGCAGAACAGGGACACCACCTTCTACACGATCCGCTGCTTCCGCAGGCTCGGCGACAACGTCCAGCAGTCGATCCGTAAGGGTCAACCGGTCGTGGTGTACGGCAGGCTCCGCGTCAAGCAGTACGAACGCAACGGGGAGCAGCGCTACTGGGTCGAGGTCGAGGCCATCTCGGTGGGCCATGACCTGAAGTACGGCATCACCGCGTTCGAAAGACCCTTCCGGAGCTACGCGCACCCCGTGCCGGTCGAGGAGGACCGACAGGAGATGGAGGAGGCCGTGAGCCGGTGGGAGCTCACCTCCGCCGAGGCGCCCGGGCCGCCGGACGAGGACCCGCCCGGGGCGTGGGAAAGCGGCACGCCGCACGGGCCGGTCGCCGGGGCAGGCGCACGGGTCCGTACGGCAGGCGACGGAACGCCGCCGCCCGAGGACGAGATCGAGGG
This sequence comes from Sphaerimonospora mesophila, assembly GCF_001417795.1. NCBI lineage: Bacteria > Bacillati > Actinomycetota > Actinomycetes > Streptosporangiales > Streptosporangiaceae > Sphaerimonospora > Sphaerimonospora mesophila. The sequence continues at coordinate 61,163 of NZ_BCBX01000030.1, read as the reverse complement.
CGACGACGGCCCCGACGGCCACACGGGGGATGACGGCGTGGGAGACGACGGCACCGGGAGCGGCGAGGTCCGGCCGCTGGCCGCCTGATCTCGTCTCCCGGAGGTCTGCCGTCGCGGGCACGTCGTGGGCCGGTGGGTTCCGGGGGCTCGGGAGCTGCGCCGCCTCGAGGTGTGCGCCGCCGCCCGGGGTCTGTGCCACCTCGAGGTCTGTGCCACCTCGAGGTCTGTGCTGGCTCCAGGTCTGATGCCGCCTCGGGTCTGTGCCGCCTGAGAATGTGTGCCATCTGAGGGCTGTGCCGTCTTGGGACCGGTGATGCGGTGGGTCCGGAACCGGACCCTTGTGACAGGTCACCGCATGCCAACGTAGTGGTTCCCGTCGCGTTCCGCACCCTCCGCAACTATTGTGTTACACATCGTGAGATGCTGTTTTGGGTGCGTTGGGGGGTGGCATGACGGCAACGGGTCAGACCTCTGTGAAGCCGCGAGACGCCATCTGCTCGCCGGGCCGGTGGCCCCTGCTGGCCCAGTCGCGTGCGCTCGTGGCCTACCTGTGCGCGATCGTCACGCTCGATCTGGTCGTGATCGGGGTCCTGGCGAAATCGACGGAATTCCGTCTCGCCGACCTCGCGACGTTCGCCGCGCTCACGGGTTGCGGGGCCGTGTGCATCGAGGCGACCCGCCGTCTCGGCATGCCGGCCGGGGTGCCCCGCGACCTGCTGTCGGCATGGTGGCTGCCGGTGGCTTTCCTGCTGCCGCCGGTTTACGCGCTGCTGGCGCCCGTTCCCCTGCAGATCCTGCTCCAGCTCCGGGTGCGGGCGACGGTTCTGTACCGGAGGGTCTTCACCTCGGCCGCCGTCGGGCTGGCGGCCGGCACGGCGTCGGTGCTGTTCCATTCATGGACCGGCGACCGCGTGGGGCTGTTCGGGACCGCCGGGCCGTTCGACGGCGCCGCGATGCCCTGGAGCGTGGGTCTGCCCGGACTCGACGGGGTGCTGGCGGATGCCGGATCGGTGGCCGGCGGCCTGTCCGCCGGCGCCGGGCAGGCCATCGCCGTCGCGGTGCTGTGCGCCATCGTCTTCACGGTGCTCAACACCGCCCTCATCGCCGTCGCCGCCCACGCGGCCGATCCGGAGGGCCGGTGGGGCGAGGTCCTGTGGGACCGTGAGCGCCTTCTGCTCGACGCGGTGGAGTTGTGCCTCGGTGTGATCGTCGCCGTGCTCTGCGGGCTCAATCTTGCGCTGCTGCTGCTCCTGCTGCCGCCCGTCGTGCTGCTCCAGCGCAGCCTGCTGCACGCCCAGTTGCAGGCGGCGGCGCGAACCGATCCCAAGACCGGGCTGCTCAACGCGGCGGCCTGGCAGCGTGAGGCCGACACGGAGATCGGCCGGGCACAGCGCATGGGCAACTCGCTCGCGCTGGTCCTGGTGGACATCGACCATTTCAAGAAGGTCAACGACACCTATGGCCACCTCGTCGGAGATCAGGTGCTGATCCAGGTGGCCGCGACACTGCGCAGTCAGCTCCGCGAATACGACGTGGTGGGCCGGTTCGGCGGCGAGGAGTTCGTCGTGCTGCTGCCGGGCGCTGACGTGCACGAGGCGCGACGGGTGGCCGAGCGGCTGCGCACCCGGGTGGGCCGGATGGCGGTCGCCGCCGAGCAGGCGATGGTCACGGTGACGGTCTCGGCCGGGGTCGCCGTCATGAACCTGCACGGCGCCGACCTCATCGAGTTGCTCGCCGCCGCCGATCTCGCCCTGTACCGGGCCAAGGAACTGGGCAGGGACCGCATCTGCCTGCCCGCCACCCCGGCCGCGCCGCCCCCGCGCAGGGCGGACGGCGCCACCGGCGGCATCCCCTAGCGTCCTGACCGGCCGCGGGCGGCGACTTTCCCTCCGCTCCGCGGAAAGCCCGAGCCGGCGAGGAGCCTTCCGCAGGTGAGGCGCGGCCCGGGGCGACGTGACCGGGCAAAGCTTGGGGGAAGGGGGACTAGGCTGGGGGGCATGCCGGAGTACATCTACACGATGCAGCGCGTGCGCAAGGCGCACGGAGACAAGGTGGTCCTCGACGACGTCACGCTGTCGTTCCTCCCCGGGGCCAAGATCGGAGTCCTGGGCCCGAACGGCACGGGCAAGTCGACGCTGCTCAAGATGATGGCCGGGCTGGAGCAGCCATCCAACGGCGAGGCCCGTCTGATGCCCGGCTTCACGGTCGGCATCCTCATGCAGGAGCCGAAGCTGAACGAGTCCAAGACCGTGCTCGGCAACGTCGAGGAGGGCGTCGCCGAGACCAAGGCCATGCTCGACCGGTTCAACGAGATCGCCGAGCAGATGGCGACCGACTACAGCGACGAGCTCCTGGCGGAGATGGGCAAGCTCCAGGACGCTCTGGACCACCGCAACGCCTGGGACCTGGACAGCCAGCTCGAGCAGGCGATGGACGCGCTGCGCTGTCCGCCGCCCGACGCCGACGTCACCAAGCTCTCCGGTGGCGAGCGCCGCCGGGTCGCCCTGTGCAAGCTGCTGCTGGAGCAGCCGGACCTGCTGCTGCTCGACGAGCCCACCAACCACCTCGACGCGGAAAGCGTCCAATGGCTGGAGCAGCACCTGGAGAAGTATCCCGGCACGATCCTGTCCGTCACCCACGACCGTTACTTCCTCGACAACGTCGCCGGGTGGATTCTGGAGCTCGACCGGGGCCGCTGCTACGTCTACGAGGGCAACTACTCCACCTACCTGGAGGCCAAGGCCGCCCGCCTCAAGGTGGAGGGGCAGAAGGACGTCAAGCGCAAGAAGCGCCTGGAGGAGGAGCTGGAGTGGGTGCGCTCCAACGCCCGTGCCCGCCAGACCAAGAGCCGGGCCCGCCTGCAGCGCTACGAGGAGATGGCGGCCGAGGCCGACAAGTACCGCAAGCTCGACTTCGAGGAGATCCAGATCCCGCCGGGCCCGCGCCTGGGCACCACGGTCATTCGGGCCGAGAACCTGACGAAGGGCTTCGGCGAGCGCCTGCTGATGGACGGGCTCTCCTTCGATCTGCCCCGTAACGGCATCGTCGGCATCATCGGTCCCAACGGTGTGGGCAAGACCACGCTGTTCCGCATGATCACCGGTGAGGAGAGCCCGAACGAGGGATCGATCAAGATCGGTGACACCGTCAAGATCTCCTACGTGGACCAGGGCCGTGGCGGGATCGACCCGAAGAAGAACGTCTGGGAGGTCGTCTCCGACGGGCTCGACCACATCAAGGTCGGCCACGTGGAGATGCCCTCGCGGGCGTACGTCGCGGCGTTCGGGTTCAAGGGACCGGACCAGCAGAAGCTCGCCGGCGTCCTGTCCGGCGGTGAGCGCAACCGGCTCAACCTGGCGCTGACCCTCAAGCAGGGCGGCAACGTGCTGCTGCTCGACGAGCCCACCAACGACCTCGACACCGAGACCCTGTCCAGTCTGGAGAACGCGCTGCTCGAGTTCCCGGGCTGCGCCGTGATCACCTCGCACGACCGGTGGTTCCTCGACCGCATCGCCACCCACATCCTGGCGTGGGAAGAGGGCTCGAGCTGGTTCTGGTTCGAGGGCAACTTCGCCGACTACGAGAAGAACAAGATCGAGCGGCTGGGCGCGGACGCGGCCCGCCCGCACCGGGTCACCTACCGCAAGCTCACCCGCGACTGACCCGCGTACGACCGACGGACAGCGGACCACCCGCACCCCCGGCGCCGTTCCGGGGCCGCGGGTGGTCTACGTTGCTGCCGTGACCGACTTCCATCGCCAGACGACGTGCCAGGCGCCCGGCGACACCGGAACCGCCGGCCGATTCGTCTTCGAGCGCCCGGTGCGTTTCGCCGACATCGACAACCTGGGCCACGTGAACAACGTCCGTTTCTTCGACTACCTCGAGGACGCGCGGGTGGCCATGTTCCACCCGATGCGGCGGCGGGAGAGCGGTGGCGCCCGACCGGGCATGGTGGTCGCCCGGCACGAGATCGACTATCGGCGAGCCCTCGATTTCAGGATCGAGCCGGTCCGGGTGGAGCTCTGGGTGACCGAGATCACCTCCGTACGGTTCAACCTGGCCTACGAGATCCGCGACGACGACGCCCTCTACGTCGAGGCGCGCAGCGTGATGGTCGCCTATGACGTCGACAACGCCCGTCCACGCCGGCTCGGCCAGGACGAGATCGCGCATCTGAAGCGGTTCCTCGTCACGTCCTGAGGATCACCGGTCGGTCAGCCAGACCGAGGTGTCAGCAGGCAGGTCCACGCCATCGAGGGGACCGCTGGAGAGCAGCACGCGCTCGTGCGGCGGCAGCCGTACCGGCCCCTCGCCGCAGTTGATCGCGCAGGTCAGCCGGCCGCGCCGGAAGAACAGCGCGTCGCCGGGGGCGGGGACCCACTCGATCGCGTCGGGCAGCGTGCCCCTCAGTTCGCGGCGCAGCGCCAGGGCCCGCCGGTAGAACGACAGTGTGGACGAGGTGTCGGCCGCCTGCCGTTCCACCGTCAGCTCCGCCCAGTCGTCCGGCTGCGGCAGCCAGGAGCCGCCGTCGCCGAAGCCGTACGGCGGCGCCGTCCCGGACCACGGCAACGGCACCCGGCAGCCGTCCCGGCCGGGCAGTTCACCGTTCGAGCGCTTGAACACCGGGTCCTGGCGGGCCTGCGGCGGCAGATCGGTCACCTCGGGCAGGCCGAGTTCCTCCCCCTGGTAGAGATAGGCGGACCCGGGGAGGGCGAGCATGCCCAGCAGCGCCGCCCTTGCCCGGGCGAGCCCCGCCGACGGGTCGAGCGATCCCTCGCCGTAGCGGGTGCGGTGCCGTACGACATCGTGGTTGGACAGCACCCAGGTCGGCGCCGCGACCGCGCGCAGGGTGTCGTCGATGACCTTGCGAAACGCCGTGGCCGACCACGGGGCCTCGAGCCAGGCGAAGTTGAAGCTCTGGTGCAGCTCGTCGGGGCGGACATAACGCGCGAGGTCCTCGGCCGAGTCGGTCCACACCTCGCCGATCGCGACCCGCGTCCCGGGGTAGGAGTCGAGCACGCGGCGCCACTCGCGGTAGATGTCGTGGACCTCGGGCCTGCTCCACATCGGCGATGCGGACCGGAAGCCGGGACCGGTGTCGGGCAGCCCCTCGGCCTTGATCAGCCCCATCGCGACGTCGATGCGGAAGCCGTCCACCCCACGGTCGAGCCAGAAGCGCAGGATGTCGAGGAACTCCTCGCGCACCTCGGGATTGCGCCAGTTGAAGTCGGGCTGCTCGGGCGCGAACAGGTGCAGGTACCACTGCCCGTCGGGCACCCGCGTCCAGGCCGGCCCGCCGAAGGTCGACAGCCAGTTGTTCGGCTCGCCCTCGGCCTCGCCGGGGCCGAGAGGGGCCCGTCCGTCCCGGAACATGTACCGATCGCGCTCCTGAGAGCCCCTGGGGGCCGCCAGGGCCTTCTGGAACCACGGGTGGGCCGAGGAGCTGTGGTTGGGCACGATGTCCACCATCAGCCGCAGGCCGTGCGCGTGGGCGTCGGCGACGAGGTCGTCGAAATCGGCGAGTGACCCGAACACGGGGTCCACGTCGCGGTAGTCGGCCACGTCGTATCCGCCGTCGGCCATGGGGGAGGGATAGAAGGGGGTCAGCCAGATCGCGTCGACGCCGAGATCCGCGAGGTACGGCAGGCGGCCGCGGATGCCCGCCAGGTCGCCCGTGCCGTCACCCGAGGCGTCGGCGAAGCTGCGTACGTAGATCTCGTAGACGACGGCATCGCGCCACCAGGGGGTCTCATCCATGTTTGAGTGGCTGCCCGCCACTCGTGTGGATTATGCGTTCACCAGGCTGTGGGCGGCGTAGACGAGATATTTCCAGAGCTGCTCCGCCCGCTCGGGCGGCAGCTCCAGTGAGTGGATGGCGTCCTGCATGTGCTTGAGCCAGGCGTCGCGCTCGCGCTCCCCGATGACGAACGGAACGTGCCGCATGCGCAGCCGCGGATGGCCGCGCCGCTGGCTGTAGGTGTTCGGGCCGCCCCAATACTGGATGAGGAACAGGCGAAGCCGCTCCTCCGCCCCATCGAGGTCCTCCTCGGGGTACATGGGGCGCAGCAGCGGGTCGGTCGCGACGCCCTCGTAAAAACGGTGGACGAGCCGTCGGAAGGTCTCCTCGCCCCCGACGGCGTCATAGAACGACTCGGTCTGCTCGCTCGTCACGGTCTCAGACTAGGCCAGCTACCGACTGGTAGGTTAAACGCGGCGTCAACCGGCGAAGGCCAGGCCCTTCTCGTCGAAGGCCCGCTTGATGCGCAGCCGCAGCTCGCGGGCGACCTCCAGGTGCTGGGCCGGGGCGGTCTTGGCGGTGACCCGGAAGATCACGGTTGAGGCGGAGACCTGCTCCAGCCCGAAGACCTCGGGCTCCTCGACGATCAGCGTCCGCTGGAAGTCGGGGTCCTCCCACAGCTCGGTCGCGGTGGTCTTCAGCAGGTCGCGCACCGCCCCCAGATCCGAGTCGTACGCCACCGGCACGTCGACCAGCGCCCTCGACCAGCCCTGGGACTCGTTGCCGACCCGGCTGATCGTGCCGTTGCGCACGTACCAGACCTTCCCGTCGGCGTCGCGGAGGCGGGTGATCCGCAGGGTGATGGCCTCGACCGTGCCGATGGCCGAGCCGGTGTCGATCACGTCGCCCACGCCGTACTGATCCTCCAGCAGCATGAACATGCCCGCGATGAAGTCCTTGACGAGCTCCTGCGCGCCGAAGCCGATGGCGACGCCGAGGATGCCGACGCTGGTCAGCAGCGGGGCGAGCTGAACGTTCAGCTTGGCGAGCATCATGAGCGCGGCCGTGCCGAGGATCAGCACCGAGGACACGCTCCGCAGCACCGATCCCATCGCCTCGGCCCGCGCCCTGCGGCGCTCGGTCACGATGGCCGCGGTCGCGTCCGAGACCAGCAGGGCCCGGTTGCGCAGCCGCTCGGGCAGCACACCGGCGCTGGCCCGGAGCGTCACCCGGGTGATCAGCCGGTGGACGATGTTCCGGATGATCAACGCGCCGGTGAGGATCAGGATCAGGACGACCAGGACGTCGGCGAACCCCGTGACGAGCGGCACCCAGGATGGCAACTCCCGGTCGGGGACCACGGCGTTGAGGATCGTGCAGAAGATCCCCTCGCCCTTCTCGCATGCCGCTGTCATGTTCGCCGCCGCCTGATCCGGATCGTAGATCTCGTCGGTCGGGCTCGGGCTGGGCTCAAGGAACAGCAGCGGGAACACGGAGCGGATCCCCCTCGGATCGTTTCGAACGGGCAACAGGAAGGTAAGCCTTTCCCATAGTGCCGATCGAACCGGCCCCCGTCACATCGCCGGGGAGACGGAAGCGTGCCCGCCGCCGTGGCGGGTGTGCTTCGGTGACGGGTGGCAGAGCGGGGGCGCGCACCCGGAAGCGCGCCCATCGCCGTTCTCCGAGAGGGGATCCCCCCGATGACCGTCCGCCCCGTGGCCCGGGTGACTCCCCGGATCGGCTCGGACGGCGGTCCGTCCGGTACGGCAGGGCCGTACCGGTGGTTCGTGGGTGTGCGGATGGCGGGCGGGTATGGGGGCCGGCGTGACGCCGCAACGTTCCGGCCAGGACGTGGTGAACGACCTGGGGAACGCTCCGCACCGGGCGTCTCGCCGGCCCCGGGGGACCGCGGTGGCGGTGTGTCCGTGGCTGCGTGGACCCTCCCCGCGACGGGGGGCCTCCTCGGACGAACTCCCTACTCGCTCACCGCGGCCAGCACTCGGGCGACCTTCGTGGCCGCTCCCGCGGGATCGTCCCCCCGGTGCATCCGCTCGCCCCAGGACCACCAGTAGTCGGTCGCCTGGCAGACGACGTTCTCGGTGAGGCTGGTCGCGTTCGGATTGATGACGCGGACATAGGCACGACCCGACGGGGTTCGTACGACACGGGCGATCAGTCCCCGGGCGTCCAGTTCGGAGACCAGATGTTCCAATCGCCGGAAATCATCCTCTCCCACCGAAGTCCTCCTTAATTTCGGCTGACGACCGGTCTGTGATCGCCGCTCAAGATGTTCGGCCTGCCCAAGATGACTCACCGAACGCAACCGGTCAACGTGCCGGGGAACCGCTGAGGTATAGGGAACCCCCTAGTCGGTTGAAAGAAACCCCCAATGGGGGGACGATCCTTAATCAGCTCGTCCAAAGTCGAGACTTGGCCGCGCCAACTTTGGTCCATCATTATGGTGTGGGCAGAGTGCGACGGAGTCGCTACTCTGCGTCACCGATTGGATCGGTCGGGAAACGTTGGGCTGCGAGCGCGGCCCGGCCGTGAGAGAGGGGCCGGAATGTCCGGCAGGCAACACAGGGAGACGGAGATAGCGCGTCGGATCCGGGCGCGCGGCCTTGCCGCCGGTCGCGGCCCGGCCGTGATCGCCCAGGAGATCCACGAGGTGTGCGAGCCGCAGTTCGGGACGACGAGGATCAAAGCTCATCGTCTCTCGAACGGCATCGCTCTCGCCGACGTCATCGAGCAGGTGCGCGCCCTCTTCGAAAGAGACAAAAAACCCGTCCCGGGGATCGGCGAGACGCTACTGTCCGCATACGAGTCGGGCATGAAGCGCCCCGGTCCGGAATACCTCCACTACCTGTGCTCGGTCTACCGGGTCGAACCGCTCGCCCTCGGATTCGAGGGTCCCTGCATCTGCGGCCATGGTCACATGATCACAACGGCCGGGGGTAGCGGGGGCCAGCAGGAAGAACGACTTGAGACTTCCCCCGGTGTGCGTGAGACACGGGTTCCGCCGGACGGCGGCGATCCCTCGGCGAACGGGGGTGAGGAGGACGAGAACGTGCTACGGAGGACGCTGCTGCAGCTCCTCGTCGGCGGTGTCGGTGCCGTCGGCGCCGGCGGGGCCATCGGGGGTGCTGAGGGCGACAAGGCCGCGCTCGCCCCGGACAGCCAGGTGCTCGGCGCCGTGGAGAACCTCCGGCGGCGGATGGACCAGACGATAGTGAGCTCCACCGTCTCGCCGGCGATGCTCGATCATTGGGAGCAGACCACGAACGGCTTCGGCCGGTTGTACATGAACACCCAGCCCAATCGGCTGCTCTGCGATGTGCTGCTGGAGTTCTCCGCCGTGCGCCGGGCGCTGGAGTGCCGGCAGCCCATCGAGATGCAGGAGCGGCTGTGCAAGATGGCCGCGCAGCTCGCCGGGCTCGCTGGGATGATCATGATAGATCTGGGTGATCACCGTGAGGCGCGGGCGTTCTTCCGCACCGGCCGGCTCGCCGCGGACGAGACCGGCGACCGCGCGCTGCGCGCGTGGGTCACCGCCCGGGAGTCCCTGGTCCCGCTCTACTACGGAGACCCGCGTGAGGCGTTGAGCCTGGCCAGGAAGAGCCGCGACCTGGCCGGTCAGACACCATGCGCCGCCCGGACCATGGCGCCGGTCGTCGAGGCCAGGGCGCTGGCCAAGATGACGACCCCCGGCGGTCCCCGCCACGAGGTCGTGGAGCAGGCCAAGCGGGCGCTGCATCGGGCCCGGGCCGCGTTCTCCCAGATGAACGCGAGCGATCAGGAGGACCCGGCCTTCGGTTACACCGAGCGGCAGCTCTACTTCTACCAGGGCGACGTCCTCGTGAAGCTGGGCCAGACCCTGGAGGCCGACGTCCTGCTGGAACAGGCGCTGGGCAAATACACCGGAGAAGATCTGCTCGACCAGACCCTCATCCGCTTCGACCGCGCGCTGTGCCGGCATCTGGAGGGCGACCTGGAGGCGGCGCTGACGATGGGCAGGGAGGCGCTCGACGCGATCTCCAACGAGTACTGCACCGACCTGATGCTCCGCCCGGCGCACGACCTGATCAAGGCCATGCGGGCCAAGTACGGCGACCTTCCCCAGATCACCGAGTTCAGTGATCAGGTCAACTCGCGCAAGGTCGTCAGCCGCAACGTGAGCGGGGCATGACACCCCGGCTCAGGATCCGCCGATACCGGTGGTCAGATCTCGACACGGTCTGGGCCCTGCACCAGATCGGCCTCGCCCAGGTCGGCGTCGTGCCGGGCGATGGCGTCTACTACGACGATGACTTTCCGCGGATCACCGAGATCTATCTCGCCAACCGGGGCGAGTTCCTGGTCGGAGAGGTGGCCGGTTCGGGGATCGTCGCCATGGGCGGTCTGCGCCGCATCGACGACGAGACCGCCGAGATGTGCCGTCTCCGCGTCCATCCCGACCACCAGCGGCGCGGCTACGGATCGCAGATGGCCGCGGCGCTCGAGAGCCGGGCCCGGGGGTTGGGCTATTCGGTGCTCAGGGGTGACACCACGCTGCGGCAGATGGCGGCCGTCGAGCTCTATCGGAAATCGGGGTGGCAGGAGCTGCGCCGCGAGATCCGCGGGGATGTCGTCGTGGTATATGGCGAAAAGCAGCTGAATGCCGTGGTTGCACCGATTTCGATAGATAGATAATGCTTCCCCTCCTTGGCGGATTGCGGATGTTTATCGATACTTGTGCCTTGTTCCGATTTTCTCGGGAGAGAGGCACGATGAAAAAGATCATCATCCGTAAGCCTGGCACGGTGCGGCTCACCGGTACGTCGAGCGTCATCCACAAGGGGTGAAGGGCGGCGGACGCCATGTCTGGGTCAGGGGAGACCTCTCCCGTGACCGTCTGCGGGTACTCCGGACTCTGGAATCGCCTCCCCTTCTGACGCCCGTCGTCAACGGGCACCGCCGGCTGTGTGGTCCGTACACGATCGGCGGTGCCGTGCTCCGTGCGCTCGTGCCGACCGCTCTGGAGCGTTCCCCCGGCCTCGTCGCGGCGTACGACATCGAGATCCGTGCGGCCGCCCCTGATCTGCGCCCGATGGTGCCCGCCCGCCGGGAGGGCATCGAGGCGCGCATCCCGGAAGCCGAGCGGATCCTGGTCCCCGCGCCACGGCGGACCCTGCGCATCGCCAACGGGATCGCGGAGTTCGTCGCCGGCTGCCTGCGCGAGTGCCTGCCCGGCCCACGGACGCTCGCCGCCGACAACGTGCACCAGGCCGACCCGACCGACCGTGAACTGCTGCGCGTGCTGACCCGGAGGGTGGGCGATCTCACGTTGGCGCTCGGCTCGACGCGGCCGCCTCCGCAGGTGGCGGGATGGGTCGAGGTGACGGCCGGCCCGGGGGAGGCCGATGAGCGCCTCGACCTCCACCCCGGTGATCGTGCCGACCGGTACATCGCATCGGACGGCGCCGACGACGATCCCGCGGCCTACGAGGCGTATCTCGCGCTGCCGGACGGGGAACGGGCGCGCCGCCATGACCGGCGCGCCGCCGAACTCACCGCCGATCCCGAGTGCGCGCGGGGGTTCGCGCTGGGCGCGCTGCCGTACCATCTCGAGCACGGCGGCGACCGGGACGCCGCGCTCGGCGCGCTGTGGGCGGCGGTGGACCACTGCGTCCTGGAGGGGTTCCTCGACGCCGTCGCCGAGCTGGGCGAGCGTGGGCTGGCACTCGCCGCCCCCGGCACCGACCTGTGGTGGCGTTTCACCCAGCGCACCGCCACCGCGCTGGCCGGACTGGGCCGCCGCGACCGTGCGCTGGAGCTGTGGGACCAGGCCAGGAGGGTGAGCGAGGATCCCGCCGTGCACGCGGCCGCGGCGTACGGCACGGCCATGCTGGACGCCCGCCACCCCGATCCGCGCCGGCGCGACCTGGGCCGGGCCACCGGCTGGATCAACGAGGCCATCGCGATCTCCACGCTGCTGCCCGACCGGCGGGAGCGGGCCTTCAAGCTCGGATTCGACCGGAACGGCCGGGCGCTCATCGAGCTGCGGCAGGGGAGGGTCGAGGCCGCGCTGAGTCTGGTGGAGTCGGCGCTCGATCTCGCGCGGCGTGAGCTTCCCCCGGATGCCCATCCCGTGCACCGGATGGTGCTGCTCGCCAACCGGGCCCAGCTGCTCGCGCGGATGGGGCGGACCACCGAGGCCCTGGGCGACTTCGACCGGGCCATCGCCATCGATCCCACGTTCCCCGACCACTACCTCGACCGGGGGAACCTGCTGTTCGAGCTGGGCCGCGCTGACGACGCGGTGGCCGATTACGAGACCGCGATGCGGATGAGCCCGCCGCTGCCGGAGGCGTACTACAACCGAGCCGAGGTCCGCCTGGCCGCCGGGGACCTGGAACGCGCCAGGACTGATCTCGATCACGTGCTGGAGCTGGACCCGGGCCATCTCGACGCGTACGTCAACCGTGCGGGGGTGCTGCAGATGCTCGGCGAGCACGAGGCGGCCAGGCGCGACGTCGCCGCCGGGCTGGCGCTCGATCCCGGCAGTGCCCACCTGCGCGGCGTGCTCGGTCAGCTGGAGGCCGCGGCGGGACGCTTCGCCGAGGCACGGGTCGCCTACGACGCGGCCCTGACGGCCGATCCGCTGCTCGCCTCGGCCTGGGCCAACCGGGCGGTCCTGCGCTACGAGACCGGCGACGCGGCGGGTGCGGTGGCGGACCTGACCCGGGCCATCGAGCTCGGGCGCCCCGGCGCCGACGACGCCGCGCTCTACTTCAACCGGGGCACGGCCCTGATGGATCTCGGGCGGCCGGACGAGGCCGGGCTGGACTTCCGCCGGGCGCACGCCCTCGCACCGGATGATCCGGACATCCGGCTCGCGCTGGAACGCCACGAAAGGCCGGACGAGCGCGGAGGGACGGAAGCGCCACGGGATGGGCGAGGCGCCGCCGACGGGCCCGTGGCTTTACCCTTGGACGGTTAACAGCCGCACCCCGCCGCTGAACATCGAAGTCGTTGAGGTTCTAAGCATGAGCGCTGAATACGTGCTGACCCTGTCCTGCCCGGATCGCCCCGGAGTGGTCGCGGCGGTCTCAGGGCTGCTGGCCCGCCACGATTGCAACATCATCGAGAGCCAGCAGTTCGGCGACCCGGTGGCCGAGCGGTTCTTCATGCGGGTGCAGTTCGCCGGTCGGCCGGGCATCGACGAGCTTCGTACGGCTTTCGCCGCGCTCGCCCCGGAATTCGGCATGGAATTCGAGCTCTTCGACCTCGCTGTGAAGCCCCGGGCACTGGTGCTCGTCAGCAAGCTCGGCCACTGTCTCAACGATCTGCTCTACCGGGTGCGGTCGGGGCTGCTGCCGATCGAGATCGTGGCCGTCGGGTCGAACCATCCCGACCTGCGGCCGCTCACCCAGTCGTACGGCATCGACTACCACCACCTGCCGGTCACCGCCGAGACCAAGCCCCGGCAGGAGGCCGAACTGCTCACCCTGGTCGACCACTACCGCGCCGACATGGTGGTCCTCGCCCGCTACATGCAGGTGCTGTCGGAGGACATGTGCGCCAAACTGGCCGGCCGGATGATCAACATCCATCACTCGTTCCTGCCGTCGTTCAAGGGCGCCAAGCCGTACCATCAGGCGTACTCGCGCGGCGTCAAGCTGATCGGGGCCACCGCGCACTACGTCACGCCCGACCTCGACGAGGGCCCGATCATCGAGCAGGAGGTGGCCCGGGTGAACCACACCCACTCGCCCGAGGACCTCGCCGCGATCGGCCGTGACCTCGAGTGCCAGGCGCTGGCCCGGGCCGTCCGCTGGCACGCGGAGCACCGCGTGCTGCTGGACGGCCACAAGACCATCATCTTTCCCCGCTGAGCGGGCCCTCGCCGACCGGGCCGGCTACACCTCCAGGCCCGTGTGGGCGGCGATGAAGGCGAGCTGGTCGGCCAGGAGATCGACGGAGCGGCTCACGGCCCGTGCGCCGTGGCCGACCTCCGCCTCGTTGCGCAGCAGAATCGGCCGGTCCCCGGCCTGTGCGTGCTGGAGGGCCGCCGTCATCTTCCAGGCGTGCAGCGGATGCACCCGGGTGTCGGAGGCGAAGACCGTGAACATCGTGGCGGGGTAGACCGTCCCCGCACGCACGTGGTGATAGGGCGAGTAGCCCCACAGCCAGCCGAACTCCTCCGCGACCTCGGCCGAGCCGTACTCGACGTTCCAGGTCGCCCCGAGACCGAAACGCTCGTATCGGATCATGTCGAGCAGCGGTGCCGAGCAGACCACGGCGGCGTACAGGTCGGGCCGCTGGGTGAGCGCCGCCCCGACCAGGAGGCCGCCGTTCGAGCCGCCGGAGATGGCGAGACGGTCCTTCGTCGTGACCCCGGTGGCGATCAGGTGCTCGGCCGCGGCGTGGAAGTCGTCGAAGACGTTCTGCTTGTTGGCGAGCATCCCGGCGCGGTGCCACTGCTCGCCCTCCTCACCGCCGCCGCGAAGCTGCGTGACGGCGTAGACGCCGCCCGCCTCCACCCAGGCCAGCGTCGAGGCCGAGAATCCGGGGTTCATCGAGATGCCGAAGCCGCCGTAGCCGTACAGGATCGTGGGCCGGGGCCCGGAGTCTCCCGCCCGGGAGACGACGAGCATCCGGACCTCGGTGCCGTCCTTGGACCGGTAGACGACCTGCTCGGTGTGGGCCTCGGGCACCTCGACGGCGCCCGGCGGGGCCTCCCACATGGTGGTCTCGCCGGTCCTCGCGTCGAAGCGGTAGACGGTCGTCGGCGTGATGTTGTCGGTGTAGCTGAACCAGGCCTCGTGGCCGCCCTCCGGGCGCTCGATCAGGGCGCCGACCGAGCCGAGGCCGGGCAGCGGCACCTCGCCGACCCGTTCGCCGCTCTCCAGGGCGTGGATCGTGACCTCGGAGATCGCGTGCCGCGTCCACCCGACGAGCAGGACCGGCTCGGCCGCGTCGTCCCCGTCGCCGTCCAGGATCGCGAAGCCGCTGAGCACGGCCTCGGCGTCCTCGGGGATGAGGTCACGCCAATGCTCCCGCGTCGGTGTGTGCGGCGAGGTCACGCAGACCCGCCCGCGTGGCGCGTCCAGGTCGGTGAAGACGTAGAGCCGCCCGTCGCGGCCGAAGTGCAGCCCGGTCTGGGCGTCCACGTCCTGCTGCACGGTGAGCAGCTCCGGCGACTCCACCGGTGAGGCCGACAGATCGGCCACCCACAGGTCGTTGCGCGGGGCCGTACCGCGCGAGGCGGAGATCGACAGCCAGCGGCCGTCGCGGGAGACCGACACTCCGTAGTAGTTGGTCTTCTCCAGGCCCTGCCCGAAGATCATCACGTCGTCGTCCGCCGGAGTCCCGACGCGGTGCAGGTAGACCCGGCGGTGGAACTGCTCCTCGCCCTGCGGGACCTCGGTGGGCGCCAGCCTGCGTACGTAGTAGAAGGCCTCGCCGCCGGGCAGCCAGGCGATGGGGGAGTAGCGGCACCGATCGATCGGCCCTTCGACGACCTCGCCGGTCGCCACGTCGAGCACGAACAGGCGTGACTCCTCGTCGCCGCCCACCGAGATCTGGTAGGCCAGCCGGTTCCCCTCCTTGTCCGGCTGATAGGAGTCGAGCGTGGTCAGCCCGGAGGGGTCGAGGGCCGTCGGGTCGAGCAGCACCCGCTCGGCGTCGCCTTCGGCCACGTAGAGGACGGGATGCTCCTGGTCGGGCGTGCGGCGGGTGAAGAACCGGCGCTCGCCACGCCACACAGGCGTGCCGACCGATCCCGAGCGCAGCAGCTCGGCGACCCGGTCGCGGAAGCGGTCGCGGCCCGGCAGGTCCGCCTCGCGCATCAGCGCATCCTGTGCGTCCAGCCACTCCTTCGTGGCCGGATCGTCCGGGTCCTCCAGCCAGCGGTACGGGTCCGGCACCGGTGTTCCGTGCAGGTCGTCGACGATGTCGTCGCGGCGGGCGGGCGGGTACGGCAGTCGCGTCATGCTGGCACTTTAGAACAGTCGACTGACATGAGTCGTGGTTGACGGCTCGCCGTTCGTACCCGGCCAAGTCGGGCGTAAGTGGATGATCGGCTGGGAATAAGAAGCCCAGGCGTCCCGATCGTCAGCCCGGTGGTCCGTATATGGGGTGGCGAAACGGTCGCCGTGCAGGCCACACTCTTGGGGAAAGGGCGGTGCCGTGGTGACGATCCGCTGGGCCGTCCGGCGGAGGTCCCTGTGACGGAAGCATCCGGGTCCCAGAAGAAGGGACCCCAACAACCAAGGCGCACAGCCGGGATCGTCGGGGAGGCCGGCTGATGCGCCAAGTCCTGCTGCTCAACGCGACATACGAACCGCTGACCACGCTTTCCCTGCATCGGGCAGTCGTCCTGCTGCTGCGAGAGAAGGCGGACGTCGTCCACCACGACGGGTGTGGCGCGGTGCTTCGCTCGGCGACCTGCACGTTCGACGTGCCCTCGGTGATCCGGCTACGTCGCTACGTGCGCATCCCCTACCGTTCGCGCATCCCGCTCACACGGGCCGCGCTGATGCGCCGGGACAACTTCCGCTGCGCCTACTGCGGGCAGCGGGCCGAGACCATCGACCATGTCGTGCCGAGATCCAAGGGCGGCCCCCACACCTGGGAGAACTGCGTCGCCTCGTGCATGCCGTGCAACCACTACAAGGCGGACAAGCTGCTGGAGGAGCTGGGATGGACCCTGCGTGCGACTCCGGTGGCGCCGCGTGGGATGCACTGGCGGCTCATCGGCGCGCAACTCGACGGCGATCCCCAGTGGGCGCCCTACCTCGCCAAACCGGCGGCGTGATAGGCCGGTCCTGATGAGGTGGTCGTTCACACGGGACGTCGAGGAGTTCGCGGCGGTGGCCGAGCCGTGGCTGCTGCGCGACCCGGTCGGCAACACGGTCTCGCTGACCGTGCTGCTCGGGCTGCGGGCCGGCCAGTTCGCCGAGGATCCGCTGATGGGCTGGCTGGAGGACGACGACGGGGAGGTGGCCGGCGTGATCAGCCACACGCCCCCCTACCCGCTCGGGATCGCGGACGTGCCCTTACGCACGCTGCCTTCGCTGGCCCGGGAACTGATCGAGATGGATCGGACGGTCCGGGCCGTCCGAGGCTCGGTGGAGGTGGCGGAGGCGTTCTGCCGGGAGTGGTGGCGGCCCGAGTCGGGCCGACGGGCCGAGCGGCTCTACCGGCTCGGCACGCTCGCGCCGTGCGCCGCCCCGGGCAAGGCGCGTACGGCCACGGTGGGCGAGGTGGCCGAGGCCGCGCGGTGGTTCCGCGAGTTCCAGGAGGAGGCTCATGTCGACCGCACCGCCGACCCCACGCCGGTCGTCTCGGCACGGGTCAACCGTGAGGAGCTGATCTGGTGGGAGGACGGTGATAGGCGGGTGGCGCTCGCCGCACTCTCCACTCCCGTCGCCGGCATGTCGAGGATCGGGCCCGTCTACACGCCTCCCGAGTTCCGCCGCCGCGGGTACGGCAGCGCCGCCACTCACGCGGCGAGCCGGAAGGCGATGGACGAGGGGGCCGCCGAGGTGCTGCTGTTCGCCGATCTCGCCAACCTCACGTCGAACTCCATCTACCAGAAGCTGGGCTTCCGCCAGGTCGCGGACCACGCCACGATCCACTTCTCCTAGAGCATCCGTCGAGTAACGGCACCTTGAGGAAGTCCTTGGTCGGTGCGGTCGCTGCGCCGGGAGGAAACTCCGGTCCGCCGTCTGGCCCCGCCGAGCGGGCCCGGCATGCGGTCCTCGCTCCCTCCCGCTCCGCTCCCTGCCGTCCCGCGCGCTCCGCTCCCTGCCTCCCCGGCTGACGACCACTTGACCGGACCCGCCAGGGAGTCTCCCCGGCGGCGCAGGCCGTACCCTATGGGCATGCCTCGCTATGACTACCGTTGCCGCGCGTGTGGATCCACCTTCGAGCTCAACCGGCCGATGGCCGAGGCGAACGCCCCGGCCGCGTGTCCGGCCGGCCATGACGACACGGTGAAGCTGCTGTCCATGGTCGCGGTGACCGGGCGGGCCGCCGCCGCGCCGCGCCCCTCCGGAGGTGGAGGTGGCGGTGGCTGCTGCGGTGGTGGCTGCTGCGGCTGACCGGTCTCCGACCGGTCGGGCCGCATCGCGCTGGACGTGATGACCGGTCAGGCCGCGGCGCGGCGCCTGGCCGTACGCCGTTGGAAGGGGAGAAAGCGCTCCGGTAGGTGCGGCCGGGCCGGGAGATCGGTCGGTTCGACCGCGACTATCCGGTCGAACCGGAACGCCCGGATGCCCCGGCGGAGCCGGCACCAGCCGACGAGATACCAGAACTCCCCGTGGACCAGGCACGTCACCGGCTCGACGTCGCGGATCGTGAGATGGCCGGCGGCGTCGAGGTACTGGAGGCGGATCACCAGCCGGGCGGTGATGGCGTTCGCGATCAGCCGGGCCCGTCCGGCGACGTCGGGCGCGAGCGGCGTGGTGAGCGTGGTCAGGGTGGTGGCGATGACGTCGTCGTCGAGGTCGAGGTGGTCGAATGCGTGACGCAGTCCACGGCGGGCGGTGACGGACTGCGGGCCGGCCCCGAGATGGGCGAGTGACAGGGCGAGGGCGGCGATCTCCGCCGCAGTCAGCGATTGCCTTGTGACGTTGGCCATACCTCGACGATAACGACGGGTACTGACATTTTTCCGAACACGCCATCGGCTTTTCTCGAACAAGCCATCGAACCCTAACCCCCTGGCCACACCCCGCGTGATCTTGCGAATTCTTGCACGTCGGCCCGCCGCCTGCGTCTCCCTATGTCGTGATCTTGCAGAAGCTTGCAATGACCCTATGTGACCTGCGGCTTCACCATTCGTGATCTTGCAGTGTCCCATTGCAAGATCACGAATGAGCTTTGTCCAGGTCAGCGGGCATGTCTGCGAGTAACTGCAAGATCACGGCCGAGGATGGCCGGGGTCGGCTATCGGGAGAGCTGGGACAGGTCGCGGGATGCTCCCGTGGAGGCGGACGTGGTCAGCGCCGCGTACGCCTGGAGCGCCGCGGAGACCGAGCGCTGCCGGTCACGGGGGCGGTAGCCGCCGAGGTCGGCGAGCAGCCGCTCCCGCCGGGTGGCGAGTTCCTCATCCGTGACCTTGAGCTCGATCGTCCGACGCGGAATGTCGATCTCGATGATGTCGCCGTCGGCCACCAGTGCCATGGTGCCGCCCTCCGCCGCCTCGGGGGAGGCGTGACCGATCGACAGACCCGACGTACCGCCGGAGAACCGGCCGTCGGTGATGAGCGCGCACGCCTTGCCGAGGCCCTTGCCCTTGAGGAAGCTCGTGGGGTAGAGCATCTCCTGCATGCCGGGGCCGCCCTTGGGGCCCTCGTAGCGGATGACGACCACGTCGCCGGCCTTGACCCGGTCGCCGAGGATGCCCTCGACCGCAGCCTCCTGGGATTCGAACACGACGGCCGGGCCGGAGAACCGCCAGATCGACTCGTCGACGCCTGCGGTCTTCACCACGCAGCCGTCCTGGGCCAGGTTGCCGTACAGCACGGCGAGGCCGCCGTCGCGGGTGTAGGCGTGCTCCAGGTCCCGGATGCAGCCCTCCGCCCGGTCGAGGTCGAGCGTCTCCCACCGGGCGCTCTGGGAGTAGGCCCGGACCGTGCGCACGTTGCCGGGGGCGGCGTGCCACAGCTCGAGCGCCTCGTCGGTGACCTCGGGCGACTTCGGGTCCCACGCGGCCAGGTAGTCGGCGAGGGAGGCCGAGTGGATGGTGGGCACGTCGCGGTGGAGCAGACCGGCCCGATCGAGCTCGCCGAGGATGCCGGGGATTCCGCCGGCGCGGTGCACGTCCTCGACGTGGTACTTGGAGGTCGCCGGGGCGACCTTGCACAGGCACGGCACCCGCAGCGAGAGCTCGTTGATCTCCTTGAGCCCGAACTCGACCCCGGCCTCCCGGGCCGCGGCCAGCAGGTGCAGGATCGTGTTGGTCGAACCGCCCATGGCCACGTCGAGCGCCATCGCGTTCTCGAACGCGTCGCGGGTGGCGATGCTCCGCGGCAGCACCGACTCGTCGTCGTGGTCGTAGTAGCGGCGGGCGATCTCCACGACCGCGCGACCGGCCTTCTCGAAAAGCCCCTTGCGCGCCGTGTGGGTGGCCAGCGTCGTGCCGTTGCCGGGCAGCGCCAGCCCGATGGCCTCCGCCAGGCAGTTCATCGAGTTGGCCGTGAACATGCCGCTGCAGGAGCCGCAGGTTGGGCAGGCGCTCTCCTCCATCGCGAGCAGCTCGTCGTCGGAGACGCTGTCGTCGGCGGCGGCGATCATCGGGTCGATCAGGTCGAGCTTGCGGCCGGGGGTCTTTCCTGCCTCCATCGGGCCGCCGGAGACGAAGACCGTCGGGATGTTGAGCCGGAAGGCCGCGAGCAGCATGCCCGGCGTGATCTTGTCGCAGTTGGAGACGCAGACCAGCGCGTCGGCGCAGTGGGCGTTCACCATGTACTCGACCGCGTCGGCGATGAGCTCCCGGGACGGCAGCGAGTAGAGCATGCCGCCGTGGCCCATCGCGATGCCGTCATCGACCGCGATCGTGTTGAACTCGCGGGGGATGGCGCCGGCCTCCCGGACGGCGGCGGCGACCACGTCGCCGACCTCGCGCAGGTGCACGTGGCCGGGGACGAACTGGGTGAAGCTGTTCGCCACCGCGACGATCGGTTTGCCGAAGTCGCTGCCCGCCACGCCCGTGGCCCTGAGCAGCGCCCGGGCACCGACCATGTTCCTGCCGTGTGTGACCGTACGAGACCTGAGCGCGGGCATGGGCGGACTCCCATCCGAAGACTACGAGTCTTCAAATGGTACGGCTAACGACCGGCTGCCGAGACCGCCCGTCCATGCCTTGGACGCCGTGTCGGCCGGTAGGCCCGGGCCGCGCTATTCGTAGCGGGGCGGCAGGACCTGCTCGGCGGCACGGTAGATCGCATCGATTTCCGCGGTGGTGAGTGACTTTTCCCGTTTTGTAATCCACTTACGGACGAGGCCGCCGGAGAAGACGTCGACCTCGCGGATGTTGAGGATCCGCCACGGGATCGGGGGACCGTAGATCGCCAGGGACGGCACGATGGTGATCTCGCGGCCGAGCGCCTCGGAGATCAGCTGGCTGGCCTGGGTGGCCTCCCAGCGGGCCTCGTCGAGCCGGGGTTTCCGGTTGAACGGTCCGTGGAACAGCTTGCGGTGCGACTGCACCCGTACGGGAAGGCGCTTGTCCCACTTCTCCGAGTCGACCGCGTACACCCCGGTCGGGCCGACGACCAGGTGATCGATCTGGGCCTCGCTGCCGGGGATGGCCCGGGCGTGCAGCGTCCGGAACCCGGTGCGCTCGAGTTTCTTGAGCTGGACCTCGGTCCGGCGTTCCGCGGCGGAGGCGCGCCGCCAGGCCGGTATCGACGAGACGGTCCTGGCCCGATAGACGGTGTCGGCGATGGCCGCGATGATCGCGGCGGTGAGGCCGATCCGCCAGTTCGCGAAGAGAATTCCGGCCACGATGCCGGCCGCCACCCCGATCAGTGCGCGCAGCCGCAGATGACGGTATCTCGGGTCATGAATCATGATCCTGAGCGACGCGCGTTCGGCGGGTCTGGCAGGGGCGCGGGCATGGATGCGCGCCTTCGGGGGAGCATCGGGCGGGGGTTGCGCGGCCGGTTGGGCCGTCGTCTGTGCGGCGGATGGTGCCGCAAGGGTCTCCGATGCGGTCGGCGTCGTCTGGGACGGCTCCGACGGGTGGTCACTCACCCAGATGGGTGACGTATCGTGACCGTCTTCGGGCGCTAGACCGGTATCCACATCACTCACGGTAGTTGAGCTGTCAGCGGGCTGCCTAGTGTTGGTTGGTTCATACTTTTGTGGCCTGCTTGAACCGGTTCACGGCGGACCCCTGTGGGTATCTTCTCTAGATATCTTCCGGCGAGAGGCCTGTCGTGCGGCGGCGTGGCAGACATCCGCGATCTTAGCGCGCAGGGACGGGCGGCCGCCGCGCGTTCCCGAGAACCGCCCCGGCGGTGGCGCCCGCCGGCGGCCGAGTAGAGGTGTCAGCCGGCGGCTTCGGGGGTGACCGCCGCCGATCCGGCCGGTGACATCTCGGCGAGGTGCGCGGCGGCGGCACGGGCGAGGTCGATGAGCGGATCGGACGGCGGCGGCCCGGAGGGCGCGGAGACGCTGATCGCGAAGGTGCCCCGGTCGGTCTGGACGGCGACCAGTCCCGGATAGAGCATCGCACCGCCGCCGATCCCCTGGATGGGCCGTCCCTGGACCCGGGTCATGATATGGCCGAGCACCATCAGATAGCGGGACAGCATGCCGGCCGCCGTGTGCACGTCGACCCGCACGCCGTCGCGGGACCGATAGCTGCAGGACCGCATGCTCAGCCAGGAGGGCGCCGGGAGCTCCCCATCGAAGGCCTCCGGGTCTCCCACGTCCACGCCGAGGACGCGTTTGAGATCCTCCGGGGTGACCAGCTCGGCAGGCCGCGGTCCGTCCTCTGCTATCCGGGACGGCGGGCTCGGGGCGGGCACGGGGAAGAC
Organism: Sphaerimonospora mesophila; assembly: GCF_001417795.1. Lineage (NCBI taxonomy): Bacteria > Bacillati > Actinomycetota > Actinomycetes > Streptosporangiales > Streptosporangiaceae > Sphaerimonospora > Sphaerimonospora mesophila. Next base: position 38,891 of record NZ_BCBX01000030.1, on the reverse strand, counting down.
CTTGACATCACCCGGCCGCGCCCGCGGGCCGCTCAGGTGCTGGAAGGGGATCATCGGTGGGGGCCTCCTGGGCGGGACGGTAGACCCGGGTGAACGGCGCGGCGGCTGCCCGGCGCCCGGTTTTCCCCCATACCACCGCCGGCCGCTTGCATCTGCCTTGCGGCCCGCTTTCTCGTCCGGGGCCCCTCCCGCACAGGGGACGGGCCCCGGCGGAGTGCGCCGGGGCCCGTCTCGTACCGCGCGAGCCTGCGATCAGGCGGAGGCGTCCCTGGCCCGGGCGCGCAGGGCCCGGCTGATGCCGTCGGCGCCCTCCAGCAGCAGCCGCCGCAGCGCGTGCGGCGGCTGCGCCGCGCTGATGTGGTCCTGTGTGACGGCCACGGTCTCGGGCCGGATCAGGAGGGCCGGATAGCAGCCGATCGCGAAGTTCTGCGCCATGTCGGACGTCCACTCGCTCCAGATGCGCCCGACCTCGTCGAAGTACCTCCCGGCGTACGGCTCCAGCAGGTCGACGTGGTGCGGGTCCATGAAGCCGAGGATCGTGGAGCGCAGCAGCGCTCCGCTCAGCTCACCGCCGACGATCGACGCCCAGGCCCGCTCCTTGGCCTCCGCCGTGGGGATCGCGGCCCGGCACATCGCGGCCGAACGCTCACCGGTCGCGGTGGCGTCGCGCGCGAGCTCCGCGTCGATGTCCCCGGCATCGAGCACGCCGCCGACGACCAGCGCGTGCGTGAGAGTCCAGCGCAGGTCGGCGTCGACGGCCAGCCCGTCCGGTACGGCGGTGCCCTCGAGGATGCCCTTGACGAACGCGAGGTCCTCGGTCGAGGTGGCGACCGCGGCGAACGCGTTGACGTACGCGAGCTGGTGGTCGGAACCGGGCTCCGCCGCCGCGATCATGCGGCGCAGCGCCCCGGCCAGCTCGGCGAGCCCGGTCGCCAGCCAGGCCGGGTCGGCGTACTGCTGCACGGCCTGGCGGGCCTGCCGCAGCACGGTCTGCACCACGCTGATGTCGCCCACGGAATCGATCCCCGAGACCACCAGCCTGACGTAGTCGCGGGTGGCCAGCTCGGCGTCGCGGGTCATGTCCCAGGCGGCCGACCAGCACAGGGCACGGGGCAGGGAGTCGCGGAAGGCGGTGATGCCGCCGCTCACCAGGGTCTCCAGCGACCGCTCGTCGAGCCGGATCTTGGCGTAGGTGAGGTCGTCGTCGTTGACGAGCACCAGGTCGGGCCGGAGCTCACCGACCAGCTCGGGGACGGCCGTGCGGGCGCCGACCACGTCGAGCTCCACCCGCCTGGTCCGGATGAGCACGCCGTCGGTCATCGAGTACAGCCCGATCGCGATCCGGTGCGAACGCAGCGTGGGGTGCTCGGACGGCGCCTCCTGAAGCACCTCGAAGGAGGCGAACCTGCCCTCGTCGTCCGTGGTGAACGACGGGCGCAGCGTGTTGACCCCCGAGGTCTCCAGCCACTCCTTCGACCATGCGGACAGGTCGCGGCCAGAGGTGTGCTCCAGCGCCGACAGCAGGTCCTGCAGGGTCGTGTTGCCCCAGGCGTGCTCGCCGAAGTAGTCGCGGACCCCGGCGAGGAAGTTGTCGAGACCGACATAGGCGACGAGCTGCTTGAGCACCGAGGCGCCCTTGGCGTACGTGATCCCGTCGAAGTTGACCTCCACCGCCTGCATGTCCGGGATGTCGGCCGCGATCGGGTGAGTGGAGGGGAGCTGGTCCTGCCGGTAGGCCCAGGCCTTCTCGACGTTGGCGAACGTGGTCCACGCGCCCTGGCCCCAGCGGGTGGCCTCGGCCTGGCACAGAACGGACATGAACGTCGCGAACGACTCGTTCAGCCACAGGTCGTCCCACCACCGCATGGTGACCAGGTCGCCGAACCACATGTGGGCCATCTCGTGCAGGATCGTCTCGGCGCGGCGCTCCACCATGGCGTCGGTCACCCGCGACCGGAAGACGTAGTCCTCGAGGAAGGTGACGGCGCCCGCGTTCTCCATCGCGCCGGCGTTGAACTCCGGCACGAACAGCTGGTCGTACTTCCCGAAGGGGTAACGCACGCCGAAGACGCGGTGGAAGAAGTCGAAGCCCTGCTTGGTGACCTCGAAGATGTTCTCCGGGTCGAGGTGCTCGGCGAGCGACCGCCGCACGTAGATGCCCAGCGGGATCCCGTCGTGCTCCTCCCGCACCACGGCGTACGGCCCGGCGATCAGCGCGGTGATGTACGTCGACATGCGCGGCGTGGGCGGGAAGTGCCAGCGCCGGGCCGCCTGGAGCTTGCCGTGCTTGCCGTGGTGCTCCTCCAGCTCCTCGACGGCGTCGGGGGCGGCGTTGGAGACCACCTCCCAGTGGGCGGGCGCGAGCACGGTCAGTTCGAAGGTCGCCTTGAGGTCCGGCTGGTCGAAGCAGGCGTACATCCGGTGCGCGTCCGCCGTCTCGAACTGGCTGTGCAGGTAGACCTGCTGGTCGACCGGGTCGACGAACCGGTGCAGGCCCTCGCCGGTGCGCATGTACGACGCGTCGGCGTCGATGCGCAGCTGGTTCTCCTCGGCCAGGTCCGGCAGCGGGAAGCGGCCCTTCTCGGCGTCGTAGGCCCGCGGGTCGAGCTCCCTCCCATTGAGCACGACCTTGCGCACGTGAGCCCCGTGCAGGTCGATGAACGTTGCCGCCCCCGGACGGCTGGAGGTGAAGTCGACCGTCGTGATGCTCTCGAACCGCTCCTCGCCCTCGGTCAGATCGAGCTCGACCCGATAGGACCGGACGTTCAGCAGCCGGGCCCTCTCCCGAGCCTCATCACGCGTGAGATTTCCTGCCACACCTGCTCCTCATCGCCTGTCAATGCCCCCTATCCCAGCCGCCCATCGCGAAAGGGATAACCAGAATCCTGCCACGCCACGCTGGCAAGGCAGCATTCTCGACCTCTCCTACCTGGTAATGGAGAAACCGGTCGAGCTGACAACCAGGCTGACAGCTCGACTGGTGATCGATGCAACCACATTCCCGCCAGGCCGGGGAATGGTGTGGAAAGTGACCGTGTCCGAATTGATGGTGTTCGGTCGGTGATATGAGATCGAAACCGCCGGGCGTGATCCCCATGCTCGCGTTCCGGCGGCCGCCGCGCGAGGATGAGATGGTGCGCCACCTTTACATGAACGGAGCCTGGGTGTCCTCCGCCTCCGGCGAGGGCGTCGACGTCGTGAATCCAGCGACCGAGGAGATCGTCGACAAGGTGCCCGCCGGCTCGCCCGGCGACGTCGATGCCGCGGTCGCCGCCGCCCGCGCCGCCTTCCCGCCGTGGTCGTCGACCGCCCCGGCCGAGCGCGCCCGGTTGCTGGCCGCGGCGGCGGGTCTGCTGCGTGAGCGCGCCGATCGGATCGCCGCGACGATCGCCGCCGACATGGGCGCGCCGCTCGCTCTCGCGCTGAAGGTGCAGACCCTGATGCCGATCGGCGTCCTGGAGTCGTACGCGGAACTGGCCGGGCGGTACGACTTCGACGCGGGCCGGGTGGGCAACTCGCTGATCGTCCGCGAGCCCGTTGGCGTGGTCGGCGCGATCACCCCGTGGAACTACCCGCTCCACCAGATCGTCTGCAAGGTGGCGCCGGCGCTGGCCGCGGGCTGCACGGTCGTGCTCAAGCCGAGTGAGGTGGCGCCGCTCGCGGCCTACGCGTTCGCGGACGTCCTGCACGAGGTCGGCCTGCCGCCCGGCGTGTTCAACATGGTCAGCGGGTACGGGCCGGTCGTCGGCGAGGCGATCGCCGGACACCCGGACGTTGACATGGTGTCGTTCACCGGGTCGACCCGGGCGGGTCGCCGCGTGGCCGGCCTGGCCGCCGAGACGGTCAAGCGGGTCGCGCTGGAACTCGGCGGGAAGTCGGCCAACGTGATCATGCCGGACGCCGACCTGGAGACCGCCGTGAAGGCGGGCGTCGCGGGAGCCTACGTCAACGCCGGGCAGACCTGCTCGGCGCTGAGCCGCATGCTCGTGCACTGGGACTCCTACGACGAGGCGGTGCGGCTGGCCGTGGGCTTCGCCAGGAAGTACGCCCCGGGCGATCCCTTCGCCGAGGGCACCCGCCTGGGACCGCTGGTCTCCGCCGCGCAGCGCGACCGGGTGATCCGCTACCTCAACCTCGGTCAGGAGGAGGGCGCCCGGCTGGTGCTGGGGAGTATGGACAACCCGATGGAGCGCGGCTTCTACGTCGAGCCGGCCGTGTTCGCCGGCGTCTCCCCGGGCATGCGCATCGAGCAGGAGGAGATCTTCGGCCCGGTTCTGTCGATCATCCCGTTCGGCACCGAGGACGAGGCCGTCGAGATCGCCAACGGCACGCCGTACGGGCTGTCGGGGGCGGTGTGGGCGGGAACTGAGGAGAAGGCGCTCGCCCTGGCGCGCAGGCTGCGCACCGGCCAGGTCGCGGTCAACGGCGGCAGGTTCAACCCGCTGGCGCCGTTCGGCGGCTACAAGCGCTCCGGGGTCGGCCGTGAGCTGGGCGAGCCCGGCCTGGAGGAGTACCTGGAGATCAAGGCAATCCAGACCTGAGCGATCAGGGCGCCTGGAGGAGGATCTTCCTGCGCTCCTCCTTGGCGAGCCTGTCGACGTACAGGGTGCCGTCCAGGTGGTCGTACTCGTGCTGGAAGCACCGGGCGAGCATGCCCCTCGCCCTGACGGTGACCGGGCGGCCGAGCCGGTCGAGGCCGCGGACCGTGACCCCGGCGGCACGGGCGGTCGGCGCGTACAACGGCTTGCCGGTCTCCCTGCTCGGCACCGACAGGCAGCCCTCGTCGTCGACGATCTGCTCGGGATCGTCGATCGTCAGCTCGGGGTTGATCAGGTGGCCCTTGCGGTTGGTGATGTCGTAGACGAACAACCGCCTGCCGACGCCGATCTGCGGGCCGGCCAGGCCGACTCCGTCGGCCGCGTACATCACCGAGAACATCTCGTCGATGAGGCGCCGAAGCTCCCGGTCGAAATCGGTCACCGGCTCGGCCGGGGTGCGCAGGACCGGATCACCGACGCTGCGGATCTCGCGCATGATGCTCCTGTTCCGCCGGGCCCGCTCGCCGGGCCCGTTCCCTGGGGAGGGGGCACGGCCGACCGTAAGGACCGGAAGCCGTGTTCGCCGCTTACTCTAGTCCGGGCCCGCCGTCCCGCGCGCGTGCGAAGGCTGCGAAACTTGGGCTGTGCGTGTCTACATCGGTGCCGACCATGCCGGCTACGAACTGAAGAACCATCTGGCCGACTGGCTGAAGCAGCAGGGCCATGAGGTGGTGGACTGCGGTCCGTCCGTCTACGACGCGGAGGACGACTACCCTCCGTTCGTGCTGCGCGCCGCGCGCGGCGTCGCCGACGATCACGGCAGCCTCGGCGTCGTGATCGGCGGATCGGGGAACGGCGAGCAGATCGCCGCGAACAAGGTGCGCGGCATCCGGGCGGCCCTCGCCTGGAACGAGGACACCGCCAAGCTCGCCAGAGAGCACAACGACGCCAACGTCATCAGCCTGGGCGCGCGTATGCACACCCCGGAGGAGGCGGTCCGCTTCGTGGAGGTCTTCCTGGCCACGCCGTTCTCGGGGGCGCAGCGGCACGCCCGCAGGATCGGCCAGCTCGCCGACTACGAGGCGACCGGCGAACTGCCGCCCCTGCCGTAGGAATTGCCCCTGCCGTCCCGGCGGTGGTCCCGCCGGGGCGTCTCGTCTCGCAGTGGGCGGTCGTCGGCCGCCTTCTGCTCCTCCGGCGTCGGCCGGGACACGTCCCGGGCCCGCATCGCGGTGATCGCCGTGATCTGCAAGCTCTGCAGTGCCATGTCCAGAACCCTACGCCGGAAGCGCCGGCGGGTCGTCAGATAGTCGTCAGTCAGGGTGGTAGGGAGCGAGGACCGCATGCCGGACCCCGCTCGGCGGGGCCTGGCGGCGGACCGGAGTTTCCTCCCGGCGCAGCGACCGGAGCCGCTCAGGGATTCCCTCAGCGGTGTCCGTCACACGACCTAGAAGATCAGGCCGCCCCAGGGTCTCGGCTCCCACGACATCGCTGTGGACAACTCGTGCAGCGCACCCTCACGGTGCTCCCGTACGAGCCCGGCGGCGGCGAGCGGGGTGAGCGGCCGGCCGCCCAGGTAGGCCGCGCCCAGCGCGGAGACCGGCAGCGTGAGGTCGGCCGGATCGCCCGTCGGCTCGCACGAGCCCTTCGCGGTGACCAGCCGCCGGCGGCCGGCGTTCCACGGGCACAGCTCGTCGACGACCTCGATCACGAGGTCGGCGGGGGCGGCGTAGACGCGGGAGGCCAGCGCCCGGTCCACGTCCACCAGGCGGATCCACAGATCGTCCAGCCACCCGGCGTTGAGGTGTCGCGGTTCGGCCAGGAGATGAACGATCGGATCGTCCGCCGGTCGATTCCAGGCGTGGACGTGCGAGCACAGGTCCCGGTCGAGCACGCTGCGCCAGACCAGCGCGTACGCCGCCGGGTCGACGGCGAACAGCTCGATCAGCCGCACCTCGCCGTCCGGCACATCGTGGTCGGTGAAGCCCGACCTGACACGGAAGAGGGCGTAGCCGCGTGGCCCGTCGTCGTCCTCCGCGATCATGCAGCGCAGCGGGCCGGCCCCGCCGCGGTTGTGCTCCTCGTCGGTGATGACGCTTTCCCGCCAGACGGCCTCGGAACGGGCGTAGAGCCCGGGGCGGCGGGGCCGTACGGCTTCGAAGACCCGCCGCAGGTCGTCGAGGGCGTCGGCGGGCCGGGCCACGCGCAGGCGCAGCGCGGGATCGGCCGGCGCGTCCGGGACGAACGCGGAGTGGCGGGTGGGGACGCGGAAGAAGAGGCCGTCGGCCGCCCTGCCGTACCCGAACCGGCCGTAGATGGCGGCCTCGCTCGCGTAGAGCGCCGCCACGGCCTCGCGCCCCCGCTCGTGGATGTCGTGGAGCTGCCGGGCCATCAGGGTCGACAGGATGCCGCGGCGACGGTGTGAGGGCAGCACGGAGACCGCGGTCACCCCGGCGACCGGGGCGGGCCCGCCGGGAACGGTCATCGTGAACGACAGTGTGGCGGTGCCGCCGACCAGCAGGTCGCCGTCGAAGGCCGCCAGCGACCGGTCGAACTCGATGAGCTCACCCCAGCGCTCGGTGGCCTCCGGCGGGTGCGAGGAGTTGAACGCCTCGTGGTGCAGGGCCGCGAACGTCGGCCATTCGGCCTCGGCGAGGGGACGAACCGTCACAGTCACCGGACAACAGTAGGAGCGGCCCGCGGGGGCGCGCCACACAATATCCGTGCTAGATGATCAAGCTGTTGGTCAAAGGGGTGCCCTCACCTGGGATGGGGGGATACAGTCGAGGCCATCATGAGTTCCCGACCGGCGCCGCTGATCCCTCCGCGGCTTCGCGCACTTCTCGTACGAGTGCCGCTTCTGGTGCCGTTGGTCCGTTTCATTAGGAAGAGTTCGTCCAAGGACCGGAACCTGCTCATCGCTCTGAGCGTGGTGACCCTCGTCATCGGCGTGCTCGACGCCGAGGTCTCCGCCTACTGGTTCTCTCCCTCGCTGCTCATCCTGATCACGCTCATCGGCGGTCTCCAGCTGCGGCTGCGCAGCCTGGCCATCCTGCTGTGCTCGGTCGTCGTCTCCCTGGCCTACGTGTGGTCGGTCCGGGGACCGGCGAACGTGGGCGCCGGGCTGCTGATCACGATGGGATTCACCGCCGTGCTGGCGTGGCTGATGGCCCGCACCCGCGGCAAGCTCGGCGTGCAGGGACTGCGCGGCGACGCGATGCTGCTGGAACTGCGCGACCGGCTCAAGCGGCAGAGCGAGCTGCCGTCGCTGCCCAAGGACTGGGACGGCAAGGTGGTGCTCAAGCAGGCCGGGGGGTCGTCCTTCGGCGGGGACTTCGTGGTCTCCATGCGTGACGGCGATCGTGTCGAGCTGGCGCTCGTCGACGTCTCGGGCAAGGGTGTGGACGCGGGCACCCGCGCGCTCATGCTCTCCGGCGCCTTCGGCGGCCTGCTCGGCTCGGTCGACGACTTCCTGGGCGCCTGCAACAGCTACCTGCACCGGCAGCTCGGGGACGAGGGGTTCGTCACCGCCGTCCATCTCAGTCTGGATCTGTCGACCGGGGCGTACACGATCACCTCGGCCGGTCATCCGCCGGTGGTGAGGTTCGACTCCGGCTCGGGCACCTGGCGGGTCTCGACCGCCAAGGGGGTCGTGCTCGGCGTGGTCCCCGACCTGCACTGCGAGCCCGACAGCGGGGTGCTGCGCAGGGGCGACGCCCTCATGCTGTTCACCGACGGCCTGATCGAGCAGCCCGGCCGGGACATCGACTCCGGGCTGGACCGGCTGCTGGGTGAGGCCGAGCGGCTGCTGCCCTCGGGTTTTCGCGACCGGGCCCGGCAGCTCGTGCAGTCGATGACCTCCGGCCACAACGACGACTGCGCCCTCGTGCTGATCTGGCGTCCCTAGTCCGGGTGACGACACCGCCGCCGCCAGACCCCGCCGAGTGGGGCCCGGCAGGCGGTCCTCACTCCCGGTCCGAGTGGTCTTCGGTGAATGGACCGTAATTCTTCCGGTGGTTCTCCCCGAATGCCGGAGCTCCTACCGGTCCGGAGGGGACCCATGACGAGTTCAATGGACACACACTGTCACTGTTCATGTGCGTTCCGTGTCTTGGGGTCACTGTTCGGCGCCGATCCCGCTTGACATGCTCACGGGGTACGGCTGGTGCAGGCGTCCGGGGGGCGAGAACGTGGAGAAGCGATATGAGCTCTACTGCCGAACCGATCCCGTCTTCTACGACTCCCCGGCGCTCTGCCCGCCCCGCGGGGCCGCTCGGCCGCCGTCTGAGGGCACGCCGCCCGAGGGCCTGCCGTACCGGATCGACGCCGTGCTGCGCGAAGGCGGCGTCTACCTGGCCGGTGACCCGGACACCGGGGAGCGGGTGGTGCTGAAGGAGATCGGGCGGGAGCGCGAGGCCGAGGCGCTCGTACGGCTCGCCGGGCTGGGCGTGGCTCCGGAGGCGAAGGGCCGTTTCCGCGCCGGTGGGCGACGGTTCCTCGTGCTGGAACACGTCCCGGGCGAGCCGTTGGACGCGGCCCTCGCCGTACGCAACCCGCTGACGGGCGCGGGAACGGACGACCTCGACGGCCAGGGCCGCCTGGAGGGGTACGTGAGATGGGCGAAGGACGTCTGCGCCAAGGTCGAGGACGCCGTCATGAAGGTTCACGCGCGTGGTCTGGTCCACGGCGGCCTGAACCCGGCGAACATCCTCATCCGGCCCGACGGCCGGGTCACGCTGGTCGGCTTCGGGGCGGCCAGACCGATCGCCGAGCCCGATGAGAACGCGGCGGCCGATCCCGCGATCACGCCGTCGGGGACCGTGCCGCCGGGGGTGGGGGGACTCGACGCCGACCGGTACGCGCTGGCCTGCCTGCGGCTCGCCCTGTTCCTCCCGCTCACCGAGCTGTTCGCGCTGGATCGCGGCAAGCCCGCCGAGCTCGCCGCAGTGATCAGTGGGCTGTTCCCCGTCCAGGAGAGCTTTCTGCGGCCGGCGGTGCGGATCGCCGGATGCGGTACGAGCCCCCGGACGCCGCACGTCACGGAAACCGGCTGGCGGCGGATGCGCGACTCGATGACGCGGGCCATCCTGGCGTCGGCCACGCCCGGTCGCGACGACCGGCTGTTCCCCGGGGACATCGCGCAGTTCGACGGCGACGGCCGCGGGCTCGGTCTCGCGCACGGCGCGGCCGGCGTGCTCTACGCCCTGCACGCCACCGGAGCGGGCCGGTTCCCCGAACACGAGCAGTGGCTGATCGACCGGGTGCGCCGGCACGGCACGCGGGTCGCGCCGGGGTTCTATGACGGGCTGCACGGCGTCGCCCACGCGCTGGGCCACCTCGGCCGGCACGAGGAGGCACTGGAGGTGCTCGACATCGCCGGGAGGACGTGCCCGCGGTCGCTCGGCACCGACCTGTACGGCGGGCTGTCCGGGATCGCGCTGAACCAGGCCTATCTCGGCGATCTCGACGCGGCGCTGCACACCGCCGCCCTGGTGGCCGACCGAGTCGCCGGCGAGGAGACCGATGCCCGCCCGGGGCTGATGTACGGATCGACCGGCCCGGCCCTGCTGTTCGTCCGGATGTTCGAGCGGACGGGGGACGTCGAGTGGCTGACCCGGGCGGAGCGGGCGCTGCGCCGGGATCTGCGCCGTCGCGTGCCACGGGCCGACGGGTCGCTCTGGATCGCCGACCGGGAAGACGATCGACGGGCCACCCCGCATCTCGACCGGGGCAGCGTCGGCCTCTCCTGGGTGCTGGGAGAGTTCCTGCACTACCGGCCGGATCCGGAGCTGGCGGCGGTGCGCGGGCGGCTCGACCGGGCCGCGCGGGCGCATCTCTACCGCGAGGCCGGGCTGTTCGCCGGCCGGGCCGGGATCATCGCCTATCTGTGCCGGGACCGTGCGGGCGGCTGGGGCCGCGAGGACGAGGAGACCGGCCGCCAGCTCGCCGCGCTGTCCTGGCACGCGATCGATTTCCGCGGGCACCTCGCGTTTCCGGGTGAGCGGCTGCTCCGGCTCTCGATGGACCTCGCCACCGGCACGGCGGGCGTCCTGCTGGCGGTCGGCGCGGCGCTGCACGACGAGCCGGTGGGGCTGCCGTTCCTTGGGGGAGCGCCGCCCGCCCGCCTGCGGGGTCGTCCGTCGGCGGGCCTGCCGGTCGTGGCCGTGTCCGAGGGCCCCCGGTAGGGCCGGTGGACCGGCGCGGATCGGGGGAGCCGGTGCGGGTTCAGAGCCAGCCGGCGTCGCCCGCGATGCGTACGGCGTCCACGCGGTTGCGTGCGCCCGTCTTGTAGAGGATGCGCGAGAGGTGGTTGCGTACCGTGCCGACCGACAGGCACAGCTGCTCGGCGATCTCCTTGGACCGCGCGCCGCCGGCGGCGAGCCGGAGCACGTCGAGCTCGCGGGGGGTCAGCGGGTTCTCCGCGGCCTCCAGCGCGGCGACGGCGAGATCGGTGTCGAGCACGCGGCGGCCGGAGATCATCCGGCGGATGCCCTCGGCGAGCTGCTCCGGGCCGATCTCGATGCTCATGTAACCGAGGACTCCGGCGGCGAACGCCCGCCTGACATGGCCGGGGTTGGGCTGAGCCGACAGGATCAGCACCCGGCAGTCGGGCACCTTCTCGCCGAGCCGAGCGGCGATGTCGATTCCGCCCACGCCGGGCAGGTCGACGTCGATGATCGCGGCGTCGGGCCGGACGCCGAGGGCCGCTGGAACGATGTCCTCCGCCGAGCCGACATCGGCGACCACCTCGAGGTCGCATTCGCCGTCGAGCGAGGCCACCAGGCCGCGCCGTACCAACGGAACGTGCTCGGCAACCAGGATGCGGATCAAGACGCTCCCCTCTGGACAGTTTATCAAAGGGTGATCGAACGGCTTCGCACTGTCAACGAAGTGACTCCATTTGGTCAATGAGAGGTCAACGGAACGGGTACCCGAAGCGCGTCGGCACACGCTTCCCCCACACCCCCGTCCGCTACCCTCGAAGGGTGCGACGCATGGCAAGGCGGCTTCTCCGACGCGGGGGTACTCACTGATGTACTGGCTCTCCCTGGTCGGATTCGCGATCATCTTCGTCGGGCTGCTGCTCTCCATCGGGCTGCACGAGATCGGCCATCTCGTCCCGGCCAAGCTGTTCAACGTCAGGGTCACCCAGTACATGGTCGGTTTCGGGCCCACGATGTGGTCCAGCAGACGGGGTGAGACCGAGTACGGCCTGAAGTGGATCCCGCTCGGGGGCTACATCCGCATGATCGGCATGCTGCCGCCTCGTCCGTCGGACGATCCCAACAAGCTGCGGAGTGTCTCGACCGGCCCGTGGCAGGGCCTGATCGAGAACGCGCGTGCCGTCGCCTCCGAGGAGATCAGGCCGGGCGACGAGGACCGCGTCTTCTATCGCAAGCCGTGGTGGCAGAAGACCATCATCATGTTCGGCGGCCCCGCGATGAACTTCGTGCTCGCCTTCGCGCTGTTCGCCATCGTGATGATGGGATTCGGCGTGACGGTGTCCAAGCCGACCGTCTCCTCCGTGTCCAAGTGCGTGATCCCGGCCGTCGAGGCGGCCAAGCGGGACTGCCGGGACACCGATCCGGCGACGCCGGCGGCCAAGGCCGGCCTGCTGCCCGGCGACCGGATCACCTCGATCGCGGGGACTCCGGTGACCACCTGGGAGGACGCCACCCACCTCATCCGGGCGCACGGCGCCGGCGTCGCGGCCATCGGGATCGACCGGGCGGGCCGGAGCATGACCCTCACGGTGAACCTGATCTCCCAGGACATGCCGTCACTCGACGACCCGGCGAAGGTCGAGAAGAACGTGGGGTTCCTCGGCGTGTCGCCCACGTTCGTGGTCGAGCGGCAGGGACCCGGATACGTGCTCGGTCAGATGTGGGACATGACCGAGCGCACCGCGGTCGCGATGGTCAACATCCCGAACAAGATGGTCGGCGTCTGGCAGGCGGCGTTCTCCGGCGAGAAGCGCGATCCGAACGGTCCCATCGGCATCGTCGGCGCTGGCCGCATCGGCGGTGAGATAGCCGCCTCGGACATTCCCGTCGAGAACAAGATCAATATCTTCATCACCGTGCTCGGCGGGCTCAACCTCGCGATCGGCATGTTCAACCTGATTCCGCTGCTGCCGCTGGACGGCGGCCACATCGCGGGCGGGCTGTGGGAAGGAATCAAACGCGCCGTCGCGCGGGTCCGGCGGCGGCCGATGCCCGCCCACGTCGACGTCGCGAAGGCGCTGCCGCTGACGTACGTGATGGCCGCGTTGCTCCTCGTCATGGGTGGTCTGCTGATCTACGCCGATCTGGTCAACCCAGTACGCATCTCCGGCTGAGCCCGTTGATCGGCGATCCACACTTTCTCAAACTGACGTACGAATAGCCGCGCGGTGTCGTATTCTTCGTCGATGGACGAGTTGGAGCGGCTGCGTGCGCTGTGCCTGGCGTTGCCCGAGACGACCGAGCGGCTGAGTCACGGCGAGCCGACCTGGTTCGTGCGGGGCAAGAAGACCTTCGTCATGTTCGCCGACCACCACCACGTCGACCGGCTCGCGTTCTGGTGCGCCGCCCCTCCCGGGGTGCAGGAGGAACTCGTCGAGACCGAGCCCGACCGGTTCTTCCGGCCGCCCTACGTGGGGCACCGCGGCTGGCTGGGCGTCTACCTGGACGTCCCGGTGGACTGGGACGAGATCCGGCGGATCGTCGCAGACGCCTTCCGCCATGTGGCGCCGAAGACGCTCGCCGCCCGGGTGCCCGCTCCGGAGGAGTGACCGAGGCACGGGGCGGACCGAGGGGCAGGGCGAACGCCTCAGTACATCGATATGTGAACGTGGTCGTAGTGGTTGGCGGTGACCCCGCCGCGGTCGGACATCACCCGCCAGCCGGGTCGGCCGAGGTTGTAGATCCGCTGCCGCCAGATCACGTACTTCACGCCCAGCTTGGCGCCGTTCTTGATGGCCCAGTCCGCGATGGCGTCGCCGAGGGCCTTCATCTCCTCGGTCGGCATCGCGCCGCCCGAACTCATCATGAAGTCGCAGGCGCGACCGAGGGGATGCTCGCCACTCGTGTCCGAGCGGTAGCAGCCGACCGGGAAGCGCAGGTCGAAGTGCTCGGCCACCTCGGAACGCATCAACCGGGTGCGCGGAGTGATGTTGTCGGCGCCGGTGGGCAACTCGGGAGCCCACGAGCCGCCCGGCCGTCTGCCGGGGGCGACGGGGATCAGCTTGTCGAGCTTGTCCTTGATCTCGTCGATCAGCTTCTCCGCCTCCTTGCGCCGATCGGCGACGGTCGCGGCCTGCGCCTTGAATCGGGCGGTCAGGTCTTTCGCCGCGTCAGCGGCGCGCTGCCGTTCCGCGCGCGCCTCCTCGAAGCGGCCGAGCCTGAGCACCTGCTCCTGCTGCATCTGGTACACGAGCGCCGAGGTCGTCAGGTCGGGAACCGGCACCGGGCCGCTCATCTGGTACGTCCGCTCGGCGAAGTCCTCGACCGACCGTCTCATGGCCTCGTAGTCGGCCTCGGCCCGGGCGAGCCGCTCACGCGCGGCCTGCTCCGCCGTACGGGCCTTGGCCAGCTCGACCCGTTTGGCGTTGTAGTCGACGATCAGCTGGTCGACCTTCTTCTCCAGGCCGGCGAGCTGTTTCTTGAGGACGCTCCTGCTGGGTTTCGGGTCGGCATGGCCCGCTGTGGCCGTACCGAACACGAGCACGGCGGCCGCCAGCACAACGGCGGCCAGAGGTGACACGCGGGGCAGTGCCCACTCCTCTCCATCTGCCTGCCGGGTTAGCTGACGGGTTCGGGCTGGAGGCGCCCGGGCACCAGGTCGAACACCTGGCGTGCCTTCACCCCATGTTCCTGTTGGGTCCCCGGCTCCCGGGCGCGGCGCCTGGGATTAGGCCTGTCGGCTGGGTCAGTCGATGCGAAGGATACTAGTGGTACGGAAAGACCGGTTGCCACCCCAAGTCGCAACCATTCGGAGATCAGCCCGTGATCCGGGCCTGCTGCAGCATCCGGGCCGCCTCCTCCGGCAGTACGTCGTTGACGAAGGCGCCCATCGCGGACTCCGAGCCGGCGAGGTACTTCAGCTTGTCCGGCGCCCGCCGGATGCTGAACAACTGCAGGTGCAGATAGGCGAGATCGCGCCGATGGGAGACCGGGGCCTGGTGCCAGGCCGCGACGTACGGCATGGCGACCCCGAACAGGCCGTCCAGACGGCGCAGCACCTCGGTGTAGATCGGCCCGAACGCGGCGCGCTCCTCGGCCGCCAGCGCGGGGATGTCGGGCACCCGGCGGTGCGGATAGACGTGCACCTCGAACGGATAGCGGGCGGCCGCCGGCACGAAGGCGGTCCAGTGTTCGTTGGCGGCGACCACCCGGGGGCCACGCCGCTCGGCCGCCAGCACATCGGCGAACAGGTTCCCTCCCGCGTATCGGGCGGCCGTGTCCAGCATCCGCCGGGTTCGCGGCGTCACGTACGGGTAGGCGTAGATCTGGCCGTGGGGATGCGGCAGCGTGATGCCGATCTCGGCGCCGCGGTTCTCGAAGCAGAAGACCTGCTCAACTCCCGGCAGAGCGGACAACTCAGCCGTACGGTCGGCCCATGCCTCCATGACGAGTTCGACCCGGTCGTCGCCGAGGGAGGCGAAGGAGGCGTCGTGGTCGGCGGTGAAGCACACGACCTCGCAGCGTCCGACGCCCGGCCGCGCCTCGCTGAGCCCGCCCACGTCGTCGTGCCCGCCGGTCCCGGCGCTCTGCCCCGTGTCGAAGCCGCCGGTGTTGAAGCTGAAGGACGGGAAGCGGTTCTCGAAGACCGCCACCTCGTAGGGGGAGGGGATCTCCGAGCCGGGGTGGGCGGGGCAGAGGGGACACTCCTCGGCCGAGGGGAGATGCGTGCGGGTCTGACGGTGCCGGGCGACCGCCACCCACTCGTCCAGCAGCGGGTCGTGGCGCAGTTCGGAGGCGAGGGGGCGCGGAGGCAGGTCACGGGTGTCGGAAGCCCCGTGGTCCGCGTCGTCCCGCCGGTCGTAGTAGATCAGCTCACGGCCGTCGGCGAGATGGGTGATCGTGCGCTTCACGGTGTCTTCACGCTGCCGTTCATGTCGGTCTTCACGTCGTCGTTCAGTCGTTCGTGCTGTCGCCTGTCGTGTCGCCTGAGCGACCGGTGCCGGCGTCGTCCGTGGCTCCTGCCGCCGCCGTTCACGGCGCCGCCGCGCGCGGCCCGGCCTCCCCGGCCGGATCGGCGATGATCAGGCGGCCGACGTGCTCGGACAGCTCGGCCCGTGCGTCATCCGGTAGTCCTCTGTCGCTGACGACGACATGGGCCTGATCGAGACGGGCGATGGTGCTGATGCCGACCGTGCCCCACTTGGTGTGGTCGGCCAGGACGACGAGCTGCCGCGCGGCGGCGACCAGCTCCCGGTCGGTCTCGGCTTCGAGGAGGTTCGGGGTCGTGAAGCCGGCTCGGGGGGACATCCCGTGGACGCCGAGCATGAGCGTGTCGACGTTCAGGGATCGGATGGCCGTGACGGCCACCGGTCCCACGAGCGCGTCGGACGGCGTGCGCACCCCGCCGACCAGCACGATGGTCTGGTCGGTCCGGCCCGCCCGATGGAAGACGTCCGCCACCTGCACCGAGTTCGTGATGACGGTCAGCTCGGGCACCTCGACCAGATGGTGGGCGAGGGCCCATGTCGTGGTGCCGGCCGACAGCGCGACGGCGCCGCCGGGCTGGACGAGCCGGGCGGCCCGCCGGGCGATCGCCTCCTTCTCCGCCCGCTGGCGCGCCGACTTGTCCGCGAAACCGGGCTCCTCCGTGGATCCGGTGCCCGCGGCGGTCGCGCCGCCGTGGACCTTCTCGATCAGACCGCGGTCCGCCAGGACCTCCAGGTCCCGCCGGATGGTCATGTCGGAGACGCCGAGGTCGCGTACGAGCTCGGCGACGCGTACGCCACCCGTCCTGCGGACCCGCTCCAGGATCGCCTGCCGCCGTTGCTGGGCCAGCATCCCTCGCTCCTATCAACAGATTTCAACAAATTATGCCAGATAGAAGTAGCGAGCATGTTGATTCATGATGGGTCATTCGGCACGGATCCGGCTTCTCCCTTGTACGGCATGCCGGGCCGGGAGACAGTGGGGAAAAGCCGGACGAGGAAGGCGGTCCCCGGATGGGAAAGCGCGCACGTAAGTCCAAGGCACGTAAGAAGAAGAAGGCCAACCACGGCAAGCGCCCGACCGGCCGCTAGCGACACGACCCGACACGGCGAGGTCGGGGAGCGAGGCGGGCCTCGTGCCGGTACGGCTTCATGCCGAGCCGCCGCGGATGTCCACGTGATCGTCAGGGCAGGTTCTGCTCCACCCAGACGATCTTTCCGTACGGCATCGGCCGGGTGCCCCAGCGGTAGGCGAACCGCTTGATGAGCTGGAGGCCCCGGCCGGTGTCCTCGTCGGGCGCGGCCATACGCGGGGCAGGGGTCGTCTCCGAGCCGTCGACGACCTCGCACACCAGCGTCCGGCCGCGCAGCAGCCGCAACTCGATCGGTGGCCAGCCGTGTTTGAGCGCGTTGGTGACCAGCTCGCTCACGATCAACTGAGTGCTGTCCACCATGCCGGCGAGCCCCCAGGCGGCCAGGGTGTCCCGGACGAAGCGGCGGGCGTGCGCCACGAACCTCGGGTCGGCCGGCAGCGGACACGAGGCGATCTCGTCGGGGTCGAGGTTCCGTACCCGGGCCACCAGCAGTGCGATGTCGTCACGTTCGTGACCGGGCCGCTGGCCGCTGATCGTCACGTCGCACATGTCCTCGAGGTCGTCGACGGGCCTGGCGAGCAGGCGGCGCAACGCCATGATCCCCGCGTCGAGGTCACGTTCGCGGCTCTCCACCAGGCCGTCGGTGTAGAGGGCCAGCACGCTGCCCGCCGGGAGCGTCAGCTCCCGCGTCTCCAGTGGGTCGGTGCCGATGCCGAGCGGCAGCCCCGGAGGCAGGTCGATGATCTCGGTGGAGCGGTCCGGGTGCAGCAGCACCGGAGGCACATGGCCCGCCCGCGACAGCGCACAACCGCGTGTCACCGGGTCGTAGACGGCGTAGATGCACGTGGCGATCTGCGTGGGATCGAGATCCTGGCTCATCAGGTTGAGCCGGAAGAGCACCTCGTCGGGCGGCAGGTCCAGGCTCGCCAGCGTGCGCGCCGCCGTACGGAGCTGTCCCATCGTGGCGGCGGCCCGGGTCCCGTGGCCCATGACGTCGCCCACCACCAGCGCGGACCGGCACCCCGGCAGGGGGATCACGTCGTACCAGTCGCCGCCGACGCCCATCAGGTCGCTGGCGGGCAGGTAGCGCGAGGCGATGTCCATGCCGAGCGGCTGCGGCAGCTCGGCGGGAAGCAGGCTGCTCTGCAGGGTCAGCGCGGTCCGGCGCTCCCGGTCGTAGAGCCGGGCGTTGTCGATGCACACGGCCGTACGCGCGGCGAGCTCCTCTGCCACCGCGACATCCGGCTCGTCGAACGGCCGGTTGTCCGGCCGCCTGCCGAAGACCGCGCAGCCGAGCACCCGCCCCCTCGCCCGCAGGGGCACGGTGAGGAAGGAGGAGTCGGTGAGGAGCTCCATCACCGCCTCCTCGCGGTCGATGCCGGCGCCGATGACCCGGGCGCTCTCCTTGTCGAGGACGGGGTACATCAGCGGCTTGCCGCTGGCCATGCTCTGCGAGTGCGGCAGGATCGCGGAGAGGACCGTCACCTCGCCGATCGGGAAGGCCCGGATCCAGGGTTGCGGGTCCTCGACCGCCATGGCCACCGCGACCCGGCGGACGAGCGTGGTGCCGTCGACGTGGCGGAAGGGGAGCTCCCCGTCGGTCAGCAGCCGGTCCTGGATCAGGACGGCCGCCGTGTCGGCGAAGCGCGGGACCGCCACGTCGGCGAGTTCCCTGCTCGTCTCCGCCAGGTCCAGGCTGGTGCCGATCCGGCGGCTCGCCTCGTTGAGGAAGCCGAGCCGCTCGTTCGCGGAAGCGGCACCGCTACGGTGCCATTTCGCCTGATCCTTCGGGGCGGGTTCCTTGATGACGCAGTTCCGGTCCAAATCGGCTACTCCGGAGAGGGACGGTGGGACGACTGAGAATCGTATGGACTGCCACCGCGCATTTCAGCTGTTTGCGGGGAATGATCCAATCGGGTTCAGCTCGGTATGGGGCCAGGCAGCTGTGCGAGCGCCAGGTCGATCCGTTCCTGGGGGAGCGGCACGTCCTCCAGGCGACCGGCCAGGTGGCTCTCGTAGGCGGGCAGGTCGAAGTGACCGTGTCCGCACACGGCCGTCAAGATCACCTTGGACTCGCCCGTCTCGGCGCAGCGAAGGGCCTGCGCGATCGTCTCGGCGAGGGCGTGTGTGGGCTCGGGAGCCGGCACGATCCCCTCGGTCCTGGCGAAACGCAGACCGGCCTTGAAGCACTCGGTCTGGTTCTTGGCCACCGCCTCCATGAGGCCGAGCTCGTAGATGTGCGACAGCAGCGGGGCCATGCCGTGATAACGCAGGCCGCCCGCGTGGATCGGATCAGGCACGAACGTGTGGCCGAGCGTGTGCATCTTCAGCAGCGGTGTGAACCCCGCGCTGTCCCCGTAGTCGTACGCGTAGACGCCCCTGGTGAGCGAGGGGCAGGCGGCCGGCTCGACGGCGCGCAGTATCGGATCCATCCGCCCGGCCAGCTTCTCCCGCAGGAACGGGAAGGCCAGGCCGGCGAAGTTGGAGCCGCCACCGGCGCATCCGATGATCAGATCGGGTGTCTCGCCCAGCAGGGCGAGCTGCTCCAGCGCCTCCTCGCCGATGACGGTCTGGTGCATCAGCACATGGTTGAGCACCGAACCGAGGGCGTAACGGGTGTCGTCGTGGCCGCCGGCGACCTCCACGGCCTCGCTGATCGCGATGCCGAGAGAGCCGGGGCAGTCGGGATCGTCGGCGAGGATCCTGCTGCCGGCGGTCGTCACGGCGGAGGGGCTCGGATGGACGGTGCCGCCGTATGCCCGCATCAGCGACCTGCGGTAGGGCTTCTGGTCATAGGAGGCACGGACCATCCAGATCTCGCAGGCCAGGCCGTACTGCGCGCAGGCGAACGCGAGCGCGGAGCCCCACTGTCCGGCGCCGGTCTCCGTGGTCAGCCTGCGCACGCCCTGCCGCGCGTTGTAGTACGCCTGCGGGACCGCGGTGTTGGGCTTGTGGGATCCGGAGGGGCTGCCGCCCTCGTACTTGTAGTAGATCCTGGCCGGGGTGCTCAGGCTCTTCTCGAGGCGATGGGCGCGGATCAGCGGGGTGGGGCGCCAGAGGCGGTAGACGTCGAGGACGTCCTCGGGAACGGGGACGCGACGGTCCAGGGTCACCTCCTGCGCGATCAGCTCCTCGGGGAACAGCGGCAGAAGGTCGTCGGGGCCGAGGGGCCGCAACGTCGCCGGATGGAGCGGCGGAGGGGGAGGTTCGGGGAGATCGGGGAGGATGTTGTACCAGCTTCTCGGGATCTGTGACTCGTCGAGCGTGATCCTCGTCGGCTCGTTCACCATCCGCTCCTCTCCGCGCGGCTGCCGGCCTGTGCGGGTCGCCGCGGTCGTTCCGGGCACCAGTCTGAGCGGTCGCGCGATGTCAGGGAAGGGCGCCGGCCGCATCGGTTCGCACAGGCGGCCGCACGATTCCTCCCGATCGCCAGTAAACATCGTCCCCGCGGCTGAGAAAGCCCTCCTGGAGAACGTCCTGTCAGGAGGCCGCGGGTGGCCGGGGCGGAGCGGCGGTTTGTAGCCTCGGAAGGGAGAAGGGCCACGCCGGATCCGACCACCTGGAGGTCCCGTGTCCGCACGACTCGACCACACGATCATGCACAGCACCGACCGGTTCGCCTCGGCCCGCTTCCTCACCTCCCTGCTGGGAGCGCCAGAGCCCAGGGAATTCGGACCGTTCGCCACCGTCCCGCTCGCGAACGGCGTGACCGTCGACTACGCGGACTCCATCGTCGATCCCGACCACATCGTCATGCAGCATCTGGCGTTCCTGGTCTCGGAGGAGGAGTTCGACCAGATCCACGGCCGGATCGTCGAGCGCGGCCTGCCGTACTGGGGCGGCCCGCACCACCAGGAGCCGCAGGAGATCAACCACCGGCATCGTGGACGCGGCGTCTATGTGGACGACCCCGACGGTCACGCCCTGGAGTTCCTCACCCACCCCTACGTCATGGACGAGTGACCGGCCCCCGCACAGGCCGGCAGGGCACAGTCAACGGGGGCACAGGTCAACGGGGCCCAGGTCAACCGGGGGGCACAGGTCAGCCGGGGGGCACAGGTCAGCCGGCCGCGTCGGTGCGACGGTCCTGCGGCGTTCCCTCGCGGGCCGCGCGCGCTTCGATCGCGTCCAGGAGGAGGTCGACGCTGAACAGGTACGCCTCCTCGGTCTCGGGATAGAGGGATTTCGCCGCGAGAGCGGCGCTGGGGAACTGACCGGGATCGAGGGCGGCGTAAATCCGCTTCTGCTCGTCCCGGATCTCGGGAGTGGTCAGCCACGGGGAGAAGGCGGCCACGAGACCGCTGCCCACCGTGTGGTTGTAGATCGCCTGGTGGAAGTGGCCGATCTCGTTCGCCGGCACGCCGGCGCGCAGTAGCTCGCGGACGGTCCACTCGGTCAGGTGGAACAGCCGGGGCTCGTCGTCCGGCTGACGTGCCATCACTTCGGAGAGCCCTTCGTGATCGCGGTAGATCCGCCACCAGGAGATCATGAGATTGCGTAGGTTCTCCCGCCAGGTGCCGTTCGGGTCGGGCTGGGGAACGGCCACGAAGAGCTCGTCGACGAGGGCGGAGAACAGTTCCGCCTTGTCACGAAAATGCCGGTACATCGCGGTGCTGTCCACACCGAGTTCGCGGCCCAGCCGGCGGAGGGTCAAGGCACGCAAGCCGTCGGTGTCGGCTATCTCGCGGGCGGTGTCGAGGATCGTCTGCCTGTCCAACCGCCCGGTTCGACGCTGTTCCGCCTCGTTGTGCGAGGGGGGCGAGGGCCTTGTCCGGGGATTCATGTGCTCAAGCATGTCACATCAGACGCATCTGGACCGCAAGTCAGCAACGATGATGTCAGCACCGTTGACATCGGCGATGATCCGATGCCAGTCTTCCCGGAATCCCATTTCGGACCAGCACGTCCAGGGTTTTCGGACGGCTGTCTTGGAGGAAGCCCATGCGTACGGGACTCAGAACTGTCGGCGTAATCGCCATGGTGCTGCTTGCTGCGGCCTGCGGCGCCGACCCGAATGCCGGCACCGCCGGTGCCACCGGCGGCACCCAGGGCGACGCAGGATCATCAGATGTGATCACGATCGGCGCCGCGCTGAGCCTTACGGGGATTCAGGCCCCGCTGGACGAGCCCGGACTGCGCGGCGCGCAGCTCGCGGTGAAGCATCTGAACGAGCAGGGCGGCGTCCTGGGCAAGGAAATCAAACTCGTCAACCTCGACGGCAAGAGCGACCCCGTCACCGTGGGCAACAACGCCGTTCAACTGATCTCCGAAGGAGCCAAGGCGATCATCGCGCCCTGCGACTTCGACTTCGGCAGCCCCGCCAGCCGCGAGGCTCAGTCGGCCGGCCTGGTCGGGATCTCGACATGCGCGTCGTCGCCCCTCTACAACTCCGACAACCTGGGCGACAAGCAGTTCACGCTCTCGATGTGGAACACCACGATGGGAGCGGCCGGTGCGGAGTGGGCGTATACGAAGCAGGGCTGGAAGACGGCCTACGTGGTCACCGACACGTTCATCGACTACACGAAGTCCCTCAGCAAGTACTTCATCGAGACCTACAAGCATCTCGGCGGCCAGGTCCTCGGAGAGGACACCTATACCCAGGGCGACCAGAACTTCTCGGCCCAGCTGCAGCGTCTCAAGACCCTCCCGCAGCAGCCCGAGGTCATCTTCGTCTCCTCGTACATGCCGGATCTGGCGTTGATCGTCCGTGAGATCAGGTCCGCCGGGATCACCGCGCCGATCATGGGCGGCGACTCCTACGACGACCCCGAGCTCCCCAAGGCACTCGGCGACCGGTTCGGCGACGACATCTACTACGCCACCCACAGCTACCTGAGCGACCAGGCGGGCAGCCAGGTCGCGGAGTTCCTCGGTGCGTACCAGAAGGAGCACGGCAAGGAGCCGGACACCGCGATGGTCACCACCGGGTACGACGTCGTGATGGTGCTGGCCGATGCCATGAAGCGCGCCGGCTCCACCGACGGTGCGGCCGTCGCCAAGGCCATGGAGAACAACGAGTTCTCGCTGCTGACCGGAAAGCTGACCTGGAGCGAAGCGGCCAAGGGCCACGAGCCCGACAAGGAAGCCGCGATGGTGAGCGTCAAGGACGGAAAGACCGCCTTCGAGGGGTGGTTCCGACCGGGTTGGGCTCCGCAGCCGTGACCGGTGGTGAGCGGAGGAGCACTCTGGCCGTCGAGTCGGTGACCATGCGATTCGGCGGCCTGCGTGCCCTGCACGAGGTCGACCTTCAGCTGCACGCCGGGGAGATCCTCGGCCTGATCGGGCCGAACGGATCCGGGAAGACGACGCTCGTGAACGTGATCACGGGCATCCTCGCCCCCACGGAAGGCCGTGTGATCGTCAACGGCACCGTGATCAGCGGCAGGCCGCCGCACAGAGTCGCCCGGGCGGGGGTGGCCCGCACCTTCCAGTCCGTACGGTTGTTCACCACGCTGTCGGTCCGGGAGAACATCGAACTCGCCGCCGTCAGCGCCGGCCTGGGGCGCAGGGCGGCCCGGAGTTCGGCCGCCGACCTCATGGAGCGTTTCGGGATACGTCACCTCGCCGAAGCCGCCTCCGGATCACTCGCGTACGGCCAGGAGCGCATCGTGGAGATCGCTCGTGCCCTGGCCACCGGCTGCTCGTTCCTCCTCCTCGACGAACCGGCCGCCGGGCTCAACGACCAGGAGAGCGAGGCTCTTCTGGAGCGGCTGAAGGGCATCCCGGACGAGTTCGACTGCGGAATGTTGATCATCGACCACGACATGGACCTGATCATGAGGCTGTGCCATCGGCTGCACGTCCTGAACCAGGGGCAGACGATCGCCTCGGGGACGGCCGACCAGATCCGGCGAAACCCCGTCGTCATCGAGGCATATCTCGGCAGCCAGGGGGCGGCCGAGGCCGCAGCGGCTCCGACGACCGATGAGGAGGTCTGAGCCGATGCTGGCCATCAACGGACTACAGGTGCGGTACGGGGCGATCGTCGCCGTACGGGACCTGTCCCTGAGCGTGGCGGAGGGAGAGCTCGTCGCCCTGGTCGGCGCCAACGGTGCGGGCAAGTCCACCACCATGGCCGCGATCGCCGGGGTGGTGAAGCCCTCGACCGGCACCATCACATTTCTCGGGCAGTCGCTGCGGGGCAGGAGCAGCGAGGCCATCGCCGGGCTCGGGGTCGCCCTGATTCCCGAAGACCGCGGGATCTTCCCGAGTCTGACCGTCGAACAGAACCTCCGGCTCGGGGCCTACCTGCGACGTGGGCAGAAGGACCTCGGCAAGGACTTCGCGAGTGTGTACCGGCGATTCCCCATCCTTGCCGAACGGGCCAAACAAGGGGCCGGGACGCTCTCCGGCGGTGAGCAGCAGCAGCTGGCCATCGGCCGCGCCCTCCTGTCGCGGCCGAAGCTGCTCATGCTGGACGAACCGTCGCTGGGCCTGTCTCCGACCATGGTCGACCGCATGTTCGAGCTCATCGACGAGCTTCACCGTGACGGGACCACGATCCTGCTGGTCGAGCAGAACGTCCGCCGCACCCTCGAGATCGTCGATCGTGCCTACCTCCTGACCAACGGCAGGCTCACCGCCAGCGGCACCCCCGAGCAACTCCGCCAAGAGGTGGACATCGCCGGCGCCTACATGGGGGGCCGGGCGGCAGCGGCGGGAGACATCTCGGAAGGGAGGACGGGCTGATGCAGACGTTTCTGCAGTTCATCCTCAACGCTCTCAGCCTCGGCAGCATCTATGCCCTGATGGCGCTCGGCCTTGTGATCGTCTTCGGCATCCTCCGGCTGGTGAACTTCGCATATGGCGAATTGATCATGGTCGCCGGTTATGCCTGGTTCGCGTTGCAGGGCCCGGGGTGGCCGTGGGTGCTGCTGGCCGTCGGTGCGGTGATCGCCGCGGGCGTCGTCAGCGTGCTGACGGAACGCGTCGCCTTCCGGCCGGTGCGCTCCGATTCCTTGAACGCCATGCTGGTGACCTCGTTCGCAGTGAGCACACTGCTCCAGAACTCGGCACTTCTGCTGGTGTCGCCGCGTGCCAGGGCCGTGGAGGTGCCCTCGGTGCTGAACAACAGCATCGAGTTCGGCGGTCTGCGCCTGGGCGTCAACGACCTCGTCACCATCGTCGTCTGCGGCGCCGTGCTGCTGGCGCTGGGCGCCTTGCTTCGCCGTACCACCCTGGGAATCGCGTTGCGCGCGGCGGCCGACGACTTCCGGATGCTGCGCCTGCTCGGCGTACGTGCCGACAAGGTCATCGCCACCGCGTTCGCGATCAGTGGCGTACTCGCGGGTGTGGTCGGCGTGCTGTGGATCACCCGGATCGGCGCCGTGACCCCGACCGTGGGCGCGGCGCCTCTGCTGATCGCTCTGATCGCCGTCGTCGTCGGCGGCATGAACGGCCTGGCAGGGTCGATCGTCGGCGGCTATCTGCTGGGGACCCTGACCGTCGGGCTCCAGTTGTTCCTCCCGCAGGAGGTGCTCGCGTTCCGGGACGCATTCATCTTCGCGGTTGTCATCATCGTCCTGGTGCTCCGCCCCCAGGGCCTCGTCAAAGGCCGCTATTCGGCGGAGAGGGTGGCCTGAACATGAACCACCTCCACGGCATCGTGCGCAGCAACCGGTCGATGCTGCTGTTCCTCGGGCTCTTCGCTCTGATCGCCGTGGCGACGCAGCTGTCGGGCGTTCCGCTCATGCAGCGCATCGTCACGGTCATGATGATCAACCTGATCCTGGTGTTGGGGCTTCAGGTCTTCATGGGCAACTCCGGGTTCCTGTCGTTCGTGCACATCGGGTTCATGGGGATCGGCGCCTACACGTCGGCGCTCCTCGCCATGCCCGTGCGGGCCAAGTCGGCGGCGCTGCCCACGCTGTATCCGTTCCTGGCCGACATCCAGTTGCCGTTCCTGCCGGCGGTCCTGCTCGCCGCCCTGGTCGCGGCGCTGGTGGCGGCGATCTTCGGGTATCCCCTGATGCGTCTGTCGGAGTCGGCCGCCGCGATCGCATCGTTCGCGATGCTGGTGATCATCCATGTCGTCCTGTCCCAGTGGAGCGCCGTCACCAACGGTCCCCGCACCTTGTTCGGGGTGCTGCGCTACACCGATCTGATGACCGCCGCCATGTGGGCGCTCGTGATCATCGCGGTCGCCTACCTCTTCAAGCGGTCGACGCTCGGACTCAAACTGCGGGCGTCCCGCGACAATATCCACGCGGCCTACAGCCTGGGCATCAACGTCGTCGTGGTGCGCTGGATCGCCTTTGTGATCAGCGCGGCGATCTGCGGACTCGCGGGCGCGCTGTGGGCCCACTTCATCACGTCGTTCGCGCCCGGAGCCTTCTATCTGGCCCAGACCTTCGTGGTGTTGACGATGCTCATCGTCGGCGGGCCCCGCACCGTCTCCGGCGCGGTCGTGGGCGTGCTCGCGGTGACCGCCGTGCACGAGGGGCTCCGGCACGTGGAGAACACTCTCAACACCGGCGGGAGCCTCCCGTTCCAGGTCGTGGGCCTGACGGAAGTGCTGCTCGCCGCGGCGCTCATCGTGATGCTCGCAGTCAGGCCCGGAGGTCTGATCCAGTCGGGCGAGGCCGGCTCGCCCAAGGCCCGAACCGTACCCCCGCAACAGTCCGCCCACGTCGCCGCTGAGGAGGCATCGTGACAGAGACCGCCATGGTGACGGTCGATTTCGAGATCGACGAGGAGTTGCCGCCCTCGCAACTGATCTATACGTTCGGCGGGCACGCGCCCGTCATGTCACTGCGACCGGGCACCCTGCTGACGACCTCGACCCGAGACTGCTTCGCCGGTCTCGTGCGCAGCACCTCGGATCTGCCGTCCATGGTGTGCGACCCGAGATTCCTCAACCCGCAGACCGGACCGTTCTACATCGAGGGAGCCGAGCCCGGCGACACGGTCGCGGTGCACTTCGTCAGCATCGAACCCCGCTACACGTGGGGGGTCAGCACGACCGTGCCGCTCTTCGGGGCGCTGACCGGCAGCCGTGACACAGCGCTGCTGCACCCCCCGCTCCCCGAACTGACGTGGATCTACGATCTCGATCGGGAGGACCGCCTGGTGCACTACCAGGCCCTCGACAGTGATCTGCGCGTTCCGCTGCCGTTGGATCCCATGCACGGCACGGTGGGCGTGGCACCGCCTCTCGGCGAGGTCCGTTCGTCCCTCACCCCCGGTTCATGGGGCGGGAACATGGACACCCCGGAGATGCGGGCGGGCGCCACCTGTTATCTGGGGGTGAACGTGGAAGGCGCGCTCCTGAGCTTCGGCGACGGCCACGCGCGGCAGGGCGAGGGCGAGACCTGTGGTGTCGCCGTCGAATGCGCGATGGACTCGGTGATCATTGTCGACCTCATCAAGGGGTCGGACACGCCGTGGCCGCGGATCGAGACCGACGACTATCTCATGACCACCGGCTCGGCGAAGCCGCTCGAGGACGCCTTCCGGATCGCCCACACGGAGATGGTCCGCTGGCTGATGGAACTGCTGGAGCTCTCCGAGATGGACGCCTATCAACTGCTCTCCCAGACGGCGCTCAGTCCTGTGGCCAACGTGTGCGACACGGTCTACACGATGGTCTGCAAGGTGCCGAAGCGGCATCTGAGGGAGCTCTCGACGGCGTACAGCGGCAAACACGGGGAGCTGCGGAGCCTGGCGAAGGCGTGGGCGAGCTGATCGTCAGGCGGTGATCCTGCCCTGGCCGGCGTGCCGGCCAGGGCTTCAGCCGTGCCCCGGCGGCTCCGGGTGGCCGCGCAGCGGCCGCTCCGCCGAGATCGGCCGGACCTTTCGCAGGTCAGAGCAGTCGGGGCGACAGGATTTGAACCTGCGACTTCTTGCTCCCAAAGCAAGCGCGCTACCAAGCTGCGCCACGCCCCGTCTCGTCGAGTGCGCGAACGCTCCGGGACTCCGGTACGCTTACGCCCTGACGACCGGATGAAGTCTAAACCAGATGGACGCCGGGCGCGCGCGGACGTAGCTCAATGGTAGAGCCCCAGTCTTCCAAACTGGCTACGCGGGTTCGATTCCCGTCGTCCGCTCTCAAGGCGAAAGGCCAGGTCATCCCGTACGGGAAGCCTGGCCTTTCCGATCTCCACCTGGTTTTGATGATCTTTTGTGTCACCTACGTGCCACATCATGTTCGATCTTCGTCGTCGCTCAATCCCAGTGGTTGAACAGCAGTTCGCCGAGGGTCTGGGGCTTCCAGTAAGCGATCTGGCGGCGTTCCGCCCTGTCGAGGCCGGACATATCGATCAAGCTGATAGGCATGTTCAGCTCGGTCGAGGTCAGAACCTGGAAAGCGTCCAGGGAGCGTAACGCTTCTTCAAGGCAGACACGGCCATCGCCGAAAATCACGCCGTAGCCGTCGCCGAAGATCACACGGTCAGCCGAAACCTGGGCGATCGCAAGGACCGGTAGGTGCATGTGACCGAGCACTGCGGCGATGGACTCGCCGCGCCGGATCACTGCTGTGCGGAAGTCGGGCGTGACCTCCGGCCGCCTGATCTCCAGAACCCTGCCGTGCACAAGCCGGGCAGCCTCGTAGCACACCGAGGCGAAAACCTGCGCATCTGTCAAGGGCAGCGGCTCGGATCTGAAATCTCGGAATCCCGTCGCACCTCGCGGCAAGCGACTCGGATCCAGACCTCGCTCGGTCGCCATCGACGCTCCCAGGGGGCGTCAGGTTCGGGCGGAGCCGCGCAGGAGAGCCCACACGGCCTTGCCGCCGTGGTCGAGGGGGTCCCATCCCCAGGCCTGGCTGTACGTCTCGACGATGTAGAGGCCTCGTCCGTGTTCGGAGACGAAGTCGGGTTCCTTCGGCGCAGGGACGCGGTCGCTGGGGTCGGAGACGGCCAGCAGGACGTGCGGTGCGACGTGGAGCAGCACCAGCGTGATCGGGTGATCGCTCCATTCGCCGACCGGATACCGAGCGTAGCGCACGGCGTTCGTCACGAGTTCGGAGACGACGAGCGACGCGTCCTCGCTCAGCTCGGGCAGGCCCCATTGTCGCAGGGTGGTCCGGGTGACCTCGCGTGCTCGACCGACGGAGTCGGCCTGGGGCCGCAGCGGACACGTCCTGGTATCGGACTCGCTGGCCGTACGAAGGAACCAGCCGAATCCCGTCTCATGGATCATGGAACCGGCGGACCCGGGCTTCTCCGACATGCCGCCCGTACCTCCCGCTGGCCCGTCTCCATGGCTTGGCGCATATGTGACCCAATATGCACCCAGCCATGATGGAACAGGCACCATCCCCCATGCAAGCCCCAAATGCACGTGCACCTGGCGTGTGCAAATGCACAGATTGAACTTTCGGGGCGTGTCGCAGGGTGACGGGGATGAGACCTTGTCAATTGGGCCGGAACTGGTGACACTGTGTGGGCTGGGGGTGGTGTCGTGCGAGCCTTCCCTTGGCGGCACGAGTGGTACGCAGAGGGCCGGGCTGAGAGGGAGGCGTCGTGATGCAGATCCAACCCGGATCGGGCCCGACGGCTCTCCGCATCCTCCTGGGGGCGCAGCTCCGCAGGCTCAGGGAGGACAAGGGCGTCTCCCGCGACGAGGCCGGGCAGTACATCCGCGGCTCGGAGTCCAAGATCAGTCGGATGGAGTTGGGCCGGGTCAGCTTCAAGGAGCGCGACGTCGCCGACCTCCTCACCCTCTACGGGGTGGAGGGCGAGGAGACGCGGGCGGCCGTGATGGGCCTGGTCGAGCAGGCCAACGAGCCCGGCTGGTGGCACCGGTTCAACGACGTGCTCCCGGGCTGGTTCCAGACCTATGTCGGGTTGGAGGAGGCCGCCTCCCGCATCCGCACCTACGAGGTTCAGTTCGTCCCCGGCCTGCTGCAGACCAAGGAGTACGCGCGTGCCGTCATCACGGCCGGCGCGGTCGGCGCGGCCCCCGAGGAGATCGCCAGGCGGGTCGACCTGCGCCTTGAGCGTCAGCGCATCCTGGACGGCGGCGACGGCCCGTTGTTCTGGGCGGTGATCGACGAGGCGGCGCTGCGGCGGCCGATCGGCGGCGTGGACGTGATGCGCGGCCAGATCCAGCACCTCATCGACCTGATGAATCAGCCGAACGTGACGATCCAGGTCATTCCGTTCAGTCACGGAGGGCACGCCGCGGAAGGCGGAGCCTTCAGCATTCTGCGGTTCGCCGACCCGGAGCTTCCCGACATCGTTTACGTTGAGCAACTCGCCAGCGCCCTCTACCTGGACAAACGCGAGGAGATCGATCGCTATACCGAGGTCATGGAGCGATTGTGCGCCGTGAGCACGACCCCGGCGGAGACCGTGGATCTGCTCCGGCGGATCGTCTCCGACCTATGACAGCCCCGTGGGTGTCGCTGCCAGGCACCGGTCTGTTCTAGACTGCCCTTGGCGCTGGACACCCGCCACAGTCGAGCATGCCTAAGCGGTTACGCCCTGGCGGGCGGTAGTCTCTGTGCCTCTCACGTGGGCGCGGCGCGCGTTTGCTGTGCCGCGGTTGTCGTGCACTAAGCGCCCGCGATCACCAGATGCTGGATCAAGGAGACCACCCCGTGAAGACCGCTGTCGAGGAGCTCAGCCCTACCCGGGTCAAGCTCACCGTCGAGGTGCCGTTCAAGGAGCTCGAGTCGAGCCTGCAGGCCGCGTACAAGAAGGTCGCGCAGCAGGTGCGTGTGCCCGGGTTCCGTCCCGGCAAGGTGCCGGCCCGGATCATCGAGCAGCGCTTCGGCCGCGCGGTGGTTCTCGAGGAGACCCTGAACGACGCCCTGCCCAAGCTGTACGGCCAGGCCGTGGACGAGACCGACGTCTTCCCGGTCAGCCAGCCGGAGATCGAGGTCACCAAGCTCGAGGACGGAGAGCAGGTCGAGTTCACCGCCGAGGTGGACATCCGCCCGGCCTTCGACGTGCCCGACTTCGCCGGCCTCGAGGTCGTCGTCGGCGCGGCCGAGGTGACCGACGAGGACATCGACGCCCAGCTCACCGGGCTGCGCCAGCGCTTCGCCACGCTGACCGGGGTCGAGCGTCCGGCCGCCACCGGCGACTACGTCGTGATGGACCTGCGGGCGGAGATCGACGGCAAGAACCTCGACGAGCAGCAGGCCGCCGACGTCTCCTACGAGGTCGGCGCCGGCTCGGTGCTCCAGGGGCTGGACGACGTGCTCCAGGGCATGTCCGCCGGCGACGAGAAGACCTTCCGCACCACGCTCGTCGGCGGCGAGAACGCCGGCGAGGAGGCCGATGTGATCATCACGGTCAAGTCGGTCAAGGAGAAGGTGCTGCCCGAGCTGGACGACGACTTCGCCCAGCTCGCCAGCGAGTTCGACACGCTCGACGAGCTGAAGGACGGCCTGCGTGGCCAGATCCGCCGCAACAAGCTGATCGAGCAGGTCATGGAGAGCCGCGAGAAGGCCCTCGACGCGCTGCTCGAGAAGATCGACATTCCGCTGCCGGAGAGCGCGCTCACCGCGGAGGTCGACGCTCGCAAGCACAACCTCGATCACGAGATCGCGGAGAGCGGCCTCAGCCGCGAGGCCTACTTCCGCCTCTACCAGACGACCGAGGAGGAGCGCTTCGCCGAGTACGAGCGGAACGCGGCCAAGGCGCTGAAGGCGGGCTTCGTCCTCGACAAGATCGTGAAGGCCGAGGACCTCGGGGTCAGCGAGCAGGAGCTCACCGACTTCGTGGTGCGCCGCGCCATGCAGCTCGGCGTCGCCCCGAACACGCTGGCCCAGCACCTCGCCGACAACAACCAGCTCCCGCTCGCGATGATGGAGATCGTCCGGGAGAAGGCCAAGACCATCGTGGGTGACGCCGCCAGCGTGAAGGACGAGGCGGGCAACGTCGTCGACCTCAAGGCCATCTACGCCGAGCTCAACCCCGAGCAGGAGCAGGTCGGGGCGGAGCAGGCCGGGGACGAGCCGGAGCAGCCCGCGGAAAGCTGAGTTTCCGGCTCTCGCCGAAATTTCGGTGGTCGTGCTCCGGTAAACGCCGGCCGACCAGGTTGATCGGGTTAACCCCCGACGCGCTTCGGTGCGTCGGGGGTTTTCTCGGCTATTTCAGGGTAAATTCCAGTAAATTTCTTGCCGTACGCCGCCCGGCCATCCGGTCAGACAGGCATGACCTGGGCATTCGTACGACATCCTGCGGGTGCGCGGCGACGGGAAAGACCGCCGCGAACACCCGCCCGTTCCGACGAGACGGGGAACCTGCGCCGACAGCGAACAGCACGGTGAGGAGGCATGACCTGTCGGCGGCGCGCGTTAAGGTCACAAGCAAAGCCAACCGATTACGACGCATTGGAAGGTGACGCTGTGACCAGCCCGCCGACCTTCTTCCCGTCTACAGGCTCCGGTTTCGAGGCCCGGGGCCGTGAGGAGGGCCCGACCCGCCTCGAAGACCAGCTCTACCAGCGGTTGCTGCGGGAGCGCATCGTGGTGCTCGGGACCCAGGTGAACGACGAGGTGGCCAACCGGCTCTGCGCCGAGCTCCTGCTCCTGGCCGCGGACGACCCGGACCGCGACATCTGGATGTACATCAACTCCCCGGGCGGCTCGGTGACGGCCGGCATGGCGATTTACGACATGATGGAGTATGTGCCGAACGACGTCTGCACGGTCGCGATGGGACTGGCCGCCTCGATGGGGCAGTTCCTGCTCTGCGCCGGCGCACGCGGGAAGCGGTACGCGCTGCCGCACGCGCGCATCATGATGCACCAGCCGTCGGGCGGCATCGGCGGTACCGCTGCGGACGTCGCGATCCAGGCCGAGCAGATGCTGTATGTGAAGAAGACGCTCGCCGAGCGCATCGCCTTCCACACCGGGCAGTCGCTCGACCAGATCGAGCGTGACTCCGACCGCGACCGCTGGTTCACGGCCGAGGAGGCCAGGGACTACGGCTTCATCGACCATGTCGTGCGCAGCGCACGCCAGGTGCCCTCCGAGGGCGCCGTCTCATGACTGGAGCTTTCCAAGTGAGCGAGCTGATCCGGCCGGGAGACATCAACGGCCGCTACGTACTTCCCTCCTTCGTCGAACGCACGTCGTACGGCGTGAAGGAGATGAACCCGTACAACAAGCTGTTCGAGGACCGCATCATCTTCCTCGGCGTCCAGATCGACGACGCCTCGGCGAACGACGTGATGGCGCAGCTGCTGACGCTGGAGTCGCTGGACCCGGACCGCGACATCAGCATGTACATCAACTCCCCGGGCGGGTCGTTCACGGCCATGACCGCGATCTACGACACGATGCAGTTCGTCCGCCCGGAGATCCAGACGGTCTGCCTGGGCCAGGCGGCGTCGGCCGCGGCCGTCCTGCTGGCCGGCGGCACCCCGGGCAAGCGCTTCGCGCTGCCGAACGCCCGTGTCCTGATCCACCAGCCCTATACCGAGGGCGGGGGCCAGGGGAGTGACATCGAGATCCAGGCCCGTGAGATCCTGAGGATGAGGTCGCTGCTCGAGGAGATCATCGCGCGGCACTCGGGCAAGGCGCCCGACGACGTCCGCAAGGACATCGAGCGCGACAAGATCCTCAGCGCGGAGGAGGCGAAGGCGTACGGGCTGGTGGACGACATCATCCCGTCCCGGAAGAAGCGCGCGGCGGCGATCGCTGCTTCCTGAGGAGTTGCCGCACCGGAACGGGTCCCAATTGGGCACGTTCCGGTGCGACTCGCCGCCAGGGGGCTCACTGAGGGCCCAGAAGACGGTAACGTCGAAACCTGAGCGGGATGACGTTTTCGCACCGGAGCCAGACCGGGTGCGGACGGAAGCGACCGCGGCGGCAGGGCGGTCCCACGCAAAGGAGTATCTGGGGTGGCACGCATCGGCGACGGGGGAGACCTGCTCAAATGCTCGTTCTGCGGCAAGAGCCAGAAGCAGGTCAAGAAGCTCATCGCCGGACCAGGCGTCTACATCTGCGATGAGTGCATCGATCTCTGCAACGAGATCATCGAGGAGGAGCTCTCCGAGTCCTCCGAGCTCAAGTGGGACAATCTTCCCAAGCCGCGCGAGATCTTCGAGTTCCTCGATGCGTACGTCATCGGCCAGGACAAGGCGAAGAAGGCCCTGTCCGTGGCGGTGTACAACCACTACAAGCGCGTCCAGTCCGGCGAGCGCTCTCGTGACGACGGCCTGGAACTGGCGAAGTCCAACATCCTGCTGCTCGGCCCGACCGGCTCCGGCAAGACCCTGCTGGCGCAGACCCTCGCCAGGATGCTCAACGTGCCGTTCGCCATCGCCGACGCCACCGCGCTGACCGAGGCGGGGTACGTCGGGGAGGACGTGGAGAACATCCTCCTCAAGCTGATCCAGGCCGCCGACTACGACGTCAAGAAGGCCGAGACCGGCATCATCTACATCGACGAGGTCGACAAGATCGCCCGCAAGAGCGAGAACCCGTCGATCACCCGGGACGTCTCCGGCGAGGGCGTCCAGCAGGCTCTGCTGAAGATCCTGGAGGGGACGACCGCGAGCGTGCCGCCGCAGGGCGGCCGCAAGCACCCGCACCAGGAGTTCATCCAGATCGACACCACGAACGTGCTGTTCATCTGCGGCGGGGCCTTCGCCGGTCTGGAAAAGATCATCGAATCGCGGATCGGCAAGAAGGGCATCGGCTTCAACGCGATCATCCGGTCCAAGGAGGAGATCGACGCCGCGGACATCTTCTCCGAGGTGATGCCGGAAGACCTGCTGAAGTTCGGCATGATCCCCGAGTTCGTCGGCCGGCTTCCGGTGATCACATCGGTGCACAACCTGGACAGGGAAGCGCTGATCCAGATCCTCACCGAGCCGCGCAACGCGCTGGTGAAGCAGTACCACCGCCTGTTCGAGCTGGACAACGTCGAGCTGGAGTTCACCGACGACGCCCTGGAGGCGATCGCGGACCAGGCCATCCTGCGCGGCACCGGGGCACGCGGACTGCGGGCGATCCTGGAGGAGGTCCTCCTCTCGGTGATGTACGAGGTGCCCTCCCGACAGGACGTGGCCCGGGTCGTCATCACCCGCGAGGCCGTACTGGAGCATGTGAACCCGACCCTCGTGCCGCGTGACCAGCTCCAGGCCAAGCAGCAGCGCACCCCGAGAGAGAAGTCCGCATAGCGATCAGGCCGGCCGGAAGCGGCCGGCTCTCAGAGACGTGTACGGCGACGCGCTGCCGACGAGACGGTACAGAGG
This sequence comes from Sphaerimonospora mesophila, assembly GCF_001417795.1. Taxonomy (NCBI): domain Bacteria; kingdom Bacillati; phylum Actinomycetota; class Actinomycetes; order Streptosporangiales; family Streptosporangiaceae; genus Sphaerimonospora; species Sphaerimonospora mesophila. Next base: position 3,948 of record NZ_BCBX01000030.1, on the reverse strand, counting down.
GCGGCCGGACATCCCTAGAATTGGGCATCATGACAACGCCTGAGCTGCCTACCCAGTACGCGCCCGCCGATGTCGAGACCCGTAGTTACGAGCGCTGGGTATCCGAGGGGTATTTCACCGCTCACGCGGGCAGCGGGCGTGAGCCGTACAGCATCGTGCTTCCTCCGCCCAACGTGACAGGCTCGCTGCACGTCGGGCACGCGCTCGACCACTCCATCCAGGACGCGCTCACCCGTCGCGCCCGCATGCGGGGCTTCGAGACCCTGTGGCTCCCCGGCATGGACCACGCCGGCATCGCGACCCAGAACGTCGTCGAGCGCGAGATGGCCAAGGACGGCCTCTCCCGCCACGACCTCGGCCGCGAGGCCTTCGTCGAGCGCGTCTGGCAGTGGAAGGAGGAGTCCGGCGGCCGGATCCTCGGCCAGATGAAGAAGCTCGGCGACGGCGTGGACTGGTCACGCGAGCGGTTCACCATGGACGAGGGCCTGTCCCGGGCGGTGCAGACGATCTTCAAGCGGCTGTTCGACGACGGGCTGATCTACCGCGCCGAGCGGATCATCAACTGGTGCCCGCGCTGCCTCACCGCGCTGTCCGACATCGAGGTGGAGCACACCGAGGACGACGGCGAGCTCGTCTCGATCCGGTACGGCTCGGGCGACGCGGAGATCGTGGTCGCCACCACGCGGGCGGAGACCATGCTGGGCGACACCGCCGTGGCCGTCCACCCCGCCGACGAGCGCTACGCCCACCTGGTGGGCAAGCAGGTGGAGCTGCCGCTGACCGGGCGGCTCATCCCGATCGTGGCCGACGAGCACGTGGACCCGGCGTTCGGCACCGGCGCCGTCAAGGTCACCCCCGCCCACGACCCCAACGACTTCGAGATCGGGCGGCGTCACTCGCTGGAATCCATCGTGATCATGGATGAGCGGGGTGTCATCACGGCGCACGGTCCGTTCGAGGGGCTCGACCGGTTCGAGGCACGGCCCGCGGTGGTCGACGCGCTGCGCGAAGAGGGCAGGATCGTCGCCGAGAAGCGGCCGTACGTGCACTCGGTCGGCCACTGCTCCCGCTGCAAGACGGTGGTCGAGCCGAGGCTGTCGCTGCAGTGGTTCGTCAACGTCTCGCCGCTCGCCAAGGCGGCGGGCGACGCCGTCCGCGACGGGCGCACCAGCATCCACCCGCCGGAGATGGCCAAGCGCTACTTCGACTGGGTCGACGACATGCACGACTGGTGCATCTCCCGGCAGCTGTGGTGGGGCCACCGCATCCCGGTCTGGTACGGCCCCAACGGCGAAATGGTCTGCGTGGGCCCGGACGAGGAGCCGCCGGCCGGATTTGAGCAGGACCAGGACGTGCTCGACACGTGGTTCTCCTCGGGCCTGTGGCCGTTCTCCACGCTCGGCTGGCCCGACGCCACGCCCGAACTGGCCCGCTTCTACCCGACCACGGTGCTCGTCACCGGCTACGACATCCTGTTCTTCTGGGTCGCCCGCATGATGATGTTCGGGCTGTACGCGATGGACGGGCAGCCGCCGTTCCGTACGGTGGCGCTGCACGGCATGGTCCGTGACCAGTTCGGCAAGAAGATGTCGAAGTCGTTCGGCAACGTCGTCGACCCGCTCGACTGGATCAGCCGCTACGGCGCCGACGCCACCCGGTTCACGCTGCTGCGCGGGGCCAACCCCGGATCGGACGTGGCGATCAGCGAAGACTGGGCGGCCGGATCGCGTAACTTCTGCAACAAGATCTGGAACGCGACGCGGTTCGCCCTGATGAACGGCGCCGTTTCGGACGGCCTGCCGGAGCGGCTCACCGCCGCCGACCGGTGGATCCTCTCCCGCCTCCAGGCGGTCGTCACGTCGGTCGACACGGCCTTCGAGAACTTCGAATTCGCCAAGATCTCCGACGTGCTCTATCACTTCGCCTGGGACGAGGTCTGCGACTGGTACGTCGAACTGGCGAAGGTCCAGATCTCCGCCGGCGGCGAGGTCGCCGAGAACACCAAGCGTGTCCTGGGCCATGTCTTCGACGCCCTGCTGCGGCTGCTGCACCCCCTGATCCCGTTTGTGACCGAGGAACTGTGGCGGGCTCTCACCGGCGGCGAGTCCATCATGATCGCTCCCTGGCCGACCGTCTCGGCCGAGCTGGCCGGAGACGCCGCCGCCGAGCGGGAGATCGCATCGGTCCAGGAACTGGTCACAGAGGTGCGCAGATTCCGTTCCGACCAGGGCCTCAAGCCCGGACAGCGCGTGGCCGCGCGGCTGTCCCTGGCCGGTACGGCTCTCGCCCCGCACGAGACGGCCATCCGATCGCTGCTGCGGCTCGAAGCTCCCTCCGAGACCTTCGCCGCGACGGCTCGGCTCGCCGTCGGGGCGGTCCTGGTGGAGATCGACACCGCCGGCGCCATTGACGTGGCGGCCGAGCGGAGAAGGCTGGAGAAGGATCTGGCCGCGGCCCGCAAGGAACACGCCCAGGTCACCGGCAAGCTGGCCAACGAGCAGTTCATGGCCAAAGCACCGGAGAACGTCGTCGCCAAGGTGCGCCAGCGGGCCGCTCAGGCCGTAGAGGACATCTCCCGCATCGAGTCCCAGCTCGCCGCACTGCCGTCCTAGCCAAGACACGCGAGCACCCGAGCACCCGAGCACCCGAGCTTTCCAGTCACCTGAGCCCTCCGGCCACCCGAGCCGAGCCACCGGGGTCTACCGGTGTGAGGGTTCCGGTCTCGGTGATCTCGGAGCTCGGGTGTTTGTGGTTTGGGGCTTGTGATTTGGGGCTCGCGGTGGGTTGGGGCTTGCGCTTTTGAGGTGCGGTCTGTGCGTGGCTGAAGCCGGTGGGTGCTGAGGCTGGTGGATGCTGAGCTGGGTGGGCGCGGTCGGAGGCTGGGCGGGCGCGGTCGGAGGCTGGGCGGGCACGGTCGGCGCGGGAACGGGCGGGTCCTCCGGCCGGCCGTGATAGTTGCGCTCTGGTGAAAGAGGCCTCCGGCCTCCCCGGGCGCGGTGGTCTCTGGCACGGTCTTAAGCCGGCCGGAGGACCCGCCCGCTCCCGCGCCTTGCGGCCGTGAGCATTGCCAGGCCGGTGTCTCCGTCAAGTCCGTCGGCTGTCCTCCCCTCACCAGGTTTAGAGACCTGCTCCACAGGGAAGTAGAGCAAGTTAGCCACTGCACCCCTGAGGGGGTGCTACTCTTCTTGGGCGCGGTAAGCCCGGTGTGCCTCGATCCCCTTGGGGAGAACGGCTGCTAGGCTCTCCGCGACTCCTCTTCCTTAACCGAATTTCGGCATGCGTTCTGTCGCGATTCGACGGGACTGCGAAGTTCGGGTAAGTTGGAGGGGCTCCGGAGACGGAGCATAAAAATTCCGGCGAGTGACGGAATTCATGTCGAATAGTCTCGAGCGAGACGATTTGACAAGAAAACAGTAGCTCGCCAGAATAGAAATACAACGAAATGGTCTGAACGCCCCGGATCCTTGGATCGGCTTGCCGGCTGGTTCGGGTGGTGGTGTACGCGTCCGTTTCTTGAGAACTCAACAGTGTGCTAAAAGCCAGTGCATTTTGAATGCATGACCCCGTCCTCGCATGCCTCTGTGGGGTGTGTGGGACGGATTCCTTTGATCGACACCCTTTCGGTCGTGTGCCGGGGGTGTTGGCTGGGGTTTCTTTTCAGACATTGTTTGGAGAGTTTGATCCTGGCTCAGGACGAACGCTGGCGGCGTGCTTAACACATGCAAGTCGAGCGGAAAGGCCCTTCGGGGTACTCGAGCGGCGAACGGGTGAGTAACACGTGAGTAACCTGCCCCTGACTCTGGGATAAGCCTGGGAAACCGGGTCTAATACCGGATACGACCATCTTCCGCATGGGATGGTGGTGGAAAGTTTTTCGGTTGGGGATGGGCTCGCGGCCTATCAGCTTGTTGGTGGGGTGATGGCCTACCAAGGCGACGACGGGTAGCT
>NZ_BCBX01000029.1:0-525 GCF_001417795.1 Sphaerimonospora mesophila | reverse complement strand
TCCCATGCGGAAGATGGTCGTATCCGGTATTAGACCCGGTTTCCCAGGCTTATCCCAGAGTCAGGGGCAGGTTACTCACGTGTTACTCACCCGTTCGCCGCTCGAGTACCCCGAAGGGCCTTTCCGCTCGACTTGCATGTGTTAAGCACGCCGCCAGCGTTCGTCCTGAGCCAGGATCAAACTCTCCAAACAATGTCTGAAAAGAAACCCCAGCCAACACCCCCGGCACACGACCGAAAGGGTGTCGATCAAAGGAATCCGTCCCACACACCCCACAGAGGCATGCGAGGACGGGGTCATGCATTCAAAATGCACTGGCTTTTAGCACACTGTTGAGTTCTCAAGAAACGGACGCGTACACCACCACCCGAACCAGCCGGCAAGCCGATCCAAGGATCCGGGGCGTTACATCAGCTTCACTTTGTGTCATCTATTCTCGCCAGACCCGGAGGTTCCTGTCAAACCAGCCCCACCGGCAACCCGGCCCCAGCCACTTGACATCACCCCCGCCACCCGGCGGGAATT
>NZ_BCBX01000028.1:0-563 GCF_001417795.1 Sphaerimonospora mesophila | reverse complement strand
GGGCCATACTAGTACTGGATGCATCTGCAGGATATCGCGGCCGCTCTAAACGTGGTAAATTGTTAACTCCGAGCTAGACTTCAGGTGGCCGTATTTATCAGATTTCCTCGTTGTGTCCTCAGAAAAAAATGCCAATACCACTTTCAGCTGTGAATATCCACCATGAAGGGCAAGACATGCTCATAATTAACTGTCAGGCAGGCCAGGCCTTCAGCTACAACGACCTTGAATTGGTTTATTCTGCTTGTCCTCTATAAGTTTGCCAGAGGGAATCACACATGAGCCAAACCTATTGAAGAAAGCATTAGGACAGTGCCAGTCTTAATCACAGTGGGGGGTATGTTATTCCCAATGAAGTCGTCCAGAAACGGACTAGGTAGTTAGCTTTTTCTAGTGCCCAACACATTAGAGGTGTGGTTTTTTTTCTCTAAAATAAGGGTGGCCATAGGCTCTTTTAACCAGAATCGGTGTAGTCAGCTGAAATTGACTTGCACGCCTGGGTCCTGTGTGTCTACTAACTTTCTCGCGAACGATAGCTAACGGATCCCCCGGGCCATACTAGT
>NZ_BCBX01000027.1:0-565 GCF_001417795.1 Sphaerimonospora mesophila | reverse complement strand
GTACTCCAGTGACATTTTGAGATCATGAGTGGGATCTGCGCTGGTAGTGGCATCGGCGGGCGGTGGCCTGATGGCGGCGTCGCCAGTGTGACCAGTGCAGGATCTCCTCAATTCGACGGTGTCGGGTGAGGGTGAGGGCGGCCAGCAAGCGGCGGATCTCGGGCATGGTCAAGGGCAGGTGCTTTTCGTCGCCGTCGGGCTGGGATGCGGCCAGGGCCGCGAGGAAGGCCAGGGCGAGCATCGCCAGGGTGATGTGGCGGTGCCAGCCGTCCCAGCTGCGGACCTGGTAGTGGTCCAGCCCGACCTGGCCCTTGGCGGCCTGGAAGGACTCCTCAACTGTCCAGCGGATGCCGGCGATGCGCACCAGGGCGGCCAATGGAGTCGGCCGGGGTGCGTAGCAGCGGTAGAAGGCCAGTTCCCCGGTGGCCAGATTGCGGCGGATCAGCAACCACCGGTGACCGGGCCGGTGGGTGTCGATGCGGGTCCAGGCCCAGGCGTACCAGCGGTGCCCCTTGGCGCCGTGCCCGGCGCTGTAGTGGTGCCAGTGGTCGTCGGGGACGTGCGC
>NZ_BCBX01000026.1:0-568 GCF_001417795.1 Sphaerimonospora mesophila | reverse complement strand
CTCACCTTCGGCGCAGCCGGCGGCGCCGGCGGCGCCGGGGGCGGCGTGCAACTCGCGAGCCGCGTCAACAAGGCCATCAGCACGGCCTTCCCCGGCATCTTCGGGACGGCCGCCACCCGAAACTTCCATGATCTCGCCGCACCACCCGGATCGATCTCCATGGAGATCTACTTCGTGACCAGCGGCTGTGCCCGCACGTCGGAGAGCTGAGGACAACCAATGAGTGAACAGGTACTCCCCTTCTACCTGGTCTGCGACGAGTCGTACTCGATGCAGGGACCGCCGCTCGACGCCATCAACCAGGAGCTTCCCCTGATCTATCAGGAGATAGCGGTCAACCCGGTGGTCGCGGACCGGGCCAGGCTCGGCATCATCGGGTTCAGCAGCACCGCCGAGGTGCTGCTCCCACTCGCCGACCTGAATGACGTGCATTCGATCCCGCAGTTGTCCCCACGCGGCGCGACCAGCTACGGAGCAGCGTTCTCCCTGCTGAAGAGCACGATTGAGCAGGACATCTCAAGTCTCAAGCAGGTTGGCCACACGCCATACCGACCGACGGTGTTCTTCC
>NZ_BCBX01000025.1:0-582 GCF_001417795.1 Sphaerimonospora mesophila | reverse complement strand
GCCGGACCCTGAAAACTGACCCCCTGGGGTACTCCGAAAATTGACCCCCCTCCTAGATCGTGGAGGGTGCTGAAAGTGGAGGACTGGGCGGAGATCCGCCGTCTGCACAGGGCAGAGGGCGTGCCCATCAAGGAGATCGCCAGGCGGTTGGGGGTGGCCCGCAACACGGTGCGGGCCGCGTTGGCCTCTGACCGGCCGCCGAAGTACGAGCGGGCCCGGCGCGGGTCGGTCGCAGATGCCTACGAGGGGCAGATCCGGGCGCTGCTGCGGGACTGGCCGAGGATGCCGGTGCCGGTGATCGCGCAGCGGATCGGCTGGCCGTACTCGGACGGGCCGTTGAAGAAACTGCTGGCGCGTATCCGGCCCGAGTACGTCGGCATTGACCCGGTGGACCGGGTGACCTACCAGCCCGGTCAGCTCACCCAGTGCGACCTGTGGTTTCCCGCGCCGAGGATCCCGGTCGCGCCGGGGCAGCAGCGGATGCTGCCGGTGCTGGTGATGACGTTGGCGTTTTCCCGGTTCATGACCGCCACCATGATCCCGTCCCGGCAGGCCGGGGACATCTTGTCGGGCATGTGGACG
>NZ_BCBX01000024.1:0-633 GCF_001417795.1 Sphaerimonospora mesophila | reverse complement strand
GTCGTGGCCGCCGTGGCGTTGGCCGCGTTCGAGGCGGGCGGCGCTGATGATGAAGTTGGCGACGATCTGGCGTCCGCCGTCGGACATCTCGGCCAGGGCGCGCAGGGCCTCCCGGTTGAGGCCCGACTCGCCGATTAAGGAGGACGCGGTCACCTGGTCGGCGGTGACTTCAGCCTCCTCATCGTCGCCGAAGTAACCGATCGGCACGCCGAAGAACTTCGCCAATGCCTTTAGCGTCTTGAGCTGAGGGTTGTCCGACCTCCCCGTCCGCAGCTTCCAGATCGTGGTCGACGACAGATCCTCGCCCGTCGCCTCGGAGATCACCGCTGCGGCCTCAAGATTGTTCTTCGGCGGTCTGCTGCCCGCCGGCCAGCGGTTCTGGATCAACCACTCGATCTTGTCGGCGAGGGACCGTGTGGTGTTCGCCGTGCTCGGATCGTCAGCCACTGCTCACCACATCAGCTTCGAGCGACACGCGCCCCGCTTCATCACTTTTAGTTGACAGTCGATGACGGTGGGTGCCTATCCTGCTCTCGTCATCAACTTCAGTTGATGGAGTCCGCCTCTCCACGCCCGAAGGTTACCGATGCCAGCCACACCAATGCGAGCACCCGACGAGAGCGCAGCGCGCCA
>NZ_BCBX01000023.1:0-653 GCF_001417795.1 Sphaerimonospora mesophila | reverse complement strand
GGCTCTGGCGCAAAGTGTGTGATCGGGTAACCGAGCGTGATCGGGTTCGTCTGTCATCAGATGATCGCGATCCCGCAACAGTCCGCACATGAGTACGGCCGCTGCAGTGATGATCTAGTTCGAGCAAGAACATGATCGTCACCACAGCGACCGTAGGGGTTCATTGTGCAGCACCCGAGGCATCTGGCGGGAGATGCCTGCTTCCTGAAGACGCTCTTTCCCCACCTGGCCGAACTAGACGTTCAGACCGTGGCCGATCACGGCACGTATGTGCTGATCAAGGCGACCACCAAGCGTAGCGTCGCGGCCTGCCCGGGATGCGGCACGCTGTCATCACGAATCCATGGTCGATATCGGCGGCTGCTCCAAGATCTGCCCGCTGGCGGCCGCCCGTTGCTGATCGCGCTGACCGTAAGACGCCTGAGGTGCGATAACTCGTCGTGCCGGGTGCGGACGTTCGCAGAGCCGCTGGGTGGTGTGGCCCGCCCGCACGCCCGCGCCACCTCGCCGCTGCGGCGCATGCTGGAACTGCTGGCCTTGGCGCTGGCCGCCAGAGCCGGAGCCCGCCTGATGGCCATGCTGGGTGTCACGGTGTCCCGCGACACCCTCATCCGGCTGATTCGCGCCTTACCTGATCCGGAGTTCGGCCAGGT
>NZ_BCBX01000022.1:0-666 GCF_001417795.1 Sphaerimonospora mesophila | reverse complement strand
TTGGCGGTGTTGCTGGAGGTGGGGCTGCGCGAGCAGGGGTCGGGCCAGGAGGTGTGCCGGGTGCAGGTGCCCGATGAGTTCGCTCCCGATGAGGCGCGGGCGGCGCTGGTGTGGTCGCGCCGTCGTTCCGATAACGCTTTTGAGCTGGCGTGGAATGTGCATCGGCGGTTGCCGGTGCTGGGGGAGGCGATGCTGGCGGGGGTGCTGGACGAGCCGCGGGCGATGGCGTTCGTGCGCTGGACGGCGGGGCTGACCGATGAGCAGGCCGGGCAGGTGTGCGCGCGGCTGGTGGGGCAGGCGCCGGGCTGGACGGTCGGGGAGCTGATCGAGCGGATTCAGCGGATGGTGCTGGCGATCGATCCGTTGTGGGCGCAGAAGCGGTATGCCGAGGCGGTCCGGCGGCGCCGGGTGGCGGGGGTGCGCAACGGCGACGGCACGGCGAGTGTGTCGGGGCTGGACCTGCCGCTGGATCGGGCCGCGGCCGGGTGTGAGCGGATCGATGTGCTGGCACGGGCGTGCAAGCGTGCGGGAGATCGACGGCCGATCGATCACATTCGGGCGGATCTGTTCTTGGGATCGCTGGACGGCTCGTTTGAGAGGTTGAGCGATGAAGAGATCATCGTTCACGTCCTCGCGCATCCCTTCATCGACCCCGACCCCGACCCC
>NZ_BCBX01000021.1:0-725 GCF_001417795.1 Sphaerimonospora mesophila | reverse complement strand
ACACAAGGCGAACCCTGTGTACGCTCCCACGGCTTGTAGGCACACGGTTTCAGGTACTATTTCACAACCCCTCACCGGGGCGCTTTTCACCTTTCCCTCACGGTACTCGTCCACTATCGGTCATCAGGAAGTATTTAGGCTTACCAGGTGGTCCTGGCAGATTCACACAGGATTCCTCGAGCCCCGTGCTACTCGGGACAACCCCCAACAGTCGGCATGATTTCGCCTACCCGGCTCTCACGGTCTCCGGCCGCCCATCCCAGAACGTTCGACTACCACACCGATTTATCACTGCCTGAGGAGACGGCGGTCTCCCCCAGAGGCTCCCACAACCCCGCACACGCAACACCCGCCGGCTATCACACGCGCACGGTTTAGCCTCCTCCGCTTTCGCTCACCACTACTCACGGAATCACTATTGTTTTCTTCTCCTACGGGTACTGAGATGTTTCACTTCCCCGCGTCACCACCAACCGCCCTATACATTCAGACGGCGGCAACACCACATGACTGGTGCTAGGTTTCCCCATTCGGACATCCCCGGATCAACGTCTGGTTGGCGACTCCCCGAGGCTTAACGCAGCCTCCCACGTCCTTCATCGGCTCCTGATGCCAAGGCATCCACCGTGTGCCCTAAACAACTTGGCCACAAAAGATGCTCGCGTCCACTATGCAATTCACAAACAACAACCAGAAAAACCAGCCCACCCCACCACCAAACACCC
>NZ_BCBX01000020.1:0-731 GCF_001417795.1 Sphaerimonospora mesophila | reverse complement strand
ACCAGAGTGATCAACGCACTCTTGACCGACTCCCGATCACGCGCGTCCGTACGCACGATCGGGATATGCGCCCCCAACGTCATCGCCTCCCGAATCTCCTCCTCACCATGCGGAAACCGCCCATCGAACCCATTGATCCCCACCACGAACGGCAACCGCGCCTCCTCGAAATAATCCACCGCCGGAAAACTGTCGGCCAGCCGCCGCGTATCCACCAGCACCACCGCACCGATCGCCCCCCGCACCAGGTCATCCCACATGAACCAGAACCGATGCTGACCCGGCGTCCCGAACAAATACAAGATCAAATCACGATCCAGCGACACCCGCCCGAAATCCATCGCCACCGTCGTCGTCGTCTTATGCGGAACCAACCCCACATCGTCCACCCCCGCCGACGCATCGGTCATCACCGCCTCCGTCGTCAACGGCATGATCTCCGACACCGCCCCCACGAACGTCGTCTTCCCCACACCGAAACCACCCGCAACGACGATCTTCGTCGACGTCAGCCCCCGACCGGAACCGGCCACATCTCTAGAGCCTGCGAAGTCCACTGAGCACCCTCTCCAGCAAAGTCACATCCGGCTTGCCCGCATCCAGCTGCGGCTGATGCACCTGCACCAACCCCTCAGCCGCCATGTCCGCGATCACCACACGCACCACACCCAGCGGAATCCGCAACAACGCCGACACCTCCGCCACCGACCGCACCTGACGGCACAGCGAGC
>NZ_BCBX01000019.1:0-741 GCF_001417795.1 Sphaerimonospora mesophila | reverse complement strand
GGTTGAAGGCTGAGGTTCCAGTCCTGCGGCTACGGAGGCTCGAGCGCGAGGCCTGCCTGGGCGACGAAGCCGTCCAGGAGCGCGGGACGGTACTGCATGCGCTTGAGGTGGGACTTGACCAGAACGGTGAGCTGGTCGAGCCCGCGCGGGGCCAGATTGACCAGCTTGCCCTTCAAGTTGGCCCACACCCCTTCCGCCGGGTTGAGCTCGGGAGCGTAGGCGGGCAGGCGGAACGCGGTAAGCCAGTCGTGGGCGTCGATGAAGGTGCGCAGGTTGTCCCAGACCAGCACGATCGGCCCGCCGAGCAGGCGGTGGGCGGCCTTGAGCAGGGCCTGCAGGTCGGCGATCCGAAGTCCTTCTTCTCACCCGTGCGGCCCTGGTAGGCGATGGCACGGTAGATCAGCCGGCTCCGCCGGCCGGGCTTGACGCAGACCAGGCCGGCCAGAGACACCCGGCCGGAGCCCTTGCCGGTAGCGCAGTCACCCAGGTGGTGACCGCGTGCTCGTCGCGTTCGGCGGCCCGGCGCACGGGGTGCTGGGGCGACCAGCCGATGCGGTGCAGCAGGTAGGAGGTGCCGCGCAGGGTGTAGGAGACGCCGAACAGCTCCTTGATCACGGTGGTGATCCGGGCGAGGGTCCAGCGCTGGTCATCGGTCCAGCCGTGCGCGGCCAGGCCGGCGTCCAAGGCGGCCTCCAGCGCGGTGATCTGCTCATCGGACAGTCGGCAGGTCGAACCGCCGGG
>NZ_BCBX01000018.1:0-760 GCF_001417795.1 Sphaerimonospora mesophila | reverse complement strand
GCCTGGCCGAACTCCGGATCAGGTAAGGCGCGAATCAGCCGGATGAGGGTGTCGCGGGACACCGTGACACCCAGCATGGCCATCAGGCGGGCTCCGGCTCTGGCGGCCAGCGCCAAGGCCAGCAGTTCCAGCATGCGCCGCAGCGGCGAGGTGGCGCGGGCGTGCGGGCGGGCCACACCACCCAGCGGCTCTGCGAACGTCCGCACCCGGCACGACGAGTTATCGCACCTCAGGCGTCTTACGGTCAGCGCGATCAGCAACGGGCGGCCGCCAGCGGGCAGATCTTGGAGCAGTCGCCGATATCGACCATGGATTCGTGATGACAGCGTGCCGCATCCCGGGCAGGCCGCGACGCTACGCTTGGTGGTCGCCTTGATCAGCACATACGTGCCGTGATCGGCCACGGTCTGAACGTCTAGTTCGGCCAGGTGGGGAAAGAGCGTCTTCAGGAAGCAGGCATCTCCCGCCAGATGCCTCGGGTGCTGCACAATGAACCCCTACGGTCGCTGTGGTGACGATCATGTTCTTGCTCGAACTAGATCATCACTGCAGCGGCCGTACTCATGTGCGGACTGTTGCGGGATCGCGATCATCTGATGACAGACGAACCCGATCACTCTCGGTTACCCGATCACACACTTTGCGCCAGAGCCACCTTTACATGGCCACGGACATACGGTGTGCAGGACGAACAAGATGCCCTGCAGGACCGGGCAGTCATCCAACCGCTTACACCCCCCGGATAGCTCTCCGGCTCTAG
>NZ_BCBX01000017.1:0-763 GCF_001417795.1 Sphaerimonospora mesophila | reverse complement strand
CCGCCCATGAAGGCGACCCGTTCGGCGGCGGAGGGCCACCGATTGGGACATTAAAGGGTTAAATGAAATTAGTGCGACAATATCAGCCCGTGCAGTACGACCACCCAAAATAGGGCGACCACGACTCTTCTGACATCGAGTAAATAGCGCACGGCCAGGCATTTTCTTCTCGTAATTTCTTTGAATTTCTTGGAAGATACTATTGCCTTCGTTGAGTTGTCGGTGAAAGAATTGCAACAGGCGTTCGAAGTGGTCGAATGTTGGAAGGGGGATCGATGAAGTCGGCGGCACGGGACACGAAGTCTGCGGGTCGGCTCGATCCGGTTCTTCCGCTTTCCCACGCCGAGCCCTTACTGGGCCCGCAATGGTGGGCCAGTGTGGAGGCCGAGGCGCAGGCCCGTGCCATCGCACCTGCCAGGGGCGAGTCGGTGGACGCTACGTTGTGGTCCGATTGGCCCGACTGGATTGCCTCCGTCCCCGGCGCGACCCCGAACAGTGCGAACCCGAACACCGCAATCCCTGACGCCACAATTTCGGGCGGTGTACGCCAACGTGTAGGCGAAGGTGACATCGGCAGCGGCAGCGATCCCGCTGCGGACCTCGGGATCGGGCGGACCGACGATCACGTACCTGTCGATGCGGAGACGGGTGACGCCACGTCTGACGGCGAGAGCGGCCACACGAGTGGTGGAACGGCTCACCCCGTGGACGGCGGCGCCCAGGCTCGGGGTGGTCGGGTTTGGGGTGATCAGCAGGGCGGGGA
>NZ_BCBX01000016.1:0-777 GCF_001417795.1 Sphaerimonospora mesophila | reverse complement strand
TGCTCGGCGTCCGCAGCCGGCTGCGCTACCTGGCCGATCTGGGCGTGGACGCGATCTGGCTGACGCCGTTCTACCCCTCGCCGATGGCCGACTTCGGCTACGACGTGGCCGACTACCGCGACGTCGACCCGATCTTCGGATCGCTGGCCGATGCCCGGGCGTTGATCGACGACGCCCACCGGCACGGCCTGAAGATCATCGTGGACGTCGTGCCGAACCACACCTCCGACGAGCACCCCTGGTTCCTCGCGGCGCTGGCGGCCGGCCCCGGCTCCCCCGAGCGGGAGCGCTACATCTTCCGGCACGGCAGGGGCACGACCGGGGAACTGCCGCCCAACGACTGGGAGTCGATCTTCGGCGGCCCGGCCTGGACCCGGGTGGCCGACGGGCAGTGGTACCTCCACCTGTTCGCCCCCCAGCAGCCCGACCTCAACTGGGAGCACCCCGAGGTGCACGAGGAGTTCGCCGATGTGCTGCGGTTCTGGCTCGACCTCGGCGTGGACGGCTTCCGGATCGACGTGGCGCACGGCATGGTCAAGGCGCCCGGACTGCCGGACGTCGGCCACACCGGCCAGGTGCGGATGATCGGCACCGAGGTGGTGCCGTACTTCGACCAGGACGGCGTGCACGAGATCCACCGCTCCTGGCGGCGCATCCTCGACTCCTACGACGGCGAGCGGATCGGCGTGGCCGAGGCCTGGGCGCCGACCCCGCGGCGGCTCGCCGACTACGTCCGCCCCGACGAGCTGCACCAGGCGTTCAACTTCCACTTCCTCA
>NZ_BCBX01000015.1:0-830 GCF_001417795.1 Sphaerimonospora mesophila | reverse complement strand
AGGGCCGCAAACGCTGGGTCACTCGCTGGAAGGCCGCCCTCAACGCCTTCGCCATCACCTTCGAAGGCCGGCTATCCCCGGCCTCGCGATAGAAGAAATCAGCCGCGAGTTACACCGTTGACTGGACGGACCCAGGCGCCGGTTCAGATCGGCTCCGGGCGGGGCGCGATCGCGGTCAAGGCCGTGCTGAGCGTGCTCGGTGTGCCCTACTCCTTCTCGGGAGTTCCAGCCGGGGGCGCGGAGTTCATGCTTCGCGCTTGTACAGCTCAAGTAGCCGGCGCTGAACAATCTGGGTCTGCGACAGGCGTGGCACAAGGATCAGCAGGGCGCGTCCCCCCGCGCTGCCGCGTGGTGGCGAACGTGGTGGGGTTCGCGCTGGCTCAGACGGGCAAGCCGTATCGGTGGGGCGCGACGGGTCCAAGCTCCTTCGACTGCTCGGGACTGGCGATGAAGGCGTACGCCGCCGCAGGGGTACGGATCCCCCGAACCACTTTCGAGCAGTGGCCGTTCGGCGTCCGCGTTCCGGCGGGCCAGGAGCAGCCCGGCGATCTGGTGTTCTTCAACAGCGGACCGGGCAGTTCGTCGGAGCGGCCAGGCCATGTCGGGATCGTCGTGGGCGACGGCAAGATGGTCGAGGCCCGGTGCACCCGATGCGGGCCGATCACGGTTGCGTCGTATCGGAGCGGGCGGCCGGTGGTTGGGTTCACCCGGCCGTGGGCAACTGCGTCAGCGAAGTAAAACGGCGCACATCAGTGGTAAGCAAGGCTCGGTGCCGGTAGAGGAACATGCCGTCCGTCCCGTCGTACGCCCTGGCCGTACGGCCCTCTTAG
>NZ_BCBX01000014.1:0-849 GCF_001417795.1 Sphaerimonospora mesophila | reverse complement strand
GTACTGGATGCATCTGCAGGATATCGCGGCCGCACGGTCATCAATTCTTTAAGTGCGGAGGCGCCAGGGGGCACAGAGAATCTTTTTTTTCATAGCGGGCCCTCGTCAGCTCGTGTTATTGAAGCATTCTGTTCCCAGTGCCCACACATGTGAAGCATCCTCACTGATCTACTTCCCCACCTACCTGATGTGGCTCAATTCTGACAAGAAAGCAACTTTGGAGAACCATGAACCTACCTTTAGAGCTGGACGTGGACCCATCAGCATTCAAAATCATGTGTAAAAAACAGGAGAAAATGTCACTTTTTTTTAACCCTTGAATTTTTTTGGTAGACACTCCCGGCTTCTGGGTTCCTTTTTGTGATGGTTCTTATTACTCTTCAAAAGCTCCCAATCTTCAAGACCATTGACCGTAATTGGAAGCCTAATGTGCGTAAAAAGGGGCGGAGCTTCAAGTTTTAGAGAATGGACTCTGGGAGAGGGTATGTGGCAAAGGTTACTCAATTTAATGTCCCTCACATGGAAATAACATTGGGATCAAGAGCTTTATTATCTTAAATTCTAAAGTCCACATCCACCATTTCCCTAGTAAAAAGAGGGGCTCTGTTATTTAGCCATTTGTGTACTTTTTGTGAGGAGGTTATGTCAATAATATCCTTTTTGCTGCTGAAGTTGCGGAGAGTTTTGGCCACATATTCTATTGTAGTCTGGATCTTCCTCGGTAGGCTAAGCGTCGTTCCACACACAACAACATCTCTCCACTGTTTGTTTAAAGTTTAGAAAGAAAATATCCATCGTTCACAAGATCGTAGGAGAAGGACACGACTTAAGGATCCCCCGGGCCATACT
>NZ_BCBX01000013.1:0-941 GCF_001417795.1 Sphaerimonospora mesophila | reverse complement strand
TCCCAGACTCCGCAGGTGTGGTTGGACTGTCAGGTGACGGAGCGTGAGGGGGGGTTGTTCGTCAATTGGGATGCGGTGGAGGAGTTGTTCCCGGCGGGGGTGCTGGATGGGATGTTCGGGGCGTTTGTGGGGTTGGTGGAGTGGTTGGGGGTGGGTGATTGGTCGGGTGGGGTGCCGTCGTTGGTGCCGGGGGGTCAGGTGGTGGTGCGTGAGCGGGTGAATGCGACGGCTGGGCCGGTGTCGGGGCGGTTGTTGCATGAGGGGTTTTTCGAGTGTGCGCGGGTGTCGCCGGATGCGGTGGCGTTGGTGTGGGGGTCGGGTGGGGTTTTGACGTATGGGGAGTTGGCTTCTCGTGCGTTGGGGTTGGCGGGGGTGTTGGCGGGGTCGGGGGTGGGGCCGGGGGATGCGGTGGGGGTGTCGCTGCCGAAGGGGCCTGATCAGGTGGTGGCGGTGTTGGGGGTGTTGGCGGTTGGTGGGGTGTATGTGCCGGTGGGGGTGGATCAGCCGGTGGTGCGGCGGGAGCGGATCTTGTCGCGTGCGGGGGTGCGGGGTGTGGTGTGTGCGGATGGTGGTGTGGGGGTTCCTGCGGGTGTGGCGGTTGTTGCTCCGGATGCGTGGGTCTGCGGTGGTGGGTTGGCGGGTCCGGTGGGGGTGGCGGATGAGTCGGCTGCGTATGTGATTTTCACGTCGGGGTCGACGGGTGAGCCGAAGGGTGTGGTGGTGTCGCATCGGGCGGCGGTGAACACGGTTGAGGATGTGTGTTCGCGGTTCGGTGTGGGGGTGTCGGATCGGGTGTTGGCGGTGTCGGCGCTTGATTTCGATTTGTCGGTTTTTGATGTGTTCGGGGTGTTGGGGGTGGGGGGTGGTGTGGTGTTGGTCGAGGAGGGGCAGCGGCGTGATGCCGGTGCGTGGCTCGACCTGGTCCGCCGCCACCACGTCAC
>NZ_BCBX01000012.1:0-942 GCF_001417795.1 Sphaerimonospora mesophila | reverse complement strand
TAGAGCCTGTCTGACAATTCGGCCTGGCGGAGCCAGAGCATCAGGCACCCGATGGTGACGCCGGCGAGGTAGCGGCTGGCGAGCTTGTCGAAGCGAGTGGCGATCGCCCGCCACTGCTTGAGCTTGCCGAAACAGCGTTCGACCAGGTTGCGCTGCTTGTAGATCTCGGCGTCGAAGGCGTGGGGGCGGCCACCCCGGCTGCCCTTGCGCTTGCGGTTGGCGATCTGGTCCCTGCGCTCGGGAATGACGGCCTTGATACCGCGCGAACGCAGGTGAGCACGGATCTTCCGGGAGGAGTAGCCCTTGTCGCCGATCAGGCGATCCGGGCGGGTGCGCGGCCGTCCCGGCCCGCGTCGAGGGAGGCGCAGCTTGGCCAGCACCGCCTCGAACGCGCTGCAGTCGACCACGTTGCCCGCGGTCAGATGCAGGGCCATGGGCAGGCCGCGGGCCTCGGTGATCAGGTGGAGCTTGGTGGTCAGTCCTCCGCGGGACCGGCCAAGCGCCTGCCGCCTTTGCGACTGCTTCGTATCGATCGTCCCGCCGTCGTCCCCTTTTTACGGGCGCCGGCCGCGTGCTGGTGAGCCCGGGCGATGGTCGAGTCGATGCTGAAGGTCCACTCCACCCGGCCGACCGAGTCGTCCCTGACCTGCATCTCCTCCAGCAACCGGTCCCAGGTGCCGTCCTGGTCCCAGCGCTTGAACCGCTCGTAACAGGTCTGCCAGGGGCCGTACCGCTCGGGGATGTCCCGCCATGGCGCGCCTGTGCGCAGCCGCCACAAGATGCCGTCGATGACCTGCCGGTGATCGCGCCACGGACGGCCTTTGCCGTCCGTGGCGGGCAGTAACGGCTCGATCCGTTGCCAGGCCTTATCGGTCAGCTCACCACGTCTCACCACGAACGATCATTCAATCGCACCAGCCGTGATCATTTGTCAGACAGGCT
>NZ_BCBX01000011.1:0-1002 GCF_001417795.1 Sphaerimonospora mesophila | reverse complement strand
ACACCAGGAGTTCGGTGGTGATCTGCTGCTCCAAAAGTGCGATCAGCGTGTCGGCGTTACGGACTCGAAGCGGCCGGTCATCTCCCTGGGCCCTGGGTTTGGCGTAGGCGTCCAAAAGGGCCCGTAGCCGGGCGGCGGCCTCCCGCGGCAGACGGAACTCCCCCTCCACCCCACCGCTCTCGGTCTCCCGCAACAGCAGGAACCGGGCGTCGTAGTCGGCGGCGGCGTCCTTGACCTCCCCGCCGGGGTCCAGGACCGCCCGCAGATACCGTCCCGCTTTGGCGATCTCCTGCGGCCCGGCGCAATCGGCCAGCTCCACAAGGATCGTCTCGGCCTTGGCCGCGTCCTCATCACCGAGCCCGGTGGTGGCCGCGCAGATCGCCGCCACCACCGCCTCGGTCAGGTTCCCGGCGGCGTACCGTGCCCGTACGTCGGGCAGGCGTGCCAGTTCGACGCCCAGGGCGACGGTGCGGTAGGCCGTCCGGCGGCTCATCCCGCACACCGACCGCAACCACGTCCGCGTCGAGGCATGCCCGGCCGGGCGGGCCGCCCCGGCCGCGTGCACCCGCGCGGCCCGTAGGGCGATCGCCGCCTCCAGCCGATCCCGCGCGAACGCCAACTCCTCCACCTGCGCCAGACACACCTCCGCAGAGCCCGGCAGCGCCGTCACCGCCAACGCCAGCGCGGCCTCCCGCACCTGGCTCACCAACGGCCACGAAAGATCCTCAACCCCGACCACGCCCGCGGAATCCGCCGCACACGCACCGCTCAGACCACCCGAAGAACCACCCGGAAAACCGCCCGGGGACCCCTCTGCAGGGACACCCGAGGCGCCGCCCTCAAAAGCATCCGAAGCATCACCCGGGGAACCGCCCGGGACACCACTGGGAGCATCACCCGGAGGGCCGACCGTCGCAGCACCGGAAGGATCACCTGAGGAGTCACCCGGAGAACCGTCCACGGGACCGCTTGAAGCACCAGCTGCGGGGCCGTCCAGGACAC
>NZ_BCBX01000010.1:0-1153 GCF_001417795.1 Sphaerimonospora mesophila | reverse complement strand
CTGAACTTAAATGGGTCTTGTCGGATAGCTGACGGGCGTTGATCCGTCAGGTACGACGGGGGCGTGCGATACGCCCAAGGTGGCGGGTTCTCCCCCCAAGAACAGCAGCGACGAGAGCGGGTACGGCTGCAAGCGGCCGAGATGTTCGCCCGCAACGAGAAGAACGCGCAGATCGCCCGCACGCTGCGCGTAACCGAACGGTCGGTGGAACGCTGGCGGCGCGCCTGGCGCGACGGCGGAACAGCCGCCCTGGCCTCCAAGGGACCTGTCTCCCTGCCCAAGCTCAGCCCCCAGCAGTTCGCCCGGCTGGAGACCGAGCTGGAACGCGGCCCGCTGGCCCACGGCTTCGCCGACCAGCGCTGGACGCTGATGCGGATCAAGACGCTGATCGGCCGGCTGTTCCACGTCGGCTACACCGTGCCGGGGGTGTGGCTGCTGCTGCGCCGCAACGGCTGGTCGTGCCAGCGCCCTGCACGCCGGGCGACCGAGCGGGACGAGGCCGCGATCGAGGTGTGGAAGAAGGAGGTGTGGCCGCAGGTAAAAGATCCGCGGCGGCCGAAGGTGCCTGGATCTGCTTCGAAGACGAAGCAGGTCAAGGGCTGAGGCCGCCTCGCGCGAGAACCTGGGGCCGGCGTGGTCACACCCCGATCGTGCACGTACGCGGTGGCGGGAGTGGACGGGTGAACATCGCAGCCTTGACCTGCTACAAACCCGGTCGGCGCTCCCGGATGATCTACCGCCTGCACATCAACCGAGGCCGTAAAGGCGAGAAGAAGGCCTTCTCCTGGATGGACTACCGCGATCTGCTCCTGACCGCCCACGTCCAGCTCGGCGCCCCCATCGTGCTGATCTGGGACAACCTGAACGTGCACCTGGTCCCCGAGCTGAAGTCGTTCGCGGCCCAGCACGCCGACTGGCTCACCGTCGTCCAGCTCCCCGCCTACGCCCCCGATCTCAACCCCACCGAGGGCATCTGGTCCCTGCTCAAACGCGGCGCACTGGCCAACCTCGCCGCCGCCGACCTGCACCAGCTCATCCGCGTCATCAAACGCGGCCTGAAGAAGATCCAGTACCGGCCGCACCTGGTCGACGGGTGCCTCACCGCAACCGGCCTCGCCATAACGACAGGAGCCGACACCACGAATTAAAGATC
>NZ_BCBX01000009.1:0-1262 GCF_001417795.1 Sphaerimonospora mesophila | reverse complement strand
TCCCGGTCGGGTCCAGGCTCATGATCGCCATGTAGACGCACTTGAGCGCCGCCTGCTCGTTGGGGAAGTGGCCGCGGGCCTTGACCGCCCGGCGGATCCGGGCGTTGACCGACTCGATCGCGTTCGTCGAGCAGATCACCCGGCGGATCTCGGCATCGAAGTTGAGGAACGGCACGAACTCGGCCCAGGCGTCCTCCCACAGCTTCACGATCGCCGGGTACTTGCCGCCCCATGCCTCGGCGAACTCCATGAACCGCTCCAGCGCTGCGGCTTCGGTGGGCGCGGTGTAGACCGGCCGCAACGCTTTGGCGATCGCGTCCCAGTGCTGGCGTCCGGCATACCGGAAGGAGGCACGGAGCAGGTGCACCACACAGGTCTGCACGACGGCCTGGGGCCACACCTGCTCGATGGCCTGCGGCAGGCCCTTGAGCCCATCGCAAACCACCATCAGCACATCGGCGACGCCCCGGTTCTTGATCTCGGTCAGCACGTGCAGCCAGAACTTGGCGCCCTCACCGCCGTCGCCCGCCCAGAGCCCGAGGATGTCGCGCTCGCCGTCGACCGTGACGGCCAGGGCGACGTAGATGGGCCGGTTGGCGACCTGACCATCGCGGATCTTCACGTGGATGGCATCGATGAACACGACAGGGTAGACGGGGTCGAGCGGCCGGTTCTGCCACTCGGTCATGCCCTCGATCACCTTGTCGGTGATGGTGGAGATCGTCTGCTTGGACACCTGCGCGCCGTAGACCTCGGCCAGGTGCGCGGAGATCTCACCGGTGGTCAGCCCCTTGGCCGCCAGCGAGATGACCATCTCATCCACGCCCGACAGCCGCCGCTGCCGCTTGGCAACGATCTTCGGCTCGAAACTGGCATCCCGGTCCCGCGGCACGACGATCTCGACGGGCCCGACGTCGGTGATGACCGTCTTGGTGCGGGTGCCGTTGCGGGCGTTGCCCATCTGGCTTGCGCCGCGTTCGTGCTTGTCGTAGCCGAGGTGGTCGGTGATCTCGCCTTCCAGAGCCGACTCCAGCACCAGCTTGGTCAGCCGGCCCAGCAGTCCGTTTTCGCCGACCAGCTCCAGCCCGTCGGCCCGGGCCTGCTCGACCAGCTTGGCCACCAGTTCCTGCTCCGAGGCCTGCGGCTTCTTACGCGCCACCGCGGTGTCCTCCAGGTCATTCGTCGCTTCCGATGCCTGGCTCACAGTAGTCATTGAGTGCGTTCTCCTTGATCAGGAGTTACACCGAAGACCGTACAGTCCC
>NZ_BCBX01000008.1:0-718 GCF_001417795.1 Sphaerimonospora mesophila | reverse complement strand
GGATGCTCCTATGGATGTCAAGCGGCGAGTTCATGATCGTTTGCTGTGATGATCTGGTAGAGCTCGCGGACGATATAGCGCTTGAGGCAGCGGATGATCTCTTTCTTGGAGAGGCCTTCCTTTGTGCGTCGTTCCATGTAGGCGCGGGTGCGGGGGTCCCAGCGCAGGCGGCAGAGGACGACGCGGTAGAGGGCGGCGTTGGCCTGCCGGTCGCCGCCTCGGTTAAGCCGGTGCCGGTGGGTCTTGCCCGATGAGGCCGGGATCGGGGCGGCGCCGCAGAGCATGGCGAAGGCGGCCTCGGAGGTGAGCCGGTCGTGGTTTTGGCCGGCGGTGACCAGGAGCTGGCCGGCGACGTCGGTGCCGACGCCGTTGGCCGCGACCAGGTGGGGGTTGATGGCGGCCACGAGTGGGTCCAGGAGTTCGTCGAGCTCGTTGATCTCTTGTGTGAGCTGCTGGTGGCGGCGGGCCAGCGACCGCAGGGCGATCTTCGCGGCGGTGGATGGGCTGGCGGCGTCGGCCGGCTGTGGCCGCAGTCCCGCACACACCTTGATCAATTCCTTGACGGGCAGGCCGCGCAGTCGTTCGCGCAGGTCGTCGGGAGCGGTGACGATCAGTGCTTTGATCTGGCGTTGGGTGTCTGCGCGCTGGTCGACAGCCGAACGGCGGGCCACCCGCAGGTTGCGCAGCGCCTCGATCCGGCCGTCGCGCTGTTTGGGGG
>NZ_BCBX01000007.1:0-607 GCF_001417795.1 Sphaerimonospora mesophila | reverse complement strand
TGCCGGTCCGATCCCCGGCCAGGGCGGCCTTGGCCGCGGCGATGGCGTCGATCGGGTCGGACTTGCCCTGGTAGCGGCGGGTCTTGCGGTCGGGCCGGTCGACCTCGACCACCTCGACGTGCTCGTCTCGCAAGAGCCGCGCGAGCCCGGCCCCGTAGACACCGGTGCCCTCGACACCGACGCGCACCAGTCGTCCGAAGGAACGCATCCAGGCCAGCAAGGCGGTATAGCCGGCTGGGGTGGCCGGGAAGCATTCGGTGCCAAGCACGCGCCCTACCTGGTCGATCACGGCCGCGGTGTGGGTGTCTTGGTGGGTGTCGACTCCACCGGCGACCTCGATGATCGCCGGGTCTTGGGGTGTAATGGAGGTCATCGTCGTCCTGTCGTCTTGACCGGGGGCAGGGCGGCACGCACCAGCCGGGCAACGTGGACAAGACAGTGATGGGGCCTCTGGCCAGGCTCCTATGAAGTCACAGCGCCACGTCCGGTGAGTGCACATGAGCGTCTCCCGGCCGGGGCCGACAGATCCCGTTGAGGACCCCAGGTCAGTCAGGCGTTGGGTCAGACCCCACCGGGAGACGCTCACCTACATCTTCACTGTCAGGCG
>NZ_BCBX01000006.1:0-1357 GCF_001417795.1 Sphaerimonospora mesophila | reverse complement strand
TGAGCTTCCCCTCGTAGCGTGGAGACCGAACCGGGAGAGGTTTGGTCGTGGCAGGTACCCCCAGGCGCCGCTTTGATCCGGAGTTCCGGGCCGGGGCGGTGCGTATCGTCAAGGAGACCGGCAAGCCCGTCTCGCACGTCGCGCGAGACCTTGGTATCAACGAGTACACGCTGCACAACTGGGTGCAGCTGGACCGGCACGCCAATGGGCAGGCCGGCGGCAACGGCAGTGGAGGCGGGACGCTGAAGGAGTCCGAGAGCGAAGAGCTGGCGCGGCTGCGGCGGGAGAAGGCCGAGCTGGTCAAGCAGCACGCCCGGGAGAAGGCGGCCTGGGAGAAGGAACGCGCTGAGCTGGAGGACGAGCGTGATGTCCTCAAGCGTTCGGTGGTCTTGTGGGTGAAAGAGGCGGTGGGCCGGTGAGCGTGGCGGCCTTCATCTGCTCCCAGAAGACCGACTATGGCATTGACCACGCCACCAGTTGCCGGGCGCTGAGGGTGTCGCAGTCGTGGTTCTACAAGTGGAAGAACCGCGAGCCTACGATGCGTGAGCAGCGCCGGGCCCGGCTGGATGAGGAGATCGCACGGCACTTCGCGGCCTCGGACGGCACCTACGGATCGCCGCGGATCACTCATGACCTGCGCGGCGAGGGCTGGAAGGTGTCGGAGAACACCGTGGCCAAGCGGATGGCCGAACTCGGTCTGGCCGGACGGGTGCCCAAGAAGCCGCGCTCGCTGACCCGTCAAGGCAAGCGGCCGGCCGCGCCGGATCTGGTCGGGCGGAAGTTCTCCGCGGTCGCCCCCGATGTGCTGTGGGTGGGCGACGGCACGATGATCAGCACTGATGAGGGGCCGCTGTATCTGGCCACGGTGGAGGACCTGTTCTCTCGCCGTCTGCTCGGGTACGCCATGTCCGAGCATCACGATGCGGCGCTGACGGTCGCCTCTTTGCAGATGGCGGTCGCCACCCGTGGCGGTGACGTGGACGGGGTGATCTTCCACTCCGATCGGGGCAGCGAGTACACCGCCGCCCGCTACCAGGCCGAATGCCGCCGGCATGGGGTCGTTCAGTCGATGGGCCGGGTCGGCTGCGCGCTCGACAACGCCGCGGCCGAGTCGTTCAACAGCACGCTCAAGGTCGAATACGTCTACCGGCAGCACTTCCGTACCCGGGCCGAGGCCCGCCTGAAGATCGCAACCTGGATCACCGACTTCTACAACGCCAGACGGAGACACAGCGCCAACGACGGGCTCCCGCCTGTCACATTCGAGCGCCAGATGATCGAGAAGAGGCAAGCCTCAACGGCCCTGCTGAGGGCCGCTGTGGCATAGGACCGTCTCCACGCTTTGAGGGGATTGACA
>NZ_BCBX01000005.1:0-1505 GCF_001417795.1 Sphaerimonospora mesophila | reverse complement strand
ATGACACTCCCTGTGTCAACCTCAAGCACTGATTTGCTCGGTCAGGCTGGCTGCGCCCCCATGCCGTTCAGGGTCGTACGGTTTGCGGTCCAGCCAGCACCGGTAGATGACGCGGATCCACGCGCGGGCCAGGATGCGGACGGCGTGTGGGTGGTCCTTGCCCGCTGCGCGGGCCTGGGTGTAGATCTTCGCGGCCCAAGGGCTGGCGTGCCGGCTGTTGTCGGCGAACGTGGTCATCGCGACGCGGAAACGTTTGTTGCAGGCCCAGCGGAAGTGCACGGCCCGGTGCTTGCCGGACTCCTTCGTGACCGGGGTACATCCGGCCAGGGCTGCGACGGAGTCGGGGCTTGCGTAGGCTTGCCGGCAGTCGCCCCACTCGGCGAGCATCTGGGCGGCGTTGATCTGACCCGACCTTGGCAGCGACGCGAAGATCTCGCCGTCCGGGTGCTCCCCGAGGTGGGCGACGGCCGACCGGTCCAGGTCGCGGATCGCGCCGTTCAACGCCTTCAAGACCGCGACCAGGGCCAAGACGGCATCGCGCAGGGCTTCGGTGAGCGCCTCGCCGCTCGTTCCGGCGGGGGCCGAACGCAGCCGGTGCAGCAGGGCGGCGGCCGAGCGGCGGCCGCAGTACTTGTGCTTGGTCATGAACGCCTGCATCCGCTTCTCCCCGATGTGCGCGGCCGAGGCCGGGGTGGGGTAACGGGTCAGGAAGTCCAGGCTGATCGGCGATTCCACGTCAGCGAACAGCGTCCCGGCTCCGGGCCAGTGGCCGGCCAGCAGCGCCGCCAGCTGATTGGTGGCGGCCACGCGCATGTCGACCAGGTCGGTACGGGTGCGCACGACGGTCCGCAACGCGCGGGTGTCGTCGGAGTAGGGAACGGCCACGCGCAGCCGGTGCTGTCGCAGCCGCAGGTACTCGGCGATCACCGCGGCGTCGCCCGCATCGGACTTGGCGCCCGACATCACCTCGCCCTCCCGCCAGGTCTTGATGGCGTTCGGAGAGACCGGGACGACCGGATGGCCGGCCTCCAGCAGCAGGTCCACCAGGCGGCCGTTGGGCCGTTCGATCCCGATGGGCATGTCAGCGGGGTCGGCGTGCTTGGCCAGGCGGCGCAGCAGCAGCGCGATCCCGTCGGCCGAGTGGTTGATCGTGAACTGCGCGGCGATCTCCCCGGTGGCATCCATGACGCACACGGCGTGGACCTCAGCGGCCCAGTCCAGGCCGACGTAGAACTGCGCGGGGGAAAGCGGAAGCGACAACTCGACTCCTACAGGTGGCAGCGACGGCGGCTCGACGGCGGCGAGGCCTGCTCCCGGGCGGTCACTAACCGGCGCTCTACGGCGCATCTCCCTGTTGCCGGTCCGAAGCCTCGCGAGAGCCGGGGGCGGCGGTGTCATGCTGGCCCTTCACAGGCGACCACATCGGGCCGTCACCCCGGCTCCCGCCGAGTCCCTTCACCAAGCACCGTAATGGTGCCTGCGAGAAAGAGGGTGCCCTAGTGACC
>NZ_BCBX01000004.1:0-1509 GCF_001417795.1 Sphaerimonospora mesophila | reverse complement strand
GCCTAATGAGAGTTAGCGGGTCGGCCATCCGGCAGACTCGGGACTGGTAGCCACCGGCAGGTGAGCACTCCGTGGGCCTGGATTTTGAGTCCTATCCAAAGACCGTTGCCCCTGCCGGTAACCGGGTGGATTGATCGCTGATGGGATGTCGTGCCCGCCACCAGGGCGTGAGCACTGATTCATTAGGTCGTTGATGGTTCTCCCGAACGGCTGCGAACGCTGATCGACAGCGGAGACGGGAGAGGCATTGCTGTTCCTCGGAGACGACTGGGCCGAAGACCACCACGATGTGGAGTTGATGGACGGTACGGGCCGCCGGCTGGCCAAAGCTCGACTGCCGGAGGGCGTGGCGGGCATGGCCCAGCTGCACACGTTGATCGCCGAGCACCTTGGCGCGGACGTCGAGGATGAGGAGGATGCCGCCGATCAGGTGCTGATCGGTATCGAGACCGACCGGGGCCCGTGGGTGCAGGCGCTGATCGCCGCCGGGTACCGGGTGTTCGCGGTCAACCCGCTGCAGGCCTCGGAGTACCGCAGGCGGCATGCGGTGTCGGGTGCCAAGAGCGACGCCGCCGACGCTCACGTGCTGGCCGACATGGTGCGCACTGACTCCCACCAGTTGCGCACGGTGGCCGGCGACAGCGACCAAGCTGCGGCGGTCAAGGTGGTCGCCCGCGCGCACAAGACGCTGATCTGGGAGCGCACCCGGCATATGCAGCGGCTGCGGCACTCGCTGCGGGACTACTTCCCCGCCGCGCTGGAGGCCTTCGAGGATCTGACCGCCGCCGACACCCTGGAACTGCTGAGCCGGGCACCGGACCCAGCCTCGGCAGCGAAGCTGACCACCACGCAGATCACCGCGGCGCTCAAGCGCGCCCGCCGCCGCGGCATCGCGGACAAGGCCGCTGCGATCCAGGCGGCGTTGCGGAGTGAGCACCTGGGCCAGCCCGCAGTCGTGACGGCCGCCTACGCCGCCACGGTGCGTTCGGCGACCGCGATCCTGGCCGTGTTCAACGAGCAGATCAAGGTGCTCGAAGGGCAGGTGGAGGAGTATTTTGGCGCGCACCCGGCCGCTAAGATCATCGGCTCCCAGCCTGGGCTGGGACCGATCCTCGGCGCCCGGGTGCTTGCCGAGTTCGGCGACGACCCCAAGCGGTACGCCAGCGCCAAGGCCCGCAAGAACTATGCCGGCACCAGCCCGATCACCCGGGCCTCGGGCAAGAAGAAGGTCGTCCTGGCGCGGTATGTCCACAACGACCGGCTCGTGGACGCCCTCACCACGCAGGCGTTCTCCGCTCTGCAGTCCTCATCCGGCGCCCGCGCCTACTACGACCGGCTACGAGCCCGGGATGTCGGCCACCACGCCGCGCTGCGTCAGCTCGCCAACCGGCTCGTGGGAATCCTGCACGGCTGCCTCAAGACCGGCACGCTCTACGACGAAGCGACCGCCTGGTCGCATCATGCCGAGAAGCTCGCAGCTTGACACTCAAGCTCCTGGGATGTCTTTGG
>NZ_BCBX01000003.1:0-1625 GCF_001417795.1 Sphaerimonospora mesophila | reverse complement strand
CTGATCGGCCAGATCGGCCGGGTGACCAAGACGCTGCTGTGGGACCGGGAGTCCGCGATCGGTGGCAGCGGGCGGGTCAGCGTGCCGGCGGCGGCGTTCGCCGGCACCCTGGCCACCCAGATCAAGCTGGCGCCGCCGCGGGATCCGGAGTACAAGGGCCTGGTTGAGCGCCACAACGGGTTCTTGGAGACCTCGTTCCTGCCAGGGCGGACCTTCGCCTCACCGGCGGATTTCAACGAGCAGCTGGCCGAGTGGCTGACCGGGGCCAACGCCCGCACCGTGCGCTCGATCCAGGGCCGCCCGGTGGACCTGCTGGAGGTCGACTACCGCTCAATGCTGCCGTTGCCGCCGATCGCCCCGCAGGTCGGCCTGCATCACCGCGTCCGGCTGGGCCGCGACTATTACGTCCGCGTCGACACGGTGGACTACTCGGTCGATCCGCGTGTCATCGGCCGGTTCGTCGAGGTCACCGCCTCTCCTTGCGAGGTGACGGTGGTCTGCGACGGGCAGGTCGTGGCCCGCCACGCCCGCTCGTGGGCCAAGCACGGTGTGGTCACCGACCCGGCCCATGCCACCACCGCCGCCCAGATGCGCCAGGCGTTGGCTGCCGAGCGGAACAGCCGTCAGGCGGCGACCCGCTATCACAGCGATGGCCATGGCGTCATGCTGCGGGCGCTGCCGGACTACGACGCCCTGTTCGGCGTCGACTTCAACCCATCCGCACACGTCACGGAAGCGAGCAGCGAATGACCACCACCACGGCGACTTCCCAGGCCGCGACGCCGAAAGACGGGCTGCCGTCGATGATCGCTTACCTCACCCGGGTGCTGAAGACGCCCACCATCGGTGCGTTCTGGGAAGATCTGGCTGCCCAAGCCCGGGATGAGAACTGGTCGCATGAGGAGTACCTGGCCGCGCTGCTGCAGCGCCAAGTCGCCGACCGGGAATCCAAGGGCACCGTCATGCGCATCCGCACCGCCCACTTCCCCCAGGTGAAGACGTTGGAGGACTTCAACCTCGACCATCTGCCCTCGCTGCGCCGCGACGTGCTCGCTCACCTGGCCACCGCCACGTTCGTCGCCAAGGCCGAGAACGTGATCCTGCTGGGACCGCCCGGGATCGGCAAGACCCACCTGGCCATCGGCCTTGGGGTCAAGGCCTGCCAAACCGGCTACTCGGTGCTGTTCGACACCGCCAGCAACTGGATCGCCCGGCTGTCGGCGGCGCATCACGCGGGGCAGTTGGAGACCGAGCTGAAGAAGATCCGCCGTTACAAGCTGATCATCGTCGATGAGGTGGGCTACATCCCGTTCGACCAGGACGCGGCCAACCTGTTCTTCCAGCTGGTGGCGTCCCGCTACGAGCAGGGCTCGATTATGGTCACCTCGAACCTGCCCTTCGGCCGGTGGGGTGAGACGTTCTCCGACGACGTCGTAGCCGCAGCGATGATCGACCGGCTCGTTCACCACGCCGAGGTCCTCACCCTCACCGGCGATTCCTACCGCACCCGGCAACGCCGCGAGTTGCTGGCCAAGGAGAACCGCGCCAGCCGCGACTGACCAACCACCAAGGGGTCAATTTTCCCGGAACCATAGGGGGTCAGCATTGGGCGTCCGTTGACACCC
>NZ_BCBX01000002.1:0-1804 GCF_001417795.1 Sphaerimonospora mesophila | reverse complement strand
GGGGAACCGACATACTCGTACCGGGTGACCATGTCCGGGGAGCCGGCCACCAGGTCCTTGTCGGTGACGGTGGTGACCAGCCACTTGTTGTAGACGTTCCCGACGGTGTATCCGCCGGATTCACCGGCGAAGACCCAGTAGCAGTCATAACCGGCACGGTCGCGCACGTCAGCCAGGGTGCGGACCGCTAAATCGCAGCCGCTGGGCTGGCCGTAGGAGATCTCCGTCCGGCCGCCCAGGCCGTTGTTGATGCCCGCGATCCGCGGGAACCGGTTACCGGCATCCTGATTGAGTAGCAGCACCGCGTCGAACTGGAGTGGCGGCATCGCGATCTCCGGGCCGCCCCCTGCGAGCCCGACCTGACGGACGCTGTCCAGCCACAGCACCGGAGCCGGGGGCGTCTGGCCGGGTTTGGTCTGCACCCAGCGATACCCCAGTTCCCACCGGGTCACATCGTCCCAGCCGCTGGCCGATGGGTTCCAGGTCTGCGTGGTGATCGTGTTCAACCGCCGGGTGACGAAGAATGAAGGCGTGGTCGGATTGAACAGGCACCAGCCCTGATGCCCGGGATCGTCACAGATCAGATCGAAGGGAAAGTCCTTGTAGGTTCCGCCGATAACGCCCTCACCGCGGGCCAGGGTGGAGAACACCACGCGCCCGGTCGCTGCCGACCCCGCAACGTTCACGTTGCTCCCGTAGGCCACCTGCGCCAGGTAGCCGCCCCGGTCATAGGTCAGCAAATCGCTACTCGGGCAACTACCATTCGACGCCGCGCAGTAGCGCCCCTGCTCCCGGCTGTAGGAGTAATCGATCACATTTCCCTTAGGATCGATCTCCTGATCCAGCATCCACCGCCAGGGGCCGCGGCAGAACCGGCCGAACCCCCACGGCGCCGACTGCTGCGCGTAACACGGGTCACTGGACTTCTTAGCCAAGTACGGCACTTGGAAAGAAGCATCCCGGTGCTGTCCGAACCGGTAGACCGTTCCGTCCTGGGTCGTCACTCGCCAGTACCGCTGTCCTGGGTTGCCGGGATCGCTACCGGTGTCCAGTTGCTCGATCTTCCAGCCGTAGTCCTCCTCGGTCCGCCACGCCCCCGACGTCCCCGACGCCGTGTCCTTGACGATCCGCGACGAACGGCCCGCCACCGACAACGTCAGATCGTTGTTGTCGTCCCAGCACACATACCGCGGGTCCTCGGTGGAACTGTCCACGTTGCATGGCTTGTAGTGGCGTTCGATGAACCCCACGCCCAACTCCCAGCCCATCCCGACCCAGCCGGCCTGGTTGTTGGTATAGGAGGTCAGCGAGTCCACCGAAGAGGAGGAATAATCCAGCGACAGCTGCGGCCCCTGCCCGCCCGGCGGGGGCGGCGCGGCGATCGGCACGCTGTAGGAGAACGCACCACCGGACGGGCCGACCTGCCAGGTCCCCGACGGCTTCAGATCCGTCGCGGCGAACGACCCGGTCAGATCCGACGACGTCGAAGCCGCCGACGCCGTCATCACATACACCGAACCGGCCTGAGCGGTACCACTGCCGCCCGCCGTCTGCGACGACACCCCAGCGTTCCTACTCTCGGCGGTATCCGGCAGGGCCGCCTTGGGGGCGGCCTGCAGTTGCGCGGTGAGCGTGCCGGCCGCTACATCGTTGATCACCGGGATCTGGCGTGCCTTCGCCCGCGTGGCGCACTCCGGTGAGGTCGTGGCGGCAAGCACACACGACGGCAACTCCACCAAGGTCAGCCGCGAGGCGAAACCCCCGCCGGAAGCCTCGCGGAACGAGGAGTAGTCCAAACTCACCG
>NZ_BCBX01000001.1:0-1878 GCF_001417795.1 Sphaerimonospora mesophila | reverse complement strand
TCAGACCTCTTCGACGCTGCTCGGCTCACGCCGGGACAGGTCGATGCCGAGTTCCTCGGCAGCGCGGAAGACGTCCTCGTCGGTGTCCCTCATCTCGATCGACATACCGTCGCTGGACAGGACCTCGACATTGAGACACAACGACTGCATCTCCTTGATAAGGACCTTGAAGGACTCGGGAATACCCGCCTCGGGAATGTTCTCGCCCTTGACGATCGCCTCATAGACCTTCACCCGGCCCACGACATCATCCGACTTGATCGTCAGCAGCTCCTGCAGCGCATACGCCGCACCATAGGCCTCAAGAGCCCACACCTCCATCTCACCGAACCGCTGACCACCGAACTGCGCCTTACCCCCCAACGGCTGCTGAGTGATCATCGAGTACGGACCCGTCGACCGCGCATGAATCTTGTCATCGACCAGATGCAGCAGCTTCAGAATGTAGATGTACCCCACCGAGATCGGATGCGGGAACGGCTCACCCGAGCGCCCATCGAACAACCGCGCCTTCCCATGGTCCCCGACCAGACGATCCCCGTCCCGATCCACCAGCGTATGCCGCAGCAGACCGACGATCTCATGCTCCTCGGCACCATCGAACACCGGCGTGGCCACATTCGTGTTCGGCTCGACCCGCGCGATCCCCTTGTCCCGCAACCGCTCGGCCCAGGCCTCCTCCACCCCGCTGATATCCCACCCCTGCGAGGCGATCCAGCCCAGATGCGTCTCCAGCACCTGACCCACATTCATCCGCCCGGGCACCCCCAGCGGATTCAGAATGATGTCCACCGGCGTACCGTCCTCCAAGAACGGCATATCCTCCACCGGCAGAATCTTCGAGATCACACCCTTGTTCCCGTGCCGGCCCGCCAGCTTGTCCCCATCGGTGATCTTCCGCTTCTGCGCCACATAGACACGAACCAGCTCATTCACCCCCGGAGGCAGCTCATCGCCCTCCTCCCGGGAGAACACCCGAACCCCGATGACCTTGCCCGACTCCCCATGCGGCACCTTCAGCGAAGTGTCGCGCACCTCACGCGCCTTCTCCCCGAAGATCGCCCGCAGCAGCCGCTCCTCCGGCGTCAGCTCCGTCTCCCCCTTCGGAGTGACCTTGCCGACCAGAATGTCCCCCGTCACCACCTCCGCGCCGATCCGGATGATGCCCCGCTCGTCCAGATCCGACAGCACCTCCTCCGACACGTTCGGAATGTCACGGGTGATCTCTTCCGGACCCAGCTTCGTATCGCGCGCGTCGACCTCATGCTCTTCGATGTGGATCGAGGACAGCACATCGTCTTGCACCAGACGCTGCGACAAGATGATCGCGTCCTCGTAGTTGTGGCCCTCCCACGGCATGAACGCCACCAGCAGGTTCTTCCCCAGCGCCATCTCACCGTTCTCGGTGCACGGCCCATCGGCGATGACCTGACCGACCTCGACCCGATCCCCCTCGGCCACGATCGGCTTCTGGTTGAAACACGTGCCCTGGTTGGACCGCTTGAACTTCGCCACCCGGTAGGTGATCCGCGTGCCATCGTCGTTCATGACCGTGATGTAGTCGGCCGAGACCTCCTCCACCACCCCCGCCTTCTCCGCGGTGATGACATCCCCGGCATCGGTCGCGGCGCGGTACTCCATCCCGGTCCCGACCAGCGGCGCCTGACTCTTCAACAGCGGCACCGACTGCCGCTGCATGTTCGAGCCCATCAGCGCGCGGTTGGCGTCGTCGTGCTCCAGGAACGGGATCATCGCGGTCGCCACCGACACCATCTGCCGCGGCGACACGTCCATGTAGTCCACCTCGGACGGATGAACCGCCTCGAACTCCCCGCCCTTACGCCGGGCCAGCACCCGCGACTCCGCGAAACTCCCATC